>CACZFN010000004.1 GCA_902780505.1 uncultured Ruminococcus sp. | reverse complement strand
TGTCCGTTCGTGGATAATGAAATGCCATATGGCAGGGTTCCGCAGGGGCATCCAGTAATAGTGGATTATTTCTACCACGAAGAGATCAGAGGGTCGGATAATACTGGAAAACGAAATAAATAAGAAATATAACGTAGAAACGCCTCCGAGCCGATGTGGTTCAGAGGCGTTGCTGCGTCTGTGGGATTATGCTTTGATCTCGGTGCCGTCCTTGAGGGTCACCCGGATGTCGTCCTTGTTGTGAACGGTGATGTAGTCCACCATCGCCAGCCAGTCGGTATCCCGGAACTCCGTCAGCGGCTCCCAGCCTCGCAGCTCATTCAGGTAGGATTCGATCTGATGTTTGCGGGCTTTTCGCTCGGCAATCAGATCGGTGACTTCGGTCTGTCTGCCCTTTGCCTTGTCGAACCGGGCGACCAGCGCGTCGTAGCGTTTCTGGTATTCCGTCTGGTCGAGGGCAACGTGAGCGTTTCCCTTGATGCACTCCTCAATGAGCTCGGCAGCGATGTTGATCTCAGCTTCCAGCTCGCTTAACTCTCCCTCAAGGGCCGTGGTATCGAGGCTCCTTGAAAAGACCTGCTCGTATATGGCTATAAACTGTTCCTTCTGGTCAATCACCTGATTGGCGGCCCGGAGGAACAGTTCTTTTATTTCATCCTCGGTGAGCGTCGGAGTGGCGCATTTCTCTCCGTCGAATTTGTGGTTGCACTGCCAGATGACCTTGCGGTAGGCATCGTTGCTGTGCCAGACCTTCGGCCCGTACCAGCTGCCGCAGTCGCCGCACTTGACCTTGCTGGAAAAGATGCTGACCGAGCTCTTGCGGTTCCGGCCCTTTTTGCGGGTTGCCATCAAGGTCTGCACCATCTCGAAGGTCTCCGGATCGATAATGGCCTCGTGGTTGTCCTTGACGTAGTACTGCGGGATTTCGCCCTCGTTGGCCTTTTTCTTCTTGGTCAAGAAATCGACCGTGAAGGTCTTCTGCAACAGCGCATCGCCCTTGTACTTTTCGTTCGTGAGGATGCTCTTGATGTTGCTGGGGTTCCAGTGGTCCTTGCCGCCGGGTGAAGGAATGCCTTCTTCGGTCAGCGTCCGGGCAATCTGGAACGGCGACTGACCTTGTAGGAACATCCCGTAGATGCGCTTGACCAGCTTGGCCTGTTCCGGATTCACCACGAGGTTGTGGTCAGGCCCCATGTCATAGCCCAGAAACCGCTTGAACCATAATATACATCATAGCACCCACGCCTATTATTACAATGCCACAGCAAAAAGAGCTAAGACACATAACCTGTCTTAGCTCTTTATAATTCTACATAGGGTTCTTTTCTGCGACTGTTGTTTTTGTGGGGCCAAATTGGAGCCAGCTTAGGCTCGTGAGCCCCGCAAACCGCGTATTTACGCCGTTTCTTAATCCAGCGACTTCATCGTCGGGAACAGCAGCACATCTCTTATAGCAGGGGAGTTTGTCAGCAGCATAACAAGCCTGTCAATGCCGTAGCCTATGCCGCCTGTGGGGGGCATACCTATTTCAAGCGCGCGCAGGAAATCCTCGTCAGTGCGGTTTGCTTCTTCATCACCCTGGCTTAAAGCCTCCTCCTGCGCTTTGAAACGTTCGCGCTGGTCTATCGGATCGTTAAGTTCGGAATATGCATTGCACATCTCCCAGCCATTCATGAAAAGCTCAAATCTTTCAACATGGTCCGGATCATCCGGCTTTTTCTTTGTAAGGGGAGATATCTCTATAGGGTGGTCAGTAATAAAAGTCGGCTGAATAAGGTGCTTTTCAACGTATTCTTCAAAGAAAAGATTGAGAATGTCGCCCCTCTTGTGCCTTTCTTCAAATTCAATGTGGTGTTCTTTCGCCGCAGCCCTTGCCGATCCAAGGTCCCTTATCTGTGAAAAATCAACGCCTGAGTATTTCTTTACAGCTTCAACCATTGTCATTCTTTCAAACGGCTTTCCAAGATCCATCTCATTTTCGCCGTAAATGATCTTTGTCGTGCCGTATACAGTTTGAGCAAGGTAACGGAACATATTCTCCGTCAGATCCATCATGCCGTGATAGTCTGTGTATGCCTGGTAAAGCTCCATAAGGGTAAATTCGGGGTTGTGCCTTGCATCAACGCCTTCGTTCCTGAAAACCCTGCCTATCTCGTAAACTCTTTCAAGCCCGCCGACAATAAGACGCTTCAAGTAAAGTTCCAATGATATCCTGAGCTTTACATCCTCGTCAAGAGCGTTATAGTGTGTTTCAAACGGCCTTGCAGCAGCGCCGCCTGCGTTTGAAACAAGCATAGGAGTTTCGACCTCCATAAATCCAAGCCCGTCAAGATATCTTCTTATAGCTGAGATTATCTTTGAACGCTTTATAAATGTTTCCTTTACTTCGGGGTTGCATATAAGGTCTGTGTAGCGCTGCCTGTACCTTGTGTCCTGATCCTTTAAACCATGCCATTTTTCGGGTAAGGGGAGAAGTGACTTTGAAAGCAGCGTTATCTCCTTTGCATGAATGGATATCTCGCCCATTCTTGTCCTGAAAACATAGCCCCTGATGCCGATTATGTCGCCGATGTCGCCTTTTTTGTAATCTGTGAAGGCTTCAACGCCTACATAATCACGCCTTACATATGCCTGTATCTTGCCCGACTTGTCCCTCAGGTCAAGGAACCCTGCCTTGCCCATAAGCCTTCTTGACATAACTCTGCCTGCTAAGGACACCTCTGCCCTGTTTTCTTCAAGTAAAGCTTTCAGTGCTTCTTCGTCGCCGCCTGCTTTTTCTTTAAGGCTTGCTTCAAGCTTTTCGTAAGCCTCTTTTGCTTCAAGACAGCTTGATGTCACATCATATTTTGTAATGGTAAACGGATCCCTGCCTGCTGCTTTAAGTTCACCAAGCTTGTCGATCCTTACCTGTCTTAAACTGTTTACCTGCTCTAAAGTAAGTTCCTGCCCGTCGTCTTCGGTGGCAGCAGTGACTTTTGTTTCTTCGTTCATCTAAGTTCACACCTGTCCTTATCTTGAAATGTCTATTACCTCAAATTTGATAGTGCCCATAGGCGCTTCAACTTCAAAAACGTCACCTATCTTTTTCTTGAGTGCAGCCTTGCCGATAGGGGAGTCGTCCGATATCTTTCCATTGTCGGGATCGGATTCTGTTGAACCTACTATCTGAAGGTCTTCTATTTCATCAAGTTCCAGGTCACGAAGCTTGATCCTTGAACCTACGCTTATCTCGTCTACAGATATATCGTCATCATCGACAACATTAGCGTTTGCAATGATGTATTCAAGTTCATTGATCTTAGCTTCAAGTATAGCCTGATCGTTCTTCGCCTCGTCGTATTCTGCGTTTTCCGATAAGTCACCGAAGGAACGTGCTTCTTTAAGCTTCTGCGCTACCTCGCTTCTTCTGACTGTTACAAGGTATTCAAGATCCTCCTGTAATTTTGCATAGCCTGCTTTTGATACTGTACGCCCTATATTTTCTGCCATATTTAACAATCTCCTTTACAATTATTATAAACTATCAAAATATTATTATACTATATTTTCCCCGATTTGTCAAGTGATCATATGCCCTGTAAAAGATGTCAGCTGTCGCACCTGAGAAACCTGTTTACTCCTGCATTAATTTGTAAATTTTTTGTATAATTAATATGAAAGTTGCATACTTCTGTGCAACTTTACCCCTGTTTTTCGCTGTTAGTGAAGGGGGTATAAAGCCCCATAATAAGGAGGAATAAAAATGAATCAAACAAATCACGCAAATAAGTTTTTTCTGCCCATGACCGAGGATATCTCCGAGCAGATATCTATCCTTGATTTTCAAGAAGCAGGCGAGCTTTTAAAAGCAGTTTTGCTCTATGTTCAGACAGGTGAGATCCCGCCGCTTTCAAAGCCTGCGGCACTTGTGTTTATCTCTCTGAGGCGCGAGCTTGATAAAAAAGCCGCCCGCCGTACAAAAAAGATCGAAACGCTTTGTGAACCGCACAGGAAAGAAAATGATACGAACGAATACAAAACCATGCGAATGCATACGAACGTATCCGGACGCATACAAACGGATGCGAATTATGCCGATAAAGATAAAGAAAAAGATATATATAAAGATAAAGATAAAGAAAAAGAAAAAGATATTGTTTTTGATAAAGAAAAAGAGCATGGCCCTTACGAAACTGCTGAATCTGCTTTGAAATGCAGTCAGGCTGATGAAAACAAAAAATCTCCCCCTGCCGATATTATGACGGGGGAGAGCCTTCTTGAAAAAAACGAAATGTCTTTTATTGCTTCTGAATTTGATAAGCGCTTCGGGATATCGCCTAAGCCGAAAGATTGCTGTGAATCTTCACAATAAAAAACACCCATAACGCGATCGATAATACATTGCAAAGATAAAAATACCAGTGCTTTGTCTTGTGCCTGAATAAAACCATGCCTATAAGCCCGCCTGCGGCACCGCCGAAAAAGCCCGCCATAAGAAGTGTCTGTTCCTTTATGCGCCACTTTCCGGCCTTGGCGCGGCTTTTGTCAACACCGTACATAATAAGGCAGACAACACTTACTATCACCATATATACAAGCACAACATATAAAAATATCTTTGCCATAAAACCTCTCCCGTATCACTTTAACGGGGCAGAGTTTTTCTGCCCCGAAAAATATCATATCTTAAAGTAGTTTACTCCGCTTTCAAATATCTTCTGGTCTTTTTCACCGGGGACATTTATGCATACATTGTCGCCGATCCTTTCCGAGTGCCCCATCTTGCCGAGGACTCTGCCGTCAGGTGATGTTATGCCCTCGATCGCATCAACAGATGTATTCGGGTTGCACTGTATATCAAGTGTGGGCTGTCCGTCAAAATCAACATACTGTGTAGCTATCTGACCGTTTGCGGCAAGCTGTGCTATCTCGACAGAAGATGCCACAAATCTGCCCTCGCCGTGAGATATCGCAATGTTGTGGATATCGCCGACTTTGCACCCTGCAAGCCACGGTGACTTGTTTGAAGCTATCCTTGTGTTTACCATTTTTGACTGATGCCTGTGAATGGTGTTGAAAGTAAGTGTAGGCGAATCTGTCCGCATATCCCTTATTTCACCGTAAGGCACAAGTCCGAGTTTTATCAGAGCCTGGAAACCGTTGCAGATACCGAGCATAAGCCCGTCACGGTTTTTGAGCAGGTCATGTATAGCGTCAGTAAGGCGCGGGTTTCTTAAAAACGATACTATGAACTTGCCGGAACCGTCAGGCTCGTCACCGCCCGAGAAGCCGCCGGGAAGCATAACGATCTGCGACTGCCTTATAAGCTTCTCCATTTCATTTACGCTTTCCTCGATCGCGGAAGCGGTAAGGTTCTTTATTACGAATATCTCAGGTTCAGCCCCTGCGCGGCGAAATACCTTTGCGGTGTCATATTCACAGTTTGTACCCGGGAATACAGGTATAAGCACCTTAGGCTTTGCAACGCCTATCTTTGGCGCAACCCTCTTTTCAGCACTGAAGCTGTATGTCCTGGGCTTTTCGGTCTGTTCCTTTATCTTAACGGGGAATACAGGCTCAAGCTTGCTTTCCCACAGCTTTTCAAGTGTTTTAAGGTCAACTACATAGTCCTTTGTGATAACGCTGTAGCTTTCCTGTGTAACGCCTATAACACGCTCTGTGGTTTCGGTGCCCTCTTTAAGCTCTATAACAAACGAGCCGTAGCAAGCCTGGAAAAGCTCTCTTGCGCCCAGTTCTTCTGTAAAGCGGAAGCCTATCCTGTTGCCGAATGCCATTTTTGCAACAGCTTCGGATATGCCGCCGAATGCCACCGTCCTTGCCGAGAGCACAGCGCCGCTGCTGATAAGCGCTTCGACTCTTGCAAAGCAGTCTTTGAGCGAATCAAAATCAACTATCCTGTTTTTGTCGTATTCGGGTGTGATAACTATTACAGGCGAGCCTGCCTTTTTAAATTCACTTGATACTATATTATCTGTATTTGCAACAGATACCGCAAACGATACGAGCGTAGGCGGAACGTCAATGTTTTCAAATGTACCCGACATCGAATCCTTGCCGCCTATAGCACCCAGACCGAGTTCCATCTGTGCCTTATATGCACCGAGCAGTGCCGAAAGCGGCTGCCCCCAGCGCTCGGGATCGTTCTGTGTTCTTTCAAAGTATTCCTGGAATGTAAGCCAGCACTTTTTGCTGCTGCCGCCTGCCGCAACTACCTTAGCGACAGATTCGACCACCGCTGATATCGCCCCGTGATAAGGACTCTGCGAAGAAACAAACGGGTTAAAGCCCCAGCCCATTACCGAAGCTGTCTTTGTTTCGCCGTTTATAACAGGTATCTTTGCTGCCATAGCCTGGTTGGGGGTGTTCTGATACTTGCCGCCGAACGGCATAAGCACAGTGCCCGCACCGATAGTCGAGTCAAATCTTTCAACAAGCCCCTTCTGCGAGCACACATTAAGGCTTGATATCATAGCTTCCCACCTGTCGGCGGTGTTTTCAATTTCACTTTCCTTGCCGAAGAAAGGCGCATTTATCACGATATCGGTATGCTTTTTGGCACCGTTTGAGTTCAGGAAGTCCCTTGAAAGGCTTACTATCTCGTTACCGTTCCATTCCATTCTCAGGCGGTTTTCGTCAGTTACCCTTGCAACAAGAGTAGACTCTAAGTTTTCCTTAGCAGCTTCTGCCATAAACTTAGCAGCGTCCTCTTTAGCAACAACAACAGCCATTCTTTCCTGAGATTCGCTTATTGCAAGCTCTGTTCCGTCAAGGCCGTCGTATTTCTTTGGTACAGCATTAAGGTCAATGACAAGCCCGTCCGTCAGCTCGCCGATAGCGACAGAAACACCGCCCGCACCGAAGTCGTTGCATCTCTTGATAAGCCTTGTAACTTCGGGGTTTCTGAAAAGCCTTTGCAGCTTTCTTTCTTCGGGTGCATTACCCTTCTGGACCTCAGCGCCGCAGCTTTCAAGTGATTCGATAGTATGCGATTTTGAAGAACCCGTAGCGCCGCCGCAGCCGTCACGCCCTGTACGCCCGCCGAGGAGTATGACAACATCGCCTTCCTGTGGTCTTTCACGCCTTACGTTTTCTTCAGGTGCAGCACCGATAACAGCGCCGATCTCGAGCCTTTTTGCTACATACCCGGGGTGATAGATCTCACTTACGTGCCCTGTAGCAAGCCCTATCTGGTTGCCGTATGATGAATACCCGTTAGCTGCTGTGACCACAAGCTTTCTCTGCGGGAGCTTGCCGGCTATCGTATCTTCAACAGGCACAAGCGGGTTGGCCGCACCTGTCACACGCATAGCCTGGTAAACATAGCTTCTGCCCGAAAGCGGATCCCTGATAGCGCCGCCAAGACAGGTTGCCGCACCGCCGAAAGGCTCTATTTCCGTCGGGTGGTTGTGAGTTTCGTTCTTGAACATCAGAAGCCAGTCCTCGTCCTTGCCGTCAACATCGACTTTTATCTTTACCGAGCAGGCGTTTATCTCCTCGCTCTCGTCAAGGTCTTTGAGTATCCCGTCTTTTTTTAGCTTTTTGGCACCGATGCAGGCAAGATCCATAAGTGTCACAGGCTTGTCCGTTCTGCCTGCGTAGAGGTCTTTCCTTGTATTGATATAATCTTCATAAGTAGCCGCAATATAGTCAGCACCTATATCAACGCTGTCGATAATAGTCGAAAATGTAGTATGGCGGCAGTGGTCTGACCAGTATGTGTCTATCATTCTTATTTCAGTGATAGTCGGGTTGCGTTTTTCTTCATCCCTGAAATAATCACGGCAGAACTTTATATCATCAAAGTCCATAGCAAGCCCGAGGTCATGAAGCATCATTTTAAGGTCATCATCAGTCGAATAGATAAAGCCGTCTATCGTATCGACCGTAGTAGGTATATCGTACTTTACATCAAGTGTTTCATATGTATCAAGTGATGCTTCACGGCTTTCAACAGGGTTTATGATATAGTGCTTTATCCTGCCTATATCTTCATCACTGACATTACCGCATATAATATATATCTTTGCGCTCTTTACAGCAGGCCTGTTGCCGCCTGTAAGAAGTGATATACACTGAGCACATGAATCCGCCCTCTGGTCAAACTGTCCGGGGAGGTATTCGACAGCAAACACCTTTTCATCACCTGACAGTTCGGGCAGACATTCATAAGTCACATCGACGGCAGGTTCAGAGAACACGACAGGGGTTGCAAGGTCAAAGTTTTCCTTTGAAAGCCCCTCTGCATCATAGCGGTTGATTATTCGCAGTGATCTGAGTTCACTAAGCCCCAGCGCCGACCTTAGGTCAGCAAGCACAGAAGCCGCTTCAACTGCAAATTCCTTTTTCTTTTCAACATAAATACGATAAACGGACATTTTTTAACCTCCTTATTATTAAATGGGGGGCACGCCCCCCAAGCCCCCCTGCGCGCAGAGTTTTACGGTTTCGCGAAGTTCTTTTCCCCTCCCCTCGGGGAGGGGGCAGGGGGTGGGGCAAGTCGGCGCAGCCGACAAACTATTCACTATTCATTATTCACTTTTCACTATTCACTAAATCCCTTTAGCAACAGCTGACAGCAAATATGGACGGTCAACCCCCACTGGTGCAAACTCTTGCCTCCCCTGAAAGGGGAGGTGCCCCGAAGGGGCGGAGGGGTTGCCTCCCCCTCGAAAGCCGCAGGCGGTGGTGGAGGGGTTTGTCGCACCTAACGGTGCGAACCGTTCCAAAATGCGTTCGCTTACGCTCACTTTTTTGGAACGGTGGCGGCGAAATCAATCCATTTCCCGAGGTTTTGGGTAATCGCAGGTTTGCGCTTCGGGATAACTATATTTCGCCGCCGTTGTCGGGCTTCGCCCGATTGGGGCGCTGCCCCAAACCCCGCAATGGCTTGAGCCGAAAAACCTTTTAAATTTTTTCTGCTTTTTATAAACAATAATACATATTAATTATACTATTATCCCCCTGCTTTGTCAATAAATCAAAAGGTCAAATAAAATAATATTTCGTAAATTTTTTTTTGATAACGTATTTTAAGGCAACACCGTACAATAACCGCCGGGGGTGCGGTATTGCCTTTATGCACTGTTATTCTTCGATATCGCCTGTCAGCCCGTGTGCGTCATAGCCTGTGATCCTTACATTTTTAAATTCACGGCGCAGCGAAACGCTTTCATCAACACGCGGTGTCCTCACTAAAAGGTAATTCCCGCTGTGCCCCTGATGAAAACGGGGATCCGTTTCCTTTTCAAACAGCACTTTAAGCGTTCTGCCCTGCATACGCTTCATATATTCCTCCCTCGTTTTTGCGGTCGTCTGTGCCATTTCGCGGGCACGTCTGTGCTTTATACTGCCCTCTACCTGGCAGGGCATGGTGTCTGCGACAGTTCCCTTTCTGCGTGAATATGGGAATATATGTGCATCTGCAAAGCCTGCAAGTGCAGCAAATTCAAGGCTTTGCTTATGATCCTGTTCGCTTTCACCCGGGAAGCCCACCATTATGTCAGTAGTTACAGCGCAGTCCGGGAAGCTTTCTCTGAGCCTTTGGCAAAGTTCAAGATACTCTGCCGCTGTATAGTGCCGCTTCATAGCTTTCAGCGTTTTATCGCACCCGCTTTGAAGCGACAGGTGAAAATGCGGGCACAGCTTTTCAAGCCTTGCCATGCGTTGTATATCCCCGTCGCTGATCATTTCGGGTTCAACAGAGCTTAACCGCACCCTGAAATCCCCGGAAACGGCGCATACAGCTTCTATCGCATCAATAAGCCTTGTGCCGTTCTTAAAATCCCTGCCGTAGCAGCACAGGTTTATCCCGGTCAGGATAAGCTCTTTGTGGCCTGATAAAACAAGGGCGGCGGCTTCCTCTTTTATTTCGTTAAGCGGCTTTGAGCATATGTGCCCCCTTGCATAGGGGATAATGCAGTATGTGCAGTACATATCGCAGCCGTCCTGTATCTTGATATAAGCACGTGTCCTGCTTTCGACTGATGTATTCTGCATAGCTTCAAAGCCGTGTTCGTCGGTTATCGGCGTAACAGCGATAATGCGCTGCCCTGTGGCAAGGTATTGCCCGATAAGTTCGGGCAGCAGTGTCTTGTTCCTGCTTCCGATAACAATATCACATTCCTGCGGGGCTGCTTCACCGCCGGCGACCTGAGTCATACAGCCCATAGCGCAGAGGATACAGCGGGGGTTTTGCTTTTTTACCCTGTGCATAGCCTGTCTGCACTTTGAATCCGCCCCGGAGGTCACGGTGCAGGTATTTATAACGGCGATATCTGCGCTTTCAGGGCGTGACACAGTTTCAAAACCCCGTGCTTTCATTTGTGCTTCGATGTTTTCAGTTTCATACTGGCTTACCTTACAGCCGAACGACTGATAAAATATCTTCATAAATGACTCCTCGTAAATAATTATTAGTCCCATTTACTTATGTGCATTGCAAGATGTAACTTATCTACAAATACCAACATATATATTTGTTAATATTGCACAAAAATATTTCGTGCTGATTATTACTATTGACTATTATACTATATTTTAATTTTTTTTGCAAATTTCTCTTGACAATTTTGCTTTTCTGACTATAATAGAGGGTGTAGAGAAGAAAAGACTACAGTAGAACAAGCAAAACGGGTGTTTTGCGAAAACTTATATTACAGGAGGAATAAGTTATGAAAAAGATCAAAATTTTACTCGAATCTATCAATGATGTCAAGAAGTTTGTAAGCGTTGTTTCCACTTACGATTTTGAAGTTGACCTTTCATCGGGCAGATATGCAGTAGATGCAAAGTCGATCATGGGCATATTCTCCCTTGACCTTTCAAACCCGATCACGCTTACAGCACATACAGATAATCCTGAAAAGTTCTTTGAGGAGATCAAGGATTTTATCGTAGAGTAATAAGCTCAAAAAAGGAATATCAATGCAGATCACTTCATAGATTTCTATGGGGTGATCTTTTTGTTTAAGAAAGTTTTGTCATTGCTGTCGGCGTTTGTGATAACGCTGTGTGCTGCACCGGCACAGGCGGCGCAGAGCAAGAAGGAATACGACAGCTTTGAAGCGCTGCTTGATGACTGTGAAGCACAGCATATAGCCGTATTTGAAGCAGGAACAGGCACAATGCTTTGTGAAAAAAACGGCGGCGGGAAGGTGAGCGTTTCCCACCTTACAAAGCTTATGACAGCGCTCGTGGTTTATGATTTTGTATCGGCGGGTGAGGTGGATATGGGGGACAGCTTCAGGACATCCTCCTATGCCAATTCAATGCAGGGGACGCAGATATGGCTTGATATCGGCGAGGAAATAACCGTCGGCGAGCTTGTCAGGGCGATAACGGTATCAAACGCCAATGACGCAGCAGTCGTGCTTGCTGAGGGCTGTGCGGGAAGTGAGGAGAGATTCGTGCGCCTTATGAACAAAAGGGCAGCGGGGCTTGGCATGAACGACACAAAGTTTTCGGACTGTACGGGTGTCAGCGATAAGAATATATCCACCGCAAAAGATATGGCAATATTGACCGCGGAACTGATGAAGAAAAACGTCTTTTCACAGGAATATACAACGAGAATGTGCGAAGTAGGGCGTAAAGGCTCACAGCTTGTCACACAAAACCGACTTGTGGATAATTTTAAGGGGATAAAAGGCTACAAGGCGCTTACCTCGGAAAGTAATGGCGAAATGCTTGTCACAGGTGCTAAACAGCGTGATTTGGAGGTTTGTGCCGTACTGCTCGGAGGGAAGGATGATGACAAAAAGTTTGCAGATGCAAAGTCTGTAATGAATTATGCCTTTACACACTTTGAAGTTTATTACCCTGAAATCCCCGACGATGCCTGTGAAGATGCGGCAGTTTCACACGGGCAGGAGGGGAGTGTCGCCCTTGAAGTGAAATGCAAAAATATTATCATTGAGCGCGGTACTTACAGGCAGATATATACAAAGCTGACAAGGAAAGAAGCCCTCGAAGCCCCCGTGAAGAAAGGTGATAAGGCGGGGCAGATAGTTTTTTATAATGATGACGGGGAGATACTTGCGCTTGATATCACAGCCGCCTGTGATGTAAAGGAAATGGATTACCTGTTTGCGCTTAAAAGTATGCTGTGCAATTTATTTAATATTGTCTGATCAAATTTGTTAAAATTGCCAAAAGTGGCAAGTGTTTTAGAAAGTGCTTGAAATTTTTGCGGAATTATTGTATAATAGTCTATGTAAGTAACTTTTGAAAGGATGACAGTTTTGGCTATTAAACTTAATACGAAGTATCTTGACGGTTTTATCCGTGATGATGAATACGAGGGTATGTATCCGCTTATCTCTGCGGCGCATAATACGCTTGTCAGCGGTAAAGGCCTCGGGAGTGATTTTCTCGGGTGGGTTGATCTCCCCGAAAACTATGATAAGGAAGAATTTGAACGTATCAAAAAGGCGGCTGAAAGGATAAAGGCAAAGGCTGATATTCTTATCGTTATCGGTATCGGCGGCTCTTATCTCGGCGCAAGGGCGGCTATAGAGCTTTTAAAAAGTCCGTTTTATAACAATCTGAAAAAGGATACACCCGATATTTATTTTGTGGGCAATAATATCAGCCCTACATATCTTAACGAGGTGCTTTCTATATGCGAGGGCAAGGATATATGTGTAAACGTTATATCCAAATCGGGTACTACGACCGAGCCTGCTCTTGCGTTCAGGATATTCAAGAAGCTTCTTGAAAACAAGTACGGCAAAGAGGAAGCAAAGACACGTATCTTCGCTACTACCGACAAGGCTAAGGGCACGCTTAAAGAACTTTCAGATACCGAAGGCTATGAAACATTCGTTATACCCGATGATGTCGGCGGAAGGTTCTCGGTGCTGACTGCTGTGGGGCTTCTTCCGATAGCTGTTGCGGGCGCTGATATAGATAAGCTTATGGCAGGCGCTAAGAAAGGCATGGAAAAGTACAGCTCCAATAACGCCAACGACTGCTACCAGTATGCACTTATCAGGAATATCCTTTATAATAAGGGCAAGAGTGTTGAGATGCTCGTTTCCTATGATCCGTCATTTACTATGATGGCTGAATGGTGGAAGCAGCTCTTTGGTGAGAGTGAGGGCAAGGATCAGAAGGGTATTTTCCCTGCTGCCGCTACTTTCTCGACCGATCTTCACTCGCTCGGTCAGTTCATTCAGGACGGTTCAAGGATAATGTTTGAAACTGTCATAGATATCAGGAAGCCGAAGCTTGACCTTTTCCTTGAAGATGATGATGAAAACCTCGACGGGCTCAACTTCCTCACAAATCAGAATATGTCCGTTGTAAACAGGAAGGCCTTTGAGGGGACTGTTCTTGCACATACAGAGGGCGGCGTGCCTAATATCATTATCGAAATGGATGAGATAAATGAAGAAAACTTAGGCGAACTTATATACTTCTTTGAAAGGGCTTGTGCACTTTCGGGCTACTGCCTCGGTGTGAACCCGTTCAACCAGCCCGGCGTTGAAAGCTATAAGAAGAATATGTTCGCACTTCTCGGCAAGCCCGGATATGAATCAATGAAGTCGGCACTTGAAGCAAAGCTTAGCTGATAAAAAGGAATTTTTGAAAGAAGCTTTCTTTCATTTAAAATAAAAGCCCACGGGCAGAATGGAGTTTTATTATGATAACTATTATAACAGGTAAAAAAGGCACAGGCAAAACCAAAGTCCTTATAGATGCTATCAAGGACAGTGCTGCAAAGGCTACAGGCAATATCGTATGCATAGAAAGGGGCATGAAGCTCACATATGATATACCCCACTCTGTAAGGCTTGCCGATGCCGAGGAATACGGCGTAAACAGCTTTGATGCACTTTATGGCTTTATCGCAGGTCTGCTTGCAGGCAACTATGATATACAGGAGATCTTCGTTGACGGTATACTCAAGATAGGCGGCAGGGATTATGAAGCTCTCGGCGCAATGCTTGAAAAGGTCGCAATGCTCACAAAGGACGTAAAGATGACATTTACTATCTCTGCGGACGCTGATGAACTTCCTGCAAAGGTAAGGGCATTTATTAAATAATTGTTTAAATTCAAAAAAACTATTGACAAAACTTGATAATTAGTTTATAATGGAATTTGTGATGTTTGAGGTGTAGAATATGATCCTGAAGCTGAGAAGGGTTTTTGAGGTAAACGGGGAAAGGGTAAGCTTTGATTACCCGCTGCCCGCTGATAGTATTGAAAGCCTGAAAAGTAAAGGGGTAAATACACCGATAATGGCTTCGGGTGAGGCTTTGAACCGTGCGGGCGTGGTCGAACTGAACGCTTTTGTAAGGTTTAAGGCACAGCACGAATGTGACAGATGTCTGACAGAATTTGAAAGGGAATATGACCTGAATTTCACACATACGCTTGTTACAAGGAGTTATACTGATGATGACGAGCTGATAGTGTGTGAAAACTATGAGCTTGATCTTGATGAGCTTCTGACGGGTGATATACTGCTTTCATTCCCGACTAAGATCCTTTGCAGGGAGGATTGCAAAGGTCTTTGCCCGGTATGCGGAAAGGATCTCAATAAGGGAGATTGCCCCCACTGCTGAGGGGTGTCAGCGCTGTAAGAGCTTAGGAATAGGAGGTGCCACAATGGCAGTACCAAAGAGAAAGGTATCAAAGCAAAGACGTGATAAAAGACGTTCGCAGGTCTGGAAGCTCCAAGCACCCGCACTTTCAAGGTGCTCAAACTGCGGTGAGCTTACAATGCCCCATAGGGTTTGCAAAAACTGCGGCTTCTATAAGGGCGTACAGGTAATCAATGTTGAAGACTGATTACCCGTTTTGCAAAAAAGCGTGTAAGGCAGAGGGGTAAGCATTTACCTCTCTGTTTTTATTTGGGAGAGAGTTATGGGCGTTGTTATTAAGGCGGTAACACCTAAAAGTAAAGCTGACAGGGCAGGCATAAAGGCCGGGGACGAGCTTTTGACGGTAAACGGGCAGGTCATCGAAGATGTGCTCGATTATATGTTCTATATCGCTGTGCCGAAGGTCACGCTGACGCTTTTGAGGGACGGGACAGAGTATTCAAAAACTATACGTAAAAGTGAATATGATGACGTGGGACTTGAATTTGATACGTTTTTAATGGATAAAAAACGTTCCTGCTCGAATAAGTGTATCTTCTGCTTTATTGACCAGATGCCGAAAGGAATGCGTGAAACGCTCTATTTCAAGGACGACGACGCAAGGCTTTCGTTTTTGCAGGGGAACTATGTCACCCTTACAAACCTTGATGACAGGGATATCGAGCGTATTATAAAAATGCGGCTCAATATCAATGTGTCTGTCCATACCACAAACCCCGAGCTTAGATGTAAAATGATGCATAACCGCTTTGCGGGGGATAAGCTTCGCTATCTTAAAATGATGACGGATAACGGCATTATGCTCAATTGCCAGATAGTCTGCTGCCCCGGGATAAATGACGGTAAAGAACTTGAACGTACACTCTGTGACCTGAGTGATATGATGCCGAATATCCAGTCTGTGGCAGTTGTGCCGGTCGGGGTGACAAAGTTTCGTCAGGGGCTTTACCCGCTTGAGATATTTAATGAAAAAACGGCAGGTGCGGCAATTGATGTTATCGAAGCTGTACAAAAAAACTGCCTCGAAAAATACGGTACGAGAATGGTGTTCGCATCAGATGAATTCTACCTGACCGCCGGGCGCCCGATACCCGGTACCGATTATTATGAAGACTACCCCCAGTATGAAAACGGCGTGGGGCTTTTAAGGTCTTTGAGTGATGAACTCGATGATGCCCTTGAACTCGCACAGGCGCCTGCGGGCAGACGGCGCGTCAGTGTCGCTACGGGTACGCTTGCGGGGGATTTTCATAAGGAACTTGCAAAAAGGATAATGAAGCGCTTTGATAATGTCGAGGTGCTCGTCTACCCGATAGTGAACCACTTTTTCGGTGAAACTATCACCGTGGCAGGGCTTGTTACGGGCGGGGATATGACAAGGCAGCTTGCGGGTAAAGATCTGGGCGATGAACTTATCATACCAAAAGTCATGCTCAAGGCTGATGAAGATATATTCCTTGATGATATGACGCTTATAGAAGCTGAAAAGGCGCTTGATATAAAGATAACACCGTCAAGGAACGACGGCTTTGAGTATCTTGATGCGATACTCGGAGTAAACGCTTTGGACTGAAAATGCATTATATGCTGCAAAAAAGGGAGGTTTTATAATTGTCACTGCCGATAGTTGCCGTTGTGGGCAGACCGAATGTCGGGAAGTCAACACTGTTTAATAAGCTGATAGGACAAAGGCTTTCGATAGTTGAGGACACCCCGGGTGTAACAAGGGACAGGATATATTCAAAATGCGAGTGGCTCGGCCATGAATTTATGCTCGTTGATACAGGCGGTATCGAGCCTGCTTCGGACGATTTGATACTTTCGCAGATGCGCAGACAGGCAGAACTTGCAATAACAAAGGCAGATGTTACTATCCTTGTTACCGATATAAGAACTGGCGTTACCGCAAATGATCAGGAAGTCGCGGCTATGCTGTTAAAATCGGGCAAGCCTATAGTGCTTTGTGTCAATAAGTGTGACAGCGTCGGTGAGCCGCCTGTGGAGTTTTACGAATTCTATAACCTCGGGCTTGGTGATCCGATAGCAGTGTCATCTGTTCACGGACACGGGACAGGCGATCTGCTTGATGAAGTTATAAAATACCTGCCGCAGACAAAAGAAGAAGAATATGATGACGACGTTATAAAAGTAGCTGTGATAGGCAAGCCGAATGTCGGTAAATCATCTATAATAAACCGTATCTGCGGGGAGGAACGTGTTATTGTTTCCGATATAGCCGGAACTACGAGAGATGCGACAGATACCGAGATAGAAAACGACAGGGGCAGGTTCGTGTTTATTGATACTGCGGGTATAAGGCGTAAATCAAAGGTGCTTGACAGCGTTGAAAAGTACAGCGTGCTTCGCTCGTATATGGCAGTGGACAGGGCTGATGTTGCGGTCATAGTAATTGATGCGGCGGAGGGTTTTACCGAGCAGGATTCAAAGGTAGCCGGCTATGCCCATGAAAAGGGCAAGGCGTGTATAGTCGCTGTCAATAAATGGGACGCTATAGAAAAAGAAACAAACACTATGGACGAGTACAGGAAAAAGCTTGAAAATGACTTTTCGTTTATGAGCTATGTTCCGTTTGTGTTTATATCCGCAAAGACGGGGCTGAGGATAGACAAGCTTTTTGACTATATAAAATATACAGCCGAACAGAATGCCGTAAGGATCCCGACGGGCAGGCTCAATGATGTGCTTGCTTATGCTACATCAAGGGTGCAGCCGCCCTCCGACAAGGGCAGAAGACTAAAGATATACTATATGACGCAGGCATCTACCAAACCGCCGACGTTCGTGGCATTTGTAAACAGGGCTGACCTGTTTCATTTCTCTTATCAGCGCTATATCGAAAACCAGATAAGGGAAACTTTCTCGCTCGATGCCACCCCGATAAGGCTTAAAGTGCGTGAGCGTGATACAAAAGATGTTAAGTAAGAGGAGAGATATTTTAAGTGGACAAGCTATTAAGTCTGATTTTTACAGTTGTGTTTTCCTACCTGTTCGGGAGTCTTAATTCAGCTATTATAGTATGCCGCGCGTGGAAAAAACAGGATATACGCGACTACGGCAGCAAAAACGCAGGCCTTACGAATGTGCTGAGGGTTTACGGCAAGGGGCCTGCCCTTGCGACACTGCTTTGTGACCTTGCAAAGGGCGTTATCGCGGTTGTGCTTTGCAGGATAGTCGTGCATAAGGGCTTTGGCGTCGTGCTTTTTGATGATCCGAGGTTTATCGGCTATGTTGCGGGGCTTTGTGTTATGATAGGGCACTGCTTCCCCGTGTTCTACGGGTTCCATGGCGGTAAGGGCGTGCTTCTTGCAGCGACGACACTTCTCGCTATAGATCCTCTGACCTGTGTGCTTTCGGTAAGTGTGTTCATAATACTTGTGGCAGTTACAAAGTATGTTTCAGTCGGCTCTATCTGTGCGGCGGTGGCTTACCCGACGTTTACGTTTTTAATGCAGAATTTCGTCTACAGCGGCGGCTATGCTGTGGTGCCGAATACACTCGTCGCTTTGTGCATATGTATACTTATAATATATCTTCATAAGCCGAATATTATCAGACTTAAAAACGGCACCGAGAATAAATTCGGTCAGAAGAAAAAGGAACAGTAAGGGGGCTTTAATATGGCAAAGGTCACAATACTCGGTTCGGGCGGCTTCGGGCTTTCACTGGCTGTGATGTGTGCGGGCGCAGGGCACGATGTTACAGTGTGGAGTAAATTCAGGGACGAGATAGATACTATAAAGCGTGCGGGTGAGCTTAAATCAAAGCTTCCCGGTGTGATGATACCGCAAAATATAGCCCTTACAACTGATATAAGCGATGTAAAAGGCTCTGACCTCGTTATACTCGGCATTCCCACTAAATTCTGCCGGAGTGTGTGTGAGGAAGCAAAGCCGTATGTTGATAAGAGTTCTATCGTTGTAAATACCGCCAAGGGGCTTGAACCTGTTACACTAAAGCTTATGAGCGAGGTGACGGATGAATGCTTCCCCGAAAACAAAACGGCAGTTCTGTCAGGGCCTTCACACGCAGAGGAGATAGGCAGGGGTATCCCCACCACGATAGTTGTCGCATCAAGGGACAGAGATGTAAGCTATTATGTGCAGAATACCCTTTCAAACAGGACGTTTCGTATATATGTAAATGATGATGTTGTCGGCTGTGAAGTCGGCGGTTCGCTCAAAAATATCATAGCGCTTGCAGCGGGCGTGTGTGACGGGCTCGGGCTTGGTGATAATACAAAGGCCGCCCTTATGACAAGGGGGCTTACCGAAATAGCCCGTATAGGTATAGCAATGGGCGCTAAGCGTGAAACCTTTGCAGGGCTTACGGGCCTTGGCGACCTTATCGTTACCTGTACAAGTATGCATTCACGCAACAGGCGTGCGGGTATCCTTATCGGGCAGGGGGTGTCAGCTGAGGAAGCTGTAAGGCGCGTGGGTACGGTAGAGGGCTATGAATGTACCAGAAACGCATATGAACTTTCACACAGGCTCGGTATAGAAATGCCTATAACAGAACAGCTTTACGGTGTGCTTTTCGGCGGTGTAACGCCGAAGGAGTCAATAGATGCACTTATGTCAAGGCCGAAAAAGAATGAAACTGAGGACGGCTTTCTTGGGAGGGCTGAAGTATGATATATACCTATTCGCTTAAAACCGAAAAAGAAAACTTTTATAATATCACAAGCTATGTCCGTCAGGCGGTAAATGAAAGTATGATAGAAAACGGGATAGCCGTTGTTTACTGCCCGCATACTACGGCGGGGATAACTATAAATGAAAATGCCGATCCCGACGTTGTTACCGATCTTTTGTATGCACTTGATGCGACTTTCCCCGACAGGTACCAGTTCAGGCACGCTGAGGGCAACTCTGCGGCACACCTTAAATCAAGCGTTGTCGGCAGCAGCAAGACGGTCATTATCGAGGACGGCAGACTTCTCCTCGGTACATGGCAGGGGATATACTTCTGTGAGTTCGACGGCCCGAGGACAAGGAATTTCTTTGTCAAGATAATAAAAGGTTAGTTAATTTATACCCTTGCCTGTGTTGTCAGCAGGCAGGGGTTTTGTTTTAGATAAAAACAATAAAAAAACGGTAAAAGCACTTTACAAGCGGGAGAAAATATTGTATAATTATAATATGGGTATTTATGAATAAAATCAAGAGGAGTGTTGAAGTATGGAACCTAAGTACAAGAGAGTCCTTCTTAAACTCAGCGGTGAAGCGCTGGCAGGGCAGAAAAAGCAAGGTCTTGATTACGATATAATCAATACCTTCGGGCAAAGCATCAAAAAATGTGTCGATGCGGGCGTCGAAATAGGTATCGTTGTCGGCGGCGGCAACTTCTGGCGCGGCAGGTCAAGCGGTGCTATGGACAGGACAAGGGCTGACCATATAGGTATGCTCGCAACAGCTATGAATGCACTTGCAGTGGCTGACGGCCTTGAACACCTCGGTATGGAGGTAAGGGTGCAGACGGCTATCTCAATGCCACAGGTGGCTGAACCCTATATAAGAAATAAAGCAATGCGCCACTTTGAAAAGGGCAGGGTGGTCATTTTCGGCTGCGGCACAGGCAACCCGTTCTTTTCTACCGATACAGCGGCGGCTCTCAGGGCGGCTGAGATAGAAGCGGATATCTTCTTCAAGGCAACAATGGTAGACGGCGTTTATGATAAGGATCCCCATAAGTATTCAGACGCTGTCAAGTATGATAAGCTTACATTCTCGGAAATACTTGCAAAAGGCCTGAAGGTAATGGATTCCACAGCGGCGGCACTTTGTCAGGATAATAATGTGCCGATACTTGTTTTTGACCTTTCACGCCCGGATAATATCTATGATGCCTGCATGGGTAAGGAAATAGGTACTATAGTTGAATAATAAAGCACTCTTTTAAAATAATATTGTGAGGTAATGACTATGAAAGAACTTATAAATAAAGCGGAAGAAAAAATGAATAAATCCATAAACGTACTTGTTGCCGATTATGGCACGATAAGGGCGGGCAGGGCAAACCCCGGCGTCCTTGATAAGGTCACTGTTGACTATTACGGCACAGCCACCCCTGTAAACCAGCTTGCAACAGTTTCAGTAAGTGAAGCAAGGGTGCTTGTCGTGCAGCCGTGGGACAAGACGCTTCTTGTGCCGATACAGAAGGCTATCCAGGCGTCAGATGTTGGTATAAACCCGCAGAACGACGGTTCTGTTCTGCGCCTTATGTTCCCGCAGATGACTGAGGAGGACAGAAAGAAGATAGTCAAGGACGTAAAGAAAATGGGTGAGGATACAAAGGTGGCGGTTCGCTCTATCAGACGTGATGCTATGGATAAACTTAAAAACATGAAGAAAAACGGCGATATCACCGAGGATGACGAAAAGAACGGCGAGGAGAAGATACAGAAGCTTACCGATAAAATGATAAAGAAGGTAGACGAAACCGTTGCCGCTAAGGAAAAGGAAGTTCTTTCTATCTGATAAAGGGGAAACGTGAAAATGGCTAAAGCTATCGTGACGCATCTGCCCGAGGGGGTAAGTGTTCCTGCGCATATTGGCATTATTATGGACGGCAACGGCCGCTGGGCCAAAAAGCGCGGTATGCCGAGAAAGGTAGGCCACAGGGAGGGCGCGAAGAACTTCCGCGCCATCACAAGGTATGCAAAGGCTCTCGGGGTGAAGTATATCACCTACTACGCATTTTCCACCGAGAACTGGAAGCGCCCGAAGGACGAAGTTGATGCTATCATGGATCTTTTTGAAAAGTACCTTGACGAAGTGAGGGACTTTATAGAAGAAAATATCCGTGTCCGGTTTATCGGTGACAGGTCAATGCTCAGTGAAACACTTCAGCGTAAGATGAAAGGCGTTGAGGAGGATTCAAAGGATTTTGACTCAATGACGCTCGTGCTTGCTATAAACTACGGCGGGCGTGACGATATCTGCCACAGCGTCAGACAGATCGTTGCAATGGCGTGCAGGGGCGAGATAACCGAAAGTGACGTTACCGAGGAACTGATAGAGAAAAACCTCTATACCGAGGAAATACCGCCCGCTGACCTTATAATAAGACCAAGCGGTGAACAGCGGCTTTCAAACTTCCTGATATGGCAGTCGGCTTATGCTGAGTTTTATTATACGAATATTCTCTGGCCCGATTTCAGGGGCAAAGACCTTGAAGACGCTATAATGGCGTTCAATAACCGAAACAGAAGATACGGGGGCATTGACACAAAATGAAACAAAGGGTAATTTCTGCGGCTGTCGCTATAGTTATCGCTGTTATCATACTTTTATTGCATAATACGTTCGTTTTTGAACTTGCTATAGCATTCCTTGCTGTGGTGGCACTTATGGAACTTTTCAAGGCCACAAAGCTTGATAAGTATATCGTTCAGACCGGTATATGCTATGCGTATGCGGTGCTGCTCTGTATGGGGCATATTTTTGATATAAGCGCTAAGATAGCTTTCAGCAGCGTGGTGTTCTTCCTTTTTATAATTGCTATGCTTGTAAGCTTTTTCAGGGATTACGAGAAGATAAAATATGTTAAGATGATGATGTTTCTCGCATTCGGTACTTTCATACCCGCTTCATTTGAAACGCTTCTTAAAATGAACCATATGAAGTACGGGATGTTTATGATAGTGCTGACACTGTGCGGCGCATGGCTTGCAGATTCCGGCGCTTACTTTGCGGGTACGTTTTTCGGCAAGACAAAGCTCTGCCCGACTATATCCCCTAAAAAGACAGTTGAAGGCCTTGTCGGCGGTGTGGTGACAAACGGCGTGCTTATGATTATCATAGGGCTTGTGTATGACTTTGCGCTTAAAGGGCCGTCGCTTAACTATATAATGCTGTTTGTAAGCGGTATGCTCTGTGCGCTTGTCGGGCTTGTGGGCGATCTTTCCGCATCGCTTATCAAAAGACAGACGGGTATTAAGGACTACGGCAATATAATGCCCGGCCACGGCGGCGTTATGGACAGGTTTGACAGCGTTATACTTGTAGCACCGTTTATGTATTATGTATTTTCTATGGGAATGATACTTTGATTTAAAAAGGGGGAGAATAAGGCTTCCCCTTTTGCAATTGAGGAGGATATATGAAAACAATATCAATACTCGGCTCTACGGGTTCTATCGGTACACAGGCATTACAGGTGGCAAAAGCGCATAAGATCAGAGTAGCGGCACTTGCTGCGGGCAGTAACGTGAAACTGCTTGCTTCGCAGGCGAGGGAGTTTGACGTTCAGTACGCCTGTATCGCCGATAATTCAAAGGAAAGCGAACTTAAAGAACTTCTGTCGGGTACCCCCACTAAGATACTTTCGGGGCACGAGGGGCTTTTGCAGACAGCTTCACTTGACGGCGTGGATATAATGCTTAATGCCGTTGTGGGAATGGTAGGGCTTGAACCTACGCTTAAAGCTATCGAAAAGGGCACCGATATCGCCCTTGCCAATAAGGAAACGCTTGTTACGGGCGGTAAGCTCGTGACAGAGCTTGCAAGAAAGAAAAACGTTCGCATTTACCCCGTTGACAGTGAGCATAGTGCAATATTCCAGTGCTTGCAGGGGAATAATATAAGGGACCTTAAAAAAATAATCCTTACAGCTTCGGGCGGGCCGTTTTTCGGAAAGAAGAAAAGTGAACTTGAAAATGTGACAGTCGGGCAGGCACTTGCCCACCCGAACTGGTCAATGGGCAATAAGATAACGATAGATTCCGCTACACTTATGAATAAGGGACTTGAATTTATCGAAGCTATGTGGCTTTTTGACCTTAAACCGTCGCAGATAGAGATAGTCGTCCACAGGCAGAGCGTTATACATTCTGCGGTGGAATTCAACGATAACGCCGTTATAGCACAGCTCGGCGTGCCCGATATGAAAATACCTATCCAGTACGCCCTGCTTTTCCCGCAAAGAGTCAGCTGCGATACGGGCGAGCTTTCACTTACACAGTACGGCACACTTACATTTGAAAAGCCCGATTTTGATACCTTTGACTGCCTGCGCGCCTGCATAGAGGCGGTAACTAAGGGCGGTAATCTTCCGGCGGCGGTAAACGGCGCAAATGAGGAAGCAGTAAGGCTGTTCCTCGGCGGAAAGATCGGCTTCCTTGATATAGGCAGGCTCGTATGCGGCTGCCTTGAAAATACAGAGTATAAAGAGATAAATACACTTGCTGATGTCCTTGAAACGGATAAGGCGGCAAGGAACTATGTTTTGGCACAGATGAAAGGATAATCTATGAAAATAATCAGTATTCTGATAGCTGTCCTTATATTTGGACTTATAATCGCTATCCACGAATTCGGGCACTTTGCCGTTGCAAAGCTTTGCGGGGTAAAGGTGAACGAATTCTCACTCGGTATGGGGCCTTGCCTGTTCAAAAGGCAAAAGGGCGAAACACAGTATTCGCTGCGTGCATTCCCTATAGGCGGCTACTGCGCTATGGAGGGTGAGGACAGTCAAAGCGATGATGACAGGGCTTTTAACAAGAAAAGTGTTCCCCGCAGGATCGCGATAGTTGTTGCGGGTGCGACTATGAACCTTATACTTGGTTTTGTTCTGCTTTTCGTAAGCACTATTGTCAACGCACCTATAACCACAACACAGGTCAGCTGGTTTGAAGATAACGCAAAGTCGCACGAAACAGGCCTTGAAAAGGGTGATAAGATAATAGAATGCAACGGTATGCATATTTTTACCGATATGGACCTTTCCTATCAGTTCCAGTCTGACGAGGACGGCAAGTTCGATATGGTCGTCCTGCGTGACGGCGAAAAGACAACGCTTGAGGATGTGGAACTTTCCAAAAAGGACGGTACCCTGCATATAGATTTCAAGGTAAGCCCGCAAAAGGCAACACCGCTTTCGGTAACTTCATATGCCGCAAGGGAAACTGTTTCCTACGGCCGGCTTATCTATATATCGCTCGGTGATCTTATCGGGGGGACGTATCACTTAAATGACCTCTCAGGCCCTGTGGGTATAGTCGATGCTATAGGCGACGCTATTGATAACGAAACCAAAGAGAACACTATCGACTGGAAAAGCCTTATAAATACAATGCTTTCAATGGCGGCGTTCATAACGATAAATGTCGGGCTGTTTAATCTTCTGCCCCTGCCTGCACTTGACGGCGGCAGGCTTATATTCCTTATTGCCGAAGCTATTACAAGAAAGCCGGTAAAGCCCGAACACGAGGGAATGGTGCATTTTATCGGTATCGTCGTGCTGATGATATTTATGGTGATAGTAACCTTTAACGATATCAAAAAGCTGTTTTAGTTTTGTGAGAATATGCATTATAACGCTTTTGCGGTCATAGGGCTTTTGTTTTAATAATACTGTTTGCTGTTCTTTTAAAACGTGATAAGGACGGTAAAAAGTTATCAATGAAGCTTACGGCAAAGCAGACGGTGTTTATAATGATCGGGGCGGTGCTTGCTGCCATGCTGATGTTCATGGCGTTATATAACTTTGCTTTTGGCAGTGTCCCCACACCGATATGATTTTAAGGAGAATAAACTTATGCGTAATGTAAGGCCTGTAAGGGTGGGCGGGCTTACCCTTGACGGAAAGAAAATATATGTGCAGTCTATGCTCAGTACCCCCTCAACGGATATAGAAGGCTCTGTCAGACAGGCACAGGCGCTTGAAGCTGCGGGCTGTGATATAATCAGAGCGGCTATTCCGAATATGGAAGCTGTAGCACTTATCCCTGCGATAAAGGCGAAGGTGAGCGTTCCGCTTGTGGCGGATATACATTTTGACTACAGGCTCGCCATAGCTTCGGCAAAGGCAGGGATCGACAAGATACGTATAAACCCCGGGAATATCGGCGGGAAAGACAGGGTACAGGCTGTTGTTGACGAATGTAAGGCGCGCCATATCCCGATTAGGATAGGTGTCAACGGCGGCTCACTTGAAAAGGATATCCTTGCAAAATACGGCCACCCGTGCGCCGAAGCTTTGTGCGAAAGCGCTACGGGACACGTAAGGATACTTGAAGAATGCGGGTTTGAGGATATCGTCATATCGCTCAAATCCTCAGATGTGCCTGTTATGATAAATGCGTACAGGCAGCTTTCTCAGATGTGTGATTATCCGCTGCATCTGGGCGTTACCGAAGCCGGTACGGAAAGAATGGGTATAATAAAGTCAGCTGTCGGTATCGGCTCGCTGCTTTGCGACGGCATAGGGGAAACGATAAGGGTTTCCCTTACCGATGATCCCGTAAAGGAAGTAGCTGCTGCGAAGGATATCCTCATGGCAGTCGGCAGGGGCGAGGGAGTGAGGATAGTATCCTGCCCTACCTGCGGCAGAACGAGGATAGACCTTGTTTCCCTTGCAAAACAGGTGGAAGATGCTGTAAAGGGGATAAACAAAAACATAACCGTCGCTGTAATGGGCTGTGTCGTAAACGGTATAGGCGAAGCGGGCGAAGCTGATATAGGCATTGCCGGCGGCAATGGCTGCGCTGTACTGTTTAAACACGGTCAGAAGCTTAAAAAGGTAGAAGAAAGCGAGGCACTTGCGGCATTGCTTGAAGAAATTGATAAACTTTGATAACTGTAAGTATAAAGGAAAGATATAATGCAGGACAAAATAATAAGTGAGCTCTTTGCATCATACAGGGATATTATCCCTGCTGAGCTGGAAAGCGGCAGGGTGCTTAAAATTGTTTTTTTTGAAAGAGAAAACAAGATAGAACTGACAGCTGTGTTTGACAGCGTTGTGTCTTATGATAATATAGAAATGTTTGAAAGACGGCTTAAATCAGCTATGGGGATAAAAGGCGTAAGTGTTATCCCTAAGTTTTCCCCTGCGCTTTTAACTGGGGAGAACATACAGCCGATACTTTCTCACCTTAAAGCACGTTTCCCGCTTGTAAACGGCTTTTTTGACGGCTGCGGGTGCAATATCGAAAACGGCGTTATGACGCTTACCCTTAAAAACGGCGGCTACAGCGTGCTTTCAAAGCTTGGTATACAAAAAGAACTGCCCGCACTTGTGAGAGAGCTTTTCTCTCAGAGCATTGAGATAAGCTTTGACGGTGTGCTTGATCTGGATATCGAAGCTGTAGATAAAGCGCATGATGAACTTGTAAGCAAGGCATCATCATCAAATCAGGCACTTTATACCGCCGCTGATAAGGGTACAGCAGGCGCTTCAAAGCAGCCGACTGTTATGCCTAACGGCGAGGAGATCAAATTCCGCACATACAGCGCCGATTTTACAAGGCTGTCACTGCTTGCTGAAAATGCAACTGTTGTCAAGGGCGCTCCCATACCTTCCGATACAGTTGTTACAGAGCTTAAAAATGTGCATATGGAGGAAGCCGAGAACATAACAGTTTGGGGCGATATCTTCAGCGTTGAAACTAAGGAAACAAAAACGGGTATGCTTATAGCAACGATTTACATAACCGATTATACGGGTTCGTTCTCGCTGAAGATCATAGGCTCAAATAAAAAGGGCAAGTATGTAAGGTATACCAAAACTCAGCTTGAAGCCGCATTGACAGAACTTAAAACGGGCAAGACCGTCATAGTAACAGGCAATGTTGAAAATGACGACTTTGACCACTCCTTCAATATCATACCCGAAAATATAATGGCAGTCGGCAAGAAGAAGCGTACCGATAACAGTGAAGTAAAGCGCGTTGAACTACACTGCCATACCAATATGTCAAGTATGGACGCCCTTACCCCCGCAAATAAACTTGTCAGACGTGCATATGAATGGGGGCACAGGGCACTTGCCATAACAGACCATGGTGTTGTTCAGGGCTACCCCGACGCTATGACCGAAACGGCCGCTATAAGAAAAAGCGGCGGTAATTTCAAGACTATATACGGTATCGAAGCTTACGAGATAAACGACGATATAATTATAATGAAGGGCGACGACGACAGAAAGCTTACTGACGAGATAATCGTTTTTGACCTTGAGACCACAGGCACCGCCGCTGCAAATGAACGTATGATAGAAATAGGTGCTGTTAAGATAAAAAACCTTGAAGTTGTTGACAGGTTTGATATATTCGTTGATCCCGAACGTGAGATAACCCCTTTTATAACCAAACTTACAGGCATTTCAAACGAAATGGTGGCGGGCGCTGACAAGGAGGAAGCCGCACTTCGCAGGTTTATGGAGTTTTGCGGGGAGAAGCCTGTGCTTGTGGCGCATAATGCCGATTTTGATACAGGCTTTGTAATGGCGTGCGCTGCAAGGCATAATATAGGGTTTGAGTTTTCCGCGATCGATACGCTTCCTATGTCAAGATGTATGCTGCCGGAACTTTCAAGGCATAAGCTTGATACTGTCGCAAAAGCCCTTGAAGTCGGTGATTTCAACCACCACCGCGCCTGTGATGATGCGGAGGTTTTAAGTAAGATCTTTGCAAAGCTCTGCGGGCGGCTTATAGAACAGTCGGGCGGCAGTGAGCTTACCTGCAATGACTTGAACGATATGCTGAAGATAAGCGATCCTTCAAGCATAAAGGGCAGCTTCCACCAGATAATACTTGTCAGAAATAATACAGGGCTTAAAAACCTGTATAGGCTTATATCAATGTCAAACCTTGATTACTATAAAAACCACCCGCGTATACCTAAATCAAAACTGACTAAGTACAGGGAAGGTCTTATAGTAGGCTCTGCCTGCGAAGCGGGTGAGCTTTTCAGGGCTGTCTATGCGGGAAGGCCGTGGCAGGAACTTTGCAAGATAGCAAGCTACTATGATTACCTTGAAATACAGCCTGACGGCAACAATATGTTTATGCTCAGAAAGGGCGATATCACCGATATAGAACAGCTTCATGAATTCAACCGCACTATTGTTAAGCTCGGTGAAGCGCTCGGCAAGCCTGTCTGCGCTACGGGTGATGTTCACTTTATGGATAAGGGTGATGCGATATTCAGGGCGATCTTGCAGTCTGTCAAGTATTCGGATTGCGATAACCAGCCGCCCCTTTACCTTAAAACCACCGAGGAAATGCTTGAAGACTTTGCATACCTCGGCAAGGAAAAGGCTTATGAAGTTGTTGTAACAAACACAAACCTTATCGCCGATATGATAGATCCCGACCTCAAAGCATTCCCCGACGGCACATATACGCCGTTTATCGAGGGCGCTGTAAGGGAACTTCAGGTCATCTGCTGGAGGAAATGCTGTTCTATTTACGGCGACTGTGAACCGGAAAGCATTGAGATACCCGAAGGCGAGGATATCGACGTTTCACAGTTCTTTGAGGGGCATATCCCCGAAATAGTGTTCAAAAGACTCAAACGTGAGCTTGACTCTATCATCAAACACGGCTTTGCGGTGCTTTATATGATATCGCAGAAGCTTGTTGCAAACTCAAACGAAAACGGCTATCAGGTGGGCTCCCGTGGCTCTGTCGGCTCGTCGTTCGTGGCTTCGATGTCGGGCATTTCTGAGGTAAACCCGCTTCAGCCGCACTATGTTTGCAGAAAGTGCAGGCACAGCGAGTTTATAGACGACGGCTCTGTAGGCTCAGGCTTTGACCTTCCGCCCAAGAACTGCCCCGTATGCGGTGAGGAAATGCACAGGGACGGCCATGATATCCCGTTTGAAACATTCCTCGGCTTTGACGGCGATAAAGCGCCTGATATAGACCTTAACTTCTCGGGCGATTACCAGTCAAAAGCGCATAAGTATACAGAAGAACTCTTCGGTCAGGATCACGTTTTCAAAGCGGGTACGATAGCGGGCGTGGCGGATAAGACGGCGTTCGGGTATGTCAAGAATTACCTTGAAGAACGCCATATCACAGTGCATAAAGCCGAAGTCCAGCGCCTTATAAACGGCTGCCTTAATGTAAAGCGTACCACAGGCCAGCACCCGGGCGGCATGGTCGTTATCCCGTCTGATTACGAGGTTTATGACTTCACACCCGTTCAGCACCCTGCTGAAAAGGCTGATTCGGATATCGTCACTACACACTTTGACTTCCATTCACTGCATGATACTATACTTAAACTTGATGAGCTCGGCCATGATGTGCCGACGATATATAAATACCTTGAAGGCTTTTCGGGGCTTGATATAACGACAGTCCCGATGTCCGATCCGGATGTTTATTCGCTCTTTACTTCCCCCAAAGCCCTTGGTGTTACGGAGGAGGATATATCCTGCCAGACGGGTACCCTCGGCATACCTGAAATGGGCACACCGTTTGTAAGGGGAATGCTTGTTGAATCAAAGCCTAAGAATTTTT
Organism: uncultured Ruminococcus sp.; assembly: GCA_902780505.1. GTDB lineage: Bacteria > Bacillota > Clostridia > Oscillospirales > Ruminococcaceae > NK3A76. The sequence continues at coordinate 59,000 of CACZFN010000004.1, read as the reverse complement.
CCGACCTTTTGCAGATATCGGGGCTTTCCCACGGTACTGACGTTTGGCTTGGCAATGCACAGGAGCTTATAGCGCAGGGAATATGCGATATCTCAAACGTGATCGGTACCCGTGACTCTATTATGACCTACCTTCTCTATCACGGGGTAGAGCCTAAGCTTTCCTTCAAGATCATGGAGATAACCCGTAAGGGTAAGGCACCTAAGCTTCTTACAGAAGAAATGAAGCAGAATATGCGTGATCATAATGTTCCTGAATGGTATATCGACAGCTGCCTTAAAATCAAGTATATGTTCCCGAAAGCCCATGCTGCTGCGTATGTCACTGCGGCTATAAGGCTTTGCTGGTTCAAGGTGCATAAGCCGCTTGTGTTTTATGCAGCCATATTTACTGTGCGCGGTGAGGATTTTGAAGCCGAGACCGCCGTAAAGGGCAAGTATCAGGTAAGAAACAAGATAGAGGAGATAAAGAATAAACCCAAAGAGGAACGTACAGCTAAGGACGACGGTGTTCTTGAAACGCTTATGCTGATTAACGAAATGCTTTCCCGCGGGTATGAATTTCTGCCTGTTGATATACATAAGTCACATTCAAAGATATATCAGATAGAGGACGGCAAGATACGTCTGCCTTTCTGCGCTATAAAAGGCGTGGGCGGCGCAGCTGCGGAAAGCCTTTATGAAAAAGCACAGCATGGCGACTTTATCTCTGTTGAGGAATTCAGGCTGCAAAGCGGTGTTTCGGGTTCGGTGATAGATACGCTCGTTGAAAACGGCGCATTCGGCGATATGCCGCTTGAAAACCAGATGACGCTTTTCTAAAGGAAAATTATATGACAAAAGCAGTTATTTTTGATATGTTTGAAACGCTTATAACACACTACCGCACGCCGCTTTATTTCAGCGAAGAAATGGCAGCTGATGCAGGCGTAGATACAGAGCGTTTCCGTTCCCGCTGGCGCGAACTTGAAGCGGACAGGACACTTGGCAGAATTACTTTTGATGATACGATAAGGCTTATCCTTGAAGAAAACGGCGCTTACAGCGACAAGATACATAAGCTTATAGTGTCAAAGCGAAAGCTTACCAAACAGCGCTGCCTTGATTCTATGCATGAGGGCATTATGCCAATGATCGGCGCGCTTAAAAGCAGGGGAGTAAAGCTTGGCCTTATCAGCAATTGCTTTTCGGAGGAAGCCGAAATAATAAAGGCAAGTGAACTTTATAAAGTCTTTGATGCGCCCTGCCTTTCCTATGACCTTAAAATAAAAAAGCCCGATGCCGCTATATTTGATATCTGCATTAAAAACCTCGGCGTCAAAGCGGAGGATTGTATATATATCGGCGACGGCGGCAGCTGTGAACTTGAAGCGGCGGAAAATATCGGTATGAGGGCTTATCAGGCTATGTGGTATTCATATGACAGCGCAAATAATGTAATAATAAGAGATAAGCGCTTCCCCGCATTTGACGATCCGTGTGAGGTCGCTGCGGCTTTATAGATAATAGCCAATTATAAGACCGATGCGGGCTGTATTTTAGAGCTTTGCCCGAAAATATCCCCGCTGCTGCCGTATATGGCTTGACAAAAAACAGGTAATATGTTACTATACTAATATAGTAACGTGATATTATGCTAACACTTTAATACGTGAAAGTAAAAGGATTGATTTTATGAAAAGATATGACCTTATAACCCCGGAGGGCACAAGAGATCTGCTCTTTGAGGAAGCTTTTGCAAGGCGTACAGTTGAAAAGAAGATAAAAGAGCTTTTTGTGCGCTTTGGCTACAGTGAAGTAGTTACCCCGGGGCTTGAATTTTTTGATGCCTTCAGCGGCTCAACAAGGAATTTCAGGACTGAAAACCTGTATAAGACCTTTGATTCAAAGGGCAGGATAATCGTTATGCGCCCCGATTCCACTATACCGATAGCAAGGCTTGTGGCAACAAGGCTAAAAAACGCAGTAATGCCGCTAAGACTTTACTATAACCAGCGTATTTACGAAAACAACGCCCTGCTCAAAGGCCGTTCCGACGAAACTGTTCAGGCGGGTATCGAGCTTATAGGCAGCCCCAATAAAAAGCGCGCTGACCATGAGGTGCTGTGTATAGCAATAGAAGCACTTTCAATGTTTGATAAGGATAATTACAGGCTTGAACTCGGTCATATCGGGTATTTCAAAGAACTTGTCGGCAGGCTCGGCGCTGATGATGATACAAAAGAGGAGATAAGAATGCTTATCTCACAAAAGAATTATCCCGCACTTAATGATCTTCTTTCGACATTCGGCGATAATGAAGTAACACGTGCTTTAAGGCAGCTTCCAAGACTTTTCGGCGGCAGGGAGGTCTTTGAAAAAGCGGCTGCGGTATATACAGATGATAATATAAGCAGTATACTTGATGAACTCAGGGCACAGTACGAAAGGCTCGCTTCCCTCGGGTATGAAGATAAGATATCGCTTGACCTCGGTATCGTCAGCCATACCGATTACTATACAGGCGTGGTCTTCAAGGGCTATCTTTCGGAAGTCGGCAAGTATGTTTTAAACGGCGGCAGGTACGATAACCTTATATCTGAATTCGGGCTTGACAGCCCGGCAGTAGGCTTCGGCGTTGATGTTGATGCCGTTGTAAGGCATTTAAACAGGATAGGCGTTACGTTTGAACCGAACCCACCCGCTGTGCTCGTCCATGCAGATGAGGGCTACGGTGTCGAGGGCTTCAATTATGTGAAGGAACTATCCGAAAACGGGCTTATAGTTGAGTATTCGCTCTTTGATACCTTTGAACAGGCACAGGAATATGCAAAGAAAAAGGGTATAGGCGAAGTAATAAGAATAGGTAAGGAAAATACCGATAAGTAAAGAGGAAATAAAAATATGAATAGACCACTTAGGATAGCCCTTACAAAGGGCAGACTTGAAAAGGATACAGTAGGCCTTTTTGAAAAGATGGGCTTTGACTGTACGGCTGTCAGGGAAAAGGGCAGAAAGCTTATACTCCCTGTTGACGGCGGCAGGATAGAGGTAGTTCTTGCAAAGGCCAATGACGTTATTACATATGTTGAACATGGCGTTTGTGATATGGGCGTTGTCGGTAAGGATACTATAATGGAAATGCAGGGTAAATTTTACGAACTTGCAGACCTCGGCTTCGGCAGGTGTAAATTTGCACTTGCAACCAAAAAGGGCAATAAGTTCTACGGCGGCTACGGTGTCAAGACAATTGCGACCAAATACCCGAATATAACAAGAAGCTTCTTTGAAAGCAAGGGTATGGACGTTGAGATAGTCAAGATAGAAGGATCCGTCGAGCTTGCACCGCTGCTTGAACTATCCGACGGTATAGTTGATATCGTTGAAACAGGCACAACGCTTAAAGAAAACGGCCTTGAGGTCATCGAGGATATCGTGCCGATATCGGCAAGGCTTATAGTTAATATGGTATCAATGAAGCTTAAACAGAAGGAAATTGAGGAACTTGTGGAACTTATAGACAAGAACTTGGAAAAGGAATGATAAAAATGGCACTTGTAGAAAAGATATTTGTCAACGGCAGGGACGAAGCGGAGTTTTTCAAAAGCCTTGAAAAACGCTCGGGAGAAACTGATAAAAAGGTAACGGCGACAGTAAATGAAATAATAGATAATGTAAGGCAAAACGGTGATAAGGCCGTAAACGAATATACCCTTAAATTTGACGGTAAGCTCCCCGAATATTTTGAAGTACCGCGTGATGTTATAAATGATGCGCTTACAGAAGCGGATCAGGGCTTTGTAGATGCGCTTTTAAACTGTATAGAGAATATAACCGCCTTCCACAGTCAGCAGAAGTCAAGAAGCTTTGTTGATGCAAAGGACAACGGCGTTATCCTCGGGCAGAGAGTCAGGGGACTGCACAGGGTTGGGCTTTATGTGCCCGGCGGTACGGCAGCTTACCCGTCATCGGTCCTTATGAATGCTGTCCCTGCTAAAATAGCGGGCGTCGGCGAGATCATCATGATAACCCCGCCCCTTAAAGACGGTACGCCGAATAAGGATATCCTCGTTGCTGCGGCACTTTGCGGTGTAGACAGGGTGTTCCTTGCAGGCGGTGCACAGGCGATAGCTGCTCTTGCTTACGGTACAGAATCTATCCCGAAGGTGGATAAGATAGTAGGCCCCGGGAATATATTCGTGGCAACTGCCAAGAAGCTTCTGTACGGAACAGTTGATATAGATATGGTCGCAGGGCCGAGTGAGGTCCTTGTGCTTGCAGATGAAACGGCTGATCCGAAATTCGTTGCCGCAGACCTTATGTCGCAGGCTGAACACGATAAGCTTGCATCGGCTGTGCTCGTTACAACAAGTGAGGCCCTTGCAGATAAGGTCAATGCCGAGTTTGAAAGGCAGCTTTCATACCTTGAAAGGGCAGATATAATCAGGTATTCGCTTGAAAACTACGGCGCTATCATGATAGCCCCCGATAAGGATACGGCAGTTGAAATGGCTAACCGCTTTGCGCCGGAACACCTTGAGGTGCTGTTTGAAAACCCGATGGAATATGTCGGCAGACTTGATAACGCAGGCTCGGTATTTTTAGGCGCATATGCTTCCGAACCGCTTGGCGATTACTATGCAGGGCCTAACCATGTTCTTCCTACAAGCGGTACTGCAAGGTTTTTCTCGCCGCTTGGCGTGAACAGCTTTGAAAAACGTTCTTCGTTTATCTACTATACCGAAGATGCACTGAGAAACGCCAAGGACGATATCGTGCTCGTTGCCGAGCGTGAAGGCCTTACAGCACACGCCAACGCGATCAAGGTAAGGTTTGAGGACTGATGCCCGATACGCTTATCGCAGCTGTTGCTGTAACTGCTGCCGCGGGTATATTGCCTGCTTTGTTTATGCTTCTTTACAGGATAATGCTCTCCTTTTTCTGGAAAAAGGCCGAGGGCAGGATAACAGGCAGGGATATCGGCTATAAGAATAAGATATACAGCTCGTCTTATAAGCTCAGCGAAAAGGACGAGGAGGAGCTTCCCTTAAAAGCAATTATAGAGTTTCAGGCGGGTGACAGGACAGTCAGGGTGCTGAGCCGTTATCAGTATGATAAGGAAAGCCTTGACAGACTTTTTGAAGGACAGACGGCAGATGTTCTGTACAGCAGTTCTTCCCCTGAAACGGGGTATATAATAACAAAAGAATATAAAAAGCGTGCAGTCGGTATCGGCGTCAAGCTTATGCTTGTGAGCCTTTGCCTGATATCTGTCGAGGTAGTGGCGCTTTTGTATCTTGAAATGTTCAGGTGATTATTATGCGAAGATGTGAACTCAGCAGAAAAACAAAGGAAACAGATATTACAGTAAAGCTTGACCTTGACGGTCAGGGCAGTGTGAATATTGATACAGGCATAGGCTTTTTTGACCATATGCTCACGGCACTTGGCGTGCACGCAGGGTTTGACCTTGACGTCAGCTGTAAGGGAGATCTGTATGTAGATCCTCACCACAGCGTTGAGGATACAGGGATCGTGCTCGGTCAGGCTTTTGCAAAGGCAATTGGCGACAGATCGGGAATAGAGCGCTACGGCAGTTTCTTTATCCCTATGGACGAAGCACTGTGTTTCTGTTCGCTTGATATAAGCGGCAGGCCGTTTTTGGCGTTTAATGCTTGCTTTACAAACGAGCGTGTCGGCGAATTTGACACCTGCCTTACGGAAGAATTCTTCAGGGCATTTGCGATGAATTCGGGAGTGACACTACATTTAAGAGAAGAATACGGCAAAAATGACCACCATATAATCGAAGCTATGTTCAAGGCGTTCGCACACGCACTTAAAGCCGCAGTAAGCACAAACGGCAGCGGGGTGCTCTCTACCAAAGGGGTGCTGTGATGATAGCGATAATTGATTACGGCGCAGGCAATATCTTTTCGGTAAAGAATGCGCTTGATTACCTCGGCTATGAAAACAAGCTTACCGATAAAGCTGAGGATATCGAGCGTGCCGATGCACTTATACTGCCGGGTGTCGGTGCATTCCCGTGGGCTATGAATATGCTGAAATTAAGCGGCCTTGTCGATACGATAAAGAGTGAAGCGCGTTTCAAGCCGTTTCTCGGTATATGTCTTGGTATGCAGCTGCTTTTTGAAAAAAGCTATGAATTTGAAGAATGTCAGGGGCTGTCGCTTATAAACGGCTACGTCGATAAAATAAGCGATCCCGGGCTTGTTATACCGCATATGGGCTGGAATAAGCTTGAATATAACCATAACTGCCCGCTGTTTGACGGGCTTTCGGATAACGAGTATGTGTATTTCGTTCATTCGTACAAGGCGTTTTTGCAGGATAAAAATCTTTGTGCCTACAGCACATACGGCACTAAAGTTCCCGCAGTGGTAACTGACGGCGGCTATGTCTACGGCTGCCAGTTCCACCCCGAAAAAAGCGGCGAAACAGGGCTTAGGATACTTAAAAATTTTGCGGAGTTAAAAAGCTAAATGGAAATATCTGATAAAAGAATAGACGGCGGCAAAGCCTTTGACTGGGGCAGGGCATCTAACGATTATGCTAAGTTCCGTGATATTTACCCTGAAAGGTTTTATGATACGCTTTATTCACTCGGTGTCGGAAAAGCCGGGCAGAGGGTGCTCGATATCGGCAGCGGCACAGGCGTTTTGCCAAGGAATATGGCGCATTTCGGCGCTGTGTGGACGGGGTGCGATATAAGTGATGATCAGATAAAGCAGGCGATCATGCTGACAAATGCTCAGGGGCTTGATATTGATTACCGTGTCTGCCCCGCTGATAAACTGCCGTTTGATAATGAATGCTTTGATGCTGTAACTGCCTGTCAGTGCTACTGGTATTTTGACCATAAGCGTACAGCCGCGGAGTTTTCCCGTGTGCTAAAAGCAGGCGGCAGGCTTTTGATATGTATGATGAACTGGCTGCCGTTTGAGGACGAGATAGCGCATAAGACCGAACAGCTCGTGCTAAAATATAACCCCGCATGGTCAGGCGCAAATGATACGTTCAAAAGCCTGATACTGCCGCAGGAATATACAGAGTATTTTACCGAAAAGGAAAACGTATCATACAGGCTGCCTGTGCATTTTACAAGGGAAAGCTGGAACGGCAGGATAAAAGCCTGCCGCGGTATAGGCGCATCTGACCTGACTGACGAGCAGAGGTCACAGTGGGAAAGTGAGCACCTTGCTATGCTGTCACAATACCCCGGGGAATTTGATGTGGCGCACTATGCTTGTTTTGCATTGCTTGAAAAGAAATAAAACAGGAGAATAATTATGCTTGCAAAAAGAATTATCCCTTGCCTTGATGTCAGGGACGGCAAGGTAGTAAAGGGTGTCAATTTTGAAGGAATAAAGGAAGTCGGCGATCCCGTTGAATGTGCTTATGAATATAACCTTCAGGGCGCTGATGAAATAGTTTTTTATGATATAACCGCTTCCCACGAGGGCAGGGGCGTTATGCTTGATGTGGTAAGGGAAACCGCAAAGAAGGTATTTGTCCCGCTTACTGTCGGGGGAGGGATAAAAACTGTTGACGATATCCGCGATACGCTCAGGGCGGGTGCGGATAAGGTATCGGTCAATTCTCAGGCAGTGCAGAACCCTTCGCTTATCAAGCAGGGGGCTGATGTATTCGGCAGCCAGTGTATCTGTGTAGGCGTTGATGCAAAGGCTGTCGGAGAAAATAAGTGGACTGTGTTTATAAACGGCGGCAGGATAGATATGAAGCGCGACCTTATCGAATGGGTAAAGGAATGTGAAGCGCTCGGGGCAGGCGAGATATGCCTAAACTCAATTGACACCGACGGCGTAAGGGGCGGTTTTGACCTGCCGATGCTGAAGGCTGTTGTTGATGCAGTAAAGATACCTGTTATAGCATCCGGCGGTGCGGGTAAGCTTTCCGATTTTGCAGATGCTTTCCTTGAAACCGACTGTTCAGCTGCACTTGCAGCGTCACTTTTCCATTTTAAGGAGCTTACAGTTTCACAGGTCAAGGACGATTGCAGGTCTAAGGGGATCATAGTGAGGTAGATCGTGGATAAGATATGGCAGGATATGTATGCTGCGGCTGAATCGGTACTTTCGCCAAGACGTATTTCAGGATATGTCACAGCAGGTGAGGTTTCGGCAGCTGTACTCAGCAGCACAGGAAAAATATATACGGGTGTGTGTATCGACACCTGCTCGACACTTGGTATATGCGCTGAGCGAAACGCTGTATTCAATATGATAACAAACGGCGAGCAAAGAATAGAAAGGGTGCTTTGTATCCCGCCAAATGAAGGCAGGGGCGCCCCCTGCGGTGCTTGTCGTGAGCTTATGGTGCAGCTTATGCCAGATAGCTATAAGGATATCGAAATAATGCTTGACTACAGTAAGGGAAAAGTAGTCAGACTCGGAGATATAACGCCTGAGTGGTGGATAGATTACTGATGTGAAAGGTATGAAATAATGGTAAAGATAGATATAAATGATCTTGATAAGTATTTTAAAAAAGGCGAGCTTATCCCCGCAATAGCATACGAAGTGGATACCAAAACGGTTTTGATGCTTGCGTATATGAATAAGGAAAGCTTAAAAAAGACACTTGAAACAGGCTATACATGGTACTACAGCAGGTCAAGGCAGGAGCTTTGGAATAAAGGTGCTACAAGCGGTCATCTGCAAAAGGTGGTGTCGATATATTCCGATTGTGATGACGACACTCTGCTTTTGAATGTCAGACAGACGGGCGCTGCCTGCCATACAGGTTCTTATAGCTGCTTTTTTAACGAGATGTATAACGAGGAGGACAATTAAATGACAGTTTATCAGGAAATATTTGAGGTGCTGAAGGCAAGAAAGGGGCAGTATGATAAGGGTGAAGCCCCCGAAAAGTCATACACCTGCTACCTGTACAGTCAGGGCGTTGATAAGATATGCAAAAAGGTAGGCGAGGAAGCCGCCGAAACTATAATCGCCGCAAAAAACGGTGATAATGACGAGCTTAAAAACGAAATAAATGACCTGCTTTATCATGTGATGGTGCTTGCTGTAAATCAGGGGCTTGACTGGGCAGATGTCGAAAAAGTCCTTGATGAAAGAAATGAAAAGATCGGCAACCTCAAGCAGTTCAAAACCGTTGACAAAAACACCTGATCAATAGGGGAGTTCGTATGGGGCTTATAAGAGGTTCAGCTAAGGGAAGCAAGTTTAGTATAAAGCTGTGCGGTATAGTTGCAGCGGCTGTCGGTCTGCTTATGGTGCTGTTTTGTGTTTTTATTCTTGTATTCGGGCAAAAGACCGATGCTTATTATACCGGTATCACACCGGCTAAGCAGAAGTATACCGTTCACTATACCTATAATGCTGAGGGCAAGGATCATGAGTACACAAAGCGTGTTTCAAAGGGCACTGCTGTTTCTACAGACAGTATAACGGTAAGATACTTAAAGTTTGCACCGTCTGTTACTTATAACGGCACTATGCTTGTTCTGGGGCTTATCATAACTTTCATAGGCGGTTTATGTGTTTATGCCTGCAAAAATGAATAAAACACGCACACAAAAAGATACTTTTGAATATAATTTAGAGAAGTAAAAAATACTTCTCTATTTTATTATCAGGAGGATCTGAATATGAACGAACAAAGCATTAACAGGAATTTTAAAGAGGCTGTTTGTGTAGATGCCATGCGTGTGTTTGATTCCTGCTCGGCACAGGATTGCCTTGAAGACCTTGAATTTGTCTTCAGCGCTGACGATCAGGCAACTATCAATGATGCCGCTTACATCAAAACAAAGGATATCACTATAACCGGTGTTACCTTTACTATCGATCCCGTGCCGTTCAATAAGGGGTTCTACACAGTCGAGATAACCTACGCTTTCCGCGCCGAAGTAGATGTTTACTCGGCTGAACAGGCTCTCCCCGAAACTGTTTACGGCACATCTACATTCAGCAAAAAAGTGATTCTCTACGGCAGTGAGGGCAGTACACAGCGATTTGTTTCAAATGAGAGCGCAGTTGTTCCTGCGGCATCTGCTGTCAGCGGCTGTGCCTGCAACTGCGACTGCGGCAGCGTTCCCGTGGCATCTGTAAATGTGGCGTCACCTATGTGCCTTGATGCCAAGCTTGTTGAGTCAACTGTTACCGAGGGTGAACAGAATGTGCTTATAACTATCGGCATATTTGCCATAGTTTCGCTTTCCCGCCCTGTGCCTATACTGATACCCTCATATGATTATTGCCTGCCGGGTAAGGAATGCTCGTCAAATACAGATACGCCCTGCGAACTGTTTGAAAACCTGCAATTCCCGACAAATGAATTTTTCCCGAAGGCAATTCAGAATAACTGCTGCTGCGACGAGCCGCAGAATAATGAACAAGACGCCCCCCAGCCCGAAAGCGGCAGGAGATAGTTTTCAAAGCCCCGTATTCAAGGCGGGGCTTTTTGTTTATTATTGATATTGAAATAATCTGTGAAATGTGTTATAATAATATATATAATTTCAGCATTTGTCAAATCTTAGTAAAAGGGGGATAAATATGAACTATGGCGAGATAAAAAATTGTGATATCGCAAACGGCGAAGGTGTCAGGGTGACACTGTTTGTTTCCGGCTGTACACACCACTGTAAAGGCTGCTTTAACCCTATGACATGGGATTTTTCCTATGGTGAGGAATTTACCGCACAGACTATCGAAAGGATAATATCAATGCTTGCCCCCGATTATATCACAGGCCTTACACTGCTCGGCGGTGAGCCTATGGAGCCTGACAATCAGCGTGCACTTCTGCCGCTTTTGCAGAAGGTAAGGCAGTTTTACCCCGAAAAGACAGTCTGGTGCTATACGGGCTATACCTTTGATACAGAACTGCTTGGTGAGAGCCGCGCCCGCTGTGAAGTTACTGATGAAATGCTAAGATATATCGACGTTCTTGTTGACGGCGAGTTTATTCTTGAACGTAAGAATATATCTTTGCAATTCTGCGGATCTGATAATCAGCGGATAATTGATGTTAAAAAATCGCTTGAGTGCGGTGAAGTCGTTTTGTATTCGCCGCTTAGCGGTAAAATAATTACAGATTAGATGGAGGAACACTATGCAAAAACTACTCAAAACAGCCTGCCTGTGTCTTGCACTTGTGGGCGGGACGTTCTTTTGTGCCGATGCAAACAAGGCTTACGCAGCACAGAATGATTCCAAAACAGCTGTCACTGTTTATATAGACAGCAGTGAAGCCGAACAGGAAACGACGGTCCATTCGTTTTCCAAATGGCAGACCTTCAAGGCAGCTACCTGTACCGAAGCAGGCGAGATGCGAAGGCTTGACGAAAACAGTGATATCTATATGGGTAAACAGATACCCGCACTTGGCCACAGCTATAATACTTCGACTGTGAATGCTACCTATTTCAGCAAAGGCTATACGCTTCATAAATGTACACGCTGCGGTAATGAATACAAAACCGAAGTAAAGCCCAGACTCACACTTGCAAAGCCTGTTATGTCAGATGCTTCTTCTGATGAAAAGAGCGTGACAGTCACATGGAATAAGGTTAAAAATGCAAGCGGCTATAGACTGTACAGATATAATACATCATCAAAAAAGTGGGAGATAACAGCTACGCTCGGCAATGTTCTTAAATATACCGATACTTCCCGCAGTTCCAATACAAAGTATGCGTATACAGTAAAAGCATATGTCAAAAACGGTTCAAAATATGCGTGGAGTGTTACCGCAGACTGTATATGGGTAATGACAGCCCCCGCAAAGGCGTCACTTAATGTCGTGGGTGCAAACTACAGTGCAAAGCTTAGCTGGGCAAAGGTAAGCGGTGCTGAGGGGTATAAGCTCTACTATAAAAAACACACCGACACATCTTATAAGGCGCTTGCAATATCTAAACAAACAAGCTATAACGTTAAAAATCTTCTAAAGGATACAAAGTATGATTTCTGTATAAGGACATACAATACATATAAGGGCAAAACAAATCTTTCATCAAAGGTCATCGTTTCAGCCGATATTTTAGGCGGGCTGTATGACAAAAAGACCATAAATGTGACAAATATTCTTCAGATGCCGCTGCTGCCGACCGGGTGTGAGATAACCTCTCTTACAATTCTTCTCAGACACTATGGTTATAATGTAGATATCATGACAATGGAAAAGAATTTCCTTTCAAAGCAGAACTTCTGGTGGTCAGGCGGTGTTATGTACGGTGCTGACCTCGATGAAGCCTTTGCGGGCGATCCTGAATCCTACTACGGCTATGGCTGCTTCTCAGGTGCAATAGTCAAGGCTGGCAACAGCTACCTTTCGGCAGTAAAATCTTCACTTAAAGCATATCAGAACAAGGGTGTCGAGCTTGATACACTTCTTACCGATTATATCAATTACGATAAGCCCGTGCTTATTTGGATAACGAGTGACGGACTTCTGCCCGTAAGCTACAGTACATACTGGTATACATCATCAGGCAAGGTCGTTTACTGGCCTAATAATGAACACTGTGTAGTTCTTACAGGCTATGACAGCGTTAAAAAGCTTATTTATGTATCCGATCCGCTTGAAGGCAATGTGGCATATGATTATTCAAAGCTTAAACAGCGCTACAATGACCTCGGCAAGCAAAGTGTCTATATAAAATAAATCATCCCCGCAGGAATAGCTATCCTGCGGGGTATTGTATTATTTATCTGTCTTCGGGCGGTCTTCCTGCGGGCGGACCGCCGATACCGCTGTTTTTCATTACTATCTTCAAAAACAGCGGCTGGAATATGAATATCAGCACATATCCCACGATAAGGCTTATCACCTCGGATTTAATAAGCATAGCAGGTAAGGGTATATTCGCACCGTGGCTCGTTGCCTGCCTGTATGCCATAAATACCATACAGAAGGTGATTATCGGCGTGTATATAAGGTCAGAAATAAGGCTTTCAAGCAGTCTTGCTTTAAGTGTTCTCGGCTGTAAGCCTGCCTTTGCAACAGCGGCGTCGCCGACTTTTTTCATGGGAACTATAAGACCTATCACCATGCTTATTACAAAGCTTATAAGAAAGCTTGTTATAAATGCCGGTATCTTAAACTGCCCCGCACTTAAAAGCCCCGTCAGTGACAGAAAGAAGCTTAGCGTTACACCCATAAGCAGCCCCATTTGTATGCCCATTTTTTTCATAAATATCCCCCCAGATCTTACATTAAGGACATTATAGCATAATACTGTTAATATATTATGAATAGTAAATAAATTATTATTTAGCTTGCAGTATTTATTTGTTACTTTTGTACAACCCCCGCCTGGTATCTTACCGGGCAGGGGTTGATTTGTTTTTATTCAACAGCGGCTAAAAGTTCTTCTGTCTTGTCTGTCTTTTCCCATGCAACGCCAAGATCCTCTCTGCCCATATGACCATAGGCGGAAAGTGCCTTGTACTGCGGTTTTCTTAGGTCAAGCGCCTTGATTATAGCCGAAGGTCTGAGGTCAAACACCTTTTTTACGGCTTGCGAAAGCTTCTCGTCTGAAACCTTTCCTGTCCCAAAGGTGTCTACCATAATAGATACCGGGTTTGCAACACCTATTGCATAAGCGAGCTCAACTTCGCACTTGTCAGCAAGCCCCGCAGCTACGATATTCTTTGCAACGTGTCTTGCGGCATATGCGGCAGAACGGTCTACCTTTGTCGGATCCTTGCCCGAGAATGCACCGCCGCCGTGTCTTGAATAGCCGCCGTATGTATCAACTATTATCTTTCTTCCTGTCAGCCCGCTGTCGCCCTGCGGCCCGCCTACAACGAACCTGCCTGTAGGGTTGATAAAATACTTTGTGTTTTCATCAAGCAGGTTTTCGGGGATAACCGTCTTAATAACTTTTTCGATTATGTCTTTTCTTATCTGATCAAGTGTAACAGCGCTGTCATGCTGTGAAGATACAACTACAGCATCTATCCTTTCAGGCTTGCCGTCAACGTATTCAACAGTCACCTGCGTCTTTCCGTCAGGCCTTAAATAGGGGAGTGTGCCGTTTTTTCTTACATCGGTCAGCTTCTTTGCAAGCTTGTGTGCAAGGGAAATAGGCATAGGCATAAGCTCAGGCGTTTCGTTGCAGGCATAGCCGAACATTATGCCCTGATCGCCTGCGCCTGTATCAAATGCATTTTCTTCCCTGCCTTCAAGGGCATTGTCAACGCCCATAGCGATATCTGGCGACTGCTTGTCTATAGTTGTGAACACCGAGCAGGTATGGCCGTCAAAGCCGTATTTTGCCCTGTCATAGCCTATCTCGACTACCGTATCCCTTACTATCTGCGGTATATCAACAAGTGCTTTAGTTGTTATCTCGCCCATGCACATTACCATACCGGTCGTTGTTACAGTTTCGCACGCCACCCTTGACATAGGATCCTGTTCAAGCATAGCGTCGAGTATCGCGTCGGAAACCCTGTCACATATTTTATCCGGGTGTCCCTCCGTGACTGATTCTGATGTGAATAAAAATCTTGACATTTTTTTTCCTCACTTTCTTGTGTTTTTTTTCGGAAAACAAAAAAGCACTTCATTCCGAAGTGCCCTGAATTAGTTTTAATAATTCCTCATCTTCCGGAAATTTCCGCAGGATTTAGCACCTTTACTTTCGTCAGGTTGCCGGGCTTCAACGGGCCTGTTCCCTCAGCCACTCTTGATAAGGTGTTACGGCAATACCACAAAAGCGCACGTTAGCCTTGTACGCATTGCCTGATAAATTTAACATAAACATTATACAACAAATACTCACCCTTGTCAATATACGACAAAGGTGAGTATGTAAATTTTCTATTAACGGATATCATAAATATCCTTATTTGCAAAAAGCTTATCGCAGTTATGCATTATATGCTTATAAAACCCCTTGCCGACTTTTTTCTCAACGTATTTTTCGGCATTGTTTACAGTTACGTCGCCCCTTGTCATGTTATGCATATCACTGCCGAGGAATTGTGCATAATTGCCGTCAAAAAGCTTTATCGCATACTTTCTTGAACGCATTGACATAAGCGATTTTGCATTTATCTGCCCAAGCACATCAAGCGACATAAGTTCCATCAGGCTTTCCCAGCTGGTGAAGTTCAGATATCTTTCAATATGCACGATAAGGACTTTTACCTCCATATTGTCTACTATCTGCTCAACGCCCCTGATTATCTGACTTGTAAGCTTTTTATACGGCATTTCAAGGAAAAGATAATCAGTCCCCTCCAGACAAAGGTCATGCAGTTTCGGGTTATCTATCAGCGAACGTGAAAACAATACCTCTGCCCCAAAATAAAGCTTAGGGTAGCCCGCCTCAAGGTGCTGCTTCAGACTTTCGTATGCATTGCTGCGGTTTGTGACAAATCGCTCTATAGTATTTTCATGCGGGTAGAAATGCGGTGTGCATACAAGCCTTTCTATGCCGTTGTCACGCATAGTGTCAAGTATCTGCTTTGAAGTCTTTATGTCCTGCGCACCGTCATCAATACCCGGCAGGCAGTGGCAGTGGATATCTGTTATCATTTTGTTTTAGCCTTTCTATTTCTGCGCTCTGTGTCAGATCTCCTCAAGAGCCTGTTCAAGTGCAAGTGCAAGCTGTGCAGGGCATGATGTCCCTTTCATTCCGCACTTAACGTCTTTGAGCTTTTCGATAACGTCCTCGGCATACATTCCCTTTACAAGCTGTGATATCCCGCTTGTATTGCCGTTGCAGCCGCCCGTAAAGCGTACTTCGTTTATTATACCGTCGTCGCTTAAATCAATGTCTATCATTCTTGAACATACACCGTGGGGTAAATACTGGAATTTTGCCATTTACATCACTCCGTTATATCCTTGCTACGCCTGTATCCCTTGCTGCCTGTGCAACAGCCTTTGAAACCGCCAAAGCGATAGATTTATCAAATGCATCAGGCAGTATATATTCAGCGCTCAGCCTATCATCACTTACACACCCTGCAATTGCGTGTGCAGCAGCGATCTTCATAGCTTCGTTTATCTCCGTTGCCCTTACACTAAGTGCCCCCTTGAAGATACCGGGGAAGCAGACCACATTGTTTATCTGGTTCGGGAAGTCGGATCTTCCTGTGCCTATAACATAAGCGCCGCCTGCTTTAGCTTCGTCGGGCATTATTTCAGGTGTGGGGTTAGCCATGGCAAAGATGAAAGGCTTCTCGTTCATGCTTTCGACCATTTCTTTTGTAACAAGTCCCGGCTTTGAAACACCCACAAAAACATCTGCACCTTTGAGTGCATCTGCAAGCTTGCCTGTTTTCTTCTGCCTGTTTGTTATTTTTGATATTTCAACGTGTGTGTCATATTTCTGCTTTTCACCCTCGCAGATTATGCCCTGACTGCCGCACATGATTATTTCCTTTACATTCATAGCGAGCAGCATTTTGCATATAGCTATACCGGCCGCGCCTGCGCCGTTTATAACTATAGTCAGATCTTCCATCTTCTTTCCTGCAAACTTGCAGGCATTGATCATAGCAGCAGTAACTACAACCGCAGTACCATGCTGGTCATCATGGAAAACCGGTATATCAAGCTTTTCTTTAAGGCGCTTTTCTATTTCAAAGCACCTTGGTGCAGATATATCTTCAAGGTTTATCCCCCCGAAGCTGTCGGATAAAAGCTCGATAGTTCTCACTATCTCGTCAACGTCATTGCTCTTAATGCACAGCGGGAAGGCATCAACATCTGCAAACTCCTTGAAAAGTGCACATTTACCCTCCATTACAGGCATTCCTGCAAGCCCGCCGATGTTTCCGAGGCCGAGCACAGCCGAGCCGTCTGTTATAACAGCCACAAGGTTTGAACGCCTTGTGTAAACATATGAAAGTTCAGGCTTTTCCTGTATTTCAAGGCAGGGCTTTGCAACCCCGGGGGTGTATGCAAGTGAAAGGGTTTCCCTGTCATTTATGCGTGTACGTGATATGACTTCTATCTTGCCCTGCCATTCTTCATGCTTTTTAAGGGCTTGCTGCATAATATCCATTAAAATATACTTCCTTTCGGTATAATTTTTACCAATATATTATACCACTTTTATTCGTCAGATTTAACAGCTTTATTGTTAGCTTTTTGTGAATTTATATGAATAAGCTTTTTGAGCTTTTCGATGTTTTCGTCATCACATACATTACTCCCGATGTATGTCACCCTGTCATTATAAAGCCCGTGGAAGTCCGAACCGCCTGTCATTATAAGGTCATTTTCCTGACATATCTTTCTGAGATAAGCCCTTTCTTCCTCATTTGCCGAGTGGTGGTTCACCTCTATCCCGTCAAGCTTGCCTGCCCTGACAAGTTCTTCAAGCAGTTCGATATTGCCGAAATGATACGGGTGTGCCAATACAGCCACGCCCTTTGCCGAATGGATAAGGTCTATAACGAAATTGACATCAGGGTATTCACGCTGAACAAGACATTTGCCGTCAGGGTATTTGAACAGGCTGTCGTTTACCGGCCCGTAGAATTCCGTAGCATAGCCGTAATTTACAAGCGCACGCATTATGTGGGATTTGTAAAGGCTTTTTGAGCTTTTGGCATACTTGTATACCATATCCTCGGTAATGGGATATATATCCATTACCTTTGCAAGCATTTCCTTTGCACATTCCTTTCTTATCTGGCAGCATTTAAGGCATAGGCCTTCTAATCTGTCAGGCTTCTGCGGTGCATAGCAAAGGATATGGACCTTGTTGTTCCTTGTCTTGTCCCACGCAGAGAGTTCAACTGCGGGTATAACGCTGATATTGTACCTTTCAGCAAGTATCTTAGCCCTGTTTGATGATGAAAGTGTATCATGGTCTGTTATAGCAAGATAGTCAAGCCCTACTCTTTTAGCCTGCGCTATGACTTCTTCAATACCGAGAGAACCGTCGGAAAGTGTTGTGTGACAATGCAGATCTCCTGCCATTTTAAATAGCCCCTTTCAGCTTTGTATTATATATATGTTTGATATTATTTCCTGATCTCAAAAAATATCACGAATAATTATATCACATTTTCTTAAAAAAAACAATAGAAATTATTCAAAACGACATAAATATTATTAAAATGTCACATTTTTTGTTTATTCTTAACAAATAAATTATCTCGTTTTTATGCTATTTGACGGCCGTTATTTGACAGTTTTTTCTAAGTTTCTATTCTCTTTTATATTGCTGCTGAGTATAACAGAAGCTATTTTAATGAACGATAACAATGAACGACCGGGGATTGCGCTTTGCGCACTTGTTATAAAAACGGCTGCGCCGCTTGCCCGGACGGGCACAGGTCTGCGCAGCCGACACAATAACCATGCATTGTATATAGTGGACAACCCCACCCCCAGCACCTCCTCTTACGAAAGGGAGGGGGCTATGGCAAAGTGCTGAATGCATTAGCATTATTTGCAGTCATGATCGTGGCGTGTCAAGTATATGACCATATTTCTAAATATCAAAATATTTATCCTTAAACCATATATCTTTTACGATGAATTCCTTTTTGTCAAGGCAGGCGAGGCTTCCGCTTTCAGTCTTGAAATCAAACTTCAGATAATAGGAATAAAGCGCCTGTGTTTTTACGCCGAATTGCCTGTTCACCCTGTTTGAGCCGTATTTGCCGTCGCCTAAAAGCGGATAGCCGATATGTGCCATATGCGCCCTTATCTGGTGGGTTCGCCCTGTTATAAGGTCAACTTCGAGCAGTGCGATGTCAAGCTGTTTGTTTTCGGCCAGTACACGGTATTTTGTTATCATTGTCTTTGTGCCTTCGGCGGGGGAGTCAAAAACCGTTACCTTCTTTGTTTTTTCGTCCTTTATCATATATGCTTTAAGCTCAGCCTGCTTTGCTTCTGGTATGCCTACGGTAACGCAAAGGTATTTTTTGTGCAGTTCCCTGTCCTTTATTTTCTGACTCATCACCCTTAACGCTTCGGCGTTTTTGGCGCATATAACTATCCCGCCGGTATTTCTGTCTATCCTGTTGCATAATGCAGGTGCAAAGCTGTGCTCGGCTTCGGGGGAGTATTCGCCTTTATTATAAAGATAATGGGTTATTCTGTTTATAAGTGTATCCGCGCTGCCGCTTTCGTCCTCGTGTACCACAAGCCCTGTCTTCTTGTCTGCAAGGATAATGTTCTCGTCCTCGTAAACTATATCTATCTTTGCAGGTGCACTTAAAAAGGCTGTTTTGCTGTCTGCATTATCAAAGAATTCGTCGTTTATGTATAACTGCATGATATCGCCCTCGTTAAGTTTTGCTGATATCTCGCACCTTTTGCCGTTGAGCTTTATCCTTTTTAAGCGAATGTATTTGTAAATGAGATTTTTCGGCAGGGCCGGCACAGCTTTTGTTATAAACTTGTCAACCCTTTGCCCTGCGTCGTTTTTGTTTATCCTGAATTCTTTCATCTTTTTCAGCACTCCATTTTTAGCAGCGGCACCCAGCCGTCCTCTGTCATTTTTTCGCCCGTCAGCTTAAAGCCGTTTCTTTCATAAAAGGCTATACCTCGTTTGTTGTATTCAAGCACCCACAGCCAATTTGCCTTTCTTTCCCTGACCGCAAATTCCAAAAGCTGCGCCCCTATCCCGTTTGATTGAAACTGCGGCTCAATAAACAGCTTTTCTATCTCTTTTCCATTTATCCTTATGATCCCTTTTATTACCCCGTCATCATAGACAAAGCAGTTTTTAAGTGCCTTTTCGCCGCTTGCATATTCCTTTGCCATATCAACGACATTCAGCTCCTTAAAATAATACTCGTCATTTTTAAAGAACGGGTAAAAGTTCACTCTGTAGTTTGTGATGATTATTTCCGCTATCCTTGATGCGTCAGCGGCTGTCGCGTGTCTTATGCTTTGGTTCATTCTGCTGTCATTCCTTTACGCTTTTGTAAAAGCTTACATGAGCGCTCAGCTCATTAAAGCCGTTTTTCTTGTAAAAACCGTATGAGGGCTTGTCGCTGTCTGTTTGCAGGAATATTCCGCTAAGTCCGCGCTTTTTTATGTTGTTTTCTATCATCTTCATAAAGCTTGTTTCCAAGCCCTGCCCCTGCATCTCGGGGGAAACAAAGAATTCCTCAATGTTGTAATTTGTTCCTTCCCACCAATGCCTGATACTGCCTATCGACACCGCAGTAAGCTCCCCGTCGATAAAAAGCCCGAAATTAAGCGCATTAAAGCCGCAGGCTATATCCCTTATGTAGCATAGCAGCTGCTCTTCATCGCTCCAGTCATCGTTCCACGGCTCACCGCCGAATGCCTCTTTGTAAAGCCTTGTTGCCATTGGCAGACTGCTTTCATCAAGCTCTTTAAATAATACTTTCTTTTCCATATTTTTACTCCCGTATATCTTTTTTCTAATTATACCATATCTTTCCCTTTCAGTCAAACAGACTTATATTTCTGTTCATAAAAAACCCTTTACATTTAAAAATAAATATGGTATAATGTAAAAACGATTGTTCTATTATTTGCTGAAAGGGGAAGTTCTTAGTGGACAGATTCAAGCTCGTTTCCGATTATAAGCTTTCGGGTGACCAGCCCGAAGCGGTGGATAAGCTCGTAAAGGGCATACAAAGCGGTATGAAAGAGCAGACACTCCTGGGTGTTACAGGTTCAGGCAAGACCTTTACAATGGCTAACGTTATCGAACGTGTCAACCGCCCGACACTTGTGCTTGCCCATAATAAGATACTTGCCGCCCAGCTTTGCTCTGAATTCAAGGAGTTTTTCCCTGAAAACGCTGTTGAGTATTTCGTTTCCTACTACGATTATTACCAGCCCGAAGCATATGTCCCGAGCAAGGACGTTTATATCGAAAAGGACAGCTCTGTAAACGATGAGATAGATAAACTCCGCCATTCGGCGACTTCTGCTTTGTATGAACGCCGTGATGTTATAATAGTTGCATCTGTTTCCTGTATATACTCTCTCGGTGATCCCGAGGAGTATCGCTCTATGTGCGTGTCGATCCGCAAGGGGCAGGAAAAATCCCGTGAACAGCTTATAGCCGAACTTGTAGGTATACAGTACGAACGCAATGATGTGAATTTTGTGAGGAATAAATTCCGTGTACGCGGTGATGTTGTGGAGATATATCCCGCTGCTTCTACGGATACGGCTATAAGAGTCGAGTTTTTCGGCGATGAAGTAGACAGGATATGCGAGATAAACGTTATAACCGGTGAAGTGCTCAGCTTCCTTTCGCATACGGTCATATTCCCCGCATCGCACTATATCGTAGGAAAGGATAAAATGCGTGAGGCTATCGAGGAGATAAGGCAGGAACTTGATCAGCGTATAAAGTATTTCAAAGACCGGGATATGCTTATAGAAGCGCAGAGGATAGAACAGCGCACCAACTACGATATCGAAATGCTCGAAGAAGTCGGGTTCTGCTCTGGAATAGAGAATTATTCGAGGGTGCTTGCAAGGCGTGAGCCGGGGGCTGTCCCGTATACCCTGCTTGACCACCTGCCGGATGATTTTCTGCTAATGGTTGACGAATCCCATGTATCACTCCCTCAGGTGAGGGGTATGTATGCAGGTGACAGAGCAAGAAAGGAAACGCTTGTCAATTACGGCTTCAGACTGCCCTCCGCGCTTGATAACAGGCCGCTGACCTTTGATGAATTCTACAGCCATATAGGGCAGGCAGTGTTTGTTTCTGCAACCCCCGGGCCGTTTGAAAAGGAACGTTCGGCGCAGATAGTCGAACAGCTTATCAGGCCGACAGGTCTGCTTGATCCGCTTATAACGGTCAAGCCTACCGAGGGGCAGATAGATGACTTGTTAAGTGAGGTAAATAAACGTACTGAAAAAAACGAACGTGTGCTCGTTACGACTCTCACCAAGAAAATGGCAGAGGATCTTACTGCATATCTGAAAAGCATGGACGTAAAAGTAAGATATATGCACCACGATATTGATACTATCGAGCGTATGGAGATAATAAGGGATCTCAGACTCGGTGAATTTGATGTGCTTGTCGGAATAAACCTTCTGCGTGAGGGACTTGACTTGCCCGAAGTTTCGCTTGTGGCTATACTTGATGCGGATAAGGAAGGCTTTTTAAGATCGGAAAGCTCGC
Source organism: uncultured Ruminococcus sp. (assembly GCA_902780505.1). GTDB lineage: Bacteria > Bacillota > Clostridia > Oscillospirales > Ruminococcaceae > NK3A76. Next base: position 36,905 of record CACZFN010000004.1, on the reverse strand, counting down.
TCATTCAGACGATAGGGCGTGCCGCAAGAAATGCAGGCGGCGAGGTCATAATGTATGCCGATACCGTTACAAGGTCAATGGAAGCTGCTATCACCGAAACCGCAAGAAGGCGCGAGATACAGGAAAAATACAATAAGGATCACGGTATAACGCCCAAAACAATAGTCAAGGATATAAGAGATGTAATAGAGATCTCCACTAAGGAAGAAGTGGAATACTCTGCAAGGCAGAAGACTAAGATGTCAAAGCGTGAACAGCAGGCTTTGATAGACAAGCTTACAAAACAGATGAAAGAAGCGGCAAAACTGCTTGAATTTGAACACGCCGCATTCCTGCGTGACAAGATAGCACAGCTCAAGGGGGAAAAATAATGCAGAATACCGAAATTGTTATCAAAGGCGCAAGGGAACATAACCTGAAAAATGTTGACCTTACGATCCCGAGGGATAAGCTTATCGTATTTACGGGGCTTTCGGGTTCGGGTAAATCCTCACTTGCCTTTGATACGATATATGCCGACGGGCAGAGAAGATATATGGAATCGCTTTCAAGCTATGCGAGAATGTTTCTCGGTCAGATGGAAAAGCCTGATGTCGATTCGATATCAGGGCTTTCTCCTGCAATATCTATAGACCAGAAAACAACGTCAAAAAACCCGCGGTCCACAGTTGGCACTGTTACGGAGATATATGATTATCTGCGCCTTTTGTACGCAAGGATAGGCGTGCCGCACTGCCCCGTCTGCGGCCGTGAGATAAGTCAGCAGACGATCGACCAGATAGTCGACAAGCTTATGGAGCTTCCTGCGGGCACAAAGCTGCAGCTTTTAGCACCAATTGTAAGGGGAAGAAAAGGCGAGTACGTAAAAGAGCTTGATCAGGCAAGAAAATCAGGTTATGTCAGGGTGCGTATCGACGGGATAAACTATGACCTTTCCGAAACTATAAAGCTTAATAAAAACCAGAAGCATAATATTGATATAGTAGTTGACAGACTTGTTGTCAAAGAGGGGATAGAATCACGTATAGCAGACAGCTGTGAGATAGTTACTTCGCTTACTGACGGCCTGCTTACAGTTGATGTTATAGACGGCGAGGAAATGCATTTTTCGCTCAATTACGCCTGCCCTGAGCATAACATCTCTATTGACGAGCTTACGCCGAGAATGTTTTCTTTCAATAACCCGTTCGGTGCCTGTGAGCATTGTACAGGGCTTGGTGTGTTCAAGAAGCTTGATCCCGAACTTATAATACCTAACAGGAACCTTTCTATCCGTGAGGGTGCTATAAAAGCAAGCGGCTGGAACAGCCTTGATGATAATTCGATAGCTATGATGTATTTTAACGCTATATCTGAAACCTACGGTGTTTCACTTGATATACCCGTCAAGGATATGGAAAAGGACGCACTTGATATATTCCTGTACGGCACACAGGGGCAGAAGCTGAAGATGACAAGGGAAAGCGGCTATTTCAGCGGACAGTTCACTGCGGAGTTTGAGGGGATAATCAACAACCTTGAAAGAAGATACAGGGAAACCGCCAGTGAGTATTCAAAGGCGGAGATAGAAAACTATATGTCTGACGAGGTTTGCCCGCATTGTCATGGTGACAGGCTCAAAAAGGAATCGCTCTGTGTTACGGTGGGAGGTCTGAATATTGCCGAACTTACAAGGCTTTCGGTCACAGAAGCGTTTGATTTCTTTGAAAACATAAAGATATCCGACAGAGATAAGCTTATAGGTGAACGTATAATCAAGGAGATAAAAGAACGCCTCGGTTTCCTTAAAAACGTAGGGCTTGAATATCTTACGCTTTCACGTTCAAGCGGAACTCTGTCGGGCGGCGAAAGTCAGCGTATAAGACTTGCGACACAGATAGGCTCTTACCTTATGGGGGTACTGTATATACTTGATGAACCCTCTATAGGTCTGCATCAGCGTGATAACGATAAGCTTATTGCGACACTTAAACGCCTGCGTGACCTCGGAAATACCCTTATCGTGGTAGAGCATGACGAGGATACTATGTATGCCGCCGATTATATTGTAGATGTCGGCCCCGGTGCAGGCGTTCACGGTGGGGAGATAGTTTGTCAGGGAACTATCGACGATATAAAGGCGTGCGAAAAATCCATGACAGGGCAGTATTTGAGCGGAAAACGCAGGATACCCGTCCCCGATAAGCGCAGAAAGGGCAATGGTAAGTTCCTTACAGTCAAGGGGGCGGCACAGAATAACCTGAAGGATATAACAGTAAAGGTGCCGCTTGGTACAATGACTTGTGTTACAGGCGTTTCGGGTTCAGGCAAGTCATCACTTGTAAACGAGATAATCTATAAAGAACTTGCGTGCAGATTAAACCGCGCAAGGATACGTTCGGGCGCTTTCAAGGAAATAAAGGGTGCTGAAAATCTTGATAAGGTCATATGTATAGACCAGTCACCGATAGGCAGGACACCGCGCTCAAACCCTGCGACATATACGGGTGTGTTCTCGGATATAAGGGAACTGTTTGCTCAGACAAATGACGCTAAAATGAAAGGCTACGGCAGCGGGCGTTTTTCGTTCAATGTCAAAGGCGGCAGATGTGAAGCCTGTGAGGGCGACGGTATCATCAAGATAGAGATGCATTTTTTACCTGATGTTTATGTGCCGTGTGAGGTCTGCAAGGGGCAGCGGTATAACAGGGAAACACTTGATATAAAGTATAAGGGCAAAAGCATCTATGATGTGCTTGAAATGACAGTTGAGGAGGGTGTAGAGTTCTTTTCAAACCACCCGAAGATAAGAAGAAAGCTTGAAACGCTCTATGAAGTCGGGCTTGGCTATATAAAGATAGGTCAGCCGGCCACAACGCTTTCCGGCGGTGAAGCACAGAGGGTAAAGCTTGCAACAGAGCTTTCAAAAAGGTCAACAGGAAAGACTATATATATTCTTGACGAACCCACAACAGGTCTGCATACGGCTGATGTCCATAAGCTTATTGATGTGCTTCAAAAGCTTGCAGACGGCGGTAATACAGTGCTTATAATCGAGCATAACCTTGATGTGATAAAGGTATGTGACCATATAATCGACTTAGGCCCCGAGGGCGGAAGCGGCGGCGGAACTGTCGTATGCGCGGGTACGCCTGAGGATATAAGCAGATGTGAGCAGTCCTATACAGGCAGCTATCTGAAAAAACTATTGTAAAAAATACCCCGAACGGCAGATTTGAGGCTTTTCGGGGTAATACTGTTATATTGGGATATTATGCGACTTCTGACTTGCGGATTAATACGTTATTATTGATTGTATGAAATTTTTGTGAAAACTATGGAAAATCTATATAAAGTGTGGTATAATAAAATAGTTAGTGTATATTTGATTTTTGTATGATCATAGAAAAGGAGTAGATAAATGTCTGCAAGCTTTAACAGGACAGACCTTGGCAGAGGAATAGGACTTACAAGGATATATGACGATAAATTCAAATCCGTTTCTGCATATATTTTCTTTATTAACAAGGCGGATGAACATAATATCGTAACAAGCGGGTTTATTCCTAAGCTGCTTATAACTTCAAACGGCAGGATAAGGTCAAGGACAGAACTAAATAAAAGGCTTATGAAGCTTTATGGCTCGACAGTTGCCGTTTCAAGCGCAAGGGCAGGCGATAACCATATGTTCGGGCTTTGTGCAAACAGCCTCGCTGATAAATTCACGATCAATAACGAAAATGTATCCGGACAGCTGACGGATATCCTGCTTGACTGTGCACTTTATCCCGATGTCACCGACGGCGGCTTTAATGAAAAGTATTTCGGATTAACACAGCAGGATGTTGTTGATTCTATAAAATCGCTTATAAACGATAAACGAAGCTATGCTATCATTCAGGCAAGAAAAAAGATATATGAAGGCGAAGCAAGCGCTGTAACTTACTATGACGGTCTTGACCTTGCAATGAGCCTTGACAGGAAAGGATTGTACGAAGAATACAAAGAACTTCTCAAAAAAGCAAGGATCGAGATATTTGTCGCAGGCAACAGTGAGGCAGAAAAAAATGTCCCGCGCATTATTGAGGCATTTTCAAAGATAGAGAGAGAACCTGACGATGATATAGTTTTCAGAACACCGTCACCGCTTAAAAGTGAGGTGTCCTTTACAGAAGAAAAGATAGATGTAAGGCAGACAAAGCTTTGTATGGCGTTTAAGACCGACAATGACGATATATATGTAAACAAGCTTATGATAATGCTTTACGGCGGTGTGCCGTTTTCAAAGCTGTTTGCAAATGTAAGGGAAAAGCTTTCGCTTTGCTATTACTGTTCGGCAGGGTTTGCCGATACCAAAAACGTTATGTTCGTTGACAGCGGCACTGATAAGGAAAACTGCGGCAGGGCAAGGGAAGAAATACTATTGCAGCTCAAAAGCCTTGCGGACGGTGACTTTACCGACGAAGAACTTGAAAACACAAAGCTTGCGCTGTGTTCGGGGTTCAAATCCAATAATGACAGTATTTCAGATATGGTGGCGTGGTATCTTACCCAGCTTACAAGGGGGGAGAGCTGCTCGCCCGAGGAGATATGCGGCAGGATAAATGCTGTGACAAGAGAGCAGATAACACAGGCCGCCGCCGCTATGAAGCTTGATACTGTGTATATCGTTTCACCCGAAAATGACGGCGGGGAGGTGTCCTGATATGATAACAGAAAAGACAGTCCACATTGATGATAAACTTGGCGCACAGTATACCGTCTATAAACATGAAACCGGCCTGACGGTACTGCTTATGAAAATGGAAGGGTTTTCTACAGTCAATGCCGCATTTGCAACAAGATACGGTTCGGTCAATACAACTTTCAGAACAAGGGAGGACAAGGACTTTGTGACAGTGCCTATGGGTATTGCACATTACCTTGAACATAAGCTTTTTGAAAACGAGGACTGTGATGTCTTTGAGCTTTATGCAAAGACAGGTGCAAGCGGTAACGCATATACCTCTTTTGACCAGACTGTATATACATTCAGCTGTACAGATAATTATCAGCAGTCGCTCGGTATACTGCTTGATTTTGTTCAGGCACCTTTTTTTACTGAAGAAAACGTTGAAAAGGAAAGGGGTATAATAGCACAGGAGATCAAGATGTGTTCTGATTCGCCGGAACGCCAGTGCTTTTATAACCTGCTCAAAGCTATGTACAAGAATAACCCCGTAAGAATAGATATCGCGGGAACGGTTGAGTCGATACAGGATATAGATCCCGCACTGCTTTACAGGTGCTATAATGCGTTTTACGATCTGCATAATATGATACTTGTTGTTGCAGGCGATATAGACGAGGACGAAGTCATTGCGATATGCGACGAACACCTCAAGCCGTCAAAAGACCTCGGGGTGGAAGTAAGCTTACCCGAAGAACCCGAAAATGTCAGCGAGAAAGTCGTTGAAGAACAGTTTTCTGTCGGTACAGAGCTGTTTAATATCGGCTTCAAAGTCAGGCCGTTCAAAGGCAGGGAACTTCTGAAAATGCAGCTTTGCGCTAATGTGCTGATACAGCTTCTGGCAGATTCGGCAAGTCCGCTGTATAAAACTATGTATGAGCAGGGGCTTATAAACAATGTTTTTTCAAGTGAGGTCTTTTTTGGCGATGGATTCTTTGCCTGCATATTTGACGGCGAATCACAGCAGCCGCTGAAAGTCAGGGATATGATAATCGACGAGATAAAACGTGTAAAGCGTGACGGCATTGATACAGAACGCTTTGAGATAATCAGGAAATCAATGTACGGCTCTCTTGTTAGGGAATTCAATAACGTTGAGGCTTGTACTAATAATCTTACCTCGGCAGGGCTTCTTGATATCGACCTTTTTGATATGACGGATGACCTTGCTTCACTTACCGAACAAGAACTTATGGACTGTATAGATATACTTTTTGATACTGAAAAAGTATCAGTTTCAATAATAAAAAACTAACCGAAAAGAGGCTATTTTTACAATGTTTTTACCGACAGCTTTAGTTGAAGACGTATCTGAAGAACTTCAGCAGACTATGCGGGATAACCCCGATAAGGTCTATTTCCCGAATCTCGGCGGTGACAATATCCTTACAAACGGCATTACCGTTGACAGGGAGATGTTCACTATCCCCGGGACAAACTTTACTATTTACTGGTATGGCTTTCTTATTGCACTTGGCATACTTCTTGCCATGATATACGGCTATAAGAGAATGCGCAGCTACGGCATTGATCCTGACAGGGCAACTGACGGCGTTATAGGCGGTCTTATCGGTGCGCTTGCAGGTGCAAGGCTTTACTATATCGCATTTAATACAAGCGGCCTTACCTTTGCGGATTTCTTTAAATTCCGTGACGGCGGGCTTGCTATATACGGCGGTATTATCGGCGCTATACTTGTGGGCGGTATAGTTGTAAAGCTTAGAAAGCTAAAGCTTACAGCTATGCTTGATGTTGTCGCACCCTGCTTTCTGATAGGGCAGGCGATTGGCCGCTGGGGGAATTTCTTCAATCAGGAAGCATTTGGCGCAAATACCGATCTTCCTTGGGGAATGATGTCATATAAGACTATGTATTTCCTTGCCGATAACGGCGATTCTATCGCTTTGAATTCAGGAAAGACGGTTTCCTGCTTTGCGCCTGTACACCCATGCTTTTTGTATGAATCGCTTTGGTGCATTCTTTGCTTTGTGATAATACACTTCTATTCAAAGCACAGGAAGTTCGACGGTGAACTTTTCCTTATGTATACAGGCCTTTACGGTCTTGGAAGATTCTTTATCGAATCCACAAGAACAGACAGCCTTTATCTTATGAATATAAAGGTATCACAGCTGCTTGCCGGCACCTGCTTTGTGGCATCAGTTATCCTTATAATAGTGTTCAGAAGTATGGTAAAGCGTGACGGCGATTATAAATTCTTCTACCAGACCGAGCTTTCAAAAATGCAGCTCAAAGCCTATGATAATTACGAGGCTGATACAAAGGAAAAGAAAGAGCTAAAGAGAAAAATAAGAGAAGCAAAAGAAAAAGGGGAAAGCTTTGCTGAACTTGAAGCCGAATATGAAGAAAAGTTTGGCAAGGGCGCTAAGGCTAAGGAAAAACAGGCGATAGATAAGGATAAGAACGACAAGGAAAACCCCGAGTATAAATCTATCCTTGATGATGATGAAACTGATGAATCTTCCGATAAGGATACAAGCGGCGGTCACGGTATAAAAGATCCCGAGCTTCCCGTTGAAGAACCTGTCAGGCAGGAAAAGGATAAAACGATCGAAAGAGAAGACGTTATCCTTGAAAAAGAGAAAGCAGATGACCAGAAGCTTAAAGACGAACGTATCAAGACTGAACAGATACAGACTGCCAATGATAATGTGAATGCAAGGAATAAAAACAATTCCCAGAACAGGTACAGGCAGAATAATAATAAAAACAGGAATAACAACAAGAGTAAAAACAACGGCAATAATAAGAATAAACAACAGAATAACGGTCAGAACAGGAATAAGGGCAATAATAAGAATAAACAGAACAGAAAACCCGGTACAGAAAGCGGTATGAATAATAACACTTAAAAAATAAGGAGTAAGTTATATTATGGGACAGATAATAGATGGAAAAGCAGTATCGCAAAGCGTTAAGGACAGCATAAAGGCAGAAGTTGCACAGCTTAAACAAAAGGGCATTGAAATAGGCCTTGCTGTTGTGATAGTGGGGGATGATCCCGCTTCAAAGGTCTATGTAAGGAATAAAAAGCTTGCGTGTGAATATGTGGGTTTCAATTCCTATGAATACGCACTTCCTGCCGAAACTACCGAGCAGGAGCTTTTGGAACTTGTGCGGGGACTCAATGATGACGATAAGGTGGACGGTATTCTTGTACAGCTGCCTGTTCCAAAGCATATTAACGATAAGGTGATAATCGACAATATAAGACCTGATAAGGACGTTGATGCTTTCCACCCTGTAAACGTCGGCAAGATAATGATAGGGGATTATAGCTTCCTGCCCTGCACACCTGCGGGGGTAATGGAACTTATCGCTTCGACAGGGACTGAGATATCGGGCAGGGAATGTGTCGTTATCGGCAGAAGCAATATCGTCGGTAAGCCGCAGGCTATGCTGCTGCTTCATAAAAACGGGACTGTTACAGTATGCCATTCAAAGACCAGAAATCTTGCAGATGTCACATCCCGCGCGGATATTCTTGTTGCCGCAGTCGGCAGGGCTAAGATGATAACAAAGGAGTATATAAAGGAAGGTGCTGTTGTTATAGATGTCGGCATGAACCGTGATGAAAACGGTAAGCTTTGCGGCGACGTTGACTTTGATGACTGCAAGGATAAGGCTTCCTTTATCACCCCCGTTCCGGGCGGCGTGGGACCTATGACTATTGCAATGCTTATGAAAAACACCCTTACAGCAGGTAAAGAGCATCACGGTATAAAATAATAAAAGCAGAATAAGTACATATACCTACCGGCAGCAGAGCTTTGCGGCACTGCTGCCGGTATGCTTTTTAATACCGCCAAAAACCAAGAAAGTAAATAGTATTATACAAAATTTTACATTGATTTTTGTTTAATTTTTCCTTGACATATATTTTTAAAGGGGTATAATATATATGTAAGGCTTTACAATAATTGTTAAGGAGATAATTAAATTGGTTATTAAAAAAAGTATTGGTGTGTTAGTTTCTTTGATCGCTATGTGCCTGATAGGTTGTTTTACTGTTTATGCAGAGGACGACGCTACAGTTGAGAGCACTGTTACAGAGCAGGCACTTAGTTGGTGCGAAACAGTTTATTCTGATGTTGATTTAACGCTTGATTTTCCTGTACAGAATTGAAGGTGAGCGTGTGAATAAGAGATATGTTTTATCATGCAGTGCGGTATTATTATTTTTGTTGTTTGTGGGTGTATGCTTGTTTATAAAAAACAACTCACTCGGACCTTCGGCAAGGCAGTCTGTAACAGTAAGAATAGAAGATGTTTCGGACAATGAATTTATATGCGTAAACGACGAGGAGATAAAGGCTGATAAAAAACTCGGCTTCAGGCAGTTTGATAAGGGAAGCAGGATAATAGTCAGACCTGAAGAAAACAGCACCGATTTTTCGGGACTTAAATTTCAAAGCGGTGATATAATCGAGTTTATGGTATATAAATATGAAAATGAAAACGGCACGATAACCGTTACAACTGACCGCAGCGATATACATAAGATAAGAAACTGAGATAGATTAAAAATAAAGCTACGTATATTTTAGTCGCAGATGGCTTTTGAAAAAACGTTAGGTATATCAATTATAACGAAGCTGATATTTTTAATCGCTTTGGTTTAGTATTTCAAGTAAAATAAGGTTAAGGTGATCATTTATGAAAACGATAAAAATAACAATAGGTGCAATACTTGTTCTTGCTGTTGCCGCACTTTTTACATTTTTATATATAAATAAAGACAAATATAAAAAGCAGGAGCCCGAAGTGACCGGTGTACTGTACGGTGATTACTTAATCTATTTGAAAGTTCGCGTTGTATCATGCTCGGACAGCGAAATTGTCTGCAAGAGTAATGAAAACCGTAAAATAGACGAAGATGGGGCAGTTTATAATATAGGAACCGATGATGATGTCATAATACAAATCGACAAGCTTCCCGAAGAAGGGCTGACATATAAAGCTGATGATGAACTTAAAGTTTCCTTTTTCCCACAAGCAATCAGAAATGAAGACGGAAAATATATTATATCGTTAGGCAGACTCGATAAGGATGATATAAAAGTAGTAAAAGAAAAAGCAACAGAAGATAGTTCAAAGACTTAATAAACAATGTAAACTTTTTGTAAACTCTATTTACAAAGAGATATAATTATAGTATAATATTACTTGTTGTGAAAACATATATCCGCGCAACAGAGTACGGGTTAAGCCCTGGACGGGAAATTTACCTGCCGTACCCTTTTACGCCGGAAATTCAAGAAAAGGGGTAAAAAACCATGATGCGTAAAGAAGAAAAAACAGCTGTTATCGAAGCTAACAGAACAAGCGAAAAGGACACAGGTTCGCCTGAAGTCCAGATAGCTATCCTTTCCAAGAGGATCGCTGACCTTACCGAGCACCTCAAGACTCACAAGAATGACCACCACTCCAGAAGGGGTATGTTCCAGATGATCGGTAAGAGAAGAAACCTTCTTGCTTATCTGAAGAAGAAGGATATCAACAGGTACAGAGCGATAATCGAAAAGCTCGGTATCAGAGGTTAAGAAAGAATATTCCCGAAGGGCAAGGGCGTTTTGTCGCCTTTGCCTTTTGGTGTTTATTTTAAACAAATCGGGTGAGGTGTTAGCATTAAATAGAGTGCATGATCAGTTTGTGTGCTGTATTTATTGCTAAAGTCTTGTCCGATAAATCTAAAAACGGAGGACTTTTATATGTTTGAAAATTTCAGAACTTTTGAAACAACCTATGCGGGCAGACCTGTAGTTGTTGAAACTGGTAAGATGTGCGGCCTTGCGAACGGTTCCTGCCTTGTAAGATATGGCGAAACTGTTGTCCTTGGCAACGTTACAGCAAGCCCCAAGCCGAGGGAGGGCGTTGATTTCTTCCCGCTTTCTGTTGATTTTGAGGAAAAGATGTATTCAGTTGGCCGTATTCCCGGATCTTTCACAAAGCGCGAGGGCAAGGCTTCCGAAAAGGCTATACTTACTTCAAGATGTGTGGACAGACCTATCCGTCCGCTTTTCCCGAAGGATATGCGTAATGATGTTTCTGTCGTTATGACTGTTATGGCTGTTGATCCCGATAACTCACCTGAGATTGCAGGTATGATAGCGACATCTATAGCGCTCTCCATTTCCGATATCCCGTGGAACGGCCCTGTTGCTTCGATGAATGTAGGTTATGTTGACGGTGAACTTGTGCTCAACCCTACGCTTGAACAAAGGGCTAAGAATGACCTTAACCTCACAGTGGCAGGCTCGGCAGAAAAGATCGTTATGATCGAAGCCGGCGCTAAGGAGATCCCTAATGACCTTATGCTTGATGCTATCAAGTTCGGCCATGCAGAGATCAAGAAAATGGTAGCATTCATAAATGATATCAAGGCGCAGATAGGCAAACCTAAGTTTGAATTTGAATCTCAGGAACTTGACCATGATATGCTTGACGAGATCAATGCAGAGGTGGGCGAGAAGCTTAAATATGCTCTTGATACAGACGATAAGAATGTAAGAGATGCAAGGCTTGTTCCTATTCAGGACGAGGTACTTGAAAAGTTCAGTGAGAAATATGAAAACCTTCCCGAGATAATCGGCGAGGTTATGTATAAGCTTCAGAAGAATATCGTAAGGGACTGGCTTTATGAAGGCAAGAGAGTTGACGGCAGAGGTATCGACGAGATAAGACCGCTTGCCGCTGAAGTAGGGCTTCTTCCGAGAGTGCATGGTTCGGGTATGTTTACAAGAGGTCAGACACAGGTCCTGACTATCGCTACACTCGGCCCGGTTTCTGATGCGCAGAAGCTTGACGGCCTTGATGAAGAAACTTCAAAGAGATATATGCATCAGTATAACTTCCCGTCATATTCTGTAGGCGAAACCAAGCCTTCAAGGGGCCCCGGCAGGCGTGAGATTGGCCACGGCGCACTTGCGGAAAGGGCGCTTGTTCCTGTATTGCCAAGTGTTGAGGAATTCCCCTATGCTATCAGATGTGTGTCAGAGGTTCTTTCTTCAAACGGTTCTACATCTCAGGGCTCTATCTGCGGTTCGACACTTGCACTTATGGACGCCGGCGTTCCGATCAAGAACCCCGTGGCAGGTATCTCCTGCGGACTTATCACCAAGGATGACGGAAGCTATATGACAATGGTCGATATCCAGGGGCTTGAGGATTTCTACGGCGATATGGACTTTAAGGTCGGCGGTACAAAGAACGGTATCACAGCTATACAGGTCGATATCAAGGTGGACGGACTTACCTATGATATAATTGCAGAAGCATTTGAAAAAACTTATAAGGCAAGAATGTATATCCTTGACGAGATCATGCTCAAAGCTATACCCGAGGTCAGACCTACAGTCAATAAGTGGGCACCCAAGATGCTTACAACTAAGGTGCCTGTTGATAAAATACGTGAGGTTATCGGTTCAGGCGGCAAGATCATCCAGAAGATCAGTGCTGAGTGTGACGTCAAGATCGACATCAACGAGGACGGTAATGTATTTGTATCCGGTCTTGACCTTGCTAAGGCACAGCAGGCTATATCCATAATTAATACTATTGGCAACGATCCTGAAATAGGTGCTATATACAGGGGTAAAGTAACAAGACTGATGAACTTCGGCGCATTTGTTGAGATAGCCCCCGGCAAGGAAGGCCTTGTGCATATCTCAAAGCTTGATAAGCAGAGGGTTGGCAAGGTCGAGGACGTTGTTTCCGTAGGCGACGAGGTAGTTGTCAAGGTAATGGAAATAGACGATCAGGGCAGGATCAACCTTTCAAGGAAGGACGCTCTTGCTGATATAGAAGCAAAGAAGAACGCTCAGGCTTAATAAACTTGCACCGCAAGGGTATTCCTTGCGGTGTTTTTGTAAACATTTATACTTCCTTTTGCATATTATGCTTTAAGGGGTGAGTGTGATGTATATAGCTTTGTCGATAATTACTGTTATGCTTATTGTGCTGTTTGCATTCTTTGTGTTAAAGGCTTGTGAAGAAAACAGCAAAAAGTCGGGGTATATCATCATTCCCGTAAATAAGGATATGACCGAAAAGAAGCTTGCCAAAGCTGTTAAAAGAGCATACTTTGAGGAGTCTTTTAACGGCCTTGATAATATGCGTACTATTATTATCACGGGAATAGATATTGATGATAATAAAACGGTATTGAAGCTGTGCAGTGAGTTTTCTTCAGTAATAACAGTAGAAACAGACGGGCTTTCGGATTATTTTTTGAAAAAGGAATTTTCAGATGATCAATAAGAATAATGAAGATCTCACCAGATTAAGCGGAGAGATAGACGATATAGTATTCCGCAACGAAAACACCGGTTACGCTGTGCTGACACTTGATGTCGGCGGTGAGCCTGTTACTGTTGTAGGTGAAATGGGTAATGTTGAAAAGGGCGAATCGCTTGATGTGTATGGCAGGTTTGTTACACACCCTCGGTTCGGCGAACAGTTTGCAGCAGAAGTCTGCGAAAGGTCTTTGCCTGAAACGACCGCGGCTATACAGAAATATCTTTCAAGCGGTGTTATAAAGGGTATCAAGCATACTATGGCTAAAAAGATTGTTGAAACGTTCGGAGAAAAGACGCTTGAGATCCTTGAAAACGAACCCGAAAAGCTTGCAGAGATAAAGGGTATCAATTTAAAAAGCGCAAGACAGTTCTCAAAGGATTTCAAGGATACCTTTGCCGCAAGAAGCCTTATGATATATCTGTCAAAGCTTGGCGTGGCTTCGGTTTACAGCGTTCGTGCATGGAAACTATGGGGGACGTTTGCGCAGGAGTATATAGAGAAAAATCCGTATATGCTTTGCTGTGATGATGTTGACCTTGATTTTGCAGCCTGTGATGATATAGCGTCAAAACTTGGGATTGATGCAAAAAGCAGGTCGCGTATCGCTTCGGGAATTACGTATATATTAAAGCAGAACGCTGATGCAGGCCACACCTGTCTGCCGCTTAAAACACTTGAAAGAATCAGCTGTGAGTTTCTGAAGATCGACAGTGAGCTTTTTTCAACTGTGCTTGAAGAAGAAATAAGTGATGAAAACCTGTTTTATTATTATAAAAAGAAAGTGCCTTATGTGTCACTTAAATGCTATTTCACGGCAGAGGATTATATTTCCCGAAGGCTTTCCATAATGGCGGGTATATCCTTTGATACCGGGATAGACTATTCGGATATTATTGATATAGACGAAGAAGAAAACGGTATTACTTATGAATCAAAACAGCGTGAAGCAATAAATCTTGCGCTTTCAAAGGGGTTTTTGGTGCTGACGGGCGGCCCGGGTACGGGTAAGACCACAACACTTAATGCTATGATATCGCTTTTTGAACAACAGGCAAAGGCTGTTATGATCGCTGCCCCGACTGGCAGGGCGGCAAAAAGGATATCAGACCTGACAGGATTTGATGCAAAGACTATCCACCGTATGCTTGAAGTCGGCCATGCAAAGGACGGCAAGCTTGTGTTTGTGCATAATGAAAAGAACCAGCTTGACTGTGATGTTATGATTGTTGACGAGATGTCAATGGTTGATGCACTGCTTTTTGAAGCGCTTTTAAGGGCGCTGCCTATAAGTTCAAAGTTAATACTTGTAGGCGACAGCGATCAGCTTCCGTCTGTCGGTGCGGGCAATGTTCTGAGGGATATAATCGAAAGCGGTGTTATGCCTGTAATAAGACTTACGGAGATATTCCGACAGGCAAGGGAAAGTGCTATAATCATGAATGCACACAAGATAGTAAACGGTGAAATGATAGACCTTACCGATAAAAGCAGGGATTTCTTTTTTATTCAAAGGCTTGAATTCGGCGCACTGCAAAACCTTGTGGTTGACCTGTGCAAGGAACGCCTGCCTAAAGCATATGACTATGATCCGATACAGAATATACAGGTAATATCCCCGACAAGAAAGGGTGTTGCGGGTACGGTTGAGCTTAATAAACGTTTGCAGCAGGAATTGAACCCGCCCTCTGCGGGGAGATCGGAAGTCAAGGGATATATCTATACCTTCCGCAAGGGCGATAAGGTAATGCAGACAAAGAATGATTACGATATAATATGGACGAAAAAAACGGGTGATGTATCCGAGTCGGGCAGCGGTATTTTCAATGGTGATATAGGTATCATAACAAATGTCAATAAAGTGCTCAAAACGCTTACTATTGACTTTGACGGACGTGAAGCTGTCTATAACGAAGCAATGCTTGATAATATTGACCTTGCCTATGCGATAACAGTACATAAAAGTCAGGGGTGTGAGTTTGATGCGGTCATTCTTACAGTGTTCGGCGGGTTTGATAAGCTATACTACAGAAACCTTTTGTATACAGCTGTTACAAGGGCTAAAAAACTGCTTATAATAGCAGGTTCAAGCAAGCGGGTTGAATTTATGATCAACAACGATAAGCGCAGTATAAGGTATACCTGTTTAAAGGAGATGCTGAGGAATGAGGACGGTACAGATGAATGACCGCAGCAGGGTGATAAAAAGGTTTGTGCTTGATATATTTTTTCCGAATAAATGCCCGGTCTGCCGCAGGGCGATTAGGTGGGACAAGCTGATCTGTAATGATTGCCTTGAAAAGCTCCCTGTGCTTGAAAGTGCAGAGCAGTGCATATTCTGCGGTAAGCTTCACCCCGAGGGTGAGCCTTGTCAGAGCAAGAATAGTTATGATAACGCTGTAAGTGTAATGAAGTATAAGGGAAACGCTAAACGCGCAATATATAATTTCAAAAACAGGTATGCCCTTAACCTTGCAGAGTTTTCGGCACCGTACATATATAAGGCGCTTGAAGAAAACGACTTGCTCAAAACTGCTGACTGTGTCACATATGTGCCAATGTATAAAAAGAAAGAGTTCAGACGCGGCTATAATCAGGCGCGGGAACTTGCACGCTATGTGTCTTATTCAACAGGCGTGCCGCTTGTCAGGGAGATGCTTGTGCATAAAAAGACACAGACCAGTCAGCATAACCTTTCGGCAGACGAAAGAAAGCTTGCTGCAAAAAGCACCTATTCACTTAATCCTAAGTCAAAGTGGGATAAAGGCTTCAAAACGGTTATTCTTGTTGATGATGTACTTACTACAGGCTCAACGCTTAATGCCTGTGCTGATATTCTGAAACAGGCGGGGTTTGAAAGGGTGATATGTGCATCAATTTGCGTTACTCCTCTGCAAAAGGAAAATGAAGATATAAAACCGGCACAGTGAGCTATAGCTTAGCTGTGCCGCTTATTATATTATTTGTTGAGTATAGTTACATCAACGTGGTTGTAGGGGATCTCAATGCCGTTTTCATCAAATGCTTTCTTGACAGCTTCATACATATAGAACCTGAAATCCCAGTAATCCTCTGTTCTCACCCATGTCCTTGTAAGTATCTTTACAGCACTGTCTGAATGGTCTGACATTACTATAAGCGGGCCGGGGTTAAGTATTGCATATTCTGATCTGCTTATAACTTTGTATATTATCTCACGCGCCATGTCAAAATCACTTGGGTATGATATAGAAAATACAATCTCAAGCCGCCTTTGCTTTTCCCTTGTGAAGTTTGTGATGGTTGAGGAAGAAACTGTGCCGTTCGGTATAAAAACAGCTTTGTTGTCAATGGTAAGCAGACGTGTGTAAAGTATAGATATTGCATCAACTGTGCCTTCATTACCGTTTATCGCAACATAATCACCGCACTGGAATGGCTTTGAAAACAGGATTATGAAACCGCCTGCAACATTTGAAAGGCTTCCCTGCAAAGCAAGTCCCATAGTAAGACCTGCCGCGCCGACAGTCGCAACGATCGACGACATGGGAACATTAAGCGCAGAAAGAGCTATTATCACGGAAAAAGTGTAAATAAGCGTTTTGACGATCGACATCATAAATGTATGTGCTGTGTTGTCGATGTGTTTGTTTTTAAGCCCCTTTGCCATTATTTTAAGTACAAGAGTCGCGGTTATCTTGCCTATAATAAGTATGACTATTGCTTCTAACAGCAGGGGAGCGATATGCTCAGCCCATGCGAGCATCTTCTGAAAAAGTTTTTCACTCATTACTATCTGCCCCTTGTTTTTGTTATTTTACAACATAAAAGTGCTATGCTGTTATTGCCCGTAAATGCAGGGAGTTCTGCCTGCATGAGCATAAGGATTATTGACGTCTGCACTCATTATAGCATAGTTTTTGTGATACGTCAACTTGTAATAATATGAACAAACAATTAAGCTGTTTTTTAGAAATAAAAATCAATAAAAAGATAAGAAAAATTCTTATTATTTTAAAAAAAACTTGGGGATTTTACTTGTAATTTTTTTTGAATTGTAGTATAATAAATATGATTGGTGTAATTATCTAAATCTGTAAATTTATATATAAAGGAGTAATCGTATGGTTTATGATACGCTTTCCGTACTTGCCAAACAGTTAAGCGGTAAGGATTTTACAGGCCTTGATGTGCTTGCAGTTGTCCTGACAGGACTTAGTGTTGTTTTTGCAGGGCTTATTATTCTTATCTTGCTTGTAATGCTTTACGGCAAGATGTTTGATCACATCAATAAGAAGAAAGAACAGAAGGCTGAAGCGGAAAAGAACGCAATGCTTGCACAGCAGGCTCTTAAAGCACCGCCCGTTCAGAAAGCAATGCCTGATATACCTCCCGTGATCGAAAGCGGGATAGAGGAGGAAACAGTTGCGGTCATTATGGCGGCTGTTGAGGCCTTTGGTGCCGCTTCCGGGAAAAAGCTTGTATTAAAAGGCATTAAGCGTGCATCAGCAGAAAGCGGTCGTGCCGGCAATGCATGGGCACAGGCTGCATGGGCAGAACTTACAAGGCCTTTTTAACGACAGCTTATCAGCAATTTTGAAAGGAAAGTGAAACTATGGATCAGTTTTTAGGTACTATTGCAGACCTTGCAAATACCTCCGGTCTTGCCGGCTTCTTTGTTGAGGGCGGTTGGAAAAATCTTGTAATGATACTTATATCATTCCTGTTTATGTATCTGGCGATAGCTAAGGGGTTTGAACCGCTTCTGCTTTTGCCTATATCATTCGGTATGCTTCTTACAAATCTGCCGGAAGCAGGAATGTATCACTCGGAATTCTGGGTATATGAAACCGTCACAGAATCTGACGGTACAGTAAACGAACACTTTATAAACTATAGCCGGATATTGCAGCATGGGGGGCTTCTTGATATACTGTATATGGGCGTAAAGCTGCAGATATATCCTCCGCTTATATTCCTCGGTATCGGTGCTATGACAGACTTCGGCCCTCTTATTGCCAATCCTAAGAGTTTTCTGCTTGGTGCTGCTGCGCAGGGCGGTATCTTCTTTACCTTTGTAGGTGCGGCTATCCTCGGCATGAGTGCTGCTGAATGTGGTTCCATTGCTATCATAGGCGGCGCAGACGGTCCTACATCTATCTATGTATCGTCGCTGCTGCTTTCCAATGATGATTCTATCGGTGTTGGTACTATCGCACTTGCGGCTTATACCTATATGGCACTTGTGCCTATTATTCAGCCGCCTATAATGCGTGCTCTTACTACAAAGAAGGAACGCTCTATCGTAATGGGCCAGTTAAGGCCTGTTTCAAAGGTGGAAAAGATAATTTTCCCGATACTTGTTACAGTAGTTATCGCGCTTATGATACCATCTGCTGCTCCGCTTGTTGGTATGCTTATGTTTGGTAATGTTCTTAAAGAAAGCGGTGCCTGCGACAGAATAGCAAAGACTGCCCAGAACGAGCTTATGAATATCATAACTATATTCCTCGGTACTACAGTCGGTGCAACAACTACAGCGAATACTATTATGACATTATCTTTCTTAAAGGTCATCGTTCTTGGCGTTATCGCATTCAGTATCGGTACTGCCTGCGGCATTCTTCTTGGTAAGGTAATGTGCGTTGCAACAGGCGGAAAGATAAACCCGCTTATCGGTTCGGCCGGTGTTTCTGCTGTTCCTATGGCTGCGCGTGTTTCTCAGAAAGTCGGGCAGGAAACTGTTCCTACAAACTATCTGCTTATGCACGCTATGGGCCCGAACGTTGCGGGCGTTATCGGCTCGGCAGTTGCGGCTGGTGTGCTTTTAAGCGTAGTTGCTCACTAAAAATAACGGCGGATATTTAGCTATCCGCCTGTTTTTATAATGATTCATATGCCGTTTCAAGGGTGATGGTTATGCAAAAACGTGAAAGAGCTTTTGTTTATAATACAAGATATAAACTTGTTGAGGAAGAAGCGTATTTATCAGATAATAAAGAATCACCGTTTGCTGACATACGCACCAGTGTTGACGAAGAAGTTTTTTTGAGTACATATTCTGTTTACAGAAATAAAATGCTGCTGCCTATACTGCTGTTTTTGTCTGTAGGGATATCTATTATACTTTTTGATATGCTATGGCAAAGTAAATTTGATGATGAAAATACATTTTTCAAGATAGTTATTATAGCAGCTGTTCCTTTGGGCTTTGCGGTCTTGTTTTGTATTGAATCTTTTCTGAAAAGTCCCGCGTTTTTACGGCATTTAAGAAAAAAGTATGAAGTACACTATGACAGAATATGCGAGATCGTCTTATATGACAGCCATTTTACTTATCATGACAGACTGAAAGCATGGCCGTTTATGATAAAGGGATTGGAAGTTATCCCATATTCGGCAATTGTGAAGCTTGTGGATACAGAAGATTGTATTGTGCTTGTTGATAAAAATGACCGTGGCTTTTATGCTATGTACAATGATGTTCCTGAAGGCACGTATGAATATCTGCTGACAAAATGCACCGAAGCTAAGGTGATCGGTAAGAAATAACAGGCGTTTTGCAAGCTGAAGTATAAAAGGAGAATTTAATGAATTATAATTTTTTCGCTGTGATATCAAGAATGAAATATATCAACCGATGGGCACTTATGCGAAATACGATTCAGGAAAACCTGAGCGAGCATAGCCTTGAAACAGCTTATATAGCCCACGTTCTTGCTGTAATGCGCAATAAAAGGCATAACGGCCGTGTGAACCCGGAACGCTGTGCTTTGCTTGCAATGTATCATGACTGTACCGAAATAATAACAGGCGATCTTCCCACGCCTATAAAGTATTATAACCCCGAGATCCGTGATGCTTATGGTGAAATTGAGGAAAATGCCAAGAATAAGCTTTTAAGCTACCTGCCTGATGATCTTAAAGACGAATACAGCGACCTTTTTGTTCCGACAGAAGGGGAGAAGGAATTATGGCAGCTTGTAAAAGCAGCAGACAAGATCTCAGCACTGATAAAGTGCCTTGATGAACGCAATATGGGCAATAATGATTTTGTCAAGGCTGAAAGCTCAACGCTTGCTTCCATTAAAAAGCTTGGCTGTGCAGAAGCAGACGAATTTCTTGAAGAATTCCTGCCTGCATATGGGCTCACACTTGACGAACAGGCATAAAAGGGGGAGGTTCAATGGCAACTGTTATTTCAGCATCACTTCTATCCTGTGATTTTTCAGAGCTTGGAAGGGAGATAAACCGTGCCGAGCAGGCAGGCTGTGACTGGATTCATTTTGATGTAATGGACGGTGTTTTTGTACCGAATATCAGCTTTGGCGAACCTTTGCTTAAATATGTCAGAAAGTGCGCGAAGGGTTTTGTTGATACTCACCTTATGATAACAAGACCTGAAAGGTATATCGAACATTATGCTAAAGCTGGTTCTGATATGATAACATTTCATGTTGAGGCTACAGATAATCCGCGTGCAGTTGTGGATAAGATACACTCACTCGGAAAAAAGGCGGGCATTGCCGTTAAGCCTGATACACCGGTCGATGATATCGAATCGCTTATACCCGCCGTTGAAAATGTGCTTATAATGACAGTTTACCCCGGATTTGGCGGGCAGAGTTTTATACCTGCTACGCTAAAGAAGGTTACAGAAGCCAGAGAGTTTATTGAGCGTATCGGCTTGAATACCCATGTTCAGGTGGACGGCGGTATAAACGATCAGACAGCTGTTCTTGCAAGGGCGGCAGGGGCAGATGTGCTTGTTTCGGGATCGTACCTGTTTTCTGCGCAGAATATGGCGGGTGCAGTATATAGTCTGAGAGATAATGATATATAAAATAGGGGCTGTTGCAATGTAAAAATTTGACTTCAAAGAAGCAAAGTAAAATAACATATTTTATTAAAGCCCAGCTTAATAAACCATATTATCTTGATTTTTCAAAAGACAAATTTGTTAAAGATAATTAATTACAAATAGTTGAATAAAACTTTTTGGGAGGATAATATGAAGAATTATTATTTACTTATCGTAACTATACTTATGTATGCTTTGTTAATTGTTTGGTATTTGCTCGGTATAACCGGAAACGAAATGCTGTATCAGTCAATTGCGTTTTATATTGTTCCAATAGTTTTTTCTTTCATTTCATCAATAAAAGTATTTGATTATAAAAGCGGTATAATAACTATAATTATTTGCATACTATGTCAGTCAATTCTACCACTTTTAATGTTTAATACTTTTAGCTTCTTATTTATTGCACTTTCAGCTATATCAATCATATGTGGAATATCAATTGGTTTCATCAAAAAATCACTCAGCATTAGACCAAACAAATAGTACATTATTATATCATCAAACTAAGCAGAACAACCAAATAATTCTGTATCTTTTAAGATTCATTTGATATAAGAATATTGAATTATATGGTCAAGAAAAACACACGCACAGACACAACGATCGAGCAGGCGCTTGAAAGCGTAGGGATAGTAATATTCTTTTAGTACAGCTTTGCATGGTACAATGACAGGAACGATAACACGAGCTGCGCCGAAGCTGTGCATATGTTCGATTGTATGTTTACATAAGATTTAAAGAATAGACTTTTTATTGAAATCTAAACGTAGTATAATATTCAATGTTCACGTGTTAAACAGGTTCATCTTCACAATATGGATCTATAATCCTTTGCCGGAAACAGTGTATCGGTTCAATTCCGGTCAGCGGCATCACTAAACGCCGTTATTTAAGCGGCATATTTTTATGCGGGTGTGGTGAAATTGGCAGACACGTTAGATTTAGGTTCTAATGCCGTATGGTGTGCAGGTTCAAGTCCTGTCACCCGCACCAACAGCGCCCCATAGCTAACGCTATGGGGCTAAATTATTAATAATAAAGAATAAATATAAGCAAACAGGGCACTACGAGTAAACAGTGTATTTACCCCGGCGTTTTTAGGTAAAACAAAAAGCTGCATAACAGAGTGCCGCTGAGATAATACCCGGCGGCTATTGATATTTGTATACTGGCATGGTATACTTAACCAGTAGAGGTTCAGGCAGCAATGTTTGGAATCATAGCATATTCTGAGATAGTAACAGGGGTACGCCAATACTCCTGTTATTTTTTTGTAAAGCAAATTCGTGTCCGGCTTTTATAAAAATACAGTATTTTTATGCATTTTACGTGTATTTTTTCCAAATAACAAAGCCGCCCATTTACGCAGTTTAACGTAAATAGGCGGTTTTCCGTTTGGCGCGGATTGAGAGATTTGAATTCACTTTTTTTCATTTTGTAACATTTTGTAACGCTCGGAAAACGCCAATTTTACGCGGTTTTATAAAATGTCATTTGAGTATTATCAAGTATTATTTTGTGTGTTTTTGCAACTAATAACGCACAAACAACGCACAAAAATTGCAACTCTCAATACGCGTTTTTTGGTGAGTAAACAGAGCAGAATACCAAAATATTAAAATATCTATTGGCATATATCATCACTTCTTTTATAGCTTGATTTAATTGAGAAATTATACTTTCCCAATAAAATGAGTAAACGGCTGATTATTTGTCAGCCGTTTTATTATCCCTTTCTATCGTTTCATCTATCGCTCTTGTAACAAAAGCGTTAATACTTTCCCCCATTTGAGCAGCATGGGTTTTTATTCTATCGCCATTTCCTTTTTTAACTCTAATTCTTAAATCATCGTATACTTTTTTATTGTATCTCTGCACAGCTTTATTACTTGCTTGTGTATATGCCATTTTAAAATCACCCTTTCATTTATATTATAGCATATCAAGCTATTGTCCTCAATATACATTTTGCACATATTGTCCTCAGTATTCTTGTGTACATTTTATATTGATATATTGTCCTCAATATGCTATACTATTAAATAGCAATAAAGGTTATTGCAAAACACTATACAATAATAAATGGAGGTTTTGAAAAATGACAGATTTAAACTATGAAACACTTATCAGCGCTATATGCCGTGAATTTGAAGAAAACACTTTCGATCACTCGCCACATTGGAGTGAATACGAAAGAACGCTTGAAAAGATCGAAAAGCAATCAGACATAGATGACCTATTAGAGGATTTTATAACAGTTGTATATGACGAAAGAGAGCTTGCATTCAGAGCAGGATTTCACGCAGCCACACAGCTAATGAGATAATACTTTCCCAATAATAAAAAGAGCATAAGCAGCCCCTCAGTCCAATTGAGGGGTTTTCTTATGCCTAAATTGCAAATATAACGCACGTTTCAGGCGTTTTTATATATAGTGTGTAGTTTATCACTTTTTGACCTAAAAGCCGTCAGAGGGCTTTACTCTTTGTCTATGGGCGTGATATGCTGTCCCATAAAATATACTCAGGGCTTTCAAGAGCTTTTCTTTCTATCCGGCATTCTTCATACACGTTTTGTATTTCCGACAAAGTGAAATATCCCCCTTGTTTGATAATTCTGTTTGCAAGGCGCTGTTTGTAATAATAGCTTGCACTGCAAGGATTATGCTTTTTGTGCAGCGTCCTCTCAATCTTCTGACCTTTGACAAACAACACCAATTCGGGATCAGTACGCATTTGTTTCAGAGCCTTGTTTCTTATCTGCCCAACCCTCGCACCCGTCAGCCCTATATCAGCGCCTATTTGCTTTAAACTCTTTCCGCTGAAATAACACTCTGTGATGATGATCTGTGCTTTGATGTCAAGGCGCTTTATAGCCGCTGTAAGAGCCGCCCTTGTATCATCGTCCTCAATTGCTTTAAGTGTGGTTTCTATCGCTTGCAGTGCGGTTTTGTCATCTACCGTTTCAAGCAAAGTAAGCGGTGCACCGTCATCGCTAAACTCTTTTTCTTTATCAAGGCTTTCGGCGTGGTTTATAGCATCGTCTGCACCTCTCAGGCAAATAAGACGCTGCCCGGCGTTAATGATAGGGTATGTAAGATAAGATGTAAACAGAGTGTCTTTATCGGGCTTGTATGCCCTCACAGCCTGCAAGAATGCAAAATAGCTCTCCTGCCGGTAATCCTCAATAGTAACACCGCAGGCGGTAAAGTGGGCTTGACACTTTCGGAAATATCGCCCTGCTATCGAATAGCAAAGGTGCTTTGTTGCTTTCCATAGTTCGGGGATAAGCGTTTTATCGCCGTTTTGAATAGCTATGCACATTTGCTCATTTGTCATCAAGCCCACCGCCCTAATATTATATATTTACCGCCGCTGTAAAGTCATCATAATTAACGCCGGCAAGATCTGTAATGCAGTCACGTTCCGATTTATAGTCCTTGTCAAACTGAAACAACTTTAAGCTCTCGCCGCCGTCATAATCGGGTGAATGTGTTAGCGACCTTGAAACATATTCACGCCTGCTGTTTGGTTTTTCAATCGCCGTGATCCTGTTTACACTCTCTTTAAGCGCTGCAATCGCCTGACGATATGCCGCCGCTGAGGGTTTGCTTGAAGTATATGACGGGTGAGTTTTTCTTGCCATTTCTTCAAGCGCAGAAAGCGCCGCCGGGCAATCTTCAAGCACCTTTTCAGCCGCCTTAAAATCTTCAAGCGGAATATCCTCACGCATTTTGAACAGTGTCAATATATTGAGCTGCTCACTTGTAGGGGCTTTCAGAGGTCTGCTTTTTAACGACTTTTCCATATCATCACAAATGGCATTCAGCCTCTCTCTTGCCTTATCCTGAGCCGCCTTTATAGCCGCTTTGCGCTCCGTTTCAAGCTTTGTGCATTCATCTTCATAGCCTCCTGAGCCTTTGTATTTATCAAGGCTTTCAAGGCGTTCTGCATATTCCTCGTTAATATCATTAAGCTCTTTTCGGAAATATCGTATTTCCCAGTAAAAATCGTGTGTATAACTCATAATGTCAATCCTTTCTTTAAATCAGTTCGTCAAACGCATCGGCAAAAGACTGAGTTTTCGCCGTATCAAGTTCAATTACCTCAGCAAGTTTCAAGGCGCTTTTTAGAATGCCCTGAGCCGCATTTAAACGTGTCTGAGGCGGTGCTTTCTTATCGTTGCATATCTCACCCATAACACGAACAGCATTTGTTAAATGGGCTTGCAGAGCCGTTCTCACGTCTTCTAAAACAAGCGCCCGTTGTTCATTAAGCGTTTTGCGGAAATTGTATTCTTTTAACCTTGAATACATAAGACTTTCGCTCACGCCTGCCGCTTTCGCCGCGTCTCGAATTGTCGGCGCTGATAACAAAGCAGCTATCAATTTTTCGTCGGTCATTTTTTTATCCCCCCATTTTTTCTACAAAATTCTATTGTTTTCTTTTTTAGGTGTGCGGAAATTCGTGAAATTAGCTCTTGATCTGTTTCTTTAGCTTTGAAAGCTCACGCTGTAAACGGTTGATTTCTTTCCTTTGTCTGTCCTTTTCGTTTTCAAGACGCTGTATTTTTTCATTTAATAGGTCAATCAGCATTTTGTTATAATCGATCATAAATTTATCGCCCCCTCTTTTTCAAGCTCATAATATCGCAGTTCCCGTATTTTTCCGCTGAAAAAATGACAAATGTTTCTATCACAGTTCTTGAATGGTGTAGTGAAATATAGAATTATCATATCCCGGTAACACTCAGCATCAAATTCAATATCATCATTACCGCCCATTTTATCAAGAATATCTGTCAATAATTCCGTTTTTATAGGTGGGTGTGAATGCTTGGTATACTCTTCATAGCATAGAAAATAGTAAACAAGTATATCCCAACATTCATTAATAGTAAAACTGCAACAGCTTTGACTATATGCCTTTTTTAGTTGTCGTTTGAAAATATCATAGTCCATAATAACCTCCGTAAAAAAAGGTGGTAACAAAACGTTACGTCATTTCAACGCAGGCGATTTTTTCTCAAAAAATCCCTTTAATACCTATAAATCAAATACAAATTGATAGTAAACACAAACTAAAGCAAATATAAATGTAAATGATATGAAAGTAAACTAAACTAAAGTAAATTAAAGCATTCAGTTGTATGCACTCGCATACACTTGCATTCAAGTGCATACAAATCTGAATCATTCTTCTTCATTCCACCGCTTTTCAGCGGCTTTTTTGTTTCTTTCACAACGCTCTTGATAAGTTTTAGCCGAACGATCTATGCCGCCTTTGATAGTTGTAAATGCAAGCCCCTCTAACCTTGAAAGCCCGTCCGGCATTTCTCCGAAAATGTAATACTGAATCGCCGCCTTTACAACGTTTCCGATTTCTGTCATTTCAAGCTGCAAAAGCAACTCACAGCCGTCAATGTATATATTTAGCGCAGGCGGTATTTTACGTTCATCATTATTCATCAGCACCGCCCCCGAAATCATCAAGCCTTGACAATGACGCAAATTCAGCATTGAGCCGCCACTCTTTCAATAGCTTTTTGGCAGGCGATAAAACAACACTTTCGGCTTTTATCCTTGCCCCAGCACGCTTTATATAGCATTCCAACTCCATAACATTTGACGGCAGAAAATAACCGTTATTTGTGGCACAGATAACAGTTCCTTGCTTTCTTAGCCCCTCTACTATTTTATATGCATCTCGCCTGTCAAGCCCCGTAAGTGCCATAATATCCGATAACTTTATAGCATTCTCCTCGCCGGTGGGGATAAGCTTTATAAAATCACTCACGCCTACTCACCACCCCTCAAAAAATCAACAACATTATCAAGGTTGACAAGCGCTTTCCTACCTGTGTAAACCGCAGGAACAAGCCCCCGCTTTACCCAACGGCGCAAAGCGTACTCCGAGATGTTCAGCTCGTGGGCTGCCGCCTTGATACACCTCATTCGGGGCGTAGTTTTTTCGACTGAAATAGTATTCAAAATTTACCTCTCTTTCCTCTTGCGTCCTCGCCCGAAATGTGTTATAATATAGGCAAGGACATTTTTGTTAGTTACGAATGTTCTTTCAGGCTTCACGCCTGCCACCGTCTGAGTGCGTCACCACTTGGGCGGTTTTTAATTGTCTGCAAGCTCGATTGAAATGCTCGCGAGTTTGCGGTCAGTGTCAAAAGATGATATGCCCTGCAAGTATGCAAGTGCAGCCTCAAAGCTTGTGACGCTTTTTATTAGCTCATCGTTAACTCCCTCGTGAACGCCCAATCCTACAAAACACAATTTGAGGTTATACATTTTTAGCTCTCCTTTCCAGATAGTTCGTTAATAGCATTTAAGACTCTTTTTCGTTTGTCTTCGTCAAGTTCTTCACGCAGCCAACGTGTAAAGGTAAACTCGCTGATTCCGATTTTCGCCGCAATTTCGTAGAAATACAAGCGTTTACACTTTATAAGCGTTCTGATTTCAACATTTTTCAAATTCTCACCCCCTTTGATTATATTTTATCGCAATTGTTGCTCTTGACAATAACGAATTGTTGTGATATAATATATTTGAAACCAAACATTTCGGAGGTACATTGAATGACAGATAGCATAAAAAGAGTGGAGATTGAAATGTATAACGAGCTGTTTATAAAAGACAATTATGTTTTTGTACAAAAATGGAGTCCGACTAAACCGCCTATATTATATGAATACCCATATAAATCTAATAATGTTTTAAACGCTTTGGGAGATATAATAGATGAGTATATAAGAATTTATCCCTCTGATGATTATTTCAGCATTGATTATATTAAAAACAGCATATTTGAACGGAGAGAAGATAACAAGTATTTATGCGGCTTTCCTATATCTCCAACATCTTTAAATAACGTATTTTCTATATTAGGGGAAAAAGATATACAGACATTTTCACTTAATGATATTGAGGATCTCAGACTGAACGGTCAGTTTAACATAACCCCCAAACATTTATCAAATGTTACGGAAAAAGGCTACTCGTTTATAGTGAACAATATTGATGATGTTTTAATGGCTTTGATATACTACTATACAAAGAATAATCTTAAACTTGTAAAATGTGTGCATTGTGGGCGCTGGTTTGCAACATCATCATTAAAAAATGAATATTGTGATAGAAGATCACCCATTGAAAAGTATTCTCACCTTAATTGTTATGAGGCGGTGCAGAATATACGGCAACAGTGCCGGAGGATACGAAACAGAATATATAACAATGCAATTAACACAGTAAAAGGGCAACGCGGTGAAAATAATAATTATATAATAGATTTTAATAATGAATGTAGTAAATACTGTGATACGGACAAACCAACTCAGATAATGCCCTCAATAGGCAATCTCACGGCATATTATACATATTTAAAACAAAAATATAAAGAAAAAGGCTGGTTATAAAGGAGGAAATGCTAATGGCACAAATAGTTAAGCGTAAATCGGGCTATTTAATTCGTGTAAGTTGTGGATATTCCGCAGACGGTACAAAACAGATTACTCAGTCAATGACATGGAAACCGCCAAAGGAAAATATGACCGAAAAACAGCTTGCAAGAGCGCTAAATAAAGCTGCCACAGAATTTGAGGCGGCTTGCAACAATGGTAAAATTGTAAACGTCAGGAAATTGCAGGCGTTTATTGAGGACTGGTTTACAGTTCACGAAACAGCGCTGACGATCTCGACAATAAAGAAATATAGGGCGTTATGCCCTCGAATATATTCTCAGCTCGGTCATTTTCGCATAGATAGGATAAAAACAAGAGATATTGACAACTTTTTAGTATGGCTTGCAAATGAGCGTTGTGCCGCCCCCTTAGCAAAGTGCAAAATAGACATGGCAAAGGTTTTAAAAGATATGGGCGAAACACAAAAAGCGTTTGCCGCCAGAGCTGAGGTATCAGATAATTGTATTCGTAGCTGTTATAAAAAAGATCGAATTGTATGGGAAAGCGCTGTAAAAATAGCAAAAGCTCTTGAAAAGAGACCGGAAACGATATTTGAAAAGGAAACGGACGATAGAAAGCTTTCCGCCAAAACAATAAGAGGTTATCATGGCTTTTTATCAACAGTATTTAGCTATGCTGTGAAAATAGGGGAAATAGCAGTAAACCCCTGCAATAATTGTACACTACCAAAAGTTAATGCAATTGAACATAAGATACTAACAATTGAGGAAACTCAAAAGTTGTTACAACTTCTTGATGAACATGCCGAATTAAAATACAGGGCTTTCTTTAATCTCGCTATATATGGCGGTTTCAGGCGTGGAGAAATACTCGCACTTACATGGAAAGATATTGACTTTGAAAACAATGTTGTTCATATAAACCGGGCTGTACATTGGAATAAATCAAAGGGATACTACTATACAGACCCTAAAACCACAAAATCAAAAAGGACTGTACGGATAAGCGATAGGGTATTACTTATTTTAAAGCAGCTTAAAAATGAACAATTATCTGCCGCTTTAAACTATGGCGATTATTGGAATAACATACAAGATCTTTTATTCACGACTGATAAAGGCGCTCAAATGTCAATGTCAACTCCATATACTTTTTTAAAGAAATTCTGTGAACAATATGATCTCCCTCGCGTGTCGGTTCATAGTATGCGACATTTAAACGCTACTTTACTAATCAATAGCGGTGCAAATCCCAAAACAGTGCAGGCGCTTTTAGGTCATTCGACAGCCGTCACAACTATCCCCGTTCCAAATAGTAACACGAGACCCCATGCAGTACCTACCGATAGAATAATTCAAATAATATAAGTGCTTCTCAGATAATGGGAAGCATTTTTTTCGCAATAATAGAATAATGTTCGATTTCTAATTGACTATTTGCACAAAATATGATATAATAAAAAGATAAATAGCGAATGATTGTAAATATAATAATTAATTATTTTCACCTTTGAAAGAGGTGCTATATGGGAAAAGAGTATACGAAACAGCATATTGTTCCATCTTGTTATATTGCTAACTTCGGAGCAAATGGTAACGAGGGCAGAAAGAGCAGTATCTATTACTATTTAAAAGAAAAAGGAATTTCAGGATGCGGTTGTGCAGGAGACTTTCCAGTTGAAGGCAATTATTATGATATACCGGAATTAGGTGAAAACAAGAAAATCCTTGAGCTGCTTTTTCAGAAAATTGAAACTGATTTATCGGATTTGTTGAAAGAGCTAATATGTTCTATAACATTTGAGAAAAAAGATCGTAAGGGATGTTATGTTGATTATCCTCTTTCAAAGCGACAGGCATTAAGTGCCCAATTTGCGATGCAAATACAGCGCACTAATTTATTACGTAAGCAGTTTGAGTACATCTATGATCAATTAAAAGCCCATGTTCCTTATGGTTCTATTCCTGATTACGACAAGTCAGACTTTAAGAGGTTGCAGAATACTCAAATCTTATCTTTTGACTTAGCTCATTTTTATGCCAATATGTTCAATGACAAAAAATGGGTTATTATAGTCAATCACACAGAATTACCGTTCCTTACATCTGATAACCCGTTAATAGCAATAAATCACGGTAAGAATGTCCATGTTTCGGCTGCATCTGATGATCTCACATATTACATTCCGATTTCGCCGTTATTTGCTATTGAGATGTATCCTAAATCTGTTAAATGGAACGATTTATTTTGCTTTGATGAGTACGATATTAAAAATATAGCTCTTTACAATATGTATATTGAACGTGAATGCACAAGAATGCTTTTCTCTAATAAGGACTTTGGCTTCATTAAAGAGCTTTTGGACAAAGAATTATCTTGAAAGGATTAACTATGGGATTAACGTTTATAAATCACACAGGTAATTTATCTGTTCTAAAGCACAGAACTCTTCCTATGATTATGACAGGTGAGTTCGATTTTTTTAGATGTATTGAATTTGATCCAAGTATGTATGGCAAGACTGTGAGTGAACTTCATGCAGGAAATCTTCGTCTTAGCAGAACTGATAATCGTTATTCAAATTTATTTCGGGGGCAGAAACTCTCATATTGGGCTGATAGCCCTGAAACAAGCCGAGCTGAGATCAAACGATGGGGATCAGGGAATAATATTATAACATTTTGGGCTTATGATGATGGAAGCAGTTTTATTCCAACGGTTTATCCACGTAAGGAGTTACAAATAATTGATGGTACTCAATTGGAGTTCAATAAAATACTGAAGAAACTCGAAAAACACGAGCGCATAACAAAAGGTGAAAGAGAGCTTATAGATGAGATTGCTTATCAGGAGCCGGATTGTTTAGCATATGAATCAGAGGCTCGCAAAGGAAGTATGAATTTTCTTTTCTTTGAACACGGCTTCAAGAAATTATCATTAAGAGAAGTAAGGTTACGTCTTGGAGATGAAAAGGGAAAGAATCATAACAGGATTATATGTGCCGATACAAGCGACTATTCTCCAAAACTGTATTCCTATGGAGATATGTTCCTTCCCATTGCTCGTATAGGTAAAGATGAGCAATACAATGAGACTGATGAGTTTAAATTACGTTTACAGGTGTATATGGACGAGATACAACGTATAGTAGATGAACGCCCAAAAAAGAATTCGGAGGATTGATTATGTATAAACTCGATGATTTGTTTAAAGACAGTATTCATAAGGGAACATTGTTTTCAGATGAGGCAATAAGTGCAATCGAAGCAATGATTTTTATGAAAAAGGTAAAGGGAAATGATTCGCCTTATATAAAGTGTCAGGTAAGAAATAAAGATATAAAACTCACTCCTGAAGAAGCTGTACGTCAGCTATATATCTATTCGCTTGTACATGATTACGGCTACTCTGTTGATCAAATGGAGCTTGAACGCCATATACATTTTGGAAGAGAGGTTACCCGTGATATTTTTAAACATACCACCGAATACATAAAAGCAAATAAGAGTATAGATGAACTTTCCATTCTAAAAGAATTATATGATAAACTACTTGAAAAGATAGGTGATAAATTATCTAATAAGGACTATACAAATAAATACAACATAACCATATGCAGAAAGATACAATCACAACTTAACCGTTTCTTTACAAGTATTCGACTGAATTTCGAGAAAAACTACCGGTTCCCAAATGAAACAAACGGCATTTATGAGATTAACACTTATGCCGTTTTCAAGCAATTACCGTATAACTTGTTTTCCAAATCATATATTGATGGTTTGATTAATAAAGAACAATATTTTTATCATAGGCTTTTACAAACTAATGGAATTGAGTGGTTTGCAAGTTTTGTATATTCATTAAGAAACGCTCTATTTCATGAAATAATAAGTCCTCTCGATGAGGATTGGCAGCTTATTTTCAAATCAGCATATCTTATCCTTAAAAAGATCAGCGATATTTGCATTGATACAGTTTATAGGATCTTCTCATTATGTGAAATTGATGAAAATCCAATAGTAGATTATGTAATGAATAACCCCATAGATTGTGTGAATCATCTTGCAGATCATGTTGAACTATTAGAAGCATCAAGAATATCATTAACTCAATTTGAACTCAATAATTCATTGATCACAGTGTCGGGGATAATTAAGCTTAAAGTTAAGCTTCAAAAGGGTGAATCAGATGACATTAGAGAAGAAACAGGAGAAATACTCTCTGAAGAACCTGTAGTAATAAGTTTTGAGGCAAAACTATATGATGATACTCTTGAAATAATGAGTTCTGATAATGGACAAAAAGAGATAACGTTTTCTATAGCAGGCACATAATAATCATAAAGCACCCTCTCGGAGCATTTCTGAGAGGGTACTTTCCTTATCGTTTTAGTTTATACACATAGACTCAGACGACTTTGAGGAAACTTTTCCGTTCGTCTGAGGATATTGCAAAAGGCTCTGCATTTCTGCAAAGCCCTTGTGCTGCTTATTCATCCTCGTCACTGCACTCGCCAAGACCGTTCAGGAGCTGAATGTATACGCACTCTGCTCGGTCACGCTCCTCGCCCTCGGCGGTCATCATCATTTCAAGAAAATATGCCTTTGCTTCTTCGTAATTCGTCCAGACCTCACGTTTGCCGATGCAGACGGTAGTGACCTTGTTTGTTCTCGGCATTGCCAATTCAGGTGTTTTCAACATAGCTGTGTACCTCCAAATCAATATTGTAGATACAGTATATACCATAATAGCACCAGAGTCCAGCATATCGGAATAATTGTAACCATTATTGTGAAAGGCGCAGCAATTTCAAAAGCCAGTCCAGTTCATAGCGCACATATTGTATTTCATCGCCGTCGGGAATTATCCTGACGGCGATTTTCAATTTCTGCTCAATGCTTTAGCTGAGCCACCTTTGTTTGCAGAAACATCAGCGGACGCCAGAGCTTATCGCCAAGCTCCTTAATCTCCTCAATATCTTCCTTGTAAACTTTGTTTGTGACATTTGCTCGGTGGGCAATTTGGTTGATATTGTTTGCGATATTATTCGCAAGTACAGTGAGCCGTTTTAGCTCGTTCTCGTCGATATGGACGATGTAACCCTCGAAGATCATGGCTCTCACAAATGTACTGAGACTGCTCATACCGCTGTTAGCAAACTTCTTCTTGATAGCCGCCATTTCTTCGGGGCTGACACGAACTTTCAGGTACAATGTACGCTTCTTTTCATCTTTCATTCTTATTGTTCTCCTTTTTATTTTTCTCAATTCGGGGTCGTAGGGGCAGCGCCCTCTGCCAAGCCTTGTACTATGTGTAAAGTCGCAATTTGCGCCCACATAGTACCGTGCTTGCTACTCTAGCTACTCTAGTTTCGCCCCTGTGGGGCGAATGTCATTTCCGAGCCTTTCGGCTCGGTCTTTTTTTCTCGATTCCGAGAATTGGAGCTGTGCGAATTTCTCTATATCGTCGCTCCCCATTATCAATATAGCGCACTTTCCCGATCACGTCAATAACTAATTTTAGATTTCTTATGATCGCTCAAAATGGCTTCGTCAAAATGACCGGATAGCATAAACGGCGTAATAGCGTTGTTTTTGTTTTTTGAATCTCAATTTTCCTCGGTTTATTATTAACATTCCATGAACAAAAGTTTGTGCGCATTGCGGCTTGTATTTCAAATGTAGAGCGCGCTATAATTGGATCATAGCAGGTGGGCTTCGGTCACTCGGCTCTGCCTGCTGAGAACAAAAATGAAAGGTTGTGATTTTTCTATGGGCATCTATACAGAGAAAAGAGATCAGCTCATCGAGAAGATCAAAGGTTT
The DNA here is from genome assembly GCA_902780505.1 of uncultured Ruminococcus sp. Classification (GTDB taxonomy): domain Bacteria; phylum Bacillota; class Clostridia; order Oscillospirales; family Ruminococcaceae; genus NK3A76. The sequence continues at coordinate 2,780 of CACZFN010000004.1, read as the reverse complement.
GGAAAAGCGTATCACCAACGATACGGCGAAGAAGAAAACGCTGGAGGACAAGCTGAAAGAAGTTTCCCGTCTGGCGATGGCGGAAGAATACAACTGCAAACCCAGAGAGCTTGATGAGATCATCACCTCGGAGCATCTGCTTCTGGAGAAACTGAGAGCAAGCGGTCTTTCCGATGAAGATCTTCTGAAACTGGTCGGGAGTGGAAATGCTGAGAATGAGAAAAGCGATACTGACGATCTTGCCGCTGACTTCGGACAGCAAATGAGCTTTACGGGTAAAGTGAATCCCTATGAGGATTAAAACTATCCGGTAACAAAAAGTGTAGCCGTAAAATACTCAGTCGGCTCAAAACACTGAGCCGATCTTACGGCTATTATGAGGGTGAGAGATAGAAAGCGAAGCCCTCGACTCTAAAGCATAGAGACAGAGAAGCTAAAGGAGTAAAATTCGCTATGAATAAAAATGATACTGCCGTAGAAAGAGAGAAGGCAGGAAAGATGTTTGAGCTGAACGAGAAGTACAAGGATTTCCCTGAGCGTGTCTCAGAATATGAGATCGACGGGAAGAAGTACATCGTTCACAGCCGCTTCGTCGGAGAGAAAAATATCGACGAAGTGATCGGCAGGCTCGCCTTTGAAAGAGCCATGAAAGAAACACTGGCGTAATTTTGTCGGCAAAGCATTGACTATACCGGCATTTTGCGCTATACTGAAGATGTCGGTATGGTACTGCTTTGATCTGAAAGGAGTTACTATGGCAAAGCAGACCATTTACAATGCAGGAATTTACGTCCGCCTCTCGCAGGAGGATATGAGAGTCGGCGAATCCCTGTCAATAGAAAACCAGAAACTTATCCTCACAAAGTATGTCAAAGAGCAGGGGTGGAATCTTGTGGACACCTATGTTGATGACGGTTGGAGCGGTACGGACTTCGACAGACCTGCGGTGCAGAGATTGCTGTCCGATGCTCAGTCTGGGAAGATAAATCTTATCATCTGCAAAGACCTCTCACGCTTCGGTCGTAATTACATCGAAGTCGGCAGATATGTGGATTACATTTTTCCGAGTTACAATATCCGCTTCATCGCTCTCAACGATAATGTGGATACTGCAAGCAAGGATACCTCAGCACTTGACATGATGCCAATCGTCAACTTGTTCAACGAGTGGCACGCTGCTTCGACTTCCAAGAAGATTAAGGCAGTTATCGAAGCAAACGCAAAGGCTGGCAAGTATCGCACGACCTGCGCTCCGTTCGGTTACACGAAAGGCGATGATCCGAATCACCTGCCTGTGATCGATCCCGATGCTGCACCTATCGTCCGCAACATCTTTGAAATGCGAGCAAGCGGTATCAGTCCGCACCACATTGCTGATAAGCTAAATGAGGACGGTGTGCCGATACCCTCTGACTACTACTACGCAAAACTCGGCAAGCCTAATCCTCGCCGTACAAGGCATTTGTGGAGTCCTGAAACGGTAAGGCAAATACTTCACAATTACACCTACCTCGGACACCTTGTTCAGCTCCGCACAAGAACTGTCAGTTACAAAAATCACAAGGTCATCAAAAATGACGAGGAAGATATGATCGTTGTGAAGAATACTCACGAGCCGATTGTTTCTCAGGAGCTTTGGGACAGGGTTCGTGAGATGGAGCAGTCAGTGTCGCAGGGCAAGCGTAACAGCAGCGGATATGTAGCCAATCTCAGCGGTTTGATCTACTGTCAGGATTGCGGAAACAAAGTCCGTCTTGCGTGGAACAATACCACGAACGGCAGTAAGAAAAAGCCGAGAAAGTACATCCGCCACAATTACAACTGCACTTCCTACATGAAGTTCGGAAAGCGTTACTGTCCCAGCCATTACATCAAAATGCAGGATATGGATGCTATTGTGCTTGAAGATATTCGCAGTCTTGCTCAGCTTGTTGTAGAGGACGAGAAAAAGGCAAAAGCGGAATTTCTTGCACGCAAGGCGAAGCATCATGAGGAGCAGTATTTCGTTGATACCAAGAAGCTCACAGAGGGCAGATACCGCTTGCAGGAGCTTGACACGCTGATTCAGAACATCTATGAGGACAAAGTCCTCGGAAAGGTATCAGAGGACGTGGCGATGAAGCTGATAGCAAAATATGAAGCCGAACAGAAAGAGCTGTCCGCAGAAGTTGCTGACCTCGAAGAAAGATTCTCCACAATCAGGCAGGATGAAGAAGATGTGGCTATGTTCATGGAGCGCCTGAGAAAGTATACCGATGTGCATGAGCTTACCCGTGAGATGTGCTTGGAACTTATCGAGTATATCACCCTTGATGCCTATGTGGAGGGACAGCCCCGTGAGATCTACATCTACTACAAGCTGCTCGATGAACCGCTCAAGGACAAGAGAAGCCTGTTTTAAGGCGTATTTACGTTGTTTACACATCATACGAAAGTGTGTTACTATTTGACAAGAGGACAACAATGAGTATATACGCTCATGAAATACAATCAGCCGAAGCAGCGGCATCTAATGCCCTCGCAGCTTTGCTTGACAATCAGCTTGATAACAAAGACATTAAAGCAGAATAATAATTAAAGCAGGCTTATTCAGAATTATAAAGCCTGCTTTTTCTGTAATTTTTAATCAATAACGCACAAACAACGCACAAAACACGAAATTCCAAAAAATCAAAAGCTCCCAAACAGCGTATTTACGCCATTTGAGAGCATTTTTTCTTGGCGCGGATTGAGAGATTTGAACTCTCGCGCCCCTTTCGAGACCTACTCCCTTAGCAGGG
>CACZFN010000003.1 GCA_902780505.1 uncultured Ruminococcus sp. | reverse complement strand
GGTCATCATCTCGCTTCTTAACGCATTCTCCGGGCTTGCGGCAGCGTTTGCGGGGCTTTCGATCTCAAACTCCGTACTCGTTGTTTCGGGGTGCCTTGTAGGCACTTCGGGGCTTATCCTTACACTTATCATGTGTAAGGCCATGAACCGTACACTTTACAGCCTGCTTTTCGGCTCATTCGGTGCAGCAGCCAAAAAAGGCGCTTCGGGCGAACACAAGGAACCCAAGGCCATGTCGGTCGAGGACGCTTATCTTATCCTTGAAGCGGCAAGCTCGGTTGTTTTCATTCCCGGATATGGCATGGCGGTGGCACAGGCACAGCACGCAGTCAAAGAACTCTGTGACAAGCTTGAAGAAAACGGCGCGGAGGTGTCCTTTGCTATCCACCCTGTTGCAGGAAGAATGCCGGGGCATATGAACGTGCTTCTTGCCGAAGCCAATGTCCCCTATGAACAGCTTAAAACCGCTGACGAAATGAACCCGCAGATGTCAAATATCGATGTGGCGATAGTTATCGGCGCAAACGACGTTGTAAACCCGTCTGCACTTGACGACGAAACCTCACCGCTTTACGGAATGCCTATCATAAACGCATTTGAAGCAAGAACAGTCTTCGTGCTCAAACGCGGCAAAGGCACCGGCTTCTCGGGCGTTGAAAACCCGCTTTTCACCAACGACAACACCGTTATGATCTACGGCGACGCCAAGCAGACGGTTTCCAGCCTGGTAAGCGAGTTTGAGGAGGGGTAAATCCCCGCACGAATAGTAGATGATATCACCCCTGAAATGATCTGATGATCCTTTCAGGGGTGATCTGTTTATGTAAATATCTGACAGATATGTTAAGATGTGATAAAATAAATAACCAAAGCCCTCCCGAAATCGTTTAAATATATGTAAAAAGTAAAAACTTTTTGACCTATTTTAACAAATTACGGCTTTAACGGAAAGAATAGCTATTGCATTCCGACAAATATTATAAAATTTGAGATATTGTATTGACAAATAATATTATATATCGTATAATATTATCCAAGGACAGGGATTAACCCCCACGGAAATCAATTCTTGATTTCCTTAGAAGCAAGATGATCAGAGGCAAGAAGCAAGACAAGTTGTGCCTTCGGCAGATTTTTCTTGTATCTTGCATCTATGATCTGCCGGGGATAAGCCTTTCCCAATAAATATAAGGGAGGAGATCAGGTTTGGGAGTATTTCTCAAGTACATTTCAAAAAATATGCTCGAAAAAAAGGGCAGATTGTTTTTGCTTCTGTTTTCGATCATGTGCTGCACAGCACTTTTGATAACAAGCTTAGGGCTTGTTGATGTGCTGCTTGACAGCTTTGTCCAGCCGGCCAGAGAAGCGGCGGAGGGACAGGATATCGGTATTTATTCCGCTATGGATGACCAGTTCTTTGATGAAAATGACGTAAAGGGCGACGTGACCAATCTTACGGGCGGTATACAGCTGACAGGTGTTCTTAACGAGGACGAAATTATCTATGTAAACATTAAAGGCTATAAGGGTTATGATAAAAACATGACCGAAGGTGAACTTGAAAACGTAAACGAAAAGCTCTGCGTTGTATCAGACAGGATAGCGAAGGAACGTGACCTGAAAAAAGGCGATAAGCTCACCATTGCCGTAAACGGTGTAAAGACTGATTTTGAAATAAGCGGTATAGCAGCAAACAGCGGTGCATTTTATGCTGATACTAAAAAGAACTTTACTGTTATCGTGCCGTATGCTTACCTTGATGATCTGCTCGGTGCAGGCGGAAAGTATAACTATATGCGCGCTAAGGTAAACAGTGATGATAAAAGCTATGACGCTATCAAAGATATTATAAAGGAATTCAACGATACCAATGACAGGGTAGCAGCTTCCGCACTTGTAAATGACAGTAAGGAAGGCTCGGAATCTATTACTGTCGGGCTTTATACAATGCTTTCTATCGTGTGCGTTGTTTGTGTCATCATTATATATGGTGCATTCAAACTGATAATAAACGAGCGTATGACAGTTATCGGCACATTTATGTCGCAGGGCGCTACAAAGAAAAAGATAGAGCATATCCTCCTTTACGAAGCATTGCTTTACGGTGTGTCCGGTTCAGTATTCGGTGTTGCGGCGGGGCTTGGCCTGCTTAAACTGCTTACAAGAATGCTTTCACCGCTTGCTGAATACGGTATCTATATGCCGCTTCGTATAAACGGCACACATATTATCATAGGTATCCTGTTTGCCTGCTGCCTTTCGGTCATATCGGCACTTATCCCGATAAGAAGTATCCGTAAGCTTCAGGTGAAGGACGTTATTTTGAACCGCCTTGAAACCACCCATAAAAAGGGCACTGTGAGATTTGCTGTCGGCTGCCTGCTGCTTGTCATCTCGGTGATCGGTGCAGTGGTCGATAATAAGACGGTGGATATGCTTTCACCCCTGTTCCTGACAATGGCTATAGTCGGTATGCTTATGATGTCAAGGAAGTTCCTCAAAATCATATCGGATAAGCTTGCCCGCCTTTTCAGGGGGCGTACAACAGTGTTCCTGTCGCTTAACGCTATCAAGACATCAAAGCTTCTTCGCGGCAATATTACACTTCTTATACTGACACTTTCATCGGTAATGCTTATTGCATCTATCGGGCAGAGCATGACGGATTATATAGTCGGCGCATATAAGGAACTTAACTATGATTATTCTGTTTCCAACCCTGTCCCGAGCAATACAGATGTTACAACGACACAGATGCTTGTTGAAAAGATAAAGACAGTAGACGGCATAGACCATGACAGGATCCTTACATCTACCTATGCGTGGGCGACAGTCGGCGATGCTGAGCCGCTCGTAATGGCATCATCCGATCCCGAACTTTTTGCATACTGGGGCGAGTATCTGAAACTCAACGAGGGTGAAACGGGTAAGCAGTATAAAGAGTATTCATCAGACGGCGGCAAGGTCGTTATGTTCTCGACAAGGACACTTCGTGATACAGGAAAAAAAGTCGGCGATAATGTCGAGATAGATATAGACGGCATCAAGGATACATTTAAAATAGCCGGCGAATTTGATGCAGGTCAGCTAAACGGCGGCTCGATAATACTTATGAATGAAAAGTATACAAGCGAGGTCTATAAGCTGAGGGAGTCAAACGAGCTTGAACTTTTCAATGCAGAGGGCGCTGATGAAGAAAAGACACAAAAAGCCCTCGGTGAAGCTATCAGCGACCTGGGCGCTACATATGTGACCAAGCAGGAAATGGTTGATGATAATGTAAAACAAGTTCAGATGATAATAGATATTTTAGCAGTTTTCACTTATCTGGCTCTTGTTATAGCATCTATCGGTATATTCAATAATATATCCATAAGCTTTGCACAGAGGAAAAAGGAATTTGCAGTAATGGCATCAGTCGGTATGAATGCATCACAGCGCAGAAGAATGATCCTTTCCGAATCCGTTACAGGCGTTGTGCTGAGTGCTATAGCATCTATGCCTTACACAAGCCTTCTGTGTGTGCTTGCACAGAAGCTTCTTGAACAGGCTGATTTAGGCGGGTTTGAGGTAGGCTTTGCATGGCAGCAGTACCCTGTCTATCTTGCAGTGATAGTGTTTGTTATATTCCTTGCAACTATCGGTTCTATGAAGAATATAGGCAGGCTTAAAGTAGTGGAAGAACTTAAATACGAATAGCAGTATAACAGGAGGTAATCATCATGAATGTAATAGAAGTAAATAACGTAAACAGAAAATTCCAAAACGGCAAAGAGGAAGCACACGTTTTAAAGGATATAAACTTAAATGTCAGCGAGGGTGAATTCGTATCTATCATGGGACCATCCGGCGGCGGCAAGTCAACACTGCTCTACCTTCTGGGCGGGCTTGATATGCCTACGTCAGGCACAGTAAAAATAAACGGCACAGACCTTTCAACCCTTAAAGATAAGGCACTATGTAAAATGCGTAATGAAGATGTGGGCTTTGTGTTCCAGTTTTATAACCTTGTGCCGAATTTAAGCGTTGAGGATAACATATCACTCCCGCTTATGATAGCAGGAAAAAAGCGTTCCGATTACAGCGATAAGCTTGATGAATGCCTGAAAATGATCGGTATGGAGGATAAGCGCAGGCTTACCCCGCGTGAACTTTCGGGCGGCCAGCAGCAGAGGGTGGCCATAGCAAGGTCACTGGTGTTTGATCCTAAGATACTTTTCCTTGACGAGCCTATCGGCAACCTTGATACAAAAACAGGTACGGGCATTATGGAACTTTTCCGTGACATAAACATAAAGTACGGCAAGACGATCGTTCAGGTAACACACTCAGAATCTGCCGCAGGCTATGGCACAAAGCTTGTAAGGCTCGTAGACGGGCAGATACAGTCGGTTGAAGATATCAAGCAAAAAGCATAAAATAAAAAGTGCATCAGCTTAAAACTGATGCACTTTGTTGTTATTGCTTTTTTTCTCTTTCCTCACGTTTTCTGCGGCGCTGTTCGCGGTTGTTTTTTTCGCTTGCAAAGATCTCCACCACAGCATCTGTCAGTGCGTCAGGCACTACTTCACCGCTTCCAACCACGTCTGCCCACGGGCACAGCTTTTGATAATCATCATCAAATACTACAGTGTAAGGCGGTCCGCAGCGGTCATTGACCGACATATACAAATGCCGCCCCTCGTACATGATACAGCTCGCATCACCCTCGGATATCTTCCCGTCAAGCTTTTCAAACTGCTCTTTTGTAAGCTCGTATAGGTGATAATTCTGTCCCCCGCCGTATTCGCCGAAATATCTGTCCTGTTCTTCATCATAGCACGCTCTCCAACCCGAGCCTTTTATAAACTGCATTCTATCCCTCCTGTCTGTTGTGTTTTTACCATTTCCATTCTTCAAATAACTTCTTCTTTTCTTTTTCGCTCTTTTTGTTTTTCGTGTATTCGTTTGTTACGGCAATAATGATAAGCATCACACCCACCACAAGCAGGTATACCCACCAGCTTATATTCATAAGGAAATCCTTTGTGATGTAAACCGTAAGCCCCACAAGTGTTACCGCCGATATAAGGAACCAGCGCTTTCTCTTTATCACAAACGAAACTATCATTATAAGGACAGCCGTTGTAAGTACAATAAGCGTGTTTATAAGCGAAAGGTTTGTAAGCGCATCGCCTACAAGCAGGATAAGCGCTAAAACGTGCACTGCCGTTGCAAAATTGTCTGCAAGCGTTTTGTCTGCTCTGAGTATGTATTTTGCGGCAAAGCCGAATACAACTATCGCCGTGATTGTTACCTTGAATTCATACATCTGCTCGTCTGCTACAAGGAAAGGCCTTTCGATAAATGCAAGCATGAACGCAAGCGCCGAAGCAAGTCTCAGACCTGTGTTTACCTTCTCGCCGTTGTTTTTTCGTATAAAGGACAGAAGCATTGCCCCCGATATCAGCAGACCTGTGAAGATAAGCACTTTGGGGTTGTCTAAATCAAGCAATTCGCTGTAGCCGAAAAGCATAAACGGAATGATTACCCCCGCCGACACAAACGGATCTATCATCTGTCCGAGGTCGTTTGTCCTGATAAGTGTGTCCCTGAAGAATAACCTTGAACCCGCTATGCATATCAGCGTGAGCGCAGCGGCAGTTATCACTTCCGGCAGCCCGCTGCCCGTGCCGAAGATCCCGCTTACAGCCGATATCACCGAATACCCTATACCGTCTGCGCATACACACAGCGCGATTCCCGCGATCGTATTCAGGCCCTTATGGTTGTGTACACGTATAAGCAGAAAAGCGGCCGCTGCAAACTCCACCCAAGCCGTAAGCCTTAGATAGTAGAAGCTGTTGAATTCCGAATAATTGTCTAAAACCATGTACAGTGCCGCCGCTGCGCCGATGGCCGCAGCAGAAAAAACGTCAGCATGATCTGTATGGGGCAGCTTCTTTATAAAGCCGTCCGAAAAGTACAGCCTTGATAAAACTGTAAAAAGCACAAATACACATACACTGCCTATAAGCTCGGCAAACCCGTGTGCGTCATTTACAAACGAAGCTGTGAGCCTTACAAGGAATACTGCACTGAAAAATGCCGCTATAGCCGAAAAGCATGATGCACCCGAGTTGAATTCCCGCTTGTTGCCCTTGCGTATAAGAATAAACAGCAGCGCCCATATCTCAAATGAAGCCGCAAGCGGTAAAAGCCTTGCTATCAGCGTTTCTTCGGCAGAAAAAACAAAGGCTTGATCTGCTGCCCGAAAAACTGCGAACCCCGCGCCGAAAATAAACGGATCAAACATAAACTGCCTGTCTGAAATGGGCTTTATAATGCTTTTTCTGAACATGACAAGAGAAAGGACCGAGAACAGAATAAATGTGATAAGTGAAGCTGCAAGCACATCAAAGCCGTCATCAGTGCCGACAAGGGCAGCAGTCATGTTCATAAGCGATAAAGCCGCACCTGCTGACGGCAGTATAGAGATCACCCGTGACTTTACAAGTATCGCCGCTATAAGAGTGAGCGCGTGTGAACTTATCAGTACGGCATATAATGCAGCGGGCTTTTCCATATACATAAAATTGTACAGGCAAGTCATTAAGCACCCTGCTGCTATCAGCGGGGTATAGATGTTTGAAAGGTTTTTCTTGTCATTCTTGTATGAAAGCTTTATGACAGCCGCAGCCATCGCCAGTGCAGGCGCACAGGCGGTCAGGAATATATCACGTGCCGTTTCGTTGAAAACCTCGCTTGCACAGCTGAATGCTGCAATAATGGGTATCGGCATGATATAGCCGTAACGTCTTGCGTATTCCTTAGTGTCAAGTGCAAGTATAAGCGCATACCCCGCAGCACATAAAAACATAAGTGCCAGAATAAGCGGCGGCGTATCTCTGTCAGCGCCGTTTATTGTACAAACGGCAAGGAATACCGCAAAGGTGCCGTCAGATACGCGGCTTCTCAGCTTTGGTATAAACCTGTAAACGAGAGAAAGTGCAAGCAGGCAGAAGAACACTGCCGCATAGTAGTAGTTTTTGTCTACACCTGTATTCCTGCAAATCTGTGTGACGATACTTGAAAGGATAAAAGCCGTGTATGCCCCATGAAAATAATGTGCGTGCTTTGATTTCCCGATAAATGCATAGTAGGAAAGCAGCACAAGATAGATCACTGCTGTGGCAGTATCGGCAGCGCCCCACTTTGCATAACGCCCTAACAGTACAAGCGGCAATGATACAACAAGCGATACCGCCGCTACTAACTTTATGCTGTCAAGTATGTAAGCGGGCGCTTTGTCCTTAAAGCGTACAGCAATCAGTATACTTACAGTGAACAGCAGCGACATCATCAGCGCAAAGCCGCTTATCTTGTAGTCTGAAATATCCACCGCAAGCAATCCGTACCCTGCGCCGAATATGCAGATAGAAGTAACGCTTAAATACTTTTTTTTGTATATCTTAAAGCCCAGTGCGGCAAGCGCTGAAAGAATAAACGCCGCAAGTGCAAAAAAGGTGCAGACCTTTTTCCCCTCAAAGGTCAAGTCATCACCGAGCAGCCCGTAATATCCCGCCGTCGCATAAGCGATAACGGTGAATACCGAACCGAGCGAGTAGAAGGTATTCGACGATTCGCTGAGCTTTAGCTTTTTTAGTGAGAAGAAGCTGAGTATAAAGAAAAACAGTGCAGCTGCAATAACTGTTCCTGTTCTTCCGCCGCCCGTCATTGATGACCAGACAGCCGTTGCAAAGATAAGCCCCGCAATTGATATAAGTACCGCACCCGTGAACAGCATTACGGCCGAAGAATTCATCGGCTCACGCTGCTTTACAGGCTTTTGAGGCTGTACGGGCTTTTGCGGCTGTACAGGTTTTTGTGGCTGTACAGGCGGTTTGTATTGCGGCATACCATACTGCGGGAACTCCTGCTGCCCGAACCCATACATCTGGAACCCCTGCGGCGGGGTATTTCCCTGCGGTTGTGTCTGATCGGGCGAAGCATTGCCCTGCCCTTGTACATTTGGCGGTGAAGCAGGCATTACAGGCGGTACCCCCTGCATCTGCCCGGAAACAGGCACGCCAATAGGCGGCGGTGTCATACCCGGCGGGGGCGTCGGCACAGCACTGCCCGGCTGACCGTTCATCGGCTGCGGCGGTGGCTGCATACTGCCCGTCCGGTTCATTTCATTCACAGGTCTTCCTACAGGCGGCGGCTGCATACCCTGCACAGGCGGCATCTGCTGAAACGGCGGGCGCTGCCTTCTGCTGCTTTCAAGGCTTATCATTTCCTGCGTGGTTATCCTGCCCTCCTGCAAAAGCTGTGTTAAAAACCGCCTTATCTTTTGTAATCTTGATATACTGTATAGTGCTGCTATTATTGCTGCAAGTGCTATGATAATCAAGGCTCCATCCCCCTATATATGCTAACTGTTTGCGCTGACAAACGAACTGATATACTGCATGATAAGAAGCGCAAAATATGCAAGCACAAAAATATTCATGAATACCCCCATGCGCCTTTGTGACGCCGTAAGGACAAAGGTGCGTTCTTCTGTGGGCTTTATCTCGCCGATCTTTACAAATATGATATAGAAGCCTATGATAAGAATGGTTATGAATACCGCGTAGTAGATGTGGTTGGTGATGACCTCCTTTACATTAAGGACATCTGTGAAGTCCCCTATAGATGCAACGGTGTTGTTAAGTATGTGTATAACGATAGTCGGTATTATGGAATTGTACTTTACCGCGACCGCCGCAAATACAAGCCCGCCTGCAAAGGCAGATGCAAACTGCGGGATATTTCCATGCATAGCGCCGAAGAATAACGCCGAAAAGAACACCGCAAGCCCCTTCCCGTAAGGCCGCAGCAGCGTTATGATAACGCCTCTGTATAAAAGCTCCTCGCATAAAGGCCCTAACAGTATGACGTATGCAAACTGCATGGCAAGCGCACCTGCCGAGCTGTCCGATATCGAAAAATCCTGCTCCGGTACAGTAAGCCCCGCAGTGCTTAAAATGCCGACTACTATGGATATTGCTATAGATGCCGCATAGTTCATGGACATAGAAAGCGGGAACCACCTGAATCCGTTTTTGACAAGTGATGCTTTGGGCCTTAGCATATCCTCAAATTTTATCTTGAATAAATATTTTGCTATAAGAAGAAGTATCAGCATAGAAACCACTACTATGAACAGGTTCCCGAGCATTTTGTAAAAGCTTGAATCCATAATGGAACTGTTTTCTTTGTAAAAATTCCGCACCACATCCGGTTCAAGTGAAAACGACTTTGACTTTATGAAAAACAGCAGATAGAAGTATACGTAGTTCATTCCGTAAGTCAGCGCTTCGTATATGAGCAGCAGCGCGCCTAACTTTGATGCGTTTATAAACAGCCCGTGTTTTTCCTGCTTTTTTTCCTGCCTGATTATGTCGGCGGGGCTTTGGTATGCCCCGTAACCGAAAGGCGGTATATTGTTGTTCTGATCCATATCAAACCTCACATTAAAATATTATTCATAAATATTATACCATAGTATAATATTTTTTTCAAACGTTATAGCAGCACGTATGTTAAATATTTGTAAATAAATCATTTATATTGTATTACAGCACTTGATTTTTGTGGATATGGGTGTATAATATAATTAGCACTCAAAGTCAAAGAGTGCTAAAATCAAACTGATACGGGTTATCCCGCAAAATAAAAAGGAGAGATAAAAATGGGAACAAAACAGTTCAAGGCAGAGTCAAAAAAACTGCTCGATATGATGATCAATTCTATCTACACACATAAGGAGATCTTTTTGAGGGAGCTTATTTCAAATGCATCAGATGCACTTGATAAGCTTTATTTCAAGTCGCTCACCGATACGTCTGTAGGGCTTAAAAAAGAGGATTTTGCTATAACCCTTGAAGCCGATAAGCAGGCAAGGACACTGAAAATATCCGATAACGGTATCGGTATGACACAGTCAGAGCTTGAACAGAACCTGGGTACTATAGCAAAGTCAGGCTCGCTTGCGTTCAAAAAGGAAAATGACCTCGGCGAAGATGTCGATATCATAGGTCAGTTCGGCGTGGGCTTCTATTCTGCATTCATGGTCGCTAAAGAGGTCATCGTAAAAAGTAAAGCCTATGGCAGTGACGAAGCCTTTGAATGGCGCTCAAAGGGCGCTGAGGGCTATACGGTTGAACCCTGCGAAAAGGAAAGCGCAGGCACCGAGATAACCCTTGTGCTCAAAGATAATACAGAAGAAGAAAACTATGATACTTATTTAGAGCAGTATCAACTCCAGTCGCTTGTAAAGAAGTATTCCGACTATATCCGCTTCCCGATAAAAATGGAGGTCGAACATACCCATTACGAGGAAGAGGGTAAGGAACCTACAGTCACCCGCGAGGTGGAAACGCTCAATACTATGACACCTATCTGGAAGCGTAATAAAAACGAACTTACAGATGATGACTATAATAACTTCTATGTCGAAAAGTTTTATGATTACGAGCCACCTGTAGCACATATCCATGCTAAAAACGAGGGCGCGGCAACATATGATGCACTGCTGTATATACCTGCCCGCGCACCGTTTGATTACTATTCAAAGGATTATGAAAAGGGCCTGCAGCTCTATTCAAGCGGCGTTATGATAATGGAAAAGTGTCCGGAACTCCTGCCCGATTATTTCAGCTTTGTCAAGGGCGTCGTCGATTCTGAGGATCTCTCTCTCAATATCTCCCGTGAGCTTTTGCAGCATGACAGACAGCTTAAAATTATCGCCAAGAACTTAGAGCGCTCTATCAAGAACGAACTGACAAAAATGCTCAAAAACGACAGGGAAAGATATGAAAAGTTCTTCTCCGTTTTCGGGCTTCAGTTTAAGTTCGGGCTTTATCAGTCATACGGTTCCTGTAAGGATACATTGCAGGACCTTATAATGTTCCCCTCAACATTTGAGGGTAAGAACGTTACCCTTGCCGAATACGTTTCACGTATGAAGGAGGGGCAGGAGGATATCTACTACGCCTGCGGCGAAACCAAGGAAAGGATAGACCTCCTCCCGCAGATGGAAATATTCAGGGATAAGGGCTATGAAGTGCTCTACTTCACACAGGACGTTGATGAATTTGCCGCTAAGGTAATGATGGATTATGATGGCAAGAAGTTCAAGTCCATAAGCGATGCAGGCCTTGACCTTGATACCGAGGAGGAAAAGGAAGAAGCCAAGAAGCTTGCCGATTCAAGCAAGGATATGCTTGAATTTATGCAGAAGGCTATTGCGGATAAGGTAAAGACGGTAAGGCTGTCAAATAAACTTAAAACACACCCCGTATGCCTGTCATCAGACGGCAATATAACTATCGAAATGGAAAAGGTGCTCAATTCAATGCCGCAGAACGATAATAAGGTGAAGGCAGAAAAGGCACTTGAAATAAACCCTAACCACGCTATATTTGAAAAGCTTAAAAGCCTTTATGAAACGGATAAGGATAAGCTTTCCGATTATACCAAACTCCTCTACGCACAGGCGCAGCTTATCGAAGGCCTGCCGATAGAAAACCCCGTCGAGTTTGCAAATTTAGTCTGTGACCTTATGGTCTGATGTGAAAGTCTTTATTAAGAATATCTGTACTCGTATACACCGCCCGTGTCTTAATAACGGGCGGTGTTCGCTTTTCTAACGAAAAGGTTTTCGTCATTAAATATTTATATTTTAATTCTTCACACCCCCTTGTAATGTGGATAATAATATGTTAAAATGTATTTATAACTGTGAAGCTTATCCGGCTTGTGCCGGAAATAATATTTGAGGAGTGTTGAACCAATGCAGTATGGATATTTTGACCTTGAAAACAAGGAATATGTCATCACAAGACCTGATACGCCCGCACCGTGGGCAAACTATCTCGGCTCGCCCGAATACGGCGCTATCGTATCCCAGAGCGGCGGCGGCTATAGCTTTGTAAAAAGCGGCGCTAACGGAAGAATAGCAAGATACCGCTTCAATTCAAACATAGGCCTTCCCGGAAGATATGTGTATATCAGGGATAATGATGCAAATGATTACTGGGGCGCTACATGGCAGCCTGTCGGCAAAAGCCTTGATAAGTATAAGACAGAATGCCGCCACGGTACAGCTTATACAACAGTAAAGAGTGAATATTCGGATATAGCAAGCGAACTTACATACTATGTCCCCAGAAATAAGACCTACGAGGTATGGCGCCTTAAAGTCACCAATAATTCCGACAGGGCAAGAAGCCTTTCTACCTTCGGCTTTATTGAATTTACAAACGAAAATAACTATGAACAGGATCAGGTGAACCTTCAGTATACCCTCTTTATCACAAGAACTTCCTTTGAGGGCGATATGATCGTTCAGCATATCAATGAAAACAGCGGTAAGGACGCTAACGGCTCTAACTGGAGAGAGAGATTCTTCGGCGTTGTCGGCGCACCCGTGTCTGCATATAACGGCAGCCTTGACAGCTTTATCGGCCCCTATAGGGATTACGGCAGCCCGATAGCAGTTGAGAGGGGTATGTGCGATAATAAGCTCAATTATAATTCCAACGCCTGCGGCGCACTCCAGTCAGACCTTATGCTCGCAGCAGGGGAAACTAAAGAGCTTATCTATATCTTAGGCCAGAAAAACCCCACAGCTGCAAGGGAAATACTTGACAGCTACAAGACAGCAGGCAAGGTGGATGCCGAACTTAAAGAACTTGTTGATTACTGGCACGGCGAACTCAATAACTTCCAGGTAAAGACGCCTTCTGCTGAATTCAATAATATGGTTGACGTGTGGAACGCTTACCAGTGCTTTATCACATTTATCTGGTCAAGGGCTGCTTCGTTTATCTACTGCGGCCTCAGAAACGGCTACGGCTATAGGGATACCGTTCAGGATATCCAGGGTATTATCCATATAAACCCCGAGCTTGCAGCTGAAAAGATACGCTTTATGCTCTCCGCACAGGTGTCAAACGGCGGCGGCCTGCCGCTTGTTAAGTTTGACCATAACGCAGGACACGAGACCTGCCCTGATGAAAATGATGAAAACAGCGTATATGCTAAGGAAACAGGCCACCCCTCCTATAGAGCTGATGACGCACTCTGGCTCTTCCCGACAGTGCTCAAGTATATCGGCGAAACCGGTAATAAGGGCTTCCTTGATGAGGTCATCGTTTATGCCGAAGAAGGCGGCGGCGAAGCTACAGTTTATGAACATATGAAAAACGCTATCCGCTTCTCGCAGGAACGTCTTGGCGCACATAAAATGCCCGCCGGTCTCCACGCTGACTGGAATGACTGCCTGAGAATGGGTAAACAGGGCGAGAGTACCTTTGTGGCATTCCAGCTCTACTACGCTATGTCTGTAATAAAGACATGGGCGCAGGAAAAGAACGATACAGATTATATCGCATATATAGATAAGGCACAGGCCGAACTTGGCAAGGCACTTTCCGATTGCTGGGACGAGGACAGGTTTATCCGCGGTATCCGTGATAATGGCGAGGTTGTCGGCGCTAAGAATGATCCCGAAGCTTCTATGTGGCTCAATCCTCAGTCATGGTCGGTTATTTCGGGCTTTGCTTCTAAGCAGCAGGCTGAAACCGCTATGGATAAAGTCCACGAGATACTTAATACCCCTTACGGCGTTAAGATAATGGAGCCGCCTTATGTTGACCATTACTTCGACGGCGCACTTATGCATATCTTTAACCCCGATACAAAGGAAAACGGCGGTATCTTCTCGCAGACACAGGGCTGGGCTATACTTGCTGAATCTCTCCTCGGCAGGGGCGACAGGGCGTTTGAATACTTCCTTGAAAGCGCACCCGCTTCTATGAACGATAAGGCTGAAATAAGAGTGCTTGAGCCTTATGTTCACGGCCAGTTTACAGAGAGTACCCGTTCACCTTATGCAGGCAGAAGCCACGTTCACTGGCTCACAGGTACAGGCTCGACAGTTATGGTAGGCTGTGTTGAGGGTATCTGCGGTATGCGCCCGAATGCAGACGGCCTTGTTATTAGCCCGTCTATCCCGCACGAGTGGGACGGCTTTGAGATAGAGAAGAACTTCCGCGGCAAACACCTCTCTATCACCATCAAGAACCCCGACCACGTTCAGTCAGGCGTTAAGTCCATGACAGTAAACGGTAAAGCAGTAGACGGCAACTTCGTTTCGGCAGATATCATGACCGAAAACACTAAGATAGAGGTTGTTTTGGGATAATAGACATAAAAATAAAAGACCGGTTCAGTGTGAACCGGTCTTTTTGTTATGTGTTTACAAGAAACTCATCAAGCGCCTTTGCAACTACTGCATTGAGCGTCATATGATGTGCCTTTGCATAGGTGGCCGCCCCTGCGTGAAGCTGCGGAGAGATACGCACATTAAATGAGCCCTTATATGGCTTTTCGGGAGTTATGCCCCTTGCGCTGCATTCGGCAAGATAATCATCTACTGCCCCTTCAAAATCAGCTTTAAGCTCCGCAACAGAATCGCCCTCATATGAGATAAGGCTCTTAACACCTAAAACTTCACCGAAAAAGACATTATCCTCCGCAGAGAATTCTGCTGAACCTGTATAGCCTTTATATGTCAGTATATTCATATATATCCCATTCCTTTCAGTTTTTCGATAATTTGCAGCACCATATATTTCTTTAGCTCCTTTTGAGGGTGTGGCTTATGCAGGATTACGGAGCCGCCGTTTTTATCGAAAAATATAACTCTTGAACCACTTGTTTTACCCTTATTGGACATTTCAAATCCTAAAATACCTAATAGCTTTTTCATATCTTCAAAAGTAACGTTCTGCGGATTTTCGCTCATATGCTTTATCAGCTTTTCCTTTTGGCTCACATTCACCGTTCCTTTCATATTATATGCAGATCAAGTCTGAATATGTAACTATTTTTAGTTACTATAATCAGTATAGCACACTTTTTGAGATTTGTCAAGTATTATAAAAGACCGGTTCGTGAGAGCCGGTCTTTATTGTATCTTATTCTTCGGCAGGAATGATCCTTGCTATCTCTTTTCCGTTTTCTGTGATTATGTATTCTGTGTCATTGTCGATATTTTCTATTATCACATCGAGCATTTCTGATAATTCCTCTGTGGTTACGGTAATGATAGTTCTCATAAATGAATGTGGCATAATATTCTCCTTTTTAAATACATTTATACGAATGTAATAAATATTATTATAACATTTATTTGAGTAAATGTAAATATCATTCGTATGAATGTGTGATAAAATCTACATAATAACCAAAACAGGAGTTTGATTGTTATGTATTATTATCATAGGCTAAAAGATGTCAGGCTGGATTTTGATATGTCACAAAAGAATATAGCAAAGATTCTTGGTATCACCCCGCAGCAGTATCAGCTCTACGAAAGCGGCAAACGTGAGATGCCGATGCATCTGATGATAGTTCTTGCGGATTTTTATGATGTTATGATAGATTTCCTTGCGGGTGCGGGCGATAATGATTATAGCGAGTATGTATCGAAGCAGCATAGAAAAGACGATTATCTTTACCCTAAAATAAGGGATATAAGGGAAGACCACGATATGACACAAAAACAAGCGGCACAGATCCTTGATATAACACCTCAGCAATACCAGCTCTACGAGTCCGGTAAGCGTGAAATGCCTGTGCACCACTTTATCACCCTTGCCGAGTATTATAATGTAACGATAGATTACCTCGCCGGCCGTGATAATCGTAACCTCTATGATAATATATAACAAATATACAGAAATCTTTCAACAAATCACGCGCTGTTTGTTCAAGGGGTAAAATCGGAAAAAAAACCTTGACAAATCTGAAAAAGTGGTTTATAATCATAACTGTAAACAGCAATGGCGCTGTGGACGTAAGTCTCGTCCGCAGCGTTTTTTGTTTTATCGGGGGCAATGACGCACCCGTTCTGCACAAAAATTTTTATAAAGGAGAAATACTTATGAACGTACCTGAGATCTTCGGAAGCGACGTGTTCAATGAATCCGTTATGAAGGAAAGGCTGCCTAAGCAGATCTATAAGGCGCTTAAAAAGACTATCAATGACGGTACACCCTTAGGGCTTGAAGTCGCAAATGTTGTCGCAAATGCTATGAAAGACTGGGCGTGTGAGCGCGGCTGTACCCACTATACACACTGGTTCCAGCCTATGACAGGTCTTACCGCTGAAAAGCTCGAGAGCTTCATTTCCCCGACAGAGGAAGGTCACGTTATTATGGAGTTTTCGGGTAAGGAACTTATCAAGGGTGAGCCTGATGCTTCTTCTTTCCCGTCCGGCGGCCTGCGTGCTACCTTTGAAGCAAGGGGCTATACCGCATGGGATCCTACATCATTCGCATTCATAAAGGAAAATACACTCTGTATCCCTACAGCTTTCTGCTCGTATAACGGCGAGGCTCTTGATAAGAAGACACCTCTCCTGCGTTCTATGGAAGCTATCAATAGATCCGCACTCAGGGTTTTGAAACTCTTTGGATCGGACGCTACAAGGGTTATCTCAAACGTCGGCCCCGAACAGGAATATTTCCTTGTTGACAGGGAAATGTATTCCCATAGAAAAGACCTTATCTTCGCAGGCAGAACGCTCTATGGCGCACCCGCACCCAAGGGGCAGGAACTTGAAGACCACTACTTCGGTACTATCAAGACAAGGGTTGCCGCATATATGAAGGATCTTGACGAACAGCTGTGGAGACTCGGTATCTATGCAAAGACCAAGCATAACGAAGTCGCCCCCGCACAGCACGAGCTTGCACCTATCTACGGCACTACAAATATCGCAACAGACCATAACCAGCTTACAATGGAGATCATGAAGCGTACCGCAAGAAAACACGGCTTCAAGTGCCTGCTTCATGAAAAGCCATTTGCGGGTATCAATGGTTCGGGTAAGCATAATAACTGGTCGCTTTCAACCAATACAGGTGTCAACCTGCTTGATCCCGGCAGTACACCTGCCGAAAATGCACAGTTCCTTATCTTCCTTACCGCTGTTATCAAGGCAGTGTATAAGCATCAGGACGTTTTAAGGGCGTGCGTCGCTACAGCAGGCAATGACCATAGACTCGGCGCTAATGAAGCCCCGCCCGCTATTATCTCTATCTTCCTCGGTGACGAGCTTACAGCAGTGCTTGATGCTATCGTAAACGGGAAAAAGTATGAAGGTGAACACGTTGATATGAAGATCGGCGTCGATGTTCTCCCTGATTTCCCGAAGGATACGACCGATAGAAACAGGACATCTCCCTTCGCATTCACAGGTAATAAGTTTGAATTCAGAATGCCTGGCTCAAAGCTTTCCTGCGCAGGCCCGAATACAGTTTTGAATACTATCGTAGCAGAAGCACTTGACGAATTTGCAGATGCTCTTGAAAAAGCTGACGACTTCGGCGCAGCACTCAATGAGCTTATCAAGAAAACTATCAAGGAATCCGAACCTATCATCTTCAACGGTAACGGTTATTCGGACGAGTGGCCTGTTGAAGCTGAAAAGAGAGGACTTTTAAACCTCAGATCCACCCCCGAGGCTGTTCCTTCATTCGCAGCCCCGGAAAATATCGCACTGTTTGAAAAGTACGGCGTTTATACCGCAACAGAACTCCGTTCAAGAGTTGAGATACTCCTTGATGAATATGTAAAGACACTTAATATCGAGGCTCTTACAATGGTGGATATGGCTAAGAAGGATATCCTCCCCGCAGCTGTAAGCTATGTTAAGGATCTTTCAGAAACCGCAAGCCTTTCAAAATCTATCGGCGCACCTGCTGAGTTTGAAACTGAGCTTGTCAAGAAGCTTTCCGCACTTATGGCTGATATGTATAAGAAGCTTTCCGCACTTGAAGATACAATAGTCAGGGCACACGATATCACAGATGTCGGGGAAGCTGCTGATTACTACCACGATACAGTATTCACCGCTATGGGTGAACTCAGGGCTGTCGCTGATGAGATAGAAACACTTGTCGGTGAAAAATACTGGCCTTATCCTACATACGGTCAGCTTCTGTTCTATGTAAAATAAAATACCGAAACACAAAGAGGTGTTATCCCTTAAAGCTTCGGCTTTAAGGGCGGCACTTCTTTTTGCTTTTTTGCCAATCCCTCTACTCGGTAATACCGAGAAAACCCCACATATATTTCGGAAACGGCGTCGGGCTGCCCCGGCGCTGTTTCTGCTTTAAAGCGGCGGCTTTTTGGCATAAAAAAACAGAAAGAGAAAACCTTAAATCCAAGAAATTCTTGGATTTACAAGGCCGTACACAAGGCGGCTGCCTGCGAAGCCTGTGTTTTGCCTTGTGCCTGACCTGCCGCAGGCACAGTAAAACTGCATTCTCTTTCTGTTTTAAACCTGTTTGTCAGAGTTCGCCCCGAACCCTGTTTGTCACATAGCTTCTTGCGTTCCACCAACCGTGGTGGTCATAGTAGAAGCGAAGGTATTTAATACCGTTTTTCCTGCACTGTATCTTTGTTCCCTGTGCATCACTGCGCTCTGACATAAGCTCCACCGTCAGTACCCTTGTCCCACCCTTTGCAAAGTGGAATACCGTCGCAGGTGTACTCCTGCCCGCAACAGCCTCGTAAGTAATGTCATAGTCCGCAAAATCTTCGGTGAAAACCTTGTTGAAGTATTCGATGTATGTCCCGTTGAAGGAATACTGGTTTTCCTCCCCCGGCATTTTGTCGCCCCACGGCAGTCCGCCGCCCGAAGGCATTGCCTGTGCCGGCTTCGGCACAGCGCTGCTTTGGTAAGCCTGCCTGCTCTCATCTGTATTTGATACCGAACTTTCAAATTTCTCCTCTAAATTGCTTAGCTTGTCTGCATAACCGAACAGCTTTGAAAGAAATCCCATAATGCACAACTCCTTTTAATGTCTATTTTGTTTTTAATGTCTTTACTGTGTATGTGCCGCTGTAATTTATGCCGTTTACCGTTCTTACCGCTTTTACGGTCACTTCATAATACTTCCTGCTTTTAAGCCCGGTTATGCTTTTTGAAGCTGCCGTATTTGCGGCTTTTATGCTGTTCCATTTCGTTTCACCTTTCAGACGGTAGTAAACTATGTAATTGCCCGCCCCCGTTACCTTCTTCCACGAAAGCTTTATGCCCTTGCTTGCTGCCGCCGCTGTGAACGTCACCTTTGCAGGCTTTGTGGAAGTCGTAAGTATCGGGTATTTGTTTTGGCTTATAACCGTTTTCCCCGAAACCGTCCTGAAATGCTTCACGGCGTATTTGTAAGTCGTCCCGGGTTTAAGCCCTGTGTCAGTGTAAGTGTTTGTTCTGGGCTTTGCGATCACCTTCCAGCCGCCCTTGCCGCTGTTTGCCTTGGAATCATATCTGTATACAATGTAGCCGCTTATGCCGCTTACCTTTGTCCAGCTAAGCCTTATAGTCCCCGCGCCGTTTGCTGAGGTGAGCTTTATCTGCGTGTAGGTGTCAAGGGTGGGGTAGCTGCTGCTGAGTATCTCCCTGCCCGCAACAGTCTTGTATGCCCTTACCGCATACCTGTAGCTTCCGCCCGCTTTGAGCGATTTGTCGCAATAGCTGTTTTCTTTCTGCTTTGCTATCCTCTTGTAGCTTTTCGCTGTATTGTCATACCTGTAGATCACATACCCCTCAGCCCCGCTTACCTTTGTCCAGGAAAGCTTCACGCTGCTTGCTGTGTTCCCGCCTGCCTTGAAGTTTTTTACCTTTGCGGGCGCTTCGGCTTTTATCAGCTTGTCACCAAGCAAATTGCCGCTTAACGTATTGCCCGAAGCATCTACCGCAATAAGCGTGCTGTAGTTCACTATGCCATAGCCCTTGCAGCTTTTCACAGTGTTCCCCGTTATTTTTCCGGCCTTCGATGTCGAAGTAATGTGTATCCCGTGTCCTTCGTTGTCAGCATCTATTCGTGTACATCCTGTTACAGTGTTTGAATTGATTCCGCTTTTTATCGTTGACCTTGTAACGAATATCCCGCTGCCCTTTGCACCTTTTACGGTGTTTGAACTTATCGTGTCAAGCACAGAATAACTGTTTACCGATATCCCGTTCCTGCCGTATCCGCTTATGGTGTTGCCGGATATGCTCCCGCTTTTTACATATTCATCACTTCTTGTTGAAGGCGTTTCGTTTTCACAGTCATAACTGCTTGCGTGTGTTATGTAAATGCCCGAACTGTCAGCAGTTTTTTTCAGGTCAATAATGTTTGATGTTACATCGGCATACCCGCCGCTTATCTTTATGCCTTCGCTGTAAAGCCCCGATATCGTGTTTCCCTTGACAGTAGTGTTATCAAACCCGTAACACCATACCGCCGCCCCGGGCGTGCTGTATTTCTTTGTGTTCAAAAATTTGTTGCTTGTTATCTTTATGTTTTTGCAGTGGTTTCCGCCTGTAAGCGTGTGGTGGTTGCCCACCCCTGTGGGGAAGTCCTTAAAGGTGCACCCCGTAATGGTCATGTCACTGCATACAGTGCCGTCTGTCTTGTAAACGCCGTTCCAGGTGTTTTTGCATATGTCTATCTGTATCGCTTCGTTTATGCCGCTTGTTTCACCATAGAACCCTTCAAACGTGCACCCTTTTACCGTAACGTTCCTGCACCCCGAAAACTCTATAAGGTGCCCGTCAAGAACGTTTTTTATGTTAAGGCTGTCAAGCGTTATCCCGTCAGCGTGCCCGAAATTGAGCATATTCACACTTCTTGATGCCGCCGCCGCATTCCCGTCAAGCGTTCCGTTTTTTATGCTGATATTCTTTGTAAGTGCGTACCCGCCTGTTTCACGCTTGTCGTCGGTGTCGGCGTTCTGAAAAAAGTTCTGGTTCGTCATTGCCCCGTATCTTATCAGGGTGGCACCGTTTAAGTCAAGCGTGGTGTATGATTCTATCCTGAGCGCCTGCCCTGTGGTGTCTATGTAGTACCTGCCCGGGGTTTCTATCTTTATTTTCAGTTCTTCGCCCTGCGCACCGTTGAGAGCGTTTTTTAGCGTGTAGAAATTCGCAAGTGCGTTTTCTTCACCCTCCTGAAGTGTCACAGTTGTACTTCCCGCCGAAGCCTTTGCTTTAAGCTCTTGTAAAGGTGTGCTTATTAAGAAGACCGCCGCCGCAGTAAGTGCCGTGATGAGCACTGCTATATTTTTCATTGATTGAAAGGCACTTCCTTCCGTGTTGATTAGTTTATACTATTATATCAAATATATGTAAATTTGTCAATTGTTCATTTTCTTGACACATATGTTTACCTGTGGTATAATCTATGTTGATGATTATTCTTTGGCAGGGAAATCGATTTTTAAATAACCATTGTACGTAAAGCAAGATTTTAGATGCAAAAGCCAAGAAAAATGTGTCCGCAAATAAATATGCCGTAGGCACACCTTGTCTTGCCTCTTGCCTCTGGTCATCTTGCTTCACATGGAAATCAATTTTTGATTTCCATGATTCTTAGGGGAGGTGTGCCTTATGTCACTGCTTGATAAATTAAGCGACAGCTCTCAGTGGGAACGCTTTTATGAATATAAAGCTTCCCTTGCCGCATCAAAGCATTTTATAAAAGAACTCAGGTGCTTTATAGATATGCGCCGCTATCTTCCCGTGTGTGAGCGTATATCAGATGGTGCGCCTTTCCCTCTGCCGAAGCGTTCGCTTATCAGTAAACTCGGCAGCGAGAAAAAACGTGCAGTCTATACCTATCCCGATGATGAAAATATAGTTTTAAAGCTTCTTACTCACCTGATGATAAGAAAGTACGATCATATCTTTTCAGAAGGCCTCTACTCTTTCCGCCCGGATAAGACCGCAGGCTCTGCAATAAAAAAGCTCAGGGGTATAAAAGGCATAGACGAAATGTATGCCTATAAAGCGGATATATCCGATTATTTCAACAGTACAGATGTCCATGTTCTCCTGCCCCTTCTTGAAAATGCCCTTTCCGACGATGAAGCGCTTTTTAGCTTTCTGCGTTCACTTCTGCTTGAGGAATACGTCCTTGAACGCGGGCAGCAGGTAAAGCTTTCCAAGGGCTTTATGGCGGGTACGCCGCAGTCGTCCTTTTATGCAAACCTTTTTCTCAGTGCCCTTGATAAGCATTTTGAAGCTCTCCATGTCCCTTATGCAAGGTATTCTGATGACCTTATCGTTTTTGCCCCCACCCGTGAGGAACTTGACCGTCATATTGAGTATATAAGGTCTTTCCTTGAAGATAACGGGCTGAAGATAAATGAAAAAAAAGAGCATATCTCACTCCCTCGCGAGGGTTTTGATTTCCTCGGCCTGTCACTTAAAAACGGTGTCACCGATATCTCAAAGGTGTCGCTTACAAAACTGAAGAAAAAAATGCGCCGAAAGGCACGCGCTTTAAGGCGCTGGTGCGAACGCGGCGATATCCCGCCCGAAAAGGGCGCAAAAGCTTTTGTGCGTATTTTTGAACGTAAGCTTTTTGAGGGCGGCAGTGATAATGAACTTACCTGGACACGCTGGTATTTCCCTGTCATAACCACATCGGCAGGTCTTTCCTGTATAGACCGCTATGCACAGGACTGTATAAGGTTCATAATCACAGGTAAGCGTAATAAGGGTAGGTTCAGCGTGACCTATCCCGATATAAAGGCACTCGGTCTTAAAAGCCTTGTCCATGAATACTATGCACAGGCAAAAATGCCCAAACAGCCTTGTTGACAATAATTACAGGCTGTGGTATAATTTCGGTAGTAAGCTTTGACAGGAGGCTTTTATATGGATAATGAAAATAACTTCTGCCGTAAATGCGGCAATAAATTAAGGGAGGGCGCTAAGTTCTGTAATATGTGCGGCACCCCCGTTGCTGATATCCCCGCCGTACCTGTACCTGAACCCGGAGCCGGGCAGCCGGTGATAAATGATGCAAAGCCTTCCGGAAAAAAGAGCAAAAAGCCTTCCGTGTTTGCATTTGTTACAGGCTTTATAGCACTTGCGGCACTTGTGACACTTGTTATCATCTGCCCTGAGATATATTCTAAAGATGATGTGTTTATGTATATCTGTATCGGTATCTCAGTGTTTGCGGCACTGTCAGTCCTGTGCTTTATTATCTCCAAAAAGAATAAGCTTGCTGTTACAGGCGGTGTTATCTCACTGCTTACACTTGCAGCCCTTGGGGTGTATGTCTTTGCGGCTATCCCCAGTCTTGAAAAGGATGCCCATAACGCCTATATGGAAAAGCTTGAACACGTAGGTACAGTGGCAACAAGAGATACCTATGTCAATATAGACACTTACCCCTATAACTCACTTCGTAACTTCTATGTCAGGGAAGCCTGGGCTTTTAGCGAGGTCAAAGACGAAATAAAAGACCATTATAATAAAGGCGAATACAGCGAGTGGATAGCGTCTTCTATGTTTGTGTATAAAACGCTTGACCTGTCAGCAAACGGCAGTGATATAAAAAATGATATCATCACTAAATGCGGCAGTGATATAGATCCCTATCTGCTTAAAGACTATGCCGTGCTTTTTGCAGATACGCCGTTTGCAAAAGACTATAACTCGTCCGGCTATGATTATAACACTCTCGGCAGAATGAAGTCTGACCTTGAAGGCAGGATAGATCAGGCACAGAAGTATCTTGACGAGGGTAAATCCACTATAATCCAGAGCTACGGCGGCAAGTTCTATCTGTACTCAAATTTCGTGCTCTATGATGCGGGATCAAGCTTCGCTGTGGTCGATCTGACAAACGGCAACTGTTTTTCTACGGGGGATTTTTATTGATAAACCACTCCCTTTGCATGGGGCGTCAAGGCATCTGCTCAGCTTTCGGGCAGGTGCCCTTTTTAGAGTTAAGAGATAAGAAGCAAGAAAAACGTCTGCTTTATGGACGGCGTGTATATAAAAAGGCTTACGTGTTCTACTGGGGGAAACCCTTTTGAAAAAGGGTTCTCCCCCAGGCCCCTTTCCTAAAACTTTTGACCTATTTTTCCCTGAAGGGCATATGCCCTACAGGGAAAAATAAATTAGAAGTCTTTGGAAGGGGGTTCGGGGGAGAACCTTTCTTCAGAAAGGTTTCCCCCGATAAAATACATAAGCTTCTTTATACACACCGTCCATAAGCGCGGGCGGTATTCTTTTTTCCTGTCTGTTGTGCTGTGCAGGTCTTGCATTTTTTTCTGATACGTGTTATAATAGTAAATAATGTGCATTCCGGTGAAAGAAAGGAAGAAAAATATGGCAGCAATAATTCAGAGGCCCAAGGGCACACAGGATGTTACCCCCGCAGAGGTCTATAAGTGGCATACCGTTGAGCGTGTAGCCAAGGAAACCGCCGAGCAGTTCGGCTTCCGTGAAATAAGGATACCTACGTTTGAGGATACAGGCCTCTTTGTCAGGGGCGTCGGCGATACGACCGATGTCGTTGAGAAGGAAATGTATTCTGTCACCGCAACGGGTGACTCTGCCTTTACATTAAGGCCGGAGGGTACAGCAGGCACGATCAGGGCAGTCATAGAAAACGGTATACTTAATGAAGGCTTCCCGCAGAAGGTGTTCTATATCCTTTCCTGCTTCAGGCACGAAAAGCCGCAGGCGGGCAGGCTCAGGGAATTCCACCAGTTCGGCTGTGAAATGATAGGCGCTCAGAACGCCCGCGCTGATGCCGATGTCATAGCCCTTGCAAAAAGTGTCCTCGACAGAATGGGACTTAAAAATATAGCACTCAATATAAACTCTATCGGCTGCCCTGAGTGCAGGGCAGTGTACCATAAGGCACTTGTCGATTATTTTACCCCGCATAAAGATGAACTCTGCGAAACCTGCCAAAGCAGGCTCGAAAAGAACCCTATGCGTATAATCGACTGTAAATCGCCGGTGTGCTCTGCAATTGCCAAGGATGCCCCTGTTATACTTGATTACCTCTGTGATGAATGTAAAGAGCATTTTGAACTGCTTCAGAAAAACCTTTCCGCTATGGGTATAGAGTTTTCTGTAAATCCTAAAATAGTCAGGGGACTTGATTATTATACCAAAACAGTGTTTGAGTTTATAACTACTGATATCGGCGCACAGGGAACTGTATGCGGCGGCGGCAGGTACGATAAACTTGTTGAAACACTCGGCGGTCAGCCAACTCCTGCACTCGGCTTCGGTATGGGGCTTGAAAGGCTTATCCTTACTATGCAAAGTCAGGGCTGTGAATTTGAACAGCCGCCTAAGTGTGAACTCTATATCGCACCAATGGGCGAAAATGCGGCAATGGCTGCGGCATCACTTGTGTCTGAACTGCGGGAAGACGGCCTTTATACTGAGTATGACCTTATCGGCCGTTCGCTTAAAGCACAGATGAAGTACGCCGATAAGATAGGTGCAAAATTCGTGCTTGTCCTCGGTGATAATGAACTTGAACAAAAGCTTGTCAGGGTGAAGAATATGAAGTCGGGTGAACAGACAGAGCTCCCGCTTGACGAAAGCTTTTCCGACAGGTTTACAGATGTTCTGATGGCAAGTATCTTTGATGAATCTGATATGGAGGGTGAAAATACGTGAGATGTCCGATCTGTGAAAATATCCCGCTGATCGAGTTTAAGAACCCGCTTGAGTATATGCTTGCGGTAAATGCTATGCGGAATATGCTCGAAAGCGGTAATATAGAAATGATATATCAGACCTGCCCCGTTGAAGAAATAATGGATAAGGACGGTAAGTTCTACAGCGCAAGGATATTCCACCAGTTCCGCTGCTCTATGTGCG
Organism: uncultured Ruminococcus sp.; assembly: GCA_902780505.1. Lineage (GTDB taxonomy): Bacteria > Bacillota > Clostridia > Oscillospirales > Ruminococcaceae > NK3A76. The sequence continues at coordinate 110,905 of CACZFN010000003.1, read as the reverse complement.
GAACTATCTATGGAATGCTTGCTAATCCCCTTGCAGGCGGCGGCGAGATAAAAATAAACAATAAGCCCTTTGATCCCGCAGAATATGCGGATAAGGAATAAGCTATGCTCGTTATCCTGCCCGTGTCGTTTGAGCATGAAAGCTCCCTGCCGGTAAAACGCCTTGCAAGAAAGCTTGACGGTGAGCTTGTCCAGAAACGCCCGAGCGCAAATGTAATGGCAAATGCAAGGTTTGTAAGGCAGTATAAGACTCAGTCCGTCTTTTATGGCTGCAGAAGCAGCGAGGATAAATTCTGCGTTTTCTACCACGAAGCCGGTAAGCGTGATGTTGGCAGCATCGGCTTTTTCGGCAGGCTTGAAAAACAAAACGGCGGTACAAAAATATCGGGGCATTTCAGAAAGCCCCTGTCTGCCTATATTTTCGGGGCTTTGTGGGTGGTGGTCACATTCCTTTTCTCGCTTGTGGCACTTTCCCTTGATAATATCCCCGCCTGTGCAGCGGGCGCTGTGCTTCTTGCAGCAGGGGTGTTCATATTGTTTTTTGATAAGGGTAAGAAAAAGATAATACGGGCATATATCGAAAGCCTGTAGCAGTTTGACAAAAAAAGACACCTATGGTATAATACCAATAGGTGTCTGCACATAGCGTAGGCGGTCAAATCTTCCTCCTGAAAAGGAGGTGAGCAGAAATGACGGTTACAGAGGTACTTACCTTACTTCTTTTAATAACCAACATTATCGGGATAATACTCGAAAACTGCAATAAAAAATAACCGCCTTACTCCGACATAAGGCGATTGTTTTAAATACATTCAACTGACATGGAGGAGACCGCTTGCCGCAGGCACCTCTTTGTTGATTACATTATAGCACGAAATAATAAAAATGTCAATAGATTTTTAAACCGAAAGGAAGTTAATCAGATGAATGATACTATGAAAGGCCTGAAAAGGACACATTACTGCGGTGAAGTGCCTGAAACTGAACAGGAGGTCGTGGTTTGTGGCTTTGCCGACAGGGTGAGGGATATAGGCAACCTTCTCTTTATAAACCTTCGTGACAGAACAGGCCTTGTTCAGCTCACCTTCAATGATGAAACCGATAGGGAAGTTTTCAAAAAAGCACAGACAGTAAGGGCAGAAGATGTCCTTATGGTAAAGGGCGATGTCAGACCGAGGGAAAGCGTAAACGATAAGCTTAAAACAGGTAAGATCGAAATACACGTAAGTGACCTTCGTGTGCTCTCCCGCGCTGAGACCACACCTTTTGAAGTTACAAATTCAGATAAGGTAAATGAAGAATTAAAACTCAAATACCGCTACCTTGACCTGAGAAACCCCAGACTGCAAAATAATATCATCACAAGACATAATATAGCTAAGACCGCAAGGGAATATTTCTACGATAACGGCTTTATCGAAATAGAAACGCCTATGTTTATGAAGTCTACCCCCGAGGGTGCAAGGGATTACCTCGTGCCTTCAAGAGTGCACGCAGGTAAGTTCTATGCTCTCCCTCAGTCACCTCAGATCTATAAGCAGCTGCTTATGATATCGGGCTTTGACCGCTATATCCAGCTTGCAAGGTGCTTCAGAGATGAAGACCTCCGCGCTGACAGACAGCCCGAGTTTACACAGATAGACCTCGAAATGTCCTTCGTTGACGAGGAGGATATCCAGCAGTGCGTCGAGGGCTTTGTAAGTAAGCTGTTTAAGGATATCCTCGGCGAGGATATAACCCTTCCGCTGCCCCGACTGACATTTGCAGACGCTATGAACCGCTATGGCTCCGATAAGCCTGATACAAGGTTCGGTATGGAAATACAGGATATCTCCGACTGGGCAGGCAAGACTGATTTTGTCGTTTTCAGGGGCGCTGTCGAAAACGGCGGCTCTGTAAGGGCGATCGTTGCCAAAAATGCAGCGGGCGTTTATACAAGAAAAGAGATCGATAAACTCACCGAGCACGCAAAGGGTATAGGTGCAAAAGGCCTTGCGTATGTAAGGTGGGTGGAAGATGCCCCGAGCTGCTCGTTCGGAAAGTTTATGAAGGAGGGCGAACTTGAAGCACTCCTTGACTCCCTCGGCGCGCAAAAGGGTGACGTTGTAGTGATAGTTGCCGATAAGGATAAAGTCGTTTTGCCGACTCTCGGCGCATTAAGACTCATTATGGGTAAAAGACTTGATCTTATCGACGAAAAACTCCATAACTTCCTCTGGATAACCGAAATGCCGTTCTTTGAATATGATGAAGAATCAGGTAAGTGGGTGGCAATGCATCACCCCTTCACTATGCCTATGGAGGAGTGTATCGGCTACCTCGAAAGTGATCCTGCTAAGGTAAGGGCAAAGGCATGGGATCTTGTGCTTAACGGCGTCGAGCTTTCATCGGGTTCTATGCGTATAACAGACTGCGCTTTGCAGGAAAAGATGTTTGAACTCCTCGGCATGGGCAAGGAGGAAATAGAGCAGAAATTCGGCTTCCTTGTTGATGCATATAAGTACGCAGCCCCCCCTCACGGCGGTATGGGTATAGGCCTTGACAGAATAGCTATGATAATGTGTAATGCTCCAAGCCTCAGAGATGTAACAGCATTCCCTAAGGTGCAGAATGCTTCCGAACTTATGAGCCAGTGCCCCGCTGAGGTGGATCAGGCACAGCTTGATGAACTGCACATTAAAATTAATAATGAATAATTAAGGTATCCCCCGAAGGGGTTCTGACCTCTTACATCTTATATCTGACATCTATATATAGAAAGGACTAATAGGACATGGCACTAAGAAAATCAGGCGAGGATTATCTCGAAGCTATCCTTGTGATAGGACAAAGAAAACCGCAGGTAAGGTCAATAGATGTGGCAAATGAACTTGGCTTCTCAAAACCGAGTGTAAGCCGTGCCATGTCGCTGCTCAGAGAAGGCGGCTTTATAACTGTCGAAAAGGACGGTTCTCTGCTTCTTACCGAACTCGGCCGTGAAAAGGCAGAGGATGTCTACGGCAGACATTGCCTTCTGACAGAGTTTTTCAGGGACGTTCTCCACGTAAGCGAGGAAAACGCCGCCGAGGACGCTTGTCAGGTGGAACACGTTATCTCCCCCGAAACGTATATAAAGCTTACCGACTTTATGAAAAAACAGAAAAAACAGTAATGTAATATTTATGGCTGTGACACTTCTGCTGTAGTGCGGCAGAAGTGTTTTGCGCTGTTGTGTGGCTTTTGAAGAAAATAAACACCGCACTCCGCCAAATAATGAATAATTTGTAAAGATTACCGATATTGCTTGACAACCCGGATAAATTGTGATAAAATATTTATTGTTGCAAAACGTGATGCTGGTGTAGCTCAGTTGGTAGAGCAGCTGATTTGTAATCAGCAGGTCGGGGGTTCGAGTCCGTCCACCAGCTCCATTTTCAATGATCTCTTGCATCTTGTATCATTTTCTTGCATCTTGCATCTGATCTCTTGCATCTTGTATCATTTTCTTGCATCTTGCATCTGATCTCTTGCATTTTGCATCATTCTCTTGCATCTTGCATCTAATCTCTTGCATCTAATAGGGGAGAGTTCCCGAGTGGCCAAAGGGGGCAGACTGTAAATCTGTTGCTTTCAGCTTCGATGGTTCGAATCCATCCTCTCCCACCAACAGCGCCCCATAGCTCACGCTATGGGGCTAAAATAATTAATAGGAAAGAATTAATAATAATGAACAATAGTCAGCCGTGTTGCTGTATTCTTCTTTGTTATTCCCTAATAGCCTAATAAGAGGTTGAAAAGTATGAAATCCATTAGTTCATGGCACGTTGGAGTTGCTGCTGAAGCGTATGCCGCTGCTGTTTTTGCAAGATACGGATATGATGTATCCGTTCAGTACGGTGCAAATCAACCAGAATATGATCTTATTTCTGTATGCGGAGATAAGATGTTAAAAATATCCGTAAAAGGTAGTCAAGATGGCGGTTGGGGATTAACGCAGAATTATAAAAAGGGCTGTAATTATCATGAGGCTATTGATAAATGGCTTAGTGCACATCATAAGAAAACTGTATTCTGCTTAGTTCAGTTTCAAAATACAAAACCAGATGAGATGCCAAGGATATACCTTGCTTCGCCAGATGAAATTGCCGCAATGCTGAAATTGTCTGCTGGCGGTCGAGGAGAAACTGTACTTCGTGAAAATCATACATGGGGTTATCGTGCAGCAGGGAGAGGAACAACAGACAAAATACCAGATGAATGGAAAATCTCAGCCAAACGACTTGAATATATGTTCAATACATACGGACAATAATAATCGACCATAGAAAGCGTCATCTTTTCCGTTCCCCACTTACAACAGCGCCCCATAGCTCACGCTATGGGGCTAAAATAATAAATAAGCTTTTTTCCAAAAGTATTTCCAAGATAAACTGGGATTTGCAGAGGTTGTGTAAAAACGCACCTGTGAATGGGGAACGGGGCGGCCGCAAAGCCCCCCGAATAAGCCCCCGCAAATCCCAATTTATCTTAGCAGCAACGCAAAGGTAAAAATGGCGTAAAAAACGCTGTTTTTTCGCATAATAGTCAAAAACCACCCCATAACTCACGTCATGGGGTGGTTTTTTGTCCGTTTGTCACTGATGAAACTCCAGCTGATATATCCCGTTTTTTGTGTGGAGAGTGTCGTTGTTCTTGTCAAAGACCGCCCCGCCGTTTTCTAAACTCTCGCATTTGCCGTAAATGATGTCAAAGAAATCTGTGTTTATATTGTATGTGTTGTCTTTGTAGATTATCGTTTTGCATTTGTCCTTGTCCGCGGAATAATCCGTCCTTGCTATAATGTATCTTGTACTGTGTGTTTGTTTGGTTGTGCTTGAATTATTCCCGTCAGTGGTAATTGTCATGGTCACATTGGTCGTACCCTCAAACTCTGTGTAAAGTAAAGAAAACCTTGATACTACGCCGCTTTCCCTCTCACTTATGCAAAAATCCTCCGAGGTCTCTGCCGCTATCTCAAGTTCATCGGTCTGTGTTAAAGAAGTTGGCTCGCCCTCGTCGTTATAGATGTATTCGTAGTTTTTATATGACATAGTCATTATAAGCCCTGTTTCCTTGTTTAATAGTAAGTCGCCGTTGAACAGAAACCTGTCATTAAAACTGTCTGCTAAGTTCCCGGTGCTGCTTGTAACGTCCTCGCCGAATAATACTATCTCCTTCGGATCCGGTTTCTCCTTGCCAAGAGGAACAGCCGCTAAACGGTGCTCAATGTGCGTGCCAAATACGCCCCCGCTTCGGCGCTTTTCGGCATATATAAGTTCTATCACAGGGAACATTTCTTCGGGCGACGGTTCGCTGTAGGTGAAGTCTATCTTTTCTATGTCAAGCTCTTTCCCGCTTGCCGAATATACTTTTTCGGCTTCCCCTGTCAGCTTTTTTGTGTATACCTCTAAAACGTCCCCGCCACCCGTGCTTTTCTTTACCGCCGCGATAAGCAAGGGGCTTGTGCCTGTCATCGTGGCTATATCAAGCCCGTCTGCCTGCTCGCTTATTTCCATCATGCTCTGATCTATTGCCCCTTCGCCGCCGGGAATTATGCTTACGTCATAAAGCCTTGCATCATCACCCGCTTCCTTTTTTGCGTCAAAGTAATAGCTGTCAAGTTCGTTTAAGCTGTAGTCATATGTGTGTATGCGGGCTTTGCTGTCATCTTTTTCACAGGTAAATATCCTCCCGCTGTCACAGCGCAGGAACTCACCCTCTATCTGCTTGTTTGTGCCCGATATCACAGCAAATTCATTATTGAGTACCATAGCACCGTTTTCAGTTTGGGCAAAGTACCCCGTGTAAAGCGGTGTTATTCTCTCTATCTCGCTCTCTGCTTTAAAAATGCTTTCCTTTGCCCTGTCATTTACACTTCCGGGTGAAGACATCGCCTGCTTGTCCGGGCTTCTTTTACTGCCTAAATACCCCGCCGTAAAGATCCCAAGCGCCGTCACAACTGCCATAGCCGCCGCAATAGCCATTATCGGTAAAACCCTGTTCTTTTTGTATACAGCCGCCTGTTTCTCTGCCATTTCATCAGTGTATATATTTCTTTTGTCCTCTATTACCGGGGAAGTCCCTCCGCTTTCTATCTCTTTTAATATCCTGTCTTTAAGTATCCTTTCCTTTGCCCCTTCAGGTGCAAAAGTATAAGCCCTTGCCTTGTCTGTAATGCTTCTGAGCTTGTCGTCGTTCATTCTATCTTCCGCCCCCTTGCTTTAAGAATTCTTCAAGGTGTTTTCTGCCCCTGTCAAGCCATGAATATACTGTTGCTCGTTTCGCATCAAGAAGCCCCGCTATCTCCTCACCCGAATACCCGAAGAAGTAGTAAAGGTCAATGGCACTTCTTTCGTTTTCGGGCAGCATTGCAATGGCTTCAAACAGTTCTTTGCACTCGTCCTCCTCTGATATCACCGCAGGACTCTCCTCCAGTCTTTTGTCCTTTCTGTATGCCCGTCTAAGCAGCGAACGGCATACATTCTGAGCCGTAACTATCAGCCAGCCTTTAATGTGCGCATCATTATCGGCCTGCCCGTTAAAGCTCTTGCAGTAACGCAGAAATGTTTCCGAAACACAGTCCTCGGTGTCCTCCCTGTTGCCGCCAAGTTCGGTAAAGCATACCCGCCAGACTGTTTCAAAATGCCTGTCATAGGCAGATATCATCTGTTCTTTGGTCATATCTGTCACATCCGTTTAAAACTCAAGTTTCACTTATAATACGTTTATCCCCGCCCGAATATTGCAAGTCAAAAAAATTTCTTTGCCCGCTTTTGATGATAAAAGCCGATCTTCTCCCCTCGTAAAGCTCTCTCCCCCTCCCAACAGAAAATGCAGGGGGAACAAAACTATTCACTTTTCACTATTTTTCCCCTTGCCCTAATCAAGCCCTATCCGACGAGCGCTTAGCGAGTCGTGCAAAACCCTACACGTATCATAGCGTAACCCCGCCCCGAGGGCAAAGGGGGTGAATGACAGAGTTTTACAGTTTCGCGAAGCTCTCTCCCCCTCCCCACGGGGAGGGGGCAGGGGCGCGTCAAGTCGGCTCAGCCGACAAACTATTCACTATTCACTAAATCAAATCAGCAACAGGTGACAGCAAATAATTATTCAAACTTGTGCGGAATCTTAGCCCCATAATCCGAGCACCCCCACTGGTGCAAACTCTTGCCTCCCTTGAACTTAGAATCTTCGATTCATGTAAGTTGCCCCCAAAGGTGGAACCTTGCCTCCCCTGAAAGGGGAGGTGCCCCGAAGGGGCGGAGGGGTTTTGCCTCCCCTGAACTTAGAATCTTCGATTCATGGGAGGGGGACCGCCGCCATAGGCGGTGGTGGAGGGGTTCATCGCACCTTACGGTGCGAACCGTTCCAAAAAACGTTCGCTTCGCTCTCTGTTTTGGAACGGGGGCGGCGAAATATATCCGTTCCCCAAATGCAATGGTAGTTTTAACGTTTGCGCTTCGGGATTATTTAATTTCGCCGCCGTTGTCGGGCTTCGCCCGAGTGGGACTTTGTCCCACACCCTATTGGGGCGCTGCCCCCGTCCCCGTTGGGGCGCTGCCCCAAACCCCGCAAGCCCTTTTTTGAGGAAAAAGGGCTTGATCCCAAAAACCTTTTTAGTTTTTATACAGTTTTCTGCGGTTTTGGTCATTCCCATTAAAAACAGCCACCCTCCCGAGTGGCTGCCCATTATCTTTCTGCTGTGCCTTAATTGTTGAAATAATCATATACCACACCTGATAATATCCCGTGGTATTTTGCACTTGCCCAGCCTGCATTATACGCTGTGCAGAATATGCACAGAATGTAATCCCCGTTCGGTGAAAATACTATCGCCGTGTCGTGCGACTGGTCATTGACTTCGCCCGTCTTGTTTGCAACAACTACGCCCGAGGGTATCCCCGAAGGTATCTTGTACTTTACCTGCTGTGCTTTCAAAAGACTTAACATCTTCGCCGAAGCTGTCTTTGATACACACTGCCCCCTGTATATGCTCTCAAGCAGTTTCCCGCAGTCCCTTGCCGATGTTTCGTTCGAGCCGTCCCCTGTTGTCAGTGCGCTGCTGTAATTCGTGCTCGGCATAAGCCCGTGTACCTGCCTTGTGTCACTGTACCCGTGTGACTTTGCCCAGCTGTCTGTGTATGAAAGCCCCACCTTGCTTATAAGGTAGTTGAACGACGTATTATCGCTTACCGTTATTATCGCGTGAAGAAAATCATAGACTTCGTTTTCCTTGAATTTTCCCTGCTCTATCCTGTCATATGTGGCAGCCATGGTATAAAGCTTTATCGTGCTTGCCGCATACATGGGCTTGTTGTTCATTGAAAAGTATTCGTTTGTTTCAAGATTTTTAAGGTATATCGACCAGTCGCCGTAATACCCGTCTGTCATTTTTTTCAGCTTGTTTTCAAGCTTGTATAGCGTGCTTGCCGCCGCGGTGGGGTAGCCGGGACTCCTGAGTTCTCTTACCGCCGCCGAATCACGGAAAGCCCTCACCGCAAACTTTTCCTGCCTGCCGTGTTTAAGGTCTATCCCGTTTACCGTCATAAATGCGTTTATGGTCCGCCTTACCCTTACCCACTTTTTGCCTGCACTGTCGTATCTGTAAACTATGTACCCCGTTGCCCTCGGCACAGCGTTCCATTGAAGCCTTGTGTAGCTGTCGCCCGCATATGACTGTCTGAACCCCGTCACGTTCACCGGCGCAGTTGAGTATAGTACCGAACCGTAGCTTATATTTGAAATATTCTTCCCCTCGACATTCTTGTACGATTTTACGGTAAATTTGTAATCGCTCGCCGAAGTCAGCCCGCTTATTTTGTATGAATTCCTTGTGCTGCCGATAAGCGTTCTTACCCCTACCCATTTCTTTGCAGCGGTATTGTACCTGTATACTTTGTATCCGTCAACTCCGCTTTGCGTATTCCAGCTTATCGTAATGCTCTTGTCGTTGCTTGTCTTTCCTTTAAGCCCTGTTACAGCAGGGAGCTTCGTGTAAACCCTTTTCCCTGTGTAGGCGGGCGATACAAGCTTTTCTTCCCCCGCCTGCGTGTAAGCCTTGACATAAGCACATATGCAGCTTCCCGAAGGAAGGTTCGTCAATGCGTGCGAAGTCACATCACCGCCGCTTATGTATTTGGTGCTTTTAAGCGTTTTTACGCCGTTTTTCATAATGTATGCGTATATCACATACCCGTCGCAGGTATCGTTTTTGGTCCATTCAAGCTTTGCCGTGTTGACACCTGTGCTTTTTACCGAAAGCGTTGTCACTGTGTCAGGCGCAAGTATAGCCGGGGTTTGAGTAAACTCACCACTCAGTATTTCCGCCCCGTCGTCATCAGCGGCGTAAGCCTTTATCGCAAACTCTGCCTTCCCGCCGTTTTTAAGCCCCTCCGGTGAGTATTCCAGAGCGTCATCTACCCTTGCTGTTTCTGTGTATTCTTCTCCTGCCTTCCGGTAGATTATGTACCCCTGCGCCCCTTCGGTCTTCTGCCATCTGAGTGCTTTTTTTGCTCTGTCAAAGCTAAATCCTTCTACATTTGCTAAAACTGTGCTCTGTTCTTCCTGCTGCTCTTGTGAAGCTTGCGGCTCTGCACTTTCCTGTGCCTTCGCCGTCACCGCTGAAAACGCCGCCGCCCCTAAAGCCACAATAACCGCCGCTGCCGCCGCTGTTAGCCTTTTCTTTATCATAATAATCCTCCAATTATGCAAATAAAAAAGATTCTCTATAAATCATATCATAAAACCAATTAATTGTCAATCAAAGCATTAGTTGCATATCCGAAATATAAATCTTTGTTCCTGCTGCCAATAGACAATCATAAAAAAATATGTTATCTTAAAGATAAGAAAAGCCCTGTGGTCAGTCCACAGGGCAGGGGAGTATATTTAAGCCTCGCTTACAGTCAGCATTTTCTTTGTCTGCGGTATCTTGAAAAGCAGTACGGCAACAACTATCGTCAGTACGATCTCAGGTACCATGTAAGCTGCATTGTAAACAGCCGAGTATATGTATTTGTTCTTCGCAACAAAATCAAGGTCATCCCATATCTTGCCCGAGGAAGCGAATACATAAACGCCGCTGAAGAAATGGCTTAAAAACCTCAGCGCAAGGGCAATGCATATACCTGCTATCCAGCCGCCAAGGCCTTTCTTTCTGAAAATACCTGCAAGGCCGATAACGGTGTATGCTACTATATAGTCAAGCATAATGCAGGCAATAAGCATACCGACTGTCAGCCCCCATCCGAACAGCCCGTCCTTTATCGCACCCTGTGCAAACTGGAACACAGCGAATAAAAACGATACTGCAAGTCCCTGCGGCACGCCGTATTTGATGCTGTAAAGGCATATCGGCAACATTGAAACAAGCGTTATCGAGCCGCCGAACGGCAATAGCTTCTGGAAAGGCGTAACAAGGCTCAGAACAATAGCCAGCGCCAGCATGATCGCGCCCTCAACGAGCATTAGTGTTTTTGATTTCTTCATAAAAAAACGTCCTTTCTTTGTGGGTGCCTTAAAAACGAAAAGCCGCCGCCCCGGATAATAGGGCAGCAGCAAAAAAGCCTGTATATCCCTACGTCGGCATTATCCGAATCAGGTCACGGGTCTAAGCATAGTTTTGCTTACTCTCAGCCTCTTCAAAGCTCCCCTTTTTGATAATGTGCAGTATTTACTGCAATAATAAATATATCACTATTTTATCCGCTTGTCAAGGTAAATAATAAACAAAACAGCCCGCATAAAACGAGCTGTTTTGAAATACTTAGACAAAATCAGTCCTCACCAAGCTTTAATGCCTGAGTGATCTTTATCCTTGAAATCAGCCGTCCTAAAACAATAAAGCAGAATATAAGCATACACCCAAGTGCAGCATATATTTTAAGGTAGTCCGCCCTTGACGGAATGACGGCGAATTCGGGATAAGTTCCCGTCTGCATGAATGACTGGAACAGCGGTACAAAGAGTTCACTGGCCACAGAACCCACAATGAAGCTCAGAACTATCGCTACTCCGGAAACCAGCAGCTGCTCAGTCAACAGCATGGTAATGATCTCCCTGAATTTCATACCCATAGCACGCAGTATACCAAACTGCAATGTACGCGATTTGATTGAAAGTATCCAGTAGATAAGGAAGCCTATTATACACATTATCATGATTATTATAAATCCGAGTGTCAGCGCACCGTTCATGCCCTGAAGCATGGGATCGTTTTTCTTCTGTATTATCTGCTGGCTTGCTACTTCAAGCTTTGTGCATAATATCTTGTCTTTCTCTATCGCTTTGTAAAAGTCCTCTGTCTTTGTACCGTCCTTTAGTTTTATCCATACTTCATACGGTTCGACATTAGTGGCAACTCTTACATAGTCAAAGTTCATTATCGCAAAATCCCTGTACTCGCCCGTTTCTGTCTTTTCATAAGGCTGAATGGACGGCCAGCAGTCAACGAATGCTAAAACAGTCGCTGTAAATGTGCTGTTTGAGCCCCATGTGCACTCGACCGTATCACCGAGCTTCAGCCCGTATGTATCACGGAACGAGCTTGAAAGCAGTACCCCTGCATTGTAATCATAAAGGGCATTCAGGTAATTGTTTATGTGCGTGGGCAGTATCCTTGAATTTGACCATACGACCTTTGAGAATTCTCCGGGGTTTACCGTCATAAGCGTAACATCAGATGTCGCATTTGATGACGATGTGCTGTTCATATTCATAAAGTCTTCTCTGTCACGGTCATTTTTGTTGTTCACGGTTTTCTTTTTGGGGACTTTCATCTTGTCGGAGGATATCTTTACCCCCTCCTTGATGAATACCTTAGCTGCGGCTTCAACGCCGTCAAGCTTTTCGTATCTTGAAAAATCAGGCTCTATGTAGTTGAGTGTGGAAGCGTCAACGTCTTCCTCCTCCTCCTGCTGTTGTGTGCTGCCCGCTGTTCCTGCGGGTATGGTGTTCGGGCCTGCACTTTCTTTTTTCTGATTGTCTTCCCATTTTTCAGCTAAGACCACATCTGTGCCGACACCGTACTGTACCTGCTCGGTGGCTGAACGGTTAAGCGCCCTTGCTGTGTTTGCAAAGAAAATACCGAGCGATACCGTAAGCACTAAAAACAGTATCAGGAATTTTTCCCTTCCGCCTGCCGAGCGCCCTATATTATTGAGCGAAACGTGTACAGACGGCGGCCAGAAGCGCTTGCCTAAAAACGCTATCAGCCTTATCACGAACGGGTATATCCTTATTATAAACAGCCCGCAGCCGAGTATGAATGCAGTTGATGCCACAAAAAGCAGCGGGTTCACAGTCGCTTTTGCGTCGGTAAGGCCTTCGCTTATAAGCGTTTCCTGTTCGCGGTTGTAGTAGTAGAGCCACCCGCAAGAGCCTGCAAGAAGGATTATGTCAAGCCCCGTTTTCTCCCAGAGGGAAAGCCGCTTTTTCTTCGCCTTTGACTGCTTGTGGCCGACAATAGTTGTCTTTGTGGCGGGGAATATGGGCAGCATTGTAGTCGCAAAGAATACAAGTGATGCTATAAACGAATACACAAACGCTTCAAATGAAAGCCTTGCGGGTATAGCAGAACGGTTCACAAATTCAAGGAAGCCGTTTGATGCACCGAGTATCCTGCAAAGCAGCAGCCCCGCAAACGGTGCTGCCAATGCCGATACCACGCCTATCACCACAGATTCGAGAGCATATAGAAACATTACCTGCCCCCTGCTCGCACCACGGGATTTGAAAACGGCGATCTCGTTTTTCTCCTGTTCAACATTCAGCTGTGCGACCATGAACAGATAGAAAAGTATCATAAGCATTATCGGTATCTGCAAAAGCCACAGCACAAGTTTAAGCTGTGAAGAACGCTCGGCGTAATCTTCAAGTATCTCCTTCGCGGGCAGCGAGAAGGTTATCTTTACTTTCTTGTAGCTTTCTATCTGTTCGTTTATCTTGTCAATAAAGCTGTCAAGCCTTGTCATATCAAGCTTGCGGTAATCTATAGCAAAGTTGCATATGAACGATGAAAGGTGAACAGCCCCCGTATCAAGGCCGTCATTTAACAGCGTATCGTAATCCATGATAACGCTGTTCATGTAGTCGTTAGTGCCTTCAGCCCAGTAAGCTTCGCAGCCTTCTTTGGGTTCAAAGGCACCTACTACCTCGACTCTGACCTTGCCGCCCGAAGAATCAAAGATATTTGCAAGCTCGTAGGTCTGCCCCACGGCTATCCCCGATACTTTGAGGGATTTTTCGGTGGCAATGGCTTCAAAACTGCCGTTTTTGTTCTTTCCCGCTTCAAACATCCTGCCCTGAACGATATTTACATTATCGCCTATATCGGTCATGGCACCGAGGTGCATTTTGGCGGTGTCACCGCCCGCCTCGGAAGAAAAGTTTGCGGCATAGAGAAAATCGTCCGTTATATACCTTTTGCCCGAAGCGGAAACGCCAAGTTCATTAAAGCTGTCTGTAACGGCCTTGTCTGTGGAACTTATGGTTTTCCTCTGCCCGTCGGCGGAAAGGTTCATATTCATTGAATATTTTGTGTTGTAAACACCGGGGTATATTTCATACTGCTGCTGAAAGGCTTCAAGGTCTTTTATAAGCATACGCTGAAGTGATGCGTTCATATATATCGGGATAGTTGCCATCATGGCACAGGCCATGATGCAGCCTATCAGCAGGCAGAATACCATCCATTTGGTATTGCGCATTTTGCGCAGAAGCAAGGTAAACATATTTTTGTGTTCTCCGTTATCATTTTGATCATCGGCATTAAGGCAATACCGCACAACCACCTGCCTCAGCCTTTGCACGCCATCTACTTGCAAATATTCCGCCATATCGCCTAAATTTCCCTTGACTTGCGCCAGCAAGCCTGCGGAAAATTTAGGCAATCTGACGAAATATTTGACTGCGCATCTGACGTGCAATGGCCCAGCGTTATTGCCTTAACTTGCCGTAAGGGTGAGAGTTACCTGATTATCAGTTCGTCATTTTCACTGAGGCCTGATTTTATTTCTGCCTGTGAACCTGTCTGCAAGCCGACTTCGACATTTACAGCAGTTTTTTCGCCGTCTTTGAGCACGTATACCACCTGCTCACCGTCAACGTTCTTGATAAGGTTGTTTGAAATAACTATCGCATCCTCTGCCCTGTCAAGAAGCAGTATGACATCTGCAAGCTGCCCGACTGCCGAAGTGGGTGTTTTGCCCTTGAAGCGGACATACACCGTGCTGTCCTCAAACTGAATTGCATTTTCATCTATCTTTTCCTTTGAGTTTTTCTGTTCCTCACGCAGTTTGGTTATCTCTGAGGGTATCATAAATACTTCGCCCTCGTATTCATCTTCGTCTATGCGTATAGTTACAGCCTGTTCCATTTCAAAGGTTTTAATGTCGTTGGTCTTGGGCTTTATAGCTATGTATAGCGCTGATGTGTCAAGTACAGTCGCCACAGTTGTCCCCGTGTCGATACTGTCGCCTATACGCAGTGATGTCAGGTAGGTCACTGTCCCCGCCGCTTCCGCTTTGAGTGTAGCGCCCTCTTTAAGTTCATACAGCTTATCAAGCTTGTTCTGTATAAGCTGTTCCTCAACGCCCGCGCGGTCTATTTCCGCCTGAGAGCCTTTGTTTTCACGTATTACCTGAGTGTCAAGCTTTGCGCGCTTTAAATAAAGTTCCTGCTCGGATATCTGGAAATCTATATCAGTAGTATCGAGCGTGCATATAGGATCGCCCTTTTTGACAGTATCGCCTGCCGAAACATAGAATTTGCTTATTATACCGCTGTTGTCGGCGTAGGACATTGAATACTGCTTTTCACTTGTGATGCTGCCCGAGCATACGATCTTCTTTTCAAGCGTTTTGCGTGATGCTTTGACAGTTGTATACTTGACCTCCGACACCTTTACAGAAGGTGCTGCAAGTACCTCCTCCTCGTCAGGCAGAAAATAGCAGCCTGACACTGATGCACAGATCACCGCCGCCGAAGAAGCCGCGACCAGTCTGTTTATTATTCTTTGTTTCATAAATTTATATCTCCTTTACAAAAGCACGAAAACGTCTGTTGTCATACCTACTTTTATTATAACATAAAAAAGCGCCTTATTTCTATATACAATCATACAAAAATAAAGACACTTTTTTTACATTTTATACAATAGACAGACATATAATGGAAATCAGTTTCCCGAAACCTCATCAGCCATATGGCGGTCGATAATATCGCTTATACTCTGATAAAGATAGGGTTTCAGTTCTTCAAGCGACACAGGTTCCTTATAAAGGATCGCCGAATAGCAGGTAGAGCTGATAAGTTCAGTGATCATAAATATCATTACCTCCGGCTCATTGATATGCCCGTGTGCATCGGCTATCATCTGGTTATAGATATCCATAAAATCAAGCTCGTCCGCCTGTGTATGACTTGTAAGGGCATTTTTGAAGATCCCCCAGCTCAGGTTCTTTGATATAAAAGTCAGAAGTGCCTGATTATCGTTTAGCTGGTTTAAAATACTGTCAATGATAAAGATCATCTTTTCCTTGAAATCAAGTTTTTTGCCGCTTGCTTCAAGTTCGGCGGCGGCTGTTCTGAAAAGCCTTGATGAATGCTTTGCGACAAGGCGGTTTTTAAGGTCATACTTATCCTTGAAATATAGATAAAAAGTACCTTTGCCCACCCCCGCAGAGTGTGCGATATCCGAAACACTTGTCGCAGTAACGCCTTTAGTGGTAAAAAGCTTATATGCTGTGACAAGCAGGGAATCCTCCTTAGCTTTTTTATTAACTTCAAGCTTTCCCATTTTTTCAACTCCTTATCTCAAATGGGGGGCAAAGCCCCCAACCCCCCTGCGCGCAGAGTTTTACGGTTTCGCGAAGCAAAATCGACGGCATAGCCGGCGAAGTAAAACTCCCCGCCCGAGCCGCAAGGCTCAGGCAGGCCACTCGACAGCCGGAAAGGTTTGGCGAATATTTACTCGCTTTGCTCATAAATTTCGCCAAAGGCTGTCTCGGGGTGCTTGCTTGTCTGCTTTACAAGACTTTGGTTATACCAACAGAGTTTTACGGTTTCGCGCAGCTCTCTCCCCCTCCCCTCGGGGAGGGGGCAGGGGGGGGGGCAAGTCGGCGCAGCCGACAACTATTCACTATTCATTATTCACTATTCACTAAATCCCTTTAGCAACAGCTGACAGCAAATGATTATTTCAAATGGGGGGCACGCCCCCCAAGCCCCCCTGCGCGCACCCGCTCGGGACTCGGAAGACTTTTGGCGAATATTTACTCGCTATGCTCATAAATTTCGCCAAAGAGTCCCTCGGGGTGCTTGCTGGTTGCGTTTACTTAGCAGCCGTAATAACTATTCACTAATATCCCTGCCTTAACCATACCCTTATCCGGCGAGCGCTTAGCGAGCCGCGAAAAAACCTACGCATATCACAGCGTAATTGAGCCCCGAGGGCAAAAGGGTAAAGGGGAAGGGGGAGCCCGAGGGGGGAACACCATAAGGGGAAAGTCCCGATGGGGCGGCATAAGCGGGTTCCTGTCCCCTTTTGGGGTTCCCCCCTCGGATACGTCGGACAGGCAAGACGTAAACTGTTTACCATTCACTTTCCGCTATTCACTAACCCCGTAATCGGCAGGTGACAGCAAATAATTATTTCAAATGGGGGGCACGCCCCCCAAGCCCCCCTGCGCGCACCCGCTCGGGACTCGGATGACTTTTGGCGAATATTTACTCGCTTTGCTCACCAAACAACAGAGTTTTACGGTTTCGCGCAGCGAAATCGACGGCATAGCCGGCGAAGTAAAACTCCCCGCCTGAGCCGCAGGCTCAGGCAGGTCTCGGGGTGCTTGCTTGTGTGCTTTACAAGGCTTTGGTTATACCGGGATATGATAAACTTATCATGCATTGCTTATATTATAATCTATTCCCTTGCTGATTGTCAACGGCTAATAGTATACAAAATAGAAAAATGACCAACGGTCATTTTGTGCAGATATACAAAAATCTGACCAATGGTCACTTTTTTATTGACTTTTTGAACTGCGGGTGATATACTGTGAATATAATAAAAATGACCGACAGTCGGGTTTTGCCGGCTGCCGCGGTTTAAAGATTCGTATAGCTTGGAGATGATAGAATGCAAAAGATAGGGCGGGCAATAGTTAAGTTTCGTATACCGATACTTATACTTTCGCTTATACTGCTTGTTCCCGCTTTCATCGGAATGGTACACACAAGGATAAACTACGATATCCTTTCCTACCTGCCTGATGAAATAGATTCAATGAAGGGACAGGATCTGATGCTCAAGGACTTCGGCAAGGGCGGCTTTGCCTACGTTATAGTCGAGGGCATGGAGGACAAGGACGTTGCGAAGCTCAAATCGGAGTTTGAGCAAATAGACGTTGTGAGCGACGTTATATGGTATGACAGCATAATGGATCTGTCTATACCCAAAGAGATACTTCCGAAAGAGGTCTATGACGTATTCAACAGTGACAAGGACGATTCAACGCTTATGATGGTGTTCTTTGCAAGCACAGGTTCTTCCGACGAATCACTTGAAGCCATAGCACAGATGCGAAAGCTTGCTGACAAGCAGGTATTTACAAGCGGCATGGGCGCGGTCGTTGAGGACATAAAGAACCTTACCATTGAGGAAATGACAATGTACGTCGTTATAGCGGTGATACTTATGTCCATCGTACTTGCGATAGCTATGGATTCGTTCCTCATACCTGTGTTCTTTATGCTCAACATTGGTATGTCTATCCTTTACAACTTGGGAACAAATCAGCTTCAGGGTGAGATATCATTTGTGACACAGGCGCTTGCGGCGGTATTACAGCTTGCGGTAACGGCTGACTATTCGATATTCCTGTGGCACAGCTACAAGGAACAGAAGGAGATACACCGCGGTGACAGGAACGAGGCTATGGCAATAGCTATCGGGCAGACTTTCACATCGGTTGTATCAAGCTCGGTCACGACAGTTGCGGGCTTTCTGGCGCTTTGTTTTATGACCTTCACGCTGGGGCTTGATATAGGCGTTGTAATGGCAAAGGGTGTTGTTTTAGGTGTTATATGCACGATAACCGTACTGCCTGCAATGATACTTATATTTGACAAGCCGCTTGAAAAGACGATGCACCGTGATATAATCCCCTCGCTTGACAAGGCGGCAGGGTTTATCATAAAGCACAACTGGGCATTTATGGTGCTTTTCCTGGCACTTCTGATACCCGCAGTTTACGGGGAGATGCACACGCCTGTTTACTACAACCTTACAGACACGCTTCCGGAGGATCTGAATTCCGTTATGGCGGCATCAAAGCTTTCGGAGGATTACGGGATAACATCATCACACATTATAATGTGTGACGAGAATATGCCGTCAAAAGATGCAAACATGATGATAAAGGAAATGGAAAAGGTCGACGGTGTTAAAATGGCGATAGGGCTTGATTCACTGCTCGGGCAGGTGCCTGCGGAGGCTGTTCCGGAAAGGCTTCACGACACGCTCAAATCGGGCGGGTGGCAGATGATGGTCGTCGGCAGTGAGTACAAGGTGGCATCAAACGAAGTCAACAAGCAGGTGGATGAGCTTTCAGAGATACTTAAAAAGTATGATGACAAGGGTATGCTGATAGGCGAAGCCGCGGCGACAAAAGACCTTATAGACATAACCGACAGGGATTTCAAGATAGTAAATACGCTGTCTATAGCAATGGTATTTGTGATAATAATATTTGCACTGAAATCCGCATCGCTTCCGATAATACTTGTGGCGGCTATAGAATTTGCGGTGTTTGTGAACATGGGGATATCATGCTACACCAATACAACGATACCGTTTATAGCATCTGTTGTAATAGGGTGCATACAGCTTGGCGCAACAGTCGATTATGCGATACTTATGACGACAAGATACAAGAGCGAACGCCTTGCAGGAAAGGACAAGACGGAGGCTGTAACGGTAGCGCTTTCGACATCTATGAAGTCGATCATCGTATCGGCGGTAGGGTTCTTTGCGGCGACCTTCGGTGTAGGCGTATATTCAAGGGTGGATATGATATCACAGATATGCACGCTGCTCTCACGCGGGGCGATAATAAGTATGGTGACGGTAATATGTATCCTGCCTGCAATGCTTTTACTGCTTGACAAGGTGATAATATACACAACACTTGATATGAAGCGTTTAAGGAACAGGAGAAGCGGCAGGTTCTATACGCTTACAAATCTAAACAGATAAACTGAAAAGAGGTAACATATATGAAAAGGTGGACAAAGATACTTGCGGGGCTGCTTGCAATACTTATATCCGCAGGTTCAACAGGGCTTTATGCACACGCAAACAAGGACAAGGACAGCGGGCAAACAAAGAGCGTTTCGGCAGCCGCTGACGAGAGTGATGACAATACAAGCGGATATTCTGACGACGCTGTACAGTCAAAGAGAGAAACTGTATATGTTATGACTGATGCAAAGGGAACAAAGACAAAGACCATCGTCAGCAACTGGCTGCAAAACCCGGAGGGGATAAAGGAACTTGAGGACGTATCAAATCTGAGCGGCATTGAGAATGTAAAGACAAACGAGGGTTTCAGTGCAAGCGGTGACAGGATTACATGGAATACCGACGGCGGTGACATTTACTACAAGGGGTATTCTGATGCGGATCTGCCTGTAGAGATATCTGTAAGCTACAAGCTTGACGGAAAGGACATTGAGCCTGACGAACTGCTCGGAAAAAGCGGCAAGGTGACTATAAGATACGATTACAAGAACCTTTCGGCAAAAGAGGTGGAGATAGCAGGCAAAAAGGAGACTATCTACACACCGTTTGTAATGGCGACGGGGCTTATGCTTGACGGCGAGAGGTTTTCAAACGTTGAGGTGACACACGGAAGGCTTGTGACGGACGGAACAAAGAAGATAATCCTCGGATACGCGATGCCGGGGCTTACTGAGAGCCTGGGGCTTGATGACAAGGAAGACCTTGATTTTGAGATACCTGAGTATTTTGAGATAACTGCCGATGTGAAGAACTTTGAAATGGGCATGGCAATAACCGTTGCGACCAGTGACTTACTTGCAGACAAGGAGATAAGCGGGGATAAGCTTGACGAGATAAAGAGCAAGATAGACGAGATAGCAGATGCTGCGGATAAGCTTTCAAACGGCACAGGTGAGCTTTATGACGGGCTTGCGACGCTTAAAGATTCGACAGGAGATCTGACAGACGGCATAAATGCCATAGACGACGGCGCAAAGGCACTTGACGAAGGTGCCGGGCAGCTTAATGACGGCATAAAGACACTCAATGAACAGGCAGGCGACGGGATAGACAAGCTTGCAGACGGTGCGGCGGCACTTGACAAGGGTATAAGTGATTACACAGCGGGCGTTAAGCAGGCCTATGACGGTGCAAAGACACTTACGGCAAACAACGACAAGCTTGGCAAGGGCATAAGCGATTACACGGGCGGCGTTAAACAGGCTTATGGCGGCGCTTTACAGCTTACGGGCAGCAATGACGCTTTAAACAGCGGGATCATGCAGTACACAGACGGTGTGGCGCAGGCGCTTGCGGGGGCAAAGAAGCTTACCGCGAACGACAAGGCACTTACGGGCGGGATACTTGCTTACACGCAGGGCGTGGCACAGGCACTTGAAGGCGCAAAGGAACTCACAGGCAATAATGAGGCGCTTAATGCAGGGATTAAACAGTACACAGGCGGCGTAAAGCAGGCATCTGACGGGGCAGCACAGCTTACCGGCAATAATGACACGCTGAAAGCAGGACTTGAGCAGTACACGGCCGGCGTTAAACAGCTTGACGGCGCAAGCGCACAGGTACTTGAAGCGGTAAAGCAGACAAGCGCACTTTTAGGTGAGCAGTTAAGTGACGAGAACAAGGAAGGCATTGAAAAGCTTGCGGCGGGTGCGGCACAGCTTAATGCGGGTATACAGCAATTAAACAAGAGCGTTGCGGGATTTGAGATACCCGACATATCGCAGGCGGCAGCACTGCTGACACAGTCGGCAGGTAAGATAGGCGAGGACGCACAGGCGATAGGCGCAGACGCTAAGAGCATGGGTGAGAGCCTTACAAAGCTTATTGCACAGCACCCCGAACTTGCTCAGGACGAGAACGTGGCAGCACTTATGGCATCACTTGGGGACATCGGAGATAAGACAAGTGATATAGGCACACAGCTTGGAAACATTCAGATGGCGGGGCAGGGGCTTTCGCAACTTTCGGGGGCGCAAGAACAGATAGCGGCGCTGAAAGAGGGAGTTTCGCAGATAGCTGAAAATGCTGATGTGGTGCTGCCTGCATCTGCACAGACGATAAAGAAGCTTGAAGGCGGCCTTGAAACAGTCAAGGCGGGACTTGACAAGCAGGGGCAGAGTGCTGATGAAATGGGACTTATCCAGGCGCTTACAGCTATAAACGGCGGGCTTGAACAGCTTGATTCAAAGAGCGGTGAGCTGACCAAGGGCGTTGACGGATACACTGCGGCGGCTGAACAGATAGCGGCAGGGCTTGCACAGATAGATGCAAACTCGGCTGAGCTTATGAAGGGTGTGGCTGATTACACAAACGGTGCGGCGACACTAAAGGAAGGCCTTGCACAGATAAGCGGGAAGTCGGGCGAACTGACAAAGGGTGTTGACGACTACACGAAGGGCGCAGAAGCACTTGAAGGCGGCCTTGAAACCATAGACGGCAAGTCGGGTGAGCTTAAAAAGGGCGTTTCCGACTACACGGGCGGCGCAGGCAAGCTTGCAGACGGGCTTAAAACGCTTGACGGCAGCTCGGCAGCGCTTGCGGACGGAATAAGCGATTACACAAACGGTGCTGCAAAGCTTGCGGCGGGGCTTATGACGATAGACAGCAATTCGGCAGCGCTCAAAGACGGCGCAGGGCAGCTTGATGACGGAATGGCACAGCTGCGGACAGCACTCGGCGACGGGATAGATAAGCTTCTTGACGGGACACAACAGCTTGCAGAGGGTGCTGCGGCACTGGCAGACGGTTCGGGACAGCTTCGTGACGGCGGAAAGGCGCTTTCGGACGGCGTTTCACAGCTTGAAGAAGGCGGCAAAGAGCTTGACGACGGAATGAAGAAGTTCAAGGAAGAAGCAATAGACAAGATAATAGACATTTACAGTGATGATTTAGAGCCGCTTTCGGAGAGAGTGAAGGCACTGACAAAACTCAGCGGGGAGTACAACAGCTTCTCGGGACACGCAGAGGGTGTGGAGAGCGAAGTCAAGTTTATTTATGAAACGGCGGCTATAAGGAAAAAAGGATAGATATCCGATCATTCACAAGCCGATCATACCGGAAACATTGATCAGGGGGCCAGGTGCCCCCTGATTTTTTTGCAGGGCTGCGGTGGTGCCTTAAAGGCATAGTCATTTGAATTGGCCGGAAAGTGCGGTTTTATGGGGATTTTGGTTAGTCTACGCTTACTAAAAGTGAACGATTGCACAAAAATATTGTCATTATTTTGTCAATCCGCTGAAAATTTATGTAAATCGCCGAATGGGGGCAAAAAGGGGTTGAAAAAGATTTGAAAATGGTATATAATAATATATATCTTTATGCCACAGATAAGGGCGTAAAATAGACTTTTTTGGTACATTTTATTTTTTTTGAGGAGGAATATTATGGCAGAAAAAAACTCGGTCCCTTTTAACGGGACACCCGAGCAGGAAAAAGAGCTTATGGCAGTTATCGCTAAGCATCATGACCAGCCCGGCGGACTTATGCCGACACTTCAGGAGGCACAGGGGATCTACGGCTACCTTCCTATAGAGGTACAGTCAAAGATAGCTGACGGGCTCGGCGTTTCCCTTTCGGAGGTATTTGGCGTTGCGACTTTCTATTCGCAGTTTTCACTTACACCAAAGGGCAAGCACAAGATATCTGTCTGTCTTGGTACTGCGTGCTATGTAAAGGGCTCTGACAAGGTACTGGAGGCAGTTGAAACAAAGCTCGGCATAAAAAGCGGCGAGTGCACTGAGGACGGTCTTTTCTCGATCGATTCCTGCCGCTGTGTAGGCGCTTGCGGCCTTGCACCTGTAATGACTATCGATGAGGACGTTTACGGCAAGCTTACAGCTAAGGAAGTCGGAAAGATCCTTGACAGCTACAAGGAATAAGGAGGTAAGACGCTATTATGACAATTGAACAGCTTAACAAAATAAGAGACGAGCGTGCTGACATAGTCAGAGTAAGAACTATCGTTGCAGAGGAAGGCGAGCGCCTTGCCAAAGAAACAAAATACCGCAAGCAGATACTTGTATGCGGCGGTACAGGATGTACTTCTTCGGGAAGTATGAAGATACTTAAGGCGCTTAACGAAGAACTCAAGGCACAGGGCATTGCTGACGAGATACTTGTGGTAAGGACAGGCTGTTTCGGCCTTTGCTCACTCGGCCCGATCGTTATAGTTTATCCTGAGGGTTCGTTCTATGCACAGGCAACACCCGAGGGCATCAAGAGGATAGTTGACGAGCACCTTGTTAAGGGTGAGGTATGCAAGGACCTTCTTTACAAGGAAACAGTTCACGAGGACGGCTCGATAATTTCACTTTACGAAACAAACTTCTACAAGAAGCAGAAAAGAATAGCGCTGAGGAACTGCGGCGTCATTGATCCTGAAAACATTGAGGAATACATAGCTACAGAGGGCTATCAGGCGCTTTACAAGGTACTTGATTCAATGACACCCGATCAGGTGGCGCAGGAGATCCTTGATTCGGGGCTTCGCGGCAGAGGCGGTGCGGGCTTCCCGACAGGCAGAAAGTGGATGTTCACAAAGGACGCACCCGGCGACATCAAGTATGTTGCCTGCAACGCTGACGAAGGCGATCCGGGCGCATTCATGGACAGGTCTATACTTGAGGGCGATCCGCACGCTATAATCGAGGCTATGTCAATTGCGGCTTACACTGTTGGCGCACAGAAGGGCTTTGTATACGTAAGAGCTGAGTACCCTGTTGCTGTACACAGGTTACAGGTCGCTATAGATCAGGCGAGAGAGTACGGTCTGCTTGGCGAGAACATCTTCGGCAAGGGATTTAACTTTGATATCGAGATAAGACTCGGTGCAGGCGCATTCGTTTGCGGTGAGGAAACAGCGCTTCTGACCTCTATCGAGGGCAACAGGGGTGAGCCGAGGCCGAGACCGCCGTTCCCGGCTGTAAAGGGACTGTTCGGCAAGCCTACACTGCTCAACAACGTTGAAACATATGCAAACATTGCACAGATAATAAGACACGGTGCTTCATGGTACAATTCCATGGGTACTGAAACATCAAAGGGCACAAAGGTATTCGCGCTCGGCGGCAAGATAACAAACGTCGGCCTTGTTGAGATACCTATGGGTACAACACTGCGTGAGATCATAGAGGAGATCGGCGGCGGCATACCTAACGGCAAGAAGTTCAAGGCTGCACAGACGGGCGGCCCTTCGGGCGGTTGTATCCCTGCTGAGCACATTGACACACCTATAGACTATGAATCGCTTGCAAAGCTTGGCTCTATGATGGGTTCGGGCGGTCTTATCGTTATGGACGAGGACAACTGCATGGTAGACGTTTCAAAGTTCTACCTTGAATTCACTGTGGACGAATCCTGCGGCAAGTGCACACCTTGCAGAATAGGTACAAGAAAGCTGCACCAGCTGCTTGAAAAGATAACAAAAGGTCAGGCAACAATGGAAGACCTTGACACTATCGACGAGCTTGCAAACCACATGAAGGCTTCTTCACTGTGTGCGCTCGGTCAGTCTGCTCCTAACCCTGTCCTTTCAACGCTCCATTACTTCAGGGACGAATACATTGCTCACATTGAGGGCAAGTGCTGTCCTTCGGGCGTATGTAAGGATCTGTTACAGTATCAGATCATTGAGGACAAGTGCAAGGGCTGTACGCTTTGTGCAAGGAACTGCCCTGCAAAGGCTATTACGGGTACCGTAAAGCAGCCGCACGTTATAGATCAGGAAAAATGCATCAAGTGCGGTGTCTGCATGGGCAACTGCAAGTTCGGTGCTATAATCAAGAAGTAAGCCTAAGGAGGGTAATATAGACTATGGAAAATCAGATGTTACATTGTAAAATAAACGGTATTCCTGTTGAGGTGCCCGCAGGCTCTACTATACTTGATGCGGCTAAAGCAGCTAATGTAGAGATACCTACACTTTGCTACCTCAAGGATATCAACTGCATAGGCGCCTGCCGTATATGTGTCGTTGAGGCAACAGGCGCAAGGGGACTTGTTGCGGCCTGCACACACCCTGTATCAGAGGGCATGGAGGTCCAGACAAACACACCAAAGGTAAGAAAGTCAAGAAAGACAACTTTAGAGCTTTTGCTTTCAAACCACAACAAGAAGTGCCTTTCCTGCGAGAGAGCTGAAAACTGCGAGCTTCAGAAGCTCTGCACAGCTTACGGCGTAGACGAGGACAAGTTCCAGCACGAGGAAATGAACAAGGAGATAGATGATTCTTCTGCTTACATTGTAAGGGACAACAACAAGTGCATCAACTGCGGAAGATGTACGGCTGTGTGCAAGAAGGTACAGGGGATTTCCGTTATCGGTTCTATTCAGAGAGGCTTCAATGCACACGTTGGCTGCGCATTTGACAAGCCGCTCGGTGAAGCTCCCTGCGTTGGCTGCGGCCAGTGCGTGGTAGTATGTCCTGTGGGAGCACTTACAGTAAAGAGCAGTGTCAAGGCTGTATGGGACGCTATAGCTGATCCTGAGAAGAAAGTCGTATTCTTCACAGCACCTTCAGTAAGGGCACAGCTCGGTGAGGCTTTCGGTATGCCTGTAGGCACGAACGTTGAAGGCAAGATGGTAAACGCTATAAGAAGGCTCGGCGCTGACGAGGTATTCAACATGGACGTTACTGCTGACCTTACGATAGTTGAGGAAGCAAACGAGCTTATTGAAAGAATTCAGAACGGCGGCACACTTCCTATGTTCACATCATGCTGCCCGGGCTGGGTAAAGTTCTGTGAGCATTACTACCCTGATTTCTTACCGCACTTATCTTCATGCAAGTCACCGCAGCAGATGTTCGGTGCAGTTATAAAGAGCTACTATGCACAGAAGGAAAACATTGATCCTAAGAACCTGTTTGTTGTTTCTGTAATTCCCTGCTCGGCAAAGAAGTTTGAGGTAACAAGGGAAGAACAGCTCAGAGACGGTATGGAGGACGTTGATGTTGCACTTACCACAAGAGAGCTTGGCAGAATGATAAAGGAAGCAGGTATAGTCTTTACTGACCTTGAGGACGAGAAGTTCGATGATCCGTTTGAAGTAGCTTCGGGCGCAGGCACTATCTTCGGTGCTACAGGCGGTGTTATGGAGGCGGCACTCAGAACGGCTGCCGTTAAGCTTGACGGCGAGTGCAAGGCACTTGAATTCAAGGAAGTAAGAGGCACAAAGGGCATCAAGGAAGCTACCTACACAGTAGGGGGCGTTGAGGTCAAGGTAGCGGTCGCTTCCGGACTTGCGAATGCAAGAGAGATCATTGAAGGCATAAAGAGCGGCGAGCGTGATTACAACTTTGTTGAGATAATGGCTTGTCCCGGCGGCTGCATTAACGGCGGCGGTCAGCCTGTAGTAAGTGACAGCGTGAGAAATTACGTTGACCTTAAAGCTGAAAGAGCAAAGGCACTTTATGATTCTGACGACGTTAATCAGCTCAGGCGTTCACATGAGAGCCCTGTAATGAAGCTTCTCTATGACGAGTATTTTGAGAAGCCCGGTTCACACAAGGCTCACGAGCTGCTTCACACAACTTATGTGGCGAGGGGCAAATAATTAAATAACACATTAAGCCCGGGGAAATGGCCCCGGGCTTTTATGCTTGCATTTTGGGGAGGGGTGTGGTATAATATTATAAAATATAAATCAAAGGGGTGTTTATATGTATAAAAAAGTGGTATCTTTATCAGCGGCTTTAGCATTGGCGCTTGGCGGGCTTTCGGCTTTGCCGTTTGAGGGCGTGATTGATACGGCGGTTACGGCGAGGGCGGAGGAAACGCTGACGTATGGGGATTTTGAGTATACAGTTCTTGATGACGGGACTGTGGAGATAAGTTATTATGGTAGCAGCGACAAAACAGTAACCATACCTTCAACAATAGACGGAAAAAAGGTTACAAGTATTCAAAGTGAAGCTATTTTTGATTGCAAAAACCTGACAAGTATCACTATACCGGATAGTGTAACAAGTATTTATGATAATGCGTTTTTTCATTGTACAGAGCTTTTAAGCATAAATGTTGACGCCAATAATAAAAAGTATTCTTCCAATAACGGAGTATTATATAACAAAGATATGACAGAAATAGTTGTTTTTCCAAAAGGAAAAACAAGCGTTACGATACCCGGTTCTGTCAAAAGAATTGGAAAGCTTGCATTTAGTAATAATAAAGAACTTACAAAAATAAAAATACCGGATAGTGTTACAAGCATTGGTGAACAAGCGTTTTTTTGCTGTGAAAACTTAAAAAGTGTAACAATACCTGATAGTGTTACAAACATTGGTGAACTAGCGTTTGATGGTTGCTTTAATCTTAGGAACGTTACAATATCAAGCGGTATTACGAGCATAGGAAATTTCGTGTTTGGAGATTGTCATATGCTTTCAGAAGTAACAATACCAAATAGTGTTACAACCATTGGCAATTTTGCATTTGATGGTTGTAGTAGCCTTACAAGTATAACAATACCTGATAGTGTTACAAGCATTGGTGTGGGCGCTTTTGCTTTCTGCACAGACATTACAAACATAACAATACCGAACAGTGTTACAAGCATTGGCGAATGGGCATTCGGTGAATGCACAAGCCTTACAAGTATTACAATTCCAAATAGCGTTACAAGTATTGGTAAAATAGTTTTTCAGGGCTGTGATAGTGACAACCTTGTAGTCAATTGTTACAGCGGTTCGGTTGCTGAAAAATACGCAAAGGAAAATGGCATTAAGTATAAACTACTTGCTGCTAAAGGCATTTCTTCACTCTCTGTTAAAGCCGACAAGACCGTATTCGGCTACACGGGGAAGGCTAAGGCGCCGACTGTTACTATTAAGGACGGCAGCTACACTTTAAAGCAGGGGACGGATTACACATTAAGCTACAAGAACAACAAGAACATCGGCACGGGAACTATCACTGTGACGGGCAAGGGCGATTACACAGGCACAAAGACACTTTCGTTTACTATTATACCCTCAAATGTCGGCGGGTTCAGGGCGGCTTCGACTTCGGCAAGTGCTGTTAAGCTTTCGTGGAACAAGGTTTCGGGCGCACAAGGGTATATCGTATATCAGTACAACACTTCAACCAAGAAATGGGTTCGCATTGCTAAAACGGGCAATGTGAATACGTACACGGTCAAGTCGCTAAAAGCAGGAACCACCTATAAATATGCGATAAAGGCTTACAAGACAGTCGGCGGCAAGGATTATACTTCGGCAAAATATCCTACAATTACGACATCTACCAAGCCTGCAAAGGTGAGCTTCAAGGCGGCTGCGGCAAGCAAGGCAGTGAAGTTCAGCTGGAGTAAGGTGGCGGGTGCGACTAATTACATCGTTTATTACAGAGTCAAGGGAACTTCTTCATGGAAAAGCGTCAAGGTTGCAAACAATGTGACATCAAAAACGATATCGGGACTTGTCAAGGGCAAGACATACGAAGTGACTGTCAAGGCTGTACGCACGGTGAACAAAGTTAATTACAACGGTGCATATGACGTTAAGACTGTAAAAGTAAAATAAAGCATTAAAGCCCTGCTTGACAGCGGGGCTTTTTGTTGACAAGTGGGGGACGGTGTGATATAATATCCTTATAATTTTATGAAACACGGTGATGAAATGGCTAAGATATGCAAGTCCTGCGGGGCTGAATACAAAGGCGATTACTGCGACAAGTGCGGGTATGGCAGAGAGGTCACTTCCAAAGCACTTGAGAAAATGAAAAAAGAGGGGCAAAAGCCTGTACGCTTTATGACGGCGGAGGAAAAGGAAGCATACTATGCAAAGCTTAAAGAAAAGCAGGCAGGTGCAAAGAAAGGCAAAAAGAAAAAGGCCGCAAAAATAAGCGGCAGAAAGCTGGCTGTTGTTTTACTTGCGGCGGCAGTGATAGTGGTCGTGGGGCTTATTTCCACGGGGACTATTACTTTAGGCAGCAGGACAAAGGTGATAGAGCGATATTTTCAGGCGATAGAGGACAGGGATTACGACGGATTTGTTTCGGCACAGCATTCAAAGCTAAGGAAAGAGTATGATGCTGATCTGAGTGAACTTGGCGTGAGCAAGGAGAAGTACATGGACAAATTCTGTGAGGATCTTGTCGGAATGTACGGGGAGGATTTCAAGGTAAGTGTTGAGATACTTTCTGATCCTGTAAAGCTGAGTGAGAAGGAAAAAGCGGAGTGGGCGCTTATTTCTACGGTAACTGACTTAAAAGATCCGCACAAGGTTGACATAAAGGCGACTTTTTCGGGCAGCATAAAGACGGAGGAAGCTGATCTGACGGCATACATTTCAAAGCAGGCGGGCAGCTGGAAGATATTTTACATTGATGCGACGCCGATACCCTTTACGGAGGAGGAAATGCAGCAGGGCGTTGACAGCAGTGAGCAGGAAAGTGAATGACAAAAGCAAAGACCGGTGATAAACTCACCGGTCTTTCAGACTGTCGATAAAGCCAAATTATTTGGGTGATGCATCCGAAGGGGGTACGGGGGGCGACCGGAAAGCCCCCCGAAATAGGGCACGGACAGCCTATGTATCCGCACATCTTCCTATGCGTATAAACAAAACAAAGTTTTGCGACAAGCAGAAAGACCGGTGATAAAACTCACCGGTCTTTTTATACACTGATCATTATTTTATGTAGCTCTTGAACTCGTCGTTTTCTTTTTTGAGGGCTGCGATCTGGGCGTCGATATCAGCGGCTTCGGCTTCTGCCTTTACCTTATCGGCAACTATCTTATCAGCTTCGGCACGAAGTTTAGCTATCTGTGCTTCTATCTCGCCTACCTTTGTAGCGACGCTTGCTGCGCTTGCCTTAGCTGCAACAGCTTTCTTTTCAAGGTCTGCTATCTTAGTTTCGTTATCTGCTATCTGAAGCTCTGCGAACTTCTTCATTTTTTCCATTGGTGTCATGGAATCGTCCTCCTCTATATTATAGTCTGTCGTATCCTCATCAGCCGCAGCGGGCGCTGCTGCCGCAGACTTTCTGGGGGTATATGCAGGTATTGGCTTAAATTCGATCTTTGCCCTATTTTCTTCCTTTTTATCGGGCTTAGCTTCAGCCGCGAGGGCTTTCTTATTATCCTCGGGCTTTGCTTCTTCTTTCTTATCTTCGGGCTTAGCTTCGTCCTTCTTTTCTTCCTCTGCCTTTTCTTCTTCTATAGGTGTTGCGGCGGGGATATCATAGTTTTCGGGCGCTCTTTCTTCAAGAATCTTTTCCTTTTCCTCCTCAGTTTCATTAGCTGTAACGGGAGTCTTAGGAATATCGGAGCCGAAAGTAAGTTCGTCGATATCAGGTATTTCTATCTCGTCCATTGTCGGGTTTTCGGGGACGGGATCATATACAGGGGGGACATATTCCTTTTCTTCAAGTGCAGGTGCGGGCTTCACAGGTGAAGGTTTAGTGATCTCCGGGGTATTGCCTGTAAGGAGATCGGTACTTTCCTTGACCTTAGGGCCTTCATAATCGGGGCCTGTCTTGAAAGCGTCTTTCTTAGCCTTTTCTGCGGCTTCCTTACGTTTGAAATGTTCTTCAATGACCTCGGAAACTGCGGCAACATTTGATGCTGTACAGTTAAAGAACTGGCAGATATCCTTTGTACTTCTGCCCTTTTTGAGCATTGAAGCTATACCAGCTACGTTTCTGTCTATAAAGCCGTCTTCATCCATATCGAGGTTTATAGCGTTTGCCGCAGGATCTGCGGTATCTTCTTTTTTATTCTTACCCCTGCCGAACAGGCCGCCGAAGCCGCCGCCTGATTTCTGGCTTTCAGTATCATGCGGCCTTTCAGGCTGAACGTAGTTCTGATAATCGGGGAAATGCTTTTCAAGTATATTTGGAATATTTCCCTTTGGTATCTCCATAAGCTTAGAGATCGCGTCGATACTATGACCTTCCTTATATAATCTTACTATCTTTTCGCTTGTGCTTTCATTTTTCTTAGCCAAGAGAACCCTTCCTTTCGCTGCG
Organism: uncultured Ruminococcus sp.; assembly: GCA_902780505.1. Lineage (GTDB taxonomy): Bacteria > Bacillota > Clostridia > Oscillospirales > Ruminococcaceae > NK3A76. The sequence continues at coordinate 79,625 of CACZFN010000003.1, read as the reverse complement.
TTGTCAATTGCCCGAGGGTATCAGGCATCTCAAACAAAATCTTTACCTTAATATTATACAACTTTTTGTCTTAATATTCAAGTAATATTTTATACAAAGTTTACTGTAATTTTAGGTGCAGTATTCACAATAGAGTGAATTACGCAGGCAAAGCAGAAAAACGGCGGGGCACAGTACCGAAGACAACACTGATTTCTGCCGTTTACAGTCTGAATTTACACTGTAGTCACTGCCCTGACTATTTCAGGAAAGCGGACAGTTTCCTGTTTTCTGTCCATTATACAGAATGCGCCGCAGTCCCACCAGAAACATTTCACGCCTATCTCACGCATAGCGGAGGTAAATGCGTATGCGTGTTTTGCACGTTCGCTTTCATTGTGCTTATCCTGAGAGCCATATTCGCCGACAATAGCAGGGACGTTATTTTTATCCATAAAGGCTTTCATGAGCGACTTGAAATGATCTATCTGTGCAAGATCTCCGGCCGTTCCCCAGGTATCGCGCAGCTGCTGGCCTATAGCCTTATACCAGCAGAAGCCTTGTGGATCATAGTTATGGACTTCAAGGATAATATGGTCTTTTGCGGGATCGGAGGGGAGTTTAAAGGTATCGAGCCTGCCCTCGGTACCAGAGCCTGCATATGGCATAACGACGAGGTTACGCACGCTGTTATTGCTGCCCGAGGCACGCACGGCATCGACGAATGCCTGATTATAAAGGGAGGTGCCCATGACTGAGTTTTCGTCGTTTGCAAGCCACTGGCGGGCTTCATTTATAGGCTCGTTAAGGGCTTCAAAGAGGAGGCGTTCGCCATAGTCTTTAAAATATGCGGCGATCTGCTGCCAGAGGTATCTGAAAACGGAACCGTTTTTTTCAAAATCCTGCGGGGAGGACTTGATCCAGCTGCCCTCACCGCCGTCGTGGTGGACATTTATTATACAGTAAAGCCCGAGGTCGAGGACATGATCGACTATTTCGCCGACACGGCCGAGCCATGCTTTATCGATATTACCGTCTTTATCAAAGTGGCCTTTCCATGTAACGGGAACCCTCACAGCGTCGAAGCCTGCTTTTTTCAGGGCTTCGATAAAGGTCTTGGTAACGAAAGGTTCACCCCACTGGAGTTCATACTTTGTGATATCGGGGCCGTCATACTTACCTGTTGCGTCAAGAGAATTGCCGAGATTATAGCCTGCTGTGATACGTTCGACTGCCGAGGCGGCAGATTCAAAATGTGGATCCATAGTAACGCTTCTCCTTTACAAAATATAGCAGTGTGAACAGACGAAGGTGTAAAAAAAGGCAAGAAAAAATTATATTTCTTGCCTTGATTATGCGGGAGATTGTTTGAACTCATATTTATGGGTAAGTCTTTTTTCATATTCGGATTTAGGGAGTGGCTTATCGAAATAGAAGCCCTGTGCGTGGTAGCACCGGAAATCCCTTAAAAGCTTCACCTGTTCGGCGGTTTCAACGCCCTCGACTATACATTCGAGGCCGAGCCCCTGAGCCATTTGTATAACGTGTCTTAACATGACCGTTTTCTGTTTATCGTTAGGACTGCCGTCGGGGAGGAAGCTTTTATCTATTTTAAGAACGTCCCACGGGAGTTCTTTTATAAGTGTAAGTGACGAATAGCCGATACCGAAGTCATCAACTGATGCGCTTATACCGTTTTTATGAAGCCCGGAAACTATAGTGCGGAGTTCACCGAAATCGACATCGGTAGTGGTTTCGGTAAGTTCGATCTCGATATATTCATGGGGGACATTATTTTTATCTATTATTTTAATGACCTTATTGAGCAGTGCTTCATCGCCGAGGTGAATACGGGAGAGGTTTACTGAAACCTTGACGATATCCCTGCCCTCGTCGAGCCACTGTCTTATATCACGGCAGACATGATCGAGCATATAAAAATCAAGCTCACAGATAGCGCTTGACATTTCAAGTATCGGGATAAACGCCGCAGGCGGGACTACTGAACCGTCCTTATACCAACGGCAGAGGGCTTCTGCGCCGATTATTTCGCCGTTACTGAGATCGACCTTTGGCTGATAGTACACAAGGAACTGTTCACTTTGCAAAGCCGTAAGGAAGCCGGCTTCGATAAGCTTTCTATGGTCAACACGGCGTTTGGCTTCTTCATTAAAGAAGAAGCAGGAATCCTTTGGTGTTGACCTTGCTATACTGAGGGCGGTACTTAATTTATCCATGACATCGGTAAATCTCTTTATGTCATTATCGCACATAAGGAAGCCCGCATAGGTATTGAGGGTGATACTCTGTTTACCGTAGTTACTTGTTTTTACTTTTATACTTGTACTTTTAAGGTGGGACCTGACGATATCGAGCTTATCCTTATGGAACAGGACGGTAAAGTTATCGCCGCCAACCCTGAACACGCCCTCGTCGGGGGAGAGCCCGGCGGCAAGAGTCTTGACAAAAGACTTCATTATTTCCGTACCCTGTTCACGGCCGAACATTCTGTTGACAACGGAGAAGCGTTTTATATTGAAATAGCACGCACCGTATTTATCGATATTGCCGAGGTTTATCTGCATAGTTATCTTACGGAAGAAGGAAGTAAGGTTTTCGATCTCCATAGCGGGATCATAGAAGGTAAGGCGTTCGGCGATATTTATTGCCATTACACGCCCGTTAAGAAGGTACACAAGGCGCAGAAAGTCTTCGACCGCCGCTTTATCTTCATTATCCCAGAAGGCATCATTTTCATACTGGTAGGCGGAATAGATGACATTTGCGCCGTTGCCTGCCATTCTGGAAATGACTATCGGGAAAGGAGTCTTTGGATTATTATAGCCATAGATAGTATCGGAATTCTGAGTACCGTCCGTATCGGTATGCACAACATCAAGGCGTGCGATACGGAGAAGCTGACAGATACGGGAATAAGCTTTATCGTTATCTATATGGATAACAGCCGGGATATGTTCCATAGCTTTTGTAAACTCATTGACGGCATTATAATACTCGTCCTTTTTAAAGCCCACTATACTGCACCTTCTTTACCAAGTTCTGACTATAACAATTATACCACATTTTTATGATAAAATCAAGAAAAAACCGGAAAACGCTTCTATTTAATAATTATTTTACAGCGGATTAAAAAACGCCTGTTTCTTTTAACAAATAGCAAAATACGAAAAGGATTAAGGGGTATTTTTAAGCTGTAAAATGTTTTTACAAAGAAACAAATTAGGAATTTAAGGCCATTTATGATGCTTGACGAGCTTTTCGGTATTAACGACAAGGATATCACCGAAGGCTACCCGGGTATCGTTTCGGGGGAGTATGGAGAGGTCGCCGCGCAGGATCATGAACACTTTAGCGCCGTGTTCCTTTTCGATATCGCTGATGAGATGTCCCGAAAGGGTACTTTCTTTGGTGACGAGTATCTCGCCGACTTCTTTTATATCGGCAAAGGTCTTTTCGCGGTTAAGTTCACGGGAATAGCGCTCAACGAAGCCTGCGCTGATGATACCTGTCGGTATTGCCACGACACCGACACCGAGCAGGGCTATAAGGATACCCATTATACGGCCTGCCGTAGTTACAGGGTAGATATCGCCGTAGCCGACGGTCAGGAGGGCGGAGATACTCCACCACATACCGGAGAAGGCATTATTGAAGGCTTCGGGCTGAGCTTCATGTTCAGCGCTGTAGATACCGAGGGAGGAAGCGAGCATAAGCACAAGGATTATAAAGACAGAGGAGAATATCTGATTTTTCTTTTCCATGATAACTTCGACGATAACGGCGAAGGAGTCGCTTCCCGAATTGATACGGAACAGGTGGAAAATACGCACGACGCGCAGTATCCTGAATGCCACGAAGCCCGAAAGGTAGAAAAACGGCAGGATAGTAAGGAGGTCAATAACGCCGTCAAAGGACACAAGGAAGCGAAGGCGTGCGGCTATACCCGACTTTTCTTTATAGAGGATATCGGCAGTCCAGATACGAAGGGCATATTCTACTGCGAAAAAGAGGACGGTAATGCCCTCTATGATCTTAAAAGCGGCCATATACGGGGAGAAGTATTCAAATGTTTCAAGCACCATACAGGTGATATTGAGCACGATAGCGACTGTTATAAGGACATCAAAAGCGAAGGAGGGAAAGTCGCCCTTTGTACCTATCTGGATAATATCGAAAACACGTTTTTTGAAGTTTTTCAAAACCGCACCGCCTTACAGACCGCCGTTGACGCTGATATTTTCGGCGGTGATATACGAAGAAGCATCTGAGGCGAGGAAGGACACGACTGCGGCGACTTCCTCGGGGGTACCCGCGCGGGAGAGGGGGATATCATCAATAAACGCCTGTTTTTCGGCAGGGGAGAGGGTGTTATTCATTTTAGTGTCGATAAACCCGGGGGACACGCAGTTGACGCGGATATTACTTGGGGCGAGTTCTTTGCCGAGAGCTTTGGTAAAGCCGATAACGCCGGCCTTGGCAGCGGAATAGACAGCTTCACAGGAAGCACCGCGTTCGCCCCATATTGATGATATATTTATTATCGAGCCGTTATGGTTTTTCACCATAGAGGGAATAAATTCGCGGCACGCAAGCATCACGCCGAGAAGGTCGGTTTCGATGATCTGACCGATACGGCTGAGGGAAAGGTCGGTAAACAGGCCGATCTCTGCCTGGCCTGCACAGCAGACGAGGACTTCGGGAGAGCCGAGCTGAGAATCGATCACACCCTTAGCGCTTGAAAGCGATTCGGGATCGGTGACATCACATTTGACGGACATTGCCGTTCCGCCATTCTGACGGATAAGTGCGGTCACTATATCGGCGGCAGAACGGTTATTATAATAGCCGACAGCGACGGCAAAGCCATCCTCGGCAAGTTTTTTACACACGGCGCGGCCTATATATCCCGAGCCGCCTGTTACAAAGGCTGATCGCATGGGGAAACCTCCTTTTAGAATGTATGAATAAGTGTCACACTTATTATAACACATTATGTTTTATTTTTCAACTTGTTTTTTGGCGGGGCCGGAAGGGTGGTGAAAATGCACAAAAGGAGTTAGCTTTAACTTACACAATAACTGATTTTTGACAAAAACGTGTTAAAAATTTTTGAATGTACTTGACATAGTTAGCGGTATGCAATATAATAAATTTTGGCGAGAGGAAAGACTTGCTGTTATCTTTGTGCAATAAACTTACTTTTGCGGCTGCTTTCGGGCAGTCTGTGATTTTAGCTGTGGGTTAGATACAGCTAATTTTTAAATGCGAAGGTTAGTGATTGCTAATTTTTTAAATGTTTGGTTAGCGTAAACTAATAGATTTGGGAGGCATATAAATGTCTGTGGCTAAGAGCAAAAGAATACCGGCGCTTATGCTTTCGGTGCTGATCGCTTTGTTTGTCGGGGTGTTCGGCAGCGGGGTGATGTCTGCAAGGGCTGACGAGGAAATAGCCTTTATCCCTACATGGGAGGAATACATAGAGCAGGGCGGCGTATTTGAATCGTGGAATGATGCTGCGAATGCTATCGACAGGTGCATGGAGGCATCTATTAAGTATTACGAAGCGGGAGATCAGGAGAACGCATACACGGCAGCGCTCAACATCTACAACTTCTACTATGAAACATCGGGCTTTGAGAGGGCAGTGAACGGCTATTCGGGATCTGAAGTCAGCAAGGCGGAGTTACAGTTCAAGACGGCAAGAAAGACTGTCAAGAAAGCGACGAGTGCCGGTGACATTGAAAACATCAAGGCTGAATTTGAGAAGCTGAGCGTTATACTTCACACGCAGGCGAATCACCTTGACGGCGTTGATGCCGAGGGTGTAAGCGGCATAAACCTTACGGGTGAGCAGAGGGAAGATCCGAACGCGAGCGCCGAAAGAAAAACGGTAAGCGGCGGGACGGTAAAGAGCAGCCCGACGCTGACGTTCCTTTCGTGTTTTGGCATAATACTCAGAGAAGGGCTTGAAGCTATACTTGTTGTAGGCGCGATAATCGCATACCTTGTAAAATCGGGCAACAAGGACAAGCTGAAAGCGGTATACCTCGGGTGTGCGTTAGCGATAGGCGCAAGTTTCCTGAGCGCATGGCTGCTTGACAGGCTCAAGCTTGCAAACGCCGCAAATCAGGAGATAATCGAGGGCGTTACGGCGCTTATAGCGGTAATAGTTCTTTTCTATGTATCAAACTGGATGGTATCCAAGGCAGAAGCAGATGCATGGAACAAATACATTGATGACCAGATAAAGATATCGGCGGAAACGGGAAGTGTATTCACGCTCGGATTTACAGCGTTCTTAGCGGTGTTCAGAGAGGGCGCGGAGGTAATACTTTTCTATCAGCCGCTTATGAACGGCGACAACATGAAGTACGTCTGGGGCGGCTTCGGCGTCGGGTGCGTTGTGCTGGTGTTTGTATTCCTGGCGATACGCTTCCTGAGCGTAAAGCTGCCGCTCAGACCGTTCTTCCTGGGCACGAGCATACTGATGTTCATAATGTCGGTTTCGTTCCTGGGTTCGGGCATAAAAGAGCTTATCGAGGGCGACGTGATAGAAATGACCTCGCCTGAGTTCTTACAGGCGATAATACCGTTCAACGACACGCTTGATGTACTTGGCATCTACCCTGTACTTGAAACGCTTATACCGCAGCTTATACTTATCCTGCTTACGGTCACGATATTCGTTATACAGAAATGGTCAAGGAACAGCCACGTTGAGTGCGGGCTTATAGCGATTGTTTTCGGCTCTATCGGGCTGCACAAGTTCTATGTCGGCAAATATGGGAGAGGTATGCTTTACATTCTTTTCTGCTGGTGCGGGATACCTGCACTTATAGGCATACTTGAAGGCATACATTATCTGAGCGAGAGCCAGCAGGAATTTGAAGACGAGCTTAAACCCAAGCCCAAAAAGAAAAAGGAAAAGAAGCCTGCAAAGGCGTAACAAAACAAGTCTGATATAGCCCATTACGGGAGATATAAGAAACCACAAATTTGTCAATTTTAGTTAGGAGGAAAATACTATGACAAAGAAGAAGTTAGCAGGTATTTCCCTTGCTGCAATGATGGCGCTCAGCCTTGCAGCCTGCGGAGATTCCGATTCAAGTGACAGCTCAGCTGCAACAACTACAAAGGCAGCAGGCACATCTGCTGATGTTAAGGACAGCACCGCTGCTGATGACGGCGGCGACGCAGGCTTTAACGAGTACCCGATATTCGAGGACGAAGAAGTAGGGTTCCTTAATGTATCGGCAGTTTACTTCCAGCCTGTTCCTATGACAGACGGCAACGGCATTGAGGATTACAACATTCACCTTGAGGCTGACGTTGCTGCGCTTGAGAACAAGCTCGGCTACGGTGTCGGCGACTGGGTACCTTACCTTACAGTTGACTACAAGATAACAAACGAGGAGTCCGGTTCTGAAGCTGCTTCGGGCACATTCATGGTAATGTCTGCTTCCGACGGCCCGCACTACGGTGCAAACGTAAAGCTTCCTGATGCAGGCACATACACTGTTGAATTCACATTCCACAGCCCTGCTGAGAACAACTATCTGCTCCACACAGATGCTGAAACAGGTCCAGGAGGAAGCTTTGATGACTACTTCAAGGACGGCAACCTGACTGTTAAGCACGAAGGCTGGAAGTACGTTCCGCAGGAGTGGTAATGCTCTTAAAGAGAGTTTTTTAAACTGCATAATCTGCGCTGCGGCTGAAAAAACGCCGCGGCGCATTTGTGCGTTTTGAAAGCAGTGCTTATCTGAGTGTATACTGCAAAGAAAAAGGCGCAAAGGCATACAGTCAGACGGGCATTGCTAAAAAATGAAAAAGTGAGGTAGACACTGTGCTTAAATATTTTACTATGACAGTTGATCCGCTTATAATAGCGGCGATAGTTGTCGGGATAATCAGGGGATATGCCAAATCAAACCTCGGCAAAGCGGGAACGGTCATTACAAACATCGGCGTACTGTTCGGGTTTGCAAGTGCGGGGTACATGGCATACATGAAAAACACCACGGCGAAGATAGACACTTCCCTTTGGAATTACAACATATTCAGAGCGTCGCTTATTTTATTCGGGGTGCTTGTGGTATTTGCGGCGGCAAGGACGTTTATAAAGCCGCTTAAAGCGGGAAAACTCAGTGTTATAAGCGCGGTGCTGACGGCTTTGCCTCTGGCGGGGCTTACAGGGCTTGTGATGCTTTATGCGCTTCCTGATGTACTTGCTTACCCTTACACGATACTGCTCACCGATATGACGGCGTTATCCACCGATTACCTTTTCAAGATGATAGGGATACTGCTCGGGTTCATACTTATGCTTATCTATGAAATGGCGATGTACCGGGGTATGCAAAGACTGAATCCGTGGCAGGGGCTTATAATGCTTATCCTCGGTACGGGGGTAAATGCGGTAAGGAACTACTTCAAGATAATACAGATAATGATATCAAAGAGAATGATACTGCCGACTGACGATGATTTTGACAGATACTTTGACTTGGCGGTAATGTCATCTAACAACGATATAAGGTTTACATATATTGAGCTTGGGGTATCATTGCTTATTCCGGTCATCATATGGGTTTTGAGCTTTATACAGAAAGAGGAATACCAGAACCCTGCACAGAAAAGAAAGATAAAGAAAAAATGGCGTGTAAACAGGCGCTTTGCTGTACTTGGGATATGCACGCTTGCAATGACGCTTGTGTCGTTATTTATAATAGAGCCGTACACAAACAGACCTGTTGTGCTTTCGCCTGTTGAGGAATGCAGGGTACAGGACGGCAATGTTTATGTCAGGTTTGACCAGGTAGAGGACGGGCATTTACACAGATTTGAATACAAGACGCCAAACGGCAAGCACGTGCGGTTCATTGTTATAAAGAAGCCCAACTCGCAGTCTTACGGGATAGGGCTTGATGCGTGCGACATCTGCGGTGAAACGGGATATTACGAGCGTGACGGGCAGGTAGTATGCAAGCTTTGCGACGTTGTTATGAACATAAACACCATAGGCTTCAAAGGCGGGTGCAACCCGATAGTTGTACCGTATTCGATAGAAAACAGCAACATAATACTGCCCGTAACGGGGCTTATTGAGCACGAGAACGAATTCAAATCGTAAAAAGGAGAAAGAGTATGTTTCTCAGAAGTGTACGCGGAACGCTGTTCCGTCAATGGAAAAAGATGATAATGATAGCCTTTACGATAGCACTCGGGGCGTCGCTTGCTTCGGCAATGCTTTTGGTAATGCTTGATGTAGGGGACAAGGTAAATCAGGAATTAAAGACATACGGTGCAAACATAACTGTAGTGCCGAAAGCGGAATCTGTTCTTGATGATCTGTACGAGATAGAGGGGCAGAACACATCGGGCGCATACCTGAACGAAGATGACCTCGGAAAGATAAAGACGATATTCTGGGCATTCAACATTGTTGACTTTGCGCCGTTTGTAAACGCACAGGCAGAGCTTCAGGACGGAAGCCGCGTGACTGTTGTCGGCAGCTGGTACAGCCACCACATGAAGCTGCCGACCGGAGAAGAACTTGATGCGGGCATAGAGAGCCTGAGAAGCTGGTGGGAGTTGAAGGAAGGAAGCTGGCTGAGTGAAAGAACGGCTTCCGCTGACAGCCGAGATGCCATGATAGGCGTGAACCTGGCGCAAAGGCTCGGGGCAAAGGCAGGTTCTGTAATAACCGTAAAGGGCGCGGACGGAGTCAGCCGTGATTTCAATGTTACAGGCGTATTTGATGCAGGCGGTGAGGAGGACAGTTACCTCTACACTTACCTTGCAAATGCACAGGAGATTGCAGGGATAAGCGGGAAGATAGACAGCATAGAGGTATCGGCGATAACCACACCTGACAACGAACTTGCTGAACTTGCCACGAAAAACGGGCCGTCTTCACTGACGGTATCGCAGTATGAAAAGTGGTACTGCACAGCGTATGCTTCTTCGATATGCTGGCAGATACAGGAAGCGATACCGAACTGCATAGCATCACCTGTAAGGCAGGTAGCTGACAGTGAGGGCGCGATACTTGAAAAGACGCAGCTGCTTATGATACTTATTACGATACTGAGCCTTATCGGTGCAGCGCTTGGCATATGCAACCTTGTTACTGCGACAGTTATGGAGAGGAGCCAGGAGATAGGGCTTATGAAAGCGATAGGCGCAAACAACAGTTCCATATCGCTGCTTGTATTGACGGAGATCTTCATAACTGCTATAATCGGAGGAATAGCAGGGTTCTTTGCGGGGTTCGGGTTTGCACAGATAATAGGACATTCGGTATTCGGTTCGGCTATCGAATTCAGGATCATGGTAGTGCCGATAGTTGCGGTACTTGTAGTGATAGTTACACTTATCGGGTGCATACCTGCTATCAAGATGCTTTTAGGGCTTCGTCCTACCGAAGTTTTACACGGAAGATAAGGAGGGCGCAGCATTATGAAAAAGAGAAGAATGTTTATAAAAATGATATTGGCTTCGCTTATGCGAAGAAGGTCAAGAATGGTGGTGGCGCTGCTTTCCATTGCTATAGGGGCGACTATACTTTCGGGGCTGATATCAATATACTACGATGTACCGAGGCAGATGGGGGCGGAGTTCAGAAACTACGGCGCAAACATGATATTCACGGCTTCCGGGGCGGAATTCACGCTTGATGATGTAAATGAAGGGCGTGCGGTGATAGATGAAAGCAAGATAGTCGGCGTGGCGCCGTTCAGGTACGAAAATGTAAGGATAAACGAAAAGCCTGTGGTCGCTGCGGGTACTGATCCGGACGGGGTGAAGAAGACAAGCCCTTACTGGAGGATAACGGGAAATGCCCTTGAAAAGAACGGGCAGCTTCTTGTGGGGGCGAACATAGCAGACACCTTCAGATTAAAAGAGGGGCAGATGATAGACGTGAGCTACACGCCCGAGGGCATGGAGCAGGTAGACGAAAACGGCGACAGGGCAGTTATAGAGGACAACATAAAGAGCTTTACTGTAGCGGGCATACTTGACACGGGCGGCAAGGAGGAAGATTATGTTTACATGACACTTGCCGACATGGCGGAGCTTTCGGGTACACAGGGCAGGATAGACGCGGCGGAACTGAGCATTTCGGCGACGGCTGACGAGCTTTCGGACTATGCTGACAAGATAAATTCTACGGTAGGCAGTGTTCATGCATCACTGGTGAAAAGGGTGACGGCTTCGGAGGCAACTGTGCTGACGAAGTTACAGGCGCTTGTTTTACTGGTGACGATAGTTGTACTGGCGCTTACTATGATATGTGTTGCGACTACAATGACGGCAGTCGTTGCGGAAAGGCGCAAGGAGATAGGTTTAAGGAAAGCGATAGGAGCATCGGATTCAAGCATAATAAAGGAATTTATGGGCGAGAGTATGCTGCTCGGATTATTTGGCGGGCTTATCGGGGCGGTGCTCGGGTTTGTATTTGCACAGGAGGTAAGCATAAATGTATTTTCAAGCCCGATATCTTTCAGGCCGCTGTTATTGCCGATAACTGTACTGGTATCAATAATCGTGACAGGGCTTTCAAGCCTTATGCCTATAAGAAGTGCGACCGATGTGGATCCTGCACTTGTACTCAAGGGAGAATAAAAAGGAGATAATGATATGAGTTTACTTGAACTTAAAAACGTATACAAGATATATGGTGAGCTTCACGCACTTGATGATGTCAATTTCAAGGTGGAAAAAGGCGAGTGGGTGTCTATAATGGGGCCTTCGGGTTCGGGCAAGAGCACCATGATGAACATTATAGGCTGCATGGACAAACCCACAAAGGGCGAGGTACTTCTTGACGGGGTGGACATTGCCAAAGAGAGCAAGAAAAACCTGACGACGATAAGGCGTGACAAGATAGGGCTTATATTCCAGCAGTTCCATTTAGTAAACTACCTGACGGCGGTGGAGAATGTAATGCTTGCACAGTATTATCATTCGATACCCGATGAAAAGGAAGCGCTTGAAGCGCTTGAAAGGGTAGGGCTTGCTGACAGGGCCAAGCACCTGCCGAGCCAGCTTTCGGGTGGTGAACAGCAGAGGGTATGTGTAGCAAGGGCGCTTATAAACTACCCCGAGATAATACTTGCGGACGAGCCGACGGGAAACCTTGACGAAGCAAACGAGGAGATAGTAGTTGACCTTTTCAACAAGCTGCACAAGGACGGCACAACGCTTATAGTTGTTACACATGATCCTGAGGTAGCAGAGGTGGCGCAGAGGAAGATCGTTTTAAGAAGCGGCAGGATAGCAAAGGAAGTAGTGAACGAGAACTTCACGGGAAAGATAAGATTTACCGACTGATGGAGGGAAATAAAATGAAGACAAGGATCATAGCGCTCAGTGCGGCGGTGATCGCGGCTGCGGGGCTTTCGGGCTGCGGCGAGGTAAGCTACAAGGACGGAGAATACGACGGCAGGAGTGCCGACTTTATAAACGAGGACGAGAGCGACGAAGCGGGCAACGGTTACGGTGAAGTAAAGATAAAGATAGAGAACGGGAAAATAACCAAGTGCGAATACAAGACATACGAGCTTGACGGAACGCTGAAAGACGAGAATTACGGAAAAGAAAACGGCGAGATAAAGAACAAGGATTTTTACCAGAAGGCGCAGAGGGCAAGGAGTGCCTGCGACAATTACGCACAGCAGCTTGTTTCAAAAGGGAATATTGATGATGTTGATGCGGTAAGCGGGGCGACTGTCAACTACAATGAATTCAAGGAGGCCGTGGGCGAAGCGCTCAAAAAGGCAGAGGAAAAATAAATGACAGGACTTTTACGCCATATTGCCGCAGCAGCGGCGGGAGTAATACTTTTAGCGGGCATTCCGTACCTATGCAGTGACGACTTCAAAAAGCGGGTAAGCGGCACAGATGCGGTAACGGGCGCAAGTGAAGCCCTTGATGCACCAAGCGGGGAATACGTTATACTTATAAACCGCGACAGGCACAAAAACAAGGAGTACCTTGATATCTGGGAGGAATTTTTCAGCAAGGGGGAAAGCGAGAGGGTTTTTGAGCTGTTTGAGGACATAAGCTGTGTCACTGCGGCGGGTGATGCAGGGGGGCTTGAAATGGCAAGGACCTTTCAGTCGCGGCTTGCGGAGAACCAGATGAAGATAAGGGCGGAGGACGGCATACTTATGCTTTCAAAAGCGGAAAGCGGCAGGTATGACGTAATAGTGATGTCCAAAGAATACTATCAGCGCCAGCACGGCGACAGGATCGAGGAAAAAACAAACGCATTAAAGACATATTTCAGTGACAGCACAAAAAAGGAGTGATATGACCTATGCGAAAAGTGAATGCTATACTTACTGCGGGGATAATCATTCTTTTTTTGATACATGGGATAATGGGGGCGTTTTCGCTTATGGAGATATCACCCGGCGGGAACAGCCTTATGATGATGGCGGGCTGGGCGATGATCATACTTATCGCTTTGCACACTATCATAGGGATAAAGCTCACCGCTGACACGGTAAAGGCCATGAAGCGTTCGGGGGCAGGGTACTTCAAAGAGAACAGGCTTTTCTGGGTGCGGCGTGCAAGCGGGACAGCGGTAACGGTGTTTATCATAGCACACGTTGTGATATTTGAGGGCGTAAAAGACGGCGAGGTATACAGGCTGAATGTTTTTGGCGCTTTGGAGCTTACAAGCCAGATACTTCTGGCCGTAAGCATTGCACTTCATGCGGTATCAAATGCAAAGCCCATGCTTATATCATTCGGGTTCAGGGGATTTAAGGAGGCAGGGCTTGACATAGCGCTGATACTATCCTTATTACTGATACTTATGGGCACAGGGTTCATAATTTATTACATCAGGTGGAATGTGATATGAGGAAAGTGATCATTATCGGGGCGGGGCTTTCGGGGCTTGCCTGTGCGGTAACGCTTGCAAAGGCGGGGAGAGAGTGTCTTTTGATATCGAAGCAGGTATCGGAAAGGGCGCAGTCTGTACTTGCCGAGGGCGGGATAAATGCAGCCCTTGATGTGATGGGCGAAAATGATGATGCAGCACTGCATTTTGAGGACACAATGAAGGGCGGATGTTACCTTGCTAACGAGGAAGCAGTAAGGGGGCTAACCGAAAATGCACCGGGTATAGTCAGGTGGCTTATGGGGCTTGGGGTGCCGTTCAACATGGAAAACGGCAGGATAGTACAGAGAGCCTTCGGCGGGCAGAAAAAGCGCAGAACGGCGTTTGCAAAAAGTTCGACAGGGAAGATGATAATGTCAGCCCTTATAGATGAAGCGAGAAAATACGAAGCGGCGGGGCTGATAACAAGAAAGCCGAACCGTGAATTTATAAGGCTTATCACAAACGGCAGCGAATGCAGAGGGGTATTGACTGCCGACACACGAAGCGGGCAATGCTTTGAAGAACACGGCGTTAGCGTAATGTGCACGGGGGGAATGAACGGGATATTCCCCGGGGTGACAACAGGCACAACGGCAAACAGCGGTGATGCGGCGGCTATGCTCTATTTACAGGGGGTAAGGTTTTCAAACCTTGAAATGATACAGTACCACCCGACAACTATAGCGATCGCAGGCAAGAGGTGCCTTGTGACGGAAGCCGCAAGGGGCGAGGGCGGCAGGCTTTTTATAAACAAAGGCGGGCAGAGGTATTATTTTATGGAGGACAGGCACCCCGAACTCGGAAATCTTTCGCCGCGTGATGTTGTGGCAAGGGAGATGTTCTTTGTAAGGCGTGAAAGTGAAGGCGAGGGCGTTTATCTTGACATGACGGGAATAGATGAAAGTGTATGGCTCAGGCGCCTGCCTGATCTGAGAGAGGAAATAAAAGAACAGACCGGGACTGATGCAAAAAGTGAGCCGATACCTGTAAAGGAGGGAATACACTACTTTATGGGCGGGATAGATGTGGACACACGCCACAGGACGAGCATGAAAGATCTTTATGCCGCAGGCGAGTGCACAAGCATTTACCACGGGGCGAACAGACTCGGCGGGAACTCGATGCTCGGGGCGATATACGGCGGAAGGACGGCGGCAGAGGACATTATTGCTTCTTACGGCGTACAGGACGGGCAGGAGGAAAAGGAAAGCGTACACAGTTTAAGTGAGGAATACGCAGCCGAGGCGGATACAGGACTTATATACAGGATAAGGGACATACTTCTTTCGGGGCTTGGGATAGTCAGAAATGAAAGTGAGATAAAAAAGAGCATAGCAGAGTTATCGTTACTGAAAGGCGAAAGGCAGTACAATTTAAGAGAAAGAGCAAGGATAGAGCTTGCAGATGCCTTACTTGAATGTGCACTGATAAGGCGGGAGAGCCGGGGGGCACATTACAGGGAGGACTACCCGAAGCGTGATGACGAAAGATTTGGCAGTATGACATATGCACAGTATGAAAACGGCAGGGCAATATATGGATTTAAGGGGAGGAGTGAAGGTGAGGCTTGAGATACTAAGGCGTGTAAACGCACAGAGCGAGCCTTATTTACAGGTGATAGAATACACACCGAAAAGTAAAAACGACACCGTGGCTTTTGCCCTTAGTGAGATAAACAAAGGCGGGTACAGGGACGAAAGCGGGGCAGAGGTAAGCAGGATAATGTGGGAGCACAGCTGTTTACAGAAAAAATGCGGCGCCTGTGCTATGGTGATAAACGGGACACCGGGGCTTGCCTGTGGTGCAAGGCTTTCTGAGATAAACAAAAACGGTGTGATAAGGATAGAGCCGCTTAGAAAATTCCCCGTGACAGCAGACCTTATGGTGGACAGGCAGGTCATGCTTGACAACCTGTTAAAGCTTGAGGCGTGGTTACAGACACAGGTGAAGATAAACGAAAGGCAGGCAGAGCTTGCTTATGATGCGTCACGGTGTTTACAATGCGGGTGCTGTCTGGAGGTTTGCCCGAACTTTTATGCGGGCGGGGAGTTTTACGGCATGGCGGCGGGCGTTCCCGCGGCGAGGCTGATAGCGGAACTTGCGCCGGATGACGGAAAAGCGCTTAAACGCGGTTACGACAAGCACATATTTGAAGGCTGCGGCAAAAGCCTTTCCTGCAAGAGCATATGCCCTGCGGGGATAGAAACAGACAGAATGCTTGCAAGGTCAAATGCGGCGGCGGTATGGAAGCGGATATTCGGAAGATGTCAAAAGCAAAGATAATACTGACATTTATACTGTGTGCATCACTTGGCTGCACGATGACTGCGGAAGGGCGCGCCGATAAGACAGAGAAAGCAAGATATCACTACGAGGTGAGCCGTGACAGAAGTGTTTACTTTACCAATGCAGACGTTGTGATAGAAAAAATAAGAAAAGCGCTTGTTGAAAGGCACAGTGACATTACGATCAGCTACACATCGGAAAGTGATGACCTTGATGACATTTCTGCTATTGTGAGTGAACTTATGGGGTTTGCGGTATATGAAACGGACAGGCCTTATGAGGGGGATTACCTTGACTGCACCTTAGGCGGGCATGAAGTGGATTACAGCTGCACAAAAAGTGCAGACAGGTATGATTACGAGATAGTCATAAAGCCTATATACTACACTGATGAAAAGCAGGAGAAAAAGGTAGATGCAGAGGTCAGGCGGATAGCGCACGAGCTTGGGCTTTACAGTGAAAAGGCTGACGGGCAGAAAATAAGGCTTATATATGACTACATATGCAAAAACGTAAGCTATGATCTGGTAAATGCAAAAAATGAACATTCACATCTGAGGTCGACAGCGTTTGCGGCGCTTATATACCACAGTGCGACCTGTCAGGGGTATGCACACGCGATTTACAGGCTTATGCGTGAAGCCGGGATAGAATGCAGGATAATACGCGGAATGTGCAGGGCGCAGTCGGGCGAATACGAATACCATGCATGGAACATAGCAAAGCTTCAGGATAAGTGGTACGAGCTTGATGCCACATGGGACGCAGGCAGGGAGGAGTACAGCTTCTTTCTTATGGGAAGCAGGGATTTTGCAAGGCACACAAGGGACGAGGAATACCTGACGAAAGAATTTGAGAAAAGCCACCCGATGGCACAGACAAAATACATATGGTGATACTACACACAACAGAAAGGAACAAAGACAATGAAAGAAAACAAGAAAACAGCCGAAATAATAACCGAAGTGATACTGCTTTTACTGAGCATAGTGCTTACAGCAGGGGTAAAGACATTTATCAGCCCATGTGAGCACAAGACGGACAGCGGAATGTGGATGGCTTGCCACTGGGCAGGGCAGGCGGTATTCGGGGCAGGTACAGCGCTTTGTGCAAATTCACTGCTTATGCTGATACTCAAGGGCAGAGAGAGGACAGGGCTTGCACTTGCAAACATCACACTTGCTGTCGTGACGGCGTTTATACCGAACACACTTATAAACCTTTGCATGAAAAGCGAGATGCGCTGCCACAGTGTGATGAAGCCCGCAGTTATAGTTATAAGCATATTAATTGCGGCGGTTTCATGCGTATACATAGTTATAAACAAAAACAAGGAATAAACAATCGGAGAGGACAAAATGAAAAGTCTTGCAGCTAAAAACCTTAAAGGCAAGCCTTTGAGGACGGCGGTGCTTGTAATACTTTCGGCGCTGCTTACATTTACTGTGTTCGGGGGGACTGTTATAGTCGAAAGCCTTGACACGGGGTTAGCGTCGCTTGAAAACAGGCTCGGCGCAGATATAATGGTAGTACCATACGAAGCGGCGACGCAGAAAAAATTTGAGGATATGGTACTTCAGGGCAGTACAGGGTATTTTTACATGGACAGCTCAAAGCTTGAAATGATAAAAAATACCGAGGGTGTAAAAAGGGTATCGCCGCAGTTTTTCCTGGCCTCAACATCTTCAAGCTGCTGTTCGGTGGCTGTACAGATAATAGGGTTTGAGCCTGAAACGGATTTTACTGTGACACCGTGGATCAAGAAAAGCTATGGGAAAGACCTTGAAAAGCTTGATGTGGTAGTAGGAAATGACCTGAATGCCTTTGTGGGGGACGAGCTTAGCTTTTACGGGGTAAAGTGCAAAGTTGCGGCAAAGCTTGACAAGACGGGCACAGGTTTTGACACGGCAGTTTTCACGACGGAGGAGACCATTAAGGAACTTATACGGTCATCACTTGAAAAGAAGATGAACGACTTTAAAGACATTGATCCCGAGAACAGTGTATCATGCATTATGATAGATGTAGCGGATGGGTACACTGCCGAAGAAGTATTAAATGACATAAACCTGCACGTTAAAAGGGTAAAAGCGATACAATCGGCGGAAATGATATCGGGGGTATCGGACAGCCTTTCGGGGGTATCGGGGATAATACGGATACTTATGACAGCCATATGGGTGCTTGGGATAGTGATACTTTTACTTGCCTTTACACTAAGTGTAAACGAACGCAGGAAGGAATTTGCGGTGCTCAGAGTCATCGGTGCTACAAGGGCAAGGCTTGGAAGGACTGTTATATGTGAGGCGCTTATAGCCTGTCTTTCGGGCGGGGCAGCAGGCATATGTCTGGGAATTCTGATAATACTGCCGTTTAACGATATAATAGAGCAGATGCTCGGGCTGCCGTTTTTACTGCCGGATGCGGTGAGCATAATAAAATACGTTATCATTGCCGTTATACTTTCTGCGTTATCGGCGGTGGCGGCATCAGGGACAGTAGCTGCAAGGATAAGCAGGATAGACACAGGCGTGATACTGAGAGGTGACAACTGATGCTGCTTGAAGCAAGGAATGTAAGCAAGGATTTTTACAGGGAAACGAAAAATACAAACCGTTTTACAGCTGTGAATGATATAAGCATAAACGTATCAGCGGGAGAGCTTTGTGTACTTATGGGGCGTTCGGGCAGCGGAAAGACGACACTGCTAAACATTCTTTCGGGGCTGCTGAAGCCGACGAGGGGGAGTGTATTGCTTGACGGGAAGGATCTATACGAGCTTTCCGACAGAGAGCTGAGCCTTATAAGAAACAGGAGTTTTGGTGTTATACCGCAGGGGCAGACGGCGATACAGAGTTTAAAAGTGATAGAAAACATTTTACTGCCGCTTAAACTTTACGGCAAGGCAGATGACAAGGACATAAGCTTTGCAAGAGAACTGCTTGAGCGCCTTGACATAGCGCATTTAGAGACTGCCGCACCCGCAGAGCTTTCGGGCGGAGAACTCAGGCGAATGGCGATAGCGAGGGCTTTGATAGGAAAGCCCGGGTTTATATTTGCAGACGAGCCGACAGGGGACTTAGACGATGAGAACACGGCTTTGGTATTCAGCTTTTTAAAGGAAAGGGCAAAGGCGGGAAGCGGGGTATTCATCGTAAGCCACGAGAGTGATGCGAAGGAGTATGCTGACAGGGTACTTATCATGCAAAGCGGGAAGATAGAGAGAGCATAAAAAGCACCCCTGCCATAAAAGACAGAAGTGCCTGAATAACTATTTTGCGCCTGCGTGTCACGCAGGTGTTTTTTTATGCCTTGATCACACTGTTTCTACCGCTGTCCTTGGCAGCGTAGAGGGCATCGTCAAGTTTTCTGTAGACAGTTTTGATATCGCTTTTGCTGTCAAAGGAGATACTTCCAAGGCTCACGGTTATCCTTCCTGCTTCGCCGAGGTCTGTAAGGGAGATATCCTTTCTCAGTTTATCTGCAAACGCAAAGGCTTCATCAGCATCAAAGGAAGGGAGGAGTATTATAAATTCCTCGCCGCCCCATCTGCCTGCAAATGCGCCTTCAATACCTTCAAGTGAACGGTTCATGACATCAGCGGTGGCAATAAGAGTCTTATCGCCGACTTCATGGCCGTAGGTATCATTTACCTTTTTGAAGTGGTCGATATCAAGCATCAGAAGCCCGGCTTTGCCGCCGTTATGTTTTATGCTTTCAAAACATTCGGTGACGAGCTGTTCTGTTCTTCGCCTGTTGCAAAGACCTGTAAGACCGTCGTGGTCTGCCATATCCTGCAATTTATCGTTCATGACGCTCAGATCTTTATAGGCCTTATGAAGTTCAGTCGTGGTGGCGTAGACGAGCTTGGTCAGGCGTTTTATAAGGGATGCCTGACCTTTGAGCACGCTGTCATCAACGTGGAGCCTTAGCTTTTCGCCGGGTTTTGGTTCACCCTCACGCATTGCTATAGACATAAGCGTAATATTATATTCAAGAACATTGCCGTTATTCTTATCACGGTTTACCTCACCCCAGGTATGAAAGCCTGCCGTCGGGGCAGCCTGCTGGAAGGGCATCATTTCAATATTTACAAAATCCTCCCAGAAGGACTTTCTTACAGAGCATGAGTAGAGCAGGATAGCTTCGGGGCGGAACTGACTTATTTCTTCAAGCCGGTTATCGACTTTTTTGACAATATCAGCAGGTGCGCCGTAGCAGAGGTATATATTCATTCCCTCGGTAACATACCCTGCCAGAAGCAGAGTGCCGTCAGGCTCAACAGTTATGGTATGGCGCAGAAGTTCTTCGCCGTCAAGTTCAGCCATAAGGGGAAATTCAAAAGTTTCCTCGGCAAAATTCTCATCGGCTTCTATCTGCATATATTTTTCATAAAGTTCGACCGCAGGTCTGTTATCAACGGTTATAAGTCTGTTTTCGTCTGCTTTTGTCACCTTGAACGGCACACCGAGCGTCTGCCAGCCGACGGATTTATCAACGCTTATATGGAAATCCTCACCCGCATATGTCACAAGGAAGATCATATCGCTGTAAAGGCCGTTCATATCGAACACGAAGTGCTCGGAGGATTCCATAGAATGCCCGCCTGCATAGCCGCCGAACACCTGAATATCGCGTCTGCAATTACTGATCTTTTCAAAAAGCGCCTTAGTATGCAGGTTTGTCCCGGGGAGCAAAAGTTCAAGTGCCTTACAGTATGGCGTTGAATCGGCGATGTTACAGATATCCTTACCTATATCCGATTCTCTGCCAGAAGCGGCGGGAAATCTGTGAACAGTCACATCTGCGCTCTCAAAGAGCATAGCGGAAATAAGCACGCCCCTGTCCATCAGTCTGCCGTTTCTGATCTCACCTGCTGATATTGTGCCTATGACCTGATCGGTAGAAAACCTTTCGGAAAGCTTACGGGAAACGCTTAAAACAAGTTCTTCATCAAGCACACCGCTATAGATATGGAAAAGTATACTCTTATAACCATAATTACTATACTCGCTGTAAAGCTCGTCAAGTTCTTCGTTAAAGTCGAGCCCGCTTACATATCTCAAGGTTATATGCTTCATACTTTTTTACCTTCCTTATCATCAATATTGATATTATAGTGATGTGCCGCAAGTCTTTCTTCAAAATCCGAAAGGGGAAGCGGCTTATCAAAGAAGAAGCCCTGAGCGTAAAAGCAGTCATTATCCCTGAGCACCTGCACCTGATCGCTTGTTTCAACGCCTTCGGCTATACATTCAAGGCCGAGTTCCTTAGCCATTGCAACAACGTATTTGAACATGATACTTCTTGTACTGTTTTCGGTATCGTCCTGTACAGGGAGGAAGCTTTTATCGACTTTAAGCACGTTCCACGGGATCTCCCTTATAAGGTTAAGGGAGGAGTAGCCCATACCGAAGTCATCAACTGATGTATATATACCCTCCTGCTGCAAGCCGCTTACGACACGTTTAAGGTCACGGAACTCAACGTCGGTAGTGGTTTCGGTAAGTTCTATTTCGATATATTCATGGGGGATATAGTTTGAATCTATTATATCCATTATATGTTTGAGCAGGTCAACGTCCATCATATGTTTTCTTGAAAGGTTCACGGAGATACGCACGACTTTTCTGCCCTCTTTTAGCCATCTTGCTATATCCTTACAAACGTGGTCAAGCATATAGAAATCGAGCAGGCAGATATCTGTATTCTGTTCAAGTACGGGGATAAATTCCACAGGCGGGACTATTTTACCGTCACGCACCCATCTGCAAAGGGCTTCGGCGCCTATAAGCTCACCTGTTTTGACGTCTATCTTCGGCTGATAGAACACTTTGAATTCATTATTTTCAAGTGCCTTCGGGAAGAGCTGCTGTATCTTCATCATCTTTTCCTTGCCGATTATCATTCTGTCGTCAAAGAACATAATAGTATCCTTACCGCCTGTTCTTGCGGCCTGTGAGGAGGAAAGTATCCTATCCATAATATCGCCGGGGCGCTGATATTCAAAATCATCAGTGATATTGAAAAGCCCTGCGCTTGATGACACCATAACACGGTTTTGTTTAGCGACATCGTAAACCACAGGTGCGCCTTTGAGGATCTCAACAACACGGTCGGTAAGCCCGGAGTCGAACACACACACGAAGTTATCGCCGCCGACACGGCATACTATACCGCTTTCCCCGACAGCTTCTTCAAGGAGTGTGAAATAGTTGCGGATAGCCATATCGCCGCCGCTTCGGCCTATTTCCTGATTGATAAGGGTGAAATGGCGCAGATTGAAATGTGCGGCGGTATTACCGGAAAGTTCACCTTTTTCAGCGAGCTGTTCGATAAAGCGCATAAACGAGCGCAGGTTCCTATAGCCGTTATCGTCATAGAATGTAAGGCGTTCGACTATGACCTGAAGCCTGCTCCTGCTTATAAAGCTTAAAATAGTACGCATTATCATATCAACACGCTCACGCTCGGTTTCATCAAGCGGGGCAGCATCATCGTTCATATATACAGTACATTTGCAGACAGTCATAGAGGGGGTGACGATACGCCTTTGCATAACGGGTTTACATTCAGTGCCGTCATCATAGCACACAAAGACATCGCCCCTGCCCTGCTTTTCATAGGCGGCGTTATTATAATACTCTGCTACGCCCTTTGATATTCTTAGCGTTTTACAAAGGTCAGTCAGCGCGCTGTTTATATCGTCGATACTGAAGCCTTCAGCCTTTGACATTGCAGCAAGCATTTTTTCAAGGCCGAGGTAATACGAAATATCAAAATTACTCTGCATACATATCTCCCCATATTGATAATTATTACTAAAATTATAGCATGATTTCGTCGATTATTCTATCAGAATGTATGATTACTTTATGAATAAATAAAGCGCCATTACAAAAATAAAGACGCTTTATTATGATATTTGACCAACGAAAATTGACTAAAATCAACAGCATATCAGCTTCTATGTTTTTTACGCATTATCTTGAAGCGATACATATTCTCGTCAGCAAGTGAGAGGAGAGTTTCAAAGTCATCAATGCACCCTACAGTTCCGGCGGCACAGCCGATACTTGCCGAAATAGGGAAAGGCTTACCCGTCTTTTTAGAAAGTGACGAAAGCTTCTGACAAAAGCTGTCTGCAAAAGCCGTGATATCGGCTGATGATGCGTTTGCCCGGCTTATGATACAGAATTCGTCACCGCCTGTACGGGCGCAGACATCACCGCTTTGTGACACGGCAAGCACAGCATCGCTGACGGTCTTTATACCTGCATCACCTGCATTATGGCCGAAGGTATCGTTAATATATTTGAGGCCGTCCATATCAACTACGCTTACAAGAAGGTCGGTCTTCTCAGAGAAGCCTTTTGTGAGGGTATCAAGCATTTTATACATTCCGCGCCTGTTATAAAGCCCTGTCATATTATCGCGGACAGAGAGCATAACAAAGCGGTTTTTTGTCCTTGCCATTTCAAGGGCGTTATTCACAAACCTTATCCAGTTTCTGTATACAAGGTTAAACTTAGGGTAATCGGAAAGCTTTCTCTGAAGCACTGCATAGCCGAGTGTCTTATCTGAAAAATGCACAGGTGTGAAGTAGTAGATATACGGTTTATCGTGTTCATTGTATAACTCAGGTATCATATCTGATGTATCAAACGTGATTTTTTGCGAGGGATCACCAAAATCAACACCGCCGATATGTGATCTTGCAAGCACGATATCTGTTTTATCGGGTGCACCGTTATCAAGGTCGGCATCAGTATCGAGCCAGTCCTGCCGCAGGCACAGGAAGAAATTCACATACGGTGAGATGATATAGGACGATGAATAAATATTCTTTATACACGCACTCGGATCTTCTGATGAGGTGAGCTGTTCGGGAATATAGTTTTCCATCATAAGGCCGATATCTATATTATCTTCAAAGACATCGGCGGTATAGTTGCGTTCGGTATAGTAGAGTTTACTTTTTATTACTTCGAGGGTGCCGCGTGTATCGGGAACACAGCCGCAGCTTGCGCCCTTATGAAGTGATTTATCGCTGTCGTCTTCATAAGGGATAACGGGGAGGTCGGGATCGATAGTGCGTCTTAGCATATCAACAGCCTGTGCTGCACATTTTGCAAAGCCCGATTCAATTGATGTAAGCGGGATATCTGCAAGGGCGGCTTCGGCGGTGGCTTCAAAGCCGAGAACTGTCATATATTCGGGGACATTTTTACCGAGTTTTGTGAGTTCTTCGATAAGGCCGAGTGCCATATGGTCACTTGAGGCGATCAGGCAGTCGGGCTTTTTAACTTTACCCGAAACGATATCCCTTGCAAGTTCTTCGCCGCTTTTATACCAGAAATCACCGTAGACTTTATGTTCCTCGCTGACTGAAAGGCCATAGCTTTCAACAGCCTTTACGATCACTTCAAGTCTGTGTTCGGCTTCATGGTTGCCTTTCATACCTGTAAGCACGCAGATATCCTTACAGCCGTGTTCTTCGGCAGCGTGTCTTACAAGTGCGCGGAGCATTTCATCATTATTGCTTTCGGAAACGGGGATATCCCTGTAAGGGATACCTATACACACAGCAGGGATATCCGACTTGGAAACAATGGTATCATAGATACTGTCGACAATTTCGGAATTATTGCCGTACATTAGGCTTATGGTATCTATTATGACACCGTCAAGCTTTGAGGAATTTATTATTTCGTAAATACGCCTTTCACCGGCAGCGTATGGCTTTACATAGAAATCGGGGCTTACTGACATAGCGAACTGGAGGACATCATAGCCGTATTTTTCACACTGGGCTGTAACACCCTTCATAACTCTGATCACATGGGTGGTTTCGGCAAGTGCGGTTATCATGGCGATCTTTTTGCGTTTATTCACAAGACTCACCTCGTACAGATTTATATACTGATTATAGCACAAACGAAGCATATCGTCAAGCAATTATGAACATAATTTTTATTATGATTCAGCCTGATTTATGCACAATACCCAATTTGGGCGGTGTGCTTTATTCTTGACAGCGGGGCGGACAAGTGGTAAAATGGTCATAACGCGTGACAAATAAGGAGTGAGAGGAATGTCTGTACAGAAACCATGTTTGAGGTGTCTGCTTGATGAAGCTGATCCTGACGGGATCTACAGGACGGTAAAGGAACGCATTGACAGCCTTGATGAGAGCATAAAAACCGACAGTGAAACATACCTTGCCCGCCTTGAAATATGCAAATGCTGTGACAGCCTTATCAGCGGGACTTGTGTTTTATGCGGGTGTTTTGCTCAGCTTCGTGCGGCAAAGGCAAAGATGCACTGCCCCGATATACCGGCAAGGTGGTAACGGAAAAAAATTTTATAAACCTATTGACAAAATGGAATAAGCGTGGTATACTCTAAGTGTACTACGATAAATAGTACACTTAATACACGCGCGCAGGTAAAACAAAAGTAAGCAGACAACAAAAAAACATAAGGAGGTCCCCCGCTTGATAACGATAGACAACCGTTCCCGAGTGCCGATATACGAACAGATATACAAATGCGTATGCTCGGATATAGCAAGAGGGATACTAAAAGAGGATGACAGGCTCCCGGGTGCGAGGACGCTCGCAAAGGAGCTTGGTCTTAACCCGAACACAGTGGCAAAGGCATACTCAATGCTTGAAAGGGACAGGATAATATATTCTTCGTCGGGCAGGGGTTGCTTTATTGCGCCTGTAAAGGGAAACGCCCACAGGCGGCTTGAAGACGAGCTGCTTGAAAAGCTCACCGAAGCACTGAAGTCGGGAATAGACAGGGAAAGAATAACAGAACTTTTAGAAAAAGCAGAAACTCTGCTGTAAAGGAGGAACCGGCAATGATAGAAATAAATGCCCTTTCACTTAAAATAAACGAAAAGACGATACTTGATGACTTGAAACTCGACATAAAAGAGGGCAGCATATTCGGGTTTTTAGGGCCGAACGGTGCGGGCAAGTCAACACTTATGCGGTGTATTTGCGGGGTATACAAGCCGACGTCGGGCAGCATAAAGATAGACGGGGAAGACGTTTTTGACAATGCCAGAGCAAAGGGAAAGATATTCTTTGTAAACGACGAGACAATACAATACACCTCAATGACACTGACGGAGTTGAAAGATTACTACAAAAACTATTATGTTGACTTTGATGAAGCGACGTTTGAAAAGCTGCTTTCCCGTGTGAACCTGCCGAGGGACAGCAAGCTCGGTTCATACTCAAAGGGTATGAAAAGGCAGGCGATAGTGATAATAGCGCTTGCCTGCAAAACGCCGTACCTTATCCTTGACGAAGCCTTTGACGGGCTTGATCCCGCTATGAGAATGGCAGTAAAGAGCATGATAACCGACGAGATAATAGACCGCGGGGCGACTGTCATAGTATCTTCACACAACATAACGGAGATAAGCGAGATATGCGACAGTGCCATGCTTATACACGAGGGAAAGATACTCTTTTCCGACGAGATAGACGACATAACGAGCAGGTTTTCAAAGCTGCAGATAGTTTTCAGGGGCAATGCACCCGACGAGGAAGCGATAAGGGCCGCAGGGATTGAAGCGCTGATGATAACAGTAACAGGAAGTGTAGTACAGATAGTAGCAAATGCAGGTGAGCAGGAGGCAAAGGAGCGTGCATGGACACTTGGCCCCGAGATAGTTGAAGCCGTACCGCTTACCTTAGAGGAGATATTCATATACGAAATGGAGGCGAGGGGCTATGCAGGGTTCTTTAGCGAGGGTAATGCGTGACGTAAAATCGGAACGCAGGATAAATTCAAAGATAACGGATATTTATTACATATTGCTTATAATAATTCTTTTTACTTCGTCGTTTTTAAGCGGCGATGAAAACATATGGTATTCGGAATTCGGTGAAATGTCCTATGTTTTATCAGCGTTTTCCTATGCTTTGCATCTGCCGCTTGCGGTAATAATCATAATATACTGTGCAAAGCTTTTCCGTGATGTACATTCTTCGACACAGGCTGATGTAATAATGTCACTGCCGATGTCGGCGGCACAGAGGTATTTTTCAAAGTTTGCAAGCTTTATCATGCTGATAGTTTTGCCGTACATTGCTATGGCGATACTGAGTATAGCAGGTATCTTGATTGCAAATTCATTAGTATGGGACTCGATGATACCTGTAAAGTATATAGTGATATCGGTACTGACAAGATACTATGCAGGGGTAGTGGGGATAATGTTCATAGGGGCGGTAAGCTTTGTATGCTCGTCCTTTTCGGTAAATGCGATAGAAGCGGTGATAACGTCGGCCATAAGCTGTACAGCTGCTACACTTCTGCCTATATTTTGCTATTCCAATCTGTTACTCGGTTCGTCATATCTTACGTTTGCACACAAGAATTATTTTGTGTATGACATATGGACATTCACACCGATAGTCACCTGTCTTGAAGATCTTGACCAATACTATTTCCGCCCGGACCTTGACACGATACCGCTGCTGCTTGGCATGGCTGTAAATATCATAATATCGCTTTTAGTGACGGCGATAGGGGTGAAGATATACAAAAAGCGTGACAAGGCCACCCTTACATACAACAGGATATCACTGCCGTTTTTATTCTGTATAATAATGCTTTTGGTTATAGACATCTGGCTTTACAATATCAACACGCCGACAACTGCCTATATCGGGTACGGGTTCCTGATCGTGGGGTTTGCGGGGTTTGTACTGCTTTTACGCCGCAGAGGTTTCAAAACATTGAGGCTGTTAAAATGGGGTATAGGGTTTGTTGCCGCGCCCGTTGTGTTTATCGGCCTTTGTGCGATAGTGTATTTTACAGACGGCCTTTACATAAGCAAAGCGCCCAAGTACATTGACGGCAGCCTACAGATATACATAAATATCCACACACCATGCACGACACTTCCCGAATGGATAGAGCCTGATGATGAAG
This sequence comes from uncultured Ruminococcus sp., assembly GCA_902780505.1. GTDB lineage: Bacteria > Bacillota > Clostridia > Oscillospirales > Ruminococcaceae > NK3A76. The sequence goes on along the minus strand of CACZFN010000003.1, from coordinate 51,484 downwards.
TGTTTAAAGAGGAAACAGAGATATGTGTAAGAGATGCAAGCCGTGAGGATTATGAAAAGATACTTTCCGTTATGGACGGCTACACTGTAAACCCCAAGAGTTTTTCGACGTTCCTTGATTTTATGGGGCTTTATAAAAACGGAAGCTATGATCAGGACATTATGTCGGCATCATTTCTGGAAGACAGATACCATATATTCAGTGACGGAACAGAGGAATACCTGATAAGGACAAATGTTATGAAGGAGTCTGCGCTGACACCTGACGGAGAAGAAGGGGAAGAAGGGGAGATCGAATACGAACCCGAATCCTCGACCAGCGTTTACGGTTTTACAAAGGGGATAGACGAAGCGAAACTTATTGAGGCTGTAAAGGCAATAAACCCGAGAGTCAGCATTTACCATATGAATTTTCAGAGTGAGGTAGTTTACCACATAGACGAGGACGGCGTTAAAGAGGAGTTCCACTATAATGACAGAGATGATGAAGACGAAGAAACTGTAGAAACGGACGAACAGGGCGAGATAGTACAGTAACAGAAAGGTTTGAAACAAATGCTAAAACAAATTATACCATACATGAATGCCGAGAGAAAACTAAACGGCAGGCTTATATCGGTAATGATAATATGCAGTTTACTTATACCTGTTATACTGGTGCTGAGCATTTCGACTTACGACTTTTATTTTGGGATGCCTGAGGCGGCGTTTATAACAGCGGGCGTGTTTGTTATTGCGTGTGTATTTTTCATCATAAGGCTTTTCAGGGAAAACCACGCACAGCACAAGGCAGACACGATACTTGCCCTGCCGTTTACGGCAAAGCAGAGGTATACAGCGAAGGTACTGCTTATAACAGAATACTGCATATTGCCGTCGGTGATATGCTCTCTTTTAAGTATTGTGTCGGTATATGCAGTATCAAAAAAGCTTGATCTGTGGCATGGCAATCAAGAACTGTTTATGCTGTCACTTTATGCGGCGGCGTTTATAACGGCGGTGGTCTTTATATGCAGTGCGGCTGTGGTATGCTGTGTATGCACGTCTTCAAAAGGGGCGGCCGCGGCTTTAACGGCAGCTTTGACTGCTGTTGTGTCACTTCTGCCCTTATCGTTGGCAGATATCATAAAGACGGCGCAGGGGTGGGAGGTGGTCTGCACGGCGATACTTCCTGTGAATATGTTCGGGCTTGGGCATTTACAGCTGTTTTTTGAAAGCGATTTTAATGACCGTGTACCAAAGGTAATACTTGACCTATGGCTTACAGAGTGCGGTGTGAACATACTTTTATCCTGCACAGCGGCAGCTGCGGCATACAGGCTTTACGCTCAACGCTGTGCCGTGAACGTAAGCGAAAGCCGCACTGAAAAGCGTGCTATGTCAGCAATATCGGCATTTGCGGAATTTTCTATGATAAGTATATTCGTAGCGTTGGGGGCAGGGCTTACAGGGGCGACGATAGCACTTGGCATTATGATAGCTTTTGTGTTTATTATAAACCGCCGCAGCATAAGGCTTACGGCACTGAAAAAGGGGCTTATCACATACGGGTGTGCAGTGGCTGTGTTTTTAGTGTTCTATGTATTCAGCTTTTACACGGACGGCTTATACACCACATCTGCGCCTGACAGGCTTGAATACTTTGACGGAAATGAAGTAGTGATATATTTTGAAGATGACAACACTACCGTTACATTCAAAGACATGACAAGAGAGGAGATAGAGCAGGCGGTAAAGACAGTAGGATCGCACAGCAGCGGGCAGCACACGGTATCACAGATAACGGGGCGGTTGTTTTTAGGATATACACATATGCCTTACAAAGCTGATGACACAGGTGAGGAATGTATAGAGATATCGGTATTCGGCAAGTACGAAGTTTTTGATGACCTTTGGTTAGGCAGATTTAATTCGGCGCCTGTACCAAAAAAGGAGATAACGGCAATTGTGACAGAGCTTGAAGAAAAGTTCGGGGACAAGATGATACAAAAATCGGATATGTCAGCGTATGAAGCTTACATATCCGATAGGTAGTGTGATCATTGTGCTTTTGCCGTTTCCTCGTCATAGACCTTTTTAGCATAGGCAGAGGAAACTACTATTGCGGCGGTCAGATACACAAGCAGCATAACGGTTGCCGCAGCACCGCTTTTACACAAAAGTGAGGTAAGCAGTGATAACACGCCCGACGCTGCGAGAACATGGCCTGCGAAACGGTTGCTTTTTGTCCATGTGGTGTCATTATAAAGGCTCCACTTTATCCTGAGGCCGACAGTGTGGTTTGAGCCTGTTTTTGGCATTATATTCCCTGCGACTATAAGCAATAATGAAAGCAAAACGGCGGACAGCTTTAAAGAATCAAACTCTGCATCAGCAGCAGAGCCGCCTGAGTTCACCATTACCCTATACAGGAAGAAATACTGCATAACGCCGAGCATTATCGAAAGTGCAAGTGTCAGGATATCGGTCACCCTTGCATTTGAACAGGCTTCGGCGTTTTGTTTGCTTTCGCCGTTCCTGCCTTTGACTGAAAAGCGGTGAGATATCATCATAAACACTGCCGTTATAATAAGCAGGCACAAAGGCAGGATAAACATTTCATACCGTGAGCCATATCTGTCGGCATTATCATGAATATCATAATGCATAGGGACCTTTTCGGGGAGAAACTGTATTACTGCGGCAGTTATTATAAGCGGGGCAAGGGCGGTTATTACTATCAGTTTTTTCATACTATTACCTCCTGTTTACTGAACAAGGCTATTATCGGCGTTTTCGGGGGTGATATTATTTTTTGCTTCGGAAAATTTTTTCACCCACATTATTATTTCATCAAACACGGAAATATTGAGCTTGTAAAACACGAAATTGCCCTGTTTATATTCAAGCGTAAGGCCGGCATTTTTCAGCAGCTTTAAGTGGTAGGAAAGTGCAGCGGGCGTTATCCCGAGTTTTTCCGAGATCTGACCTGCGTTAAGATCGCCGTCTTTGAGCAGTTCAAGTATCTGCCGGCGCTGAGAGTCGGCAAGGACTCTGAAGATATTATTATCTGACATATCGCATCACCTATTTAAAAAATTCTTTAAACAGATTATAGCACGTTTACAAAGTGTTGTCAATAGGTATTTAAAAATTTTTTTAAATAAAAATCCCCCGAAATATTCAGGGGATTTTGTTATTATTTTACATACACTGCCTTGACCAGTGAATAGGAGCTGTAATACTTATAGCCGTTTACTATCTTGAATGTACGTATTTTGACGTAATATGTTTTCTTGGCGGTAAGGCCTGTAAGAGTAACGGTGGTTTTGGTATTGCCTGTTACTGTCTTTTGTGAAAGCTTTTTGAAACTTGATGAGGTTGAGTAAACCACCTGATAGCCGCCGCCTGTTGTGTTTTTAGTCCATTTGACTTTAAGCTGTTTTGTCTTTGGCGAGGTAAGTTTGCCAAGTGCAGTAGGCTTAGGCACGATATAGAAGGTCAGCTTCTTCGTGCCGCTGAAGTTGCCCTTGCCGGAAACTGTCAATGTAGCTGTTCCTATCGCCTTATTAGCACTATAGGTGAGGGTATAGTCGGTATTCTTTTTAAGCAGCTTTGATTTATATATTACCGTAGGAGGCGGGGTAAGTGCGCCGCCTGTATATACATAGTTCTTGCTCATCCCGCTGAATGCTGCCTTTGATATAGCGAGTGCTTTGATCGTATAATATGATCTTGCGGTACCGGTATATTTACCTGTACCCTTTACAGTAACCCAGGCCTTGCCCGCGTTTATATTATTGTAGTATGTGACAGTATAATCCGTACCCGATTTAAGTGTCCTGCCCGAATACTTTACTATGACAGAGGGCTTCTTTGCCGCACCGGAGTAGGTATAGGAAGTCGATGAAAGGGTTATATCAAGCTCAGAAGCCGAAATAAGCTTTGGTATTACCTTTGTAAGTTTTTTGCCGCAGGCGGTACAGGTATATGTGATACTGCCTGTGCTTGTAAGTGTAGCTTCCTTTGTGACATTGCCCTTATCAAACTTATGCACTGCCGATTTCGGGGTGACTGTTGCGACTTCAAGCCCGCAGCCTGCGCAGACATAATACTTGATGCCTGTATGTGTGCAGTCGGCTTCTTTTATGACTGTCGCCTTACCGAAATAGTGCATACCCGTTGCGGGAATTGTTTCTTCATAGGTGTCACCGCATAGTGTGCAGGTGAAGGTCTTAATACCGTCCTTACCGCAGGTGGGGGCTTTAGTTATCACACCTTCATTGTATTTATGTGCTGTGGAGGAGGGCACAGCTTCTTCCCGGGTTTCACCGCAGAGCGTACAGGTATAGAGGACTGAACCTTCGCTTTTACAGTTGGCTTCCTTTGTGACAGTACCCTCGTCCCACACATGGGCATTTTCGTTTACGGGGATATCTTCATCAAAGCTTGTACCGCAAAGTGTACAGGTATATGTCTTAGTACCTGTATCCATACAGGTGGCGGGGACAGTTGTCTGCCCGTCATCAAACACATGGGAAAGCTCGTCGATCTCCTCTGTAGTGGTTTCGCCGCACCTTGTGCAGACAAGTGTCTGTTCGCCCTTTTCATAGCAGGTAGGTTCTTTTATGACCTCACCCTTTTCAAAGTTATGTGAAAGGGCAGGTGTGGTTTTTGTATACTCACTTCCGCACACCTTACAGGTGAATACAGTTTTGCCCTCATGTGTGCAGTCAGCTTCACTTATCACTTCGCCGGCACCGTATTTATGGGCGGTGGATTTATCTATCGGTTCGCTGTAGCTGTCGCCGCATTCGCAGGTATAGGTCATAATGCCTTCTTCGGCACAGGTGGCGGGCTTTGTGACCTCCTGAGTATAGCTATGTATATGCTCACTTTCCTGCGGTTCGGTAGTAATATCTGTATCGTCCTGTGCGAATACGCCCATTGCCCCTTGTGTGAGCACAAGTGACACCGCACAGAAAAACGCTGTTATCTTTCTTTTAAGCATTTGTTATCACTCTCCATATCCTTACATAGATATTACACAAAAAACCTGTATCTTATATTATACAATACTTTCACCGGATATGTCAATCGGGATTTTTCACAGATTTTGTCCTATTCTTTCGGCATTAAAAGCTCACCATAGTCGGTGATGGCGAGATCGGCAAGCTTTTTGAGTTCACTAATGCCGTTTTCCTGACCACTCAGCACAGCGCAGGCAGCAAAGCCGCCCATCTTAGCGCCGCTGATACCCTCAGCTATATCTTCAAACACTATACAATCGCATGGGGCACAGCCTATACCCTGTGCGGCGAGTTCGTACACATCAGGGAAACCCTTACCGCGGCTGACCTGACTTGTCTGTGCAAAGAAGTCGATATATTCATACATTTTATTTCTTTTAAGTGCAGGTTCATACAGTGAAGCGTCGGAAGCTGTGGCAAGGGCGATCTTTTTACCCATAGTTTTAAGTTTTGAAATCATATCCCTTGCACAGGGGATAGCCGCAACGTTATCGCGGTACTCAGCGAAAGCCTGTGCGTGCCATTCCTTTATGATATCATCAATGCTGTCTTTAAGGCAAAAGCGGGCTTTGGTATATTCGGCGGCCTGCATAAAGTTCATAGCGCTCACACTTTTGCAGTAATCATCAGGGACATCAAAGCCGCGTTTGCTTAAAAACCTCTTATCGACTTCACTCCACACATATCCCGAGTCGATAAGTGTACCGTCAAGGTCAAATATAAAGCCTTTATACTTAAAAATATCCATATCATCACCACTATCAGTATAGCACATAAAAAGGCGTGTTGTCAAACCTTCGGGCATAAAAAAGCCCTTGTATGCATTAAGGCGATACAAGGGTTTATATATCAATCACTGAAATCTGTATCAAGTGCCACATCAAAGGAATACCCGGGGAATTTTTCGCTGACAGCCTTTACTGCTTCGGCATAGACAGCCTCTCTGTCGACTGAAAAGTCTATTATCATATCAAAGGAGATACTTTTTTTCTCCTCGTCAAGATAGAAGCCGTGAAGCTGTAAAACGCCGTCGAAACTCATAACGATATTTCTTATATCACTTCTTAGCTTGCCTATCCTGTCATCGCCCATATTAAACGAATAGATACCGACTGCTGCAAGCAAAACGGAATGTTCTTTATAGACACTGTCCTGAAGGCGCCTTGTAAGGGCGTCGATATCGGCAGCGGTAAGCTTTGAATCGACTTCGACATGGACAGATGCAAGGTACCTGTCGGGGCCGTAGTTATTAAGTATAAGGTCATACACGCCGTGGACTTGTTCGTCCCTGGCTATGGTACGTTTGATAGATGAAGTAAGTTCTTTATCCGCCCTTGCGCCGAGGAGTTCACTTACAGCTTCGGATATCATTTCATAGGATGCCTTGATTATCATAAGTGAGATAAAAACGCCGACGTAGCTTTCAAGGTCTACCTTAAACACAAGAAATACCACAGCCGAAGCGAGTACGGACGCTGAAAGAACGGCATCATTTGAAGCATCCTCACCTGATGCGACAAGCGAGCCTGAATTTACCTTTTTGCCGACGGACTTTGTATATGCGCCGAGGAGAAGCTTTACTATTATAGCGGCAACGAGCAGGATTATTGCCGAAGCGCCGTAATCGGGCTTTTCGGGGTGGATGATCTTTTTGACCGAGTCGATAAGTGTAGTAGCGCCCGCATAGAAAACTATTGCAGAAACGACAAGGGCGCTCATATATTCCACCCTGCCGTGTCCCATCGGGTGTTTTTTATCGGGGGCTTTTGCGGCAAGGTGTGTGCCGACTATTGTTATTATACTTGACAGCGCATCTGTCAGGTTATTTACAGCATCTGAAATAATAGCCACAGAATTTGCGGCAAAGCCGACTATTGCCTTGAAAGCCGCAAGCAGGATATTTGCGCCTATCCCGATCACACTTGTCTTTACTATTGTTTTTTCACGTGATGCCATAAGCTCTTTTGCTTCGCTCATTGTGATCACTCCTCGTGGATATTATTTAAAAGCTCGTATAAAAGCGCATAAAGTTTGCCTGCTTTATCACCTGCAAGGCTTACGCACCCGCCTATTTTCTGCGGGATATCTGCAAGTGACAGGTAGAAGCTTTTACCCTCGCCGGTCAGAAAGATATGCACTATCCTTTCATCTTCATGGCTTCTCTCACGCCTGATATAGCCTTCCTTTTCAAGCTTTTTGAGCAGGGGGGAGAGCGTACCGTTATCAAGGTAGAGCTTTTTGCCGATATCGCCGACTGTCATTCCGTCACTTTCGCCGAGCACAAGAAAAACAAGGTACTGTGTATAGGTTATGCCAAGCGGTTTTAGGTGCGGGGTATAAAGATTTACTATCTGCCTTGATGCCGCATATAGCGGAAAGCAGAGCTGATTTTGCAGTTTAAGCTGTTCGCAGGCTTCAAATCTTTCCATATACAACTCCTGTTTATCAGATAAGCGATTCAACGAATTCCCTTACCTTTTTCATATCTGCTGTCGGTTCAAAGCGGGCAACGACATTACCCTGTCTGTCGATAACGAATTTAGTGAAGTTCCATTTTATTTCGGGGTTATTCTTATAGTCCTTATCTATAGTTTTGAGCATGGCAGACATTGCAAGAGCCTTAGCGCCCTTACCGAAACCCTCAAAGCCTTTCTGTGATTTAAGGTACTTAAAAAGCTCTATTGCGGTTTCGCCGTTTACGTCACTCTTTTTCATCTGCGGGAACTGTGTGTTATATTTTAAAGTACAGAATTCGTGGATCTCCTCGTCAGTTCCGGGTGTCTGCCCTGCAAACTGGTTACAGGGGACATCGACTATTTCAAGCCCCTTATCGTGGAGTGCTTCATACATTTCTTCAAGCGGTTTATACTGCGGGGTGAAGCCGCAGCCTGTTGCTGTATTTACTACAAGCACTACTTTTCCTTTGAAATCCTTCATTGCAACCTCTGCACCCTTTGCGTCTGTTACTGTGAGATCATAAAAGCTTTTCATTGTAAGATACCTCCTGTTTTGCAGTTATAATGTGGTCAGATGCGGTTTTTATTCATTCGGTATGATTAAATTATATCTTATCAAATATAATTTGTCAAGGGGAAGTGTGTTAATTTTTTATGAACTCAGCTCTTTATATATCGGACAAGGCAAAAAACGGCAGGAAGAAATCCTGCCGTCTGCTTGTCGAAAAACTATGTTTTTGTGATACGCGCAAAACGAACTGAAAACTCAAAGGCTGTCCACGCCCTATTTCGGGGGCTTTCCCTGTCTACGCAGTAGACAAGTGCCCCCCGAACCCCTTCGGAAATGTATTTCCAGAAAGTCCATGCTTTATCAACAGTTTGACGGCAGGAAGAACTCCTGCCGTCTGATGCTTTATTTTACTTTGACTGTTTTTACACTATATGTGCCGTTATAGTTTACCTTGTTTACTGTGCGTACTGCTTTGACTGTAACCTGATATGTTTTGCCTTTAACAAGACCTGATATCGTTTTTGCTGTCACGCTGTTTTTTACTTTGACGCTCTTCCACGAAGATGTGCCCTTGACTCTGTAATATACGATATAGTTTGTAGCACCCTTCACCTTGCTCCAGCTAAGCTTTACAGCCTTGCTTGCCGCAGCTGCCTTGAAGCTTACCTTTGCAGGCTTGGTAGAGGTAGTAACAGTCGGAAACTTAGCCGAAGTATAATTCTTGCCGCTGACTGTCTTATATGCCTTTATCGCATATTTATAGGTGGTTCCAGCTTTGAGTGACTTGACTGTGTATGTATTCACATTACCCGTTTTAGCTATGCGAACCCATTTTTTAGTGGTGGTGTTATACTGGTAAACAAAATACCCCGCCGCACCGCTGACCTTGTTCCACGAAAGCTTAACAGCACTTACCGAAGTAGAAGCCGCCTTGAACCCACTGACATTTGAGGGGATAATAGTAAACGAAAGCTTCTTTGTGCCTGCATAATCACCCTTGCCTGTTACGGTTATCGTGCCTGTGCCGATATTTTTGTTGTTTTTGTAGCTTAATGTATAGTCTGTACCCTGCTTTAAGGTGTAAGAGCCGTTCTTTATGGTAACTGTGGGAACTTTTGCCTTGCCTGTGTACCCAAAAGCGGTTTTGTCGGCTTTAATGTCAAGGTTTGAAATGTTTACGAGTTTTGCCTTGTAGTTATCCTTATAGCTGTCGCCGCATACTGAGCAGGTGTGCAGTGTGTAGCCTTGTGCGTCAAGTGTCGGGGCTACTGTCTTTGAGGTATACTGGTGGGCGGTCTTGTCAATGGGTTCGGTGTAGCTGTCGCCGCATTCACAGGTGTAGGTACGAATGCCTGTCGAAGTGCAGGTCGCCGCCTTAGTGATTACTGATGTGTATGTGTGTGAGTGTGAACTGCTGTCAGAGCTGGTTTCGCCTTCTGAGGAGGGTTCTTCGGCATCTACGTCAGAATCATCTGAACCCGAATCCTGATCTTCGGAAGGTTCTTCATTTTCACCATCGGAAGGTTCTTGACTTTCATAAGCCGCTTCTATCTGTGAGTTTATATATTCCTTATCGACATTCTCGTAAATACTACAGGGCTGTGCAAATATGCTGAAAACTCTGTACGGCACATCAATAACAGACTGGTAAGGATTATATTCCCAGGTGGAGTCTTCGTCTGCGATAAGCTTTACTTTGAGAGTGATACTGTCAAGGTCATCATCAGTCATCATAAACTGTGCCCACTGACCGTTGAACTTGTCAGGGCCGCTGTCCCAATTATCAAGATCGACTGCGCCTGTTTTGATCAGCGGAGTGCCGTCTTCATTAAACTGATACCTGACTTCGTGTTCTTCACTGTCAGCAGGAGCGTTATTAGTCCAGGAATTACCCACTGTCCACAGATAGGTATGGTTTACAGGTTTATTGCCTTCGCCGTTATATATATTATTCTTTGTGGAGTATGCTTCTAATGTGAATTTTGCATTTCTGACGTGGCCTGTCTGAATAATAAACCCGATAGTATAAAGACCATCTCCCTCGCTCGACATGGCGCATTCATTATCTATGGCTTCTTTAAGCTGACTTGCGCTTATTTCTGTTTCCCATTCACCGGAAGCCTGATAGTATTCTTCTGCATAAGGGCCGTCATATGATACTTCTTCACCAGATGATTCTCCTTCACTGCTTGAATCATATGATGCATACACCTTAAACGATATGCTTACAGTTGATGTGTCATACACATCAGGGGTATCCGGCCATACCACATCATGCGGGTAGCAGTAAAACTCAAGTTCTGCTTTGGCAAGGTTTTCATCACCGTTTTTGTTCAGTTCATTTGCATTGACATCTATAGTCAGTGTTCCCGCTTCATCATACTGGCCGAAGTTTTTAGCACTGCCGGGGGGACAATACCACCCATATGTATCGCTGCCCATTGCCCATATCTGGCCGCCGAAGTCAATATCTGTAAGGCTGTCGCTCTCAACACCCGTGATCTCGGCTTCAACATGGATATTGCCCATTTTATAAAGCTTATCCCATGTACCGCCTTCTGCTATGGTGAATCTTGCAGAACTATCTTCTTTCGTACAGTCAAATGTATGGGTAAATGAATCTTCGAGTACAAGATAGCCTTTGCCTTCAACATATGGAAGGTCGTCAGTATCTTCAGCCATTGCGGGGATATAAGCCGTCATACTCGATACCATGCACAGCGCTGCTGCGCAGGATAACGTTTTTTTAAACATAAAAACACTTCCTTTACAAATTTTGTATACAAGTATTATACCACAATCATCTTAAAAATGCAACATATTTAAGATAAAAAACAGCACGAAAAAGCCATTAAAAATTCCCCATTAGTAAGACAAACCGACTGCGAAGCCTGATCTTACAGTCGGTTTGTATTTTACAGTGTCAATTGCAGGTTATTAAGCCCGAGGGAGTTTACATAGTTTGCATCACTTACAAGCTTCATTACCATTTTTATTCCTATATGTGCCACGGGATCGTCATCTTTATGCAGTTCAAGGTAATCTATCGGATCAAAAGATGCACAGTTATCCCTTATACGAAGCATTATGGAATCTTCACATATCACTATACGGATATCTATACTATGGTCTTTACCGTCTTTAAAGCCATAGTGGATTATATTATTTGACATTTCCTCTATCGCAAGGGCGATCAGGGAACTTTTCTTTTTGGTTACACCGCGGCTCACACAGAAAGCTGATGCCTGTTCCGACACAACTACCACCTGTTCCCCCGAGGAAATGGAAGTGTCAAAGCAGTCATCATCATCTGCGCCGAAGTCATCAGCGATAAGTGAGAAGCCGCGGGCGCTGAGGCCTTCCTTTCTGCGGCGAAGCAGAACATAGACACATATCGCTGCAAAAGTAAGGCTTTCACCCGCAAGGAAGCCGAGCCACACGCCTGTCACCCCTGCAAAGCGGCTTATGACATATGCGCCGAGTGCCGTAAGAGCGAAGTTTTGCAGCACTGATACAGTCATAGTCATGCCGACACGGTCAACGCCCTGATAGTAGTTTTTAAGTGTTGTATTAAGTGCACACGGAACAAGTGAGAGCACAAACAGCCTGAGCCCGAGTATTGCCATATCGATCGCAGACATATCCTGAATAAACAGCATTACAAGCGGCCTTGCGGCAAGGACGACAACAAGCGTTACCGCCGCACATATGACTGCTGCATAGAAAAGCATTACCCTTACAAGGGTGAGCAGAGAGGTCTTATCCTCGTCGGCATAGAAGATAGAGGAAAGAGTAAGTGCGACAGCCGCGACACCCGAGGAGAATGAATAGCAGATATTGCCGCAGGAAGATATAACAGAATACGCCGCAACCGCCGTACTGCCGCCAAGACTTGTGAGCAATTGGTTGAGCAGGAAGGTGAGCAGCACAAGGCTTACCTGATTGATAAGGGTAGGGATACCGTTCTTCATAAGTTTAGCGCAGGTCTTTAGTTTTACAAGTGCTATGCGGAATTTAAAGATACATTCCTTTTTAAAGAAATACACAATGCCGACAGTGAATGCTATATAGTAGCTAAGCGAGCTTGCAAGCCCCATGCCGAAGGTACCTTTTTTAAAGACAAAGACGTTTAGTATATCAAATAAAACGTCGCCGACTGTCATAGCTATAACAGCTGTGACAAGCCTTACACGGCTGCCGGATATCTGCATATAAGGCACCATTATCTGCGCTGCCATAAATGCGGGGGCACCGATTATAAATCCGCGGAGGTAATCCCTTGTAAGCCCGAAAACCGGGTTATCGGGGGAGTTTTCACCTGCGCCGAGGAGGGTGCAGAGGGAATCGGTAAAAATAAGCACAGCTGCCATACCGACAACAGAGAACACCACAGCAAGTGCCGCTGATACGGAGAAGCAGGCGTCAGTACCCTCCTTATCGCCTGTACCCATAGTTTTGCCGCACATTACCTGAACGCCTGCGGAGATCATACTGCCCACTGCCGCAAATACGAGCAGCACAGGGGTAGAATAGCCGTAAGCGCCCATTGCCTCCAACCCCAGAAATCTTCCGATCATAATGCTGTCGATAAGCATACAGAGCGTTACCGTCATTGCTGAAAGTATCTGTGTAAGCAGCATTTGCCGAAATAGTTTCTTTATCACTTTTTATCACCTGTTATCTGTTTTAGGGCTTATTGCCTTATTATACGGTGCTTTGACACCTAATTAATTATAATACAAAAAGACAGTCAAGTCAAGTTTAGAAGAATATGGTTTGCGCAAAACCTGCAAATAAAACCCGCAGGCAGTATTTGCTTACTGTCTGCGGTATTTATCCGGGGTATCACAGCAAAACCCGGTCAGCTGTTTTTGTTATGGCGGTACGCAGGGGAGTTTTTACCTCCTGTACCGTGGCGGACAGCATTCTTGCTGCCCTTGCCATATTCTGCTCGGCAGCTTCAGGTGTCTTGGGGGTATATTCCGCAAGTGCCCTGAGTGCTGAAAAGATCCTTTGTTCATTCATTTTAGTTTCTGCCTTTCTTTTGCTTAATTCAACTTAGGACCATTCATATTGAGCTCACGCTTAGGCTCTGTTCTCTTTACCTCTGTTACCTTGGGCATTAACCTCTTGGCGGTTGCAAGCTTGGGGATAAGCCTTTTGCCGCCTTCCTCAACTGCTGCATTATAGAGATCCTTTACAGATCAGCCTTGTTAAGTGCCATAGCCATCTGATTTGGGCTTTCGGCTTTCATAAGGCTCTGATACAGGTCAGATTCCTTGATCTTGGTCTTCAGCTGTTCCTTTAGCTTTTCCTCGCCGTTTTCTTCGCTGAGGATAGCTTCTTCAGGGGCTACATTATCTTTCTGATAGATATCTCTCAGAAGGCTTGATGACTTGTTGCCTATAACATTATCATAAGCGAACTTGTATTTAGCTGATGCTGCCTTTTTGTCATCAACTTTTTGGGCTATTGTTTGGTTAAGGTCTACTATGATATCAGTGTTGGTTTTTGACATTCCTTCTTCATCAGCTATAATTCTGGGATCATTATCAATAAAGTCGCCTATTGAATCTACAAGGTCTTTATATGAATCTTCCTCGTTTACGACTGATTTGGATGTCACAGAAGCTGTTGCCATATTAAGCATATAATCAAGCACCTGCTGTTCACGCTCGGGGGTGTTTGCATCAGCGGGGTTTAATAAAAGCTCTTTTGCGGCATTGTTTGATTTTTCATATGCATCTAACTTCTTAGCGTTTGCCTTTACCCTTAAAAGGTCTTTTTCGCTGAACATTTTTTCAACGCCAAGATCCTTGTCATTCATAAACTCGCCTATTGTTTTATAAAAGCCCTTATTATAGATGCCGTCGGCCTGGTTAGCGTTGAACTCTAAAGTGCCGCTGTCATTTTTGATATGATCAGCGATATTTCTGAGTGCTTTCTTTACAGGCTCTTTATTACCCTTGTTGTATTCTTCAAGGACATTCTTTGTTTCCTCACGTATTTTAGGCATTGCATCAGAATAATCTATCGTTCTGGGATCGGCGGGGATGATATTGCTGGTGACAAATACACGGTGGAAGTCCTCAGGGCCCAGATTTCCCGCAGAGGAGCTGGTTTTTCTTACATACTTTTTATCAAATGACACACCAACGCCTATAAGCGATATCATATCATCATCCATACCCGGAACATCAGGCAGGGTTATAGAATTATATTTTTCAACGTCTTCATCGTTATAAGGCTTTTTGCCGGATAGAAGATCAGATGATATCTTACCGTTTTTACCGAAGCGATCGTTTACTTTCTGATAACGAAGCTTTTCTGTTTCGAGCTGATTTTCATAATATTCCAATCTGCTTTTTGCTGTAGCATTGAGCTGGTCTTTAGTATATTTTGGCATAACTTATCCTCTCCTGTTTTATATGGGTTTTTGTGTTCTTTCGTAAGTAATACCCCCGTCAGGCGGGTTTGGGTGCATTTTTTTAAAAAACATAAGGCAAAATAGGAAAAAAACAAGCCCCCGGGCTTACCCGAGGGCTTGATAAAAGCTATCAAAGTGTTAAATCGGTAGGTTTAAGGCTGGAAGTTTTACTTATATCCGTGAACTTAGCACTTGAAGCCTTAGATATTGTAGGCATACGTGTGGGCACTCCCTGATAGTACATACCCTGAAGCCCCTTACACTCCTGAATAAATTCAAGCTTTGTAAGTGTGCCGTTTAAAAACGCTGTATTATTCTTGCTTAAAAGATCGTTAAAGTTTGCGTCAAAGTTATAGAGTGTAAAGTGCAAAGTGCCGTCACTGTCTTCTTCCACGAACTGATAGCCGAGGCCCTCGGTATACTCTATAGCCTCTTCCTTGCTGTTATAAACATTACCGTAAGCATTCTCGTATCTGTTTTCGCTGTGAGTTATTACGATATTGCTGCCATTCTTTTTCGCTTCCTCGACAACCTTATCGGCAAAAGCCTGCTTTTCGCTGTCGGTATAAGAGCTAAACTCGGTCAAATAATCATTATACAGGACATCACCCCATGAATATCTTATCCCATACATAAACTGAGAAAGCGATTGATCCGTTCCCGTGGTGCCGTCATCATAAACGTAAGACACCATCCATTCGTTATCATCGCCATTGGAAGGCTTGACCAGATATTCGCAGCCCGTGGCATCTTTCTGTGAGCCGTAGGAGCCGTATGTAACGCTGTCTTCATAAAGCTCAACTCTTGCGTCGCTGCCAAGGCGAAGGCCGCCGTAAACGAGCAAGCCCTGATTCATAAGCACAGAACCGTCATCAAGCCAAAAGGGGCAGGGTGAACCCTTTATATCCGAAAGCCCGCCATAGATAGCGCCGCCCTTCTGGATAATGATATCGCCGCCGACGCACTTGATAGAGCCGCAGCCGTTTTTAGAAACATCAGAGCCCTGCTGGAACGGGAATATAGCGCCGCCCTTTTTGACAATTATAGTGCCGCCGCGGTTTTCTATAGTACCGTTGTTGATAAAGTTGCCCTCGATACTTAGAATACCGCCCTTTTCGATTATTACCTTATTGCCGTTTCTTAATATAACGCCGTTCTGGCTGTCCTGACCGCCGTCAGCCCTTATATAGTCTTTTTCGGAAATGCTTAGTATCTGACCTTCCTTAATGGTGGTTGTGCCTTCAAGTGCCGAGAACAAATACTTTTTGCCTATATACCATTTGCACCTGTCGGACATTCTTCCGTAGTCGCCGTCATCAGCAGTGAAAACGAAGCTTGTGTTTCTTGTTACGAGAACTTCGTCATCGTTGCCTTTATCGTAAATATAAGGCACCCAGACTATGCCGTTCCTGATGCTGACCTCTTTAAGTTCTTCTATAGTGCTCACGCCGTAAAAAGCTTTAAGAACATTTGCCTGTGAAGGATTGCTCAGCATCGAGTTGAATGCAAGCATCATCATATTGTTGTCCAGTGCATTCCCGCTGTTCATATCAAACGGGCGGAAGGTAAAACTCTTGGCGCTGCTCTCGCTTGTGACTATCTTAGGCAGAGATTCACTGTTCTTGTCTGTAGGTGCAAGGTAGTATTCCCTGTCATTGCTGCTTTTGAGCCTGATCTTATACATCGGCCATTTGGAACCTATAACGCCGGAGCCTTCGTTACTGTTTGTCCCCGTATACTTTACATAAACAGGGTTCATGTCAGCGGTTGTAAAGAATACGTCCTTGCTTGTATCTGCGCCGAACAATCTTTGGCTTGCAGGCTGGGTGTATGTAGTGTCAAGGGCTATATAATGGGCATACTGTTCCCTTATAGTATCGCCCCATGCACCGCTGCTGTCGGACACAAATCGTGAATAATACTCACTGCCGTGTGTCTTGGTGATGACATTTGAAACACCCGGTATCGGATCGGCCTCAGGACCTATTGTAATGGCATTAGGCGCAAGGGCTGAAAAAAGCTTGTCGTCCCTGAACGGCATAGAGTAATCTCCGAAGAAAAACAGCGACATTGTCCACTCGCTGTCCTGCGGGTAATTATTCTTGCCGACTCTTTCACAGCGCCAGAATTCCACGCTGCCGTGAGTTACATCAAGTATATCAGATTTGATCTCAGCTTCGGTATCTTCTGCGGATGAACTTTCATCGTCATCAGATTCAGCAGCTGCGGATGCATAAAAGTCAAAAGGCCTGAAAAGGCTGTCAGCCGCAAAGGTGAAAGCCAATGCGGCGGCAAGCGCAAGTATCTCTATTCGTTTTTTTCTTATTAAAGATTTATATTTCATAATAAAGATCCTTTTTCGGGTTAAAGGGGTTGATCATTATTTCAGCGATCCTGAGAACAACTACAAGAATGAAGATAAGCGAGAAGCCTATGATAGCACTCTTGAGATGCTGCTTTGCCTTTTCTCTTTCCTGGGGTTCTTCTGCCTTTGCATATTTAAGGCCGAGGCTTACACAGAACACGCCGCCTACAGCTGCAACAAGCGGGATAAGTACGTTGAGCACCTGATTTACAAGCCCGATAATAGGCTCTGTAACCTTATCAAGGTCAGCATCGGGGTTATTCTTCTTCTTTGTTGTTGTTGTTTCTGCAAATGCTGTGAACATTGCCATCTGTGCTGCGCAAGCTGCGCCCATTGCCTTTGCTGTCATAAGCATAAGTTTTTTCTTAACTGAATTCTTCATGATTGATTCCTCCTGTAAAATGGGTGTTTTTGTTTTGTCTATCAGTAATACCCTGAAATCAGGTATACGGGTGAATATTACAGATACCCGGGCACCTAAGCCCCTGCGTCTATCCCTATATTAGACAACTTTTATAGTGATTTGTCAAGGACTGCTGTTTTTTGAAAACACGTGTTTTTGTCCTCAGAAATTACTGCTTTATCAACAGTCCGGCTTATTTCTTCCAAAATAATAATCTATGTTTTTGCCTTTCTGTAATTAATACCCCCGAAGGGATAAAATGGGTGCAGACAACAAAAGAATTATTTTAAGGCGGTGCTGCTTTGTGGAAAATGTTATAAAAATATAAAATAATCATTGACTTTTTTAAAAATATATATTATAATGGGTTTATAATATATATAGGAGGAGAGTAAATATGTTTACTAAAAGAAGCGTAGTGACAGTAATTATCCTTACTATCATAACCTGCGGTATTTATGGGCTTTACTGGTACTACAAAACAATGGAGGAAATGTACAACGCAGGCGGCAAGAGTCTTGGGAACCTTACGCCTATAATCCAGTTTGTACTTCTGTTCTTCTATGTCGGCGGCGTTATATTTGCTATCAATGCTGATGATAATATTAACGAAGTCAAGGCAAGAATGGGCATTTCTCCTTCAGACCAGAAGATAGCATATATCCTGCTCGAACTCGTATTCCCTATCGCTGTTCTGGCACTCGTACAGAACGAAATGAATCAGCTCGCTGATGCCGGTACATATAATTCTATCCCTCAGCAGTTCTGATCCGCAAACCAGATCCGCCGCACAATACTGCGGCGGTATTTTTTTATAGGGTGATAATATGAGATCTCGTGTAATAAAAACTGTAAGGGTATATGTGACAGTGTCCGCCGTGCTGCTTGCGTACTACTTCTTTGTGAGGGCAAGCGGGCTTGGCGTGCCGTGCCTTATTAAAAAGCTCACACACCATAACTGCCCGGGGTGCGGTAATTCCCGTGCGGTAATGGCGCTTGCGCATTTTGATGTCAGGTCAGCTGTCAGATTCAACGCTTTTATTTTTGCCGAAGCCCTCTATGCTGCCTATGTCTGCGCTTACATTACCTATAGGTATATAAAGACAGGCCGGTATGAACTTGTTGTCAGACCTGGTGTGCTGAATATCATCTTCCTTGCGGCACTTCTTATATGGTGGGTGGTGAGAAATATCCTCGGGGTGTAATTTTTTTTGCATAACCCCTTGACAAATGTTTGTAAATAGGGTAAAATAATCTATAGTTAGTATATGCTAACTATAGATTTTGCATTTATGTTAGCTTTTACTAACCCGATGCGCGAATAATCCCCTTTTTTTGTAAGAATTCTATATTGACAGATTTTATGGCTGATGTTATAATAAACATATGAACAATCGTTCATATGAAAGGAGTTACTATCATGTTTCTTGAAATAAGTGGTATAAGAAAAAGCTACGGCGAGGGCGAGAGCCGTGTCGAAGTCCTGAAAGGCATCAATGCAGGGATAGAAAAGGGTGAGTTCTGTGTACTGCTCGGCGCATCAGGCTCGGGTAAATCCACACTTCTCAATATTATCGGCGGTATTGATTCTGCGGACGAGGGCTATATCGCGATAAACGGTGAAAAGACAAAGGATATGTCAGAAAAAGCACTTACCCTTTACAGAAGAAAGCATTTAGGCTATATTTTCCAGATGTACAACCTTATCCCTAACCTGAATATCAAGGAAAATATCGAAGTCGGTGCATATCTGTCGGATAACCCCCTTGATGTTGATGACCTGCTCAGGTCGCTGGGGCTTTACGAGCACAGGCATAAGCTTCCCAATCAGCTTTCAGGCGGTCAGCAGCAGAGGACCGCTATAGGCAGGGCTGTCGTTAAGAACCCCGATATCCTCCTTTGTGATGAACCTACAGGCGCACTTGACTATAATACCTCAAAGGAGATACTCACCCTTATAAGTGACCTGAACCAGAAATATGGCTCAACAGTCGTCATGGTAACACATAATGACGCTATCAAGCTTATGGCGGACAGGGTAATAAAGCTTCGTGACGGTACTATCAGGAAGGATTACCTCAATGAATCCAAGCTCACCGCACAAGAGCTTGACTGGTAAGGCGGGTGGCTTATTATGAAAAATCCGCTTAGAAAAAGATTACCGAGGGAACTTAAAGAGGAATTCCCCAAGTATTTTATAATCTTTCTGTTCTTTGTGCTTACTATATCGGCGGTCTCGGGCTTTCTTGTGTCCGATAACAGCCTGCAAAAATCAAATGATGAAAGCTATGAAAAGTATAAGATAGAGGACGGCAACTTTGAATATAAGGATATGCCCTCTGCTGAAACTCTGGCTAAGATAGAAGCCGACGGCAAGATAAAGGTTTTTGAAAACTTCTATAAAGAAGAAGCTGTCCAGAGCTTTGAAGACAGCACCTTCCGTGTTTTTGCAGACAGGGAACAGATAGACCTTATCGACGTTTTAGACGGTGATGCACCGACTGAAGATGACGAACTCGGTATCGACAGGCTTTTTGCACAGAACCATGACCTTAAAATAGGCTCGACAATAAAGTTTGCCGATAAGGAATTTAAAATAACGGGTATAGTTGCCCTTTCCGATTACTCAACTCTTTTTCAGAGTCCTTCGGATATGATGTTTGATAATGATAAATTCGGTGTGGGTGTCGTTACAAAAGCGGGCTTTGAGTCTTTAAGAGATGACCATATCCACTACAGCTACAGCTATTTCTATAACGACCGCCCCGACAGGGACGATGATATCAGAAATAAGGATATGGCTGAAGAACTGATAAAGACACTGTCAGCAAACGGTGAACTTGAACAGTTTATCCCTGCCTTTTCAAACCAGGCGATAATATTTGCTGCAGATGATTTCAGCGGCGACCAGGCAATGATAACCGTGTTCCTTTATATCGTTGTTATTATCCTTGCATTCGTATTCTCTATAACTATAAGCAATACTATCAATAAGGAAGCGGGCACAATAGGCGTTCTGCGTGCATCAGGCTATACAAGGGGCGAAATGGTAAGGCACTATATGGTGCTTCCTATGCTTTCGCTTGCGGCGGGTGCTGTAGTCGGCAATATTCTCGGCTATACTGTCCTGAATAATGTTTTTGCTAAAGCCTACCTTGCAAGCTACTCGCTTGTAAGCTATAAGATAGTCTTCACCCCCAATGCTTTTGTGAGAACAACACTTATCCCGTTTGCGCTTATGTTTGTTATAAACCTTGTTATGCTTAACGTAAAGCTTAAACTCCCGCCACTGCGCTTCCTGCGCCATGACCTTAAAACAAGGCAGAAGAAAAAGGCATTTAAGCTCAACACCAAAATACCGATAATGACAAGGTTCAGGCTAAGAGTCATATTCCAGAATATGCCTAACTATGTGACTATCTTCTTAGGTATAGTGTTTGCTGAATTCATACTTATGTTCAGCCTTATCTTTAAACCTATGCTGCAAAGCTTTGAAGACAGCACAACATCAAACCTTCTTGCTGAGTATCAGTATGTTCTTAAAGCCCCCCTGCCCACACAGACAGACGGTGCCGAGAGCTACGCCTGCGAAAGCTTGCAGACGATAGGCGAAAATACAGGCAATAAGGACGAGGACGTTACTATCTACGGCGTAAATAAGGACAGTAAATATGTTGAGCTCAGCTCATCGAAGGGTGAGGTGTCGATATCAACAGCTTTCCATAAAAAATACAAGCTTGATGTCGGCGATACACTTGAACTGAAGGATAAGTACAGCGATAAGACCTACTCCTTTAAAATAGGCGGGCTTTATGATTACCCCGCAATAATCGCCGTGTTTATGGATATCGACGACCTGAATAAGACCTTTGACCACGAAGACGGCTATTTCAACGCCTACTTCTCAAATAAGGAGATCACCGATATCGAAGAAAAATATATAGCTACCCGTATAACCGAAACAGAGCTTACAAAGACATCCCGTCAGCTTATACGTTCAATGGGCAGTATGATGTTCATTTTCACATTCTTCGGTACTATAATCTACGTTCTTGTAATATACCTCCTTGCAAAGATAATAATAGAGAAAAACACACAGTCGATCTCAATGACGAAGATACTCGGCTATAACAGCGGCGAGATAAACGGTCTTTATATCCACACAACGACAATCGTGACTATCCTGTCGCTTGTCATAGGCATAATCCTTTGTGACAGAACACTTGCGGTGGTAATGTTTGAAGTGTTCAAAGGCTATTCGGGCTGGTTTGAGTATAAACTGGTACCCTCGGTAGTTTTCAAAACTATCGGGCTTGGTGTGGCGACTTACCTGTTGGTCGTGCTGATACTGAGAGCTAAGGTGAGCCGTATCCCCCTCGACGAGGCACTTAAAAACGTCGAGTGATAACTTTCCGATATCCGCCCTTTAAAAAGGGAAGATATACCATACACTTTTGGCCCTGCACATATAGAAAGGAAAAGACAGTGAGTGTAGTTGTAGTAGGCGGTAATGACAGAATGGCAGGCAGATATAAGGATATCTGCGAAGGCGCAGGCTGCAAGGCAAAGGTTTTTACCCAGATGCCTTCTGACTTTGCGGGCAAAATAGGAAGACCTGACCTGATACTTGTTTTCACCGGCACCTGTTCCCACAAAATGCTCGGTACAGTAAAAACAAGTTCCGCAAAGCATGGTATACCTGTCGAGCACGTTAAAAGCGGCAGTGTAAATGCGCTCAAAAACGTTCTGGCTAAGTACAGCTGACCACTCTGCTTACCGGCATAAGGGTAATGCAGAAATTGATATCCCCCGATACCTTTACGGTGTCGGGGGATCTTTGTGCGCTGTTGTCTTTATAACTCAGGTCATACCACTACTTTTGTGCCCTCGTTATCAATAGAAAGCTCGTGAACACTCCAGTTTGAAAGCCCGGCGTTTTCAAGTGAAAAGCGAAGCTTCCCCGCGAAGAATTCATTGCCGCCGTCAGCTATCGCCATGACTGTCGGCCCTGCACCTGATATGTATGCGGCATATGCGCCGTGGGTGTAGGCTATGTCAAAAACTTCGTCTATATTCGGAATAAGCTTCATTCTGTAAGGCTGGTGCAGTCTGTCGTCAACACCTGTCCGCAGGTTTTCGTATTTGCCTGTCAGAAGTGATGCCGAAAACAACGCCGCACGGGAAAGGTTGTAGACCGCATCTTTGTATGTTACTTCTTTTGGCAGGCAGGCGCGTGCATCATTTGTTTTAAGCTCAAAATCGGGTATGATGGCCGCAAATTTCAGGTTCGTGTAAACCTCCTGCTTTACCCAGTGCACCTTTCTGCCGTCAAATACCGCTGTTACTATACCGCCTAAAAGTGCGGGCGCTGTGTTGTCGGGGTGGCCTTCTATCTGTGCGGCAAGGTCAACAAGGTCATCTTTTGTAAGCGGATCGCCGAGCATCTTGTTAGCCCCCACAAGCCCTGCTATAATGCACGCAGATGATGATCCGAGCCCCCTTGCCATAGGTATAGCATTTGTCTGCCTGAGTGTCAGCCCTTCAAGCTTTTTGCCGCATACCTCGTACAGGTCCTTGGCTGAAATATATATAAGGTTTTTCTCGTTCTCGGGTATTTTCGTGTTGTCAAGTGACTTTATGTCCAAATGATCGTTTTCTTCCATTTCAGCTGTGTTGTAGAATGAAAGCGCCAGCCCGAGTGCGTCAAACCCCGCCCCGAGGTTTGCGCTGGTGGCGGGTATCTGTAGTTTTACCATTTCTGTCCTCCTTAGATGCAAGATTATCAGAGGCAAGAAGCAAGACAAGGAGTGCCTGCGGCACGATTTTTAAAGCTTTCGTCCGCTTTGCGGACTCATTATCTAACTTCTGACCTCTAATTTCTAACCTCTCGGAAATTAATTTTGTAAAAATTGATTTCCGAGATCAGATGCAAGCCTGAAGGCTTCTTCGTCGCCCTCCTGCCTGTCGGAAAGATAGGTGATTATCACCCCGCTGTTTCTGAAAGCGATGCATTTCTGCCCCCACTTGCCGCTTATATAAAAATAGTCCTTATCCGCCCAGGTGAAGTACCCGTAGCCTGATTTTCCTGTGTTTATTACCGGCGATACGGCTTTTTCAAAATACCCGCCGCCGCGGCTCAGTTCAAGCAGCCTCTGCCCGATACGTGCAAGCTCTCTTACACTGAGTTCCATTCCCGAAGCCCCGTAGAAATACCCCTCCGGCGTTTTCCTGTATGGCGGTGCGTCAATGCCAAGCGGTTCAAAAAGCCTGCTGCAAAGATAAAGGTAAAAGTCTTCCCCTGCCGCATTCTGTGCCGCCGCGCTGACAAGCAGGGCAGGGAAGTTTGAATATTCAAACCTGTTGCAGCCGGCGTAAGCTATGTCTGCACCAAGCGCCTGTTCTTCCCAGCCGCTTTCACCCTGTGGCCTGAACGGGTACCCCGCCACAGTCATTGTCAGAAAACGCTCAACGCTGAGCTTTGAAAAATCCTCACGTCTGTTTTCGGGTATCAGCCGCCGCTGTCTTTCGGAAAGGTAACGGTACAGCGGCTTTTCTGTGTCCATCCTGCCTTCTTGTACAAGGAAGCCGACACCCATGCCAAGTATGGTCTTGACAGCGGAATATATCGGGTAACGCCTGCTCTCAGGTGAGCGTATAAGCGCCGCTATCTCTTTTCCGCCTTTGGTTATGCATACCCCGTGAAATCTGTTTTCATCATTCCCGATATATTCAAATAATCTTTCTATCCCCATTTATGCTTCAGCCCTTACAGACCTTTTGCGCTTTTGAGCGTTATACCGTTTTCGCCTAAAGCTATCGCATGGTCAAGTCCTACGAACTTGCCGCCCTCCTGCCAGAGCACTTCCTTTACAAAGCCGTACTTTTCCTCGTCCCATGTGGTAAAGTCATCAAGCACAAGCCCGCCTGTGTCGCCCGAATTTGCATTAAAGCACCAGAAGGTGTGGTTCAGGTGGTTCTCGCTTATAAGCTGGCGCATATATGTCATCCAGGTAAGGTTCGGTTCCTTCATAAAACCGCCCCATTCGCCTATAAGCAAAGGTGCTGTCTTGTCTTCAAAAATATAGAACCAGTTGTCCTTCCAGCAGTCCTTCATCAGGCTGTCAAAGTCGTATGAACCCTCAAACCACGGCTGTTTGTAAACTGTCGGGCCGTAATCATGCGGGGAATATACAAGCTTGTCCTGATACTTGCCGAGGTCTACGGGGAAGTCCTTTACACCCCTGAGGTTCCCGCCCCACCAGTTGAAGTAATAATCCTTTTCGTTTGTCGATTTAAAGTCACCGTTTTTCTTTATGTCCATAGGGTATATCTCAGTGCCCTCTACCATAATAAGTACATTCGGGTTTTTTGCAAGTATCCTGCCTGCCGCAACTTCAGCTGTGTACTTCCAGTTGTTTGCCTGCTTTGAATCGTTCCATATAGCCGCCTTGTCGCCCTCGTTCGGCTTGCCGTGCGGCTCGTTTTTAAGGTCAAAAGCTATTATCGTGTCATTGTTTTTGTACCTGTCAGCCGCCCATTCAAGCGCACTGTAAAAATCGTCAACAGAAACCTTGTCCGTGTACCACAGGTTCACATTATGTCCCGAAGCATCAGTTTCTGCGGAATGTATATCAAGCATTACCTTCATTCCGTTTTCTTCGGCAAGTTTAAGAAAATACTCGAATATTTCCAGACTGTTCATCTGATTGAGTTCTTCGTTATAGGCGTTGTTGTAATTTGCCTGCGGGTATTCGCCTGATGCCCACTGGTTTATAAGCTGTGCCGATATCGGTACCCTTATCAGATTAAAGCCGTGGTCTGCTATCGCTTTTACAGTAGGCGTCAGTTGACTGTTCCATAAACCGTCAAACGTGTTTGTGCCGGTGTTGTAGCCAAACCAGTTCACGCCCGTCAGCCAAACCTGTTTGCCGTCCTTGTCAAGTATCCTGTTGCCGTCAGTGTGCAGCCAGTCGTCGCCCTGAACGGCGTTCTTGCTTCTTGTCAGGAGTGTCTTTGTGTCGCCTGAAACTGTCGTGGTGTTATTACCGCCGCCGTTATTGTTATTGCTGCCTCCATTGTTGTTATTATTGCCGCCTTGTGCGTTCTGGTCGACCTTTCCTGCTGTGACGGTGCATTCGGTGCCGTTTAGTTTGGCACTCTTTATGTTAAGCGCCCCCGAAGTTCCGATATTGCACCCTATAACGACCGAGCCGCCCGCACCTATATCACCGTTGTAATCTGCATTGGTTATGGTAAGTGTGTCACCGCTTGCTGTCCACGTGCCATTCCAGCCGTCAGCACTCTTGAGGCCCTCGACATCAAGTGTCAGCGTCCACCCCGAAACGGGTGAAGATGTGTGGTTTTCTATCTTTAGTTCAAGCCCTGCCATTTGTACGCCGCTGTTTTCCCAGCCGTTGCCTACGCTGTATACGACACTGTACCCGTTGCTTTCAGGTGCCTGCGAAGAACTTTCCTCCTGCGGCTTACTGTCCTCTGCCGACGAGCTTTCCTGTTGTGATGAACTCTCACTCTCCGATGAAGTATCATCACCGCCTACAGGTAAGCCCTCAGCGCTGACCTCACCTGATGTGTCGTCAGACTTCTGTCCGCTGCTTTCCGAAGCAGAAGAAGCATCCGCCGTGGTTACAGAGCTGTCGTCCTTATCAGACGCAAAATGTGCAAGTGCAATTATTGCGATAACCGCCGCCACCAGTACATCAAATGCAATAAATGCTGACAACAGCCGCTTTTTCTTCTGCTTGTCAAACCCGCCTGCTTCGGTTTCCTCAGCGGGGGCAGTGCCGGCAGGCTGTTCTTCGGGGCTTTCTGCCTGTTCCCCGTCTGCCTTGCTTTCTTCACCCTGCACAGCTGTTTCGGTATCTTCGCCTTTGGTTTCTTCGGGGGTGACTTTCTTTTCTTCATCAGCCATAATAGTATCCTCCGTTTAAGTAGTGTGTAGAATTAAAATCTATTATAAATGCTTTGGATTAATTATACCATACTTTTTTATTATTATCAAGAGAAAAATCCATTTGCTGCGAAAATCATTTTTTTGATTTAAGGAGGTTAGAACGCTTTGCTTTTAAGATGTCAGAGGTCAGACAAGGAGTGCCTGCGGCACGGTAAATAAAAATCTGTCTGCTTTGCGTGGGATAGCCAAATAAATAATTGACTCCTGACTGCTGTTGTGGTATAATAAACCCAGTAAGCTTTGCTGTAAAGAAAGGAGTGCTGCGGTTATGAAACGTTCTATCGTGCTGAAAAACGGCGACAGATATGTCGGCGAAGTAAACAGCAGGTTTGTCCCTAACGGGCGCGGGGTGATGACTTACATTAACGGTTCTGTCTATGACGGTGAGTTCAGAAACGGCGAGCCTAACGGTGCGGGCAGCTTTACCGACGAAAAAGGCGATAAGTTTATCGGGAATTTCCGCGGCGGAGTTCCCGAAGGTTATGGACGGGTGTCCTTTTCTGACGGCCATACCTATGAAGGCGAGTGGAACAAGGGCGGCATAAACGGCAGGGGCACTATGTTCTACCAAAGCGGTGATCGTTTTGAGGGTGTCTTTAAAAACGGCATAAAGCAGGGCGAGGGCAGGTATGTCTGCTCCGACGGCAGGGTGATAGTCCAGACTTACGAGAACGGTAAGCTGACCGAAGAAAAAGCTGACACCGATACCCCTGTGCTCACTATAACGGAGGAGTGTAAGATATACGGCTCGTGGCATAGGGTTGTGCTAAGGTTCGCAGCTAAAGTGGGCGAGTTTAAGTATGGCGAGATGCAGCTTCTCGAACTTGAACCGTGGGACTATGATGAAGCCCTTGAACGTGTGTTTACAATAACCGAAGTAAAGAATGACAGCGTGAGCTTTCTTTTCCATAAGCAGTTTACAGGCGCGGGCGATGACAGGATAGAAACTGTTTACCGCGGCAGTAAAGGCAAGGTAGAAAAGCACGAAGTAAAAATAGGCAGGATAAAGGACGGCGAACGCCTTGACTATACCGAAGAAGCTGCACTTACAGTAAGCTGCGAATAAATAACTCACAAACGCAATTGGCGCTTTTTAAAAGGCTTACGTGTTCTACTGGGGGAAACCCTTTTGAAAAAGGGTTCTCCCCCAGGCCCCTTTCCTAAAACTTTTGACCTAATTTTTCCTAAAGGGCATATGCCCTTTAGGAAAAATTAAATTAGAAGTCTTTGGAAGGGGGTTCGGGGGAGAACCTTTCTTCAGAAAGGTTTCCCCCGATAAAACGCATAAATCTCTTAAAAGCGCCAATTGCGTTTGTGAGTTATTTATTCAAGTGTAACTTCCCACCCTGCAAGGTACTGTTGCATACGGGTAAGGTCTGACATAGTGATACTGTCGTCCTTGTTTACGTCGCCTGTGTATTCATCGGCATCTACGTCCCACTGTGCGAGGTACTGCTGCAAAAGGGTGAGGTCTTTCATGTTTACACTTCCGTCGTTGTTTACATCTCCTGCTTTAAGTTCATCAAAGTATTTTACCTTTATGCTGTTTTGTGATGCATATGTATCGGCAGCCGAGCCTTTTTCGGTATATATCGTAAGGTTTTCATCAGAATGGAAAACGTCCGTGCCTATTTCTGTCACGTCTTTTGGTATAACAATGCGTGCAAGCTTGCTGTTGCCTGCAAAAGCATACTGCCCGAGTTTAGCCGCACCGTTTATCTTTACATACCGTAATGAAGAACAGTTTGCAAAGCCGCCTTCCTGTATGTCGGTGACATTCTTGCTGATAACAGCAGTCTTGACTTTAGTGTTGTAAAAGTATGCATAGTTCATTATTGTCGTAATGCTGTCGGGGATACTGTAGCTTTGCGCTAAATAGCACCCGTTTGCAGTTTTAGCCTTTTCACTGTAGAACGAACCGTTTTCATAGGTGTATATGCAGCCCTTCCCGACATTTACCGTCTTTAATTCACCGTCATGCGTGAATATTTCATAGCCTGCCTGCTCAAGTGATGCGGGGATGTTTATCTCCTCAAGCTTTTTCATGTCAAAGAAGGCATAATTGCCTATATTCTTTATGCTTTCGGGTAAAATCACCTTCTTTATGTCATGCTCGCTGTAAAGGAATTTGCTGCCGATAGAAACTACAGGCTTGCCGTCTATCTCCGCCGGCACTTCAAGCGTTTCGGGGATTTCCTTGCCGTCATACTGGTAAACCTCCAGCCCGCCGTATGTGTAGTTTGTCCTTGTTGAAAAAAGGCTTGTGCGCTCTTTTACATTATAAGGCCTCGGGGCTGCGACGCCGTATCCTGCTTCGGCTTCGTAAAGCTTTCCGTCCTTGCCCTCTACAAGTGCGTTCCTGTGACCGCTGCCCGCACCGGCGTCCCGGTTGCCGTTTCTTATCCACGCATCAAAGCCAAGCCTCTTTGTAACTGCTATGATAAGGTTTGTGCTTGCCCAGCAGTCACCGCCGCCGTGGATTATCATATCCTGATATGACTGATAACGGTAATCGTAATTGTAATCCGCCGCCATTTTTGCAGCTGCACATACCTTTTCATAATCTGTCATACCGCTTGTGATGTTTTTCTTTATGTAGTCATCTATCACTTTGTCTGCATATTCGTTTGAATAGTCCTTTACGTGTACGGTCACGGTAAAAACAGTCCCGTCTGCATTGACGTTTATAACGGTATCGCCCTCGTACATAGAGCGTTCCACCGTGATGCCTGTCATATCATCAGGCTTGGCAGTAGTTGCCCTGTTACCATACCAGTACCATGTGGTGTAGCTTACACTGACAAGACCGCTGCTGTCTACTGATGCAGTGCTGCCGCTTTTAACGCTGTATTTTACACTTTTGGCACCGCTTACCTTTATCTGAAAGGTTGTATTGCTCGGCATAGTCAGCGTGTCTTCATAGTCGGAGCTCATCCCGTATATAGTAGCCTCGGTGGCATTGATAGTCGGCGAAGCCGCAAAAACCGTCTGTATATCGGGAATTACACCTTCACCCTGCGGCAGGGCATTTGCCGAAAAGCTTAAAACGACCGCCAGTGCAGCAGCACAGGAAATAATCTTTTTCATAAACAGCATATCCTTTCATACATATTATACCAAATTATATTATAGCACAGTTTGACAAATATGTCAAGAGCGAGCGTCAAACTTTAATAATTTTTATATAAAACGCCATACATCCGGAGAGATAGCACCTTGTTGTGGATTTTCACAAATCCGTTCGCCATGATTTGTGCGCTTTGCTGATTTTTGCTTTATGCCCTTGACACTTCCCTTAGGGCAGAGTGTATCATCTGTCTTAAAAGGGGGCAATTTTATGCGGATAACAGACCATATTGACCTTTTCTACCCTGACCGCCAAGCAAGGCAGTCGGCTCAGAAAAGGCGCGAAGAAATAAGAAATAGCGGCACAGACTTTATGTCAGACCTGAAAATGGAAAGTATAAAAAGCCTGTTCTCGCTATCCGGCGGGGATATGCTTTTAAAGCTTTGTGAGGAACTCTGCACAGACATTGACACGATAAACTATCGCCTTGACTGTCTTGAGGATTTTATAAATAATCCCGAACTTCGTGAAAATCTGCGCAGGGTGGTAAACGAACTTTCACATACATATTTCACCGGGCACGGCGATACAGATGTAAATGCATTCTATGAGATCAAAGAACGTTCTGATTTTCTCCTGTCATACCTTGATGCGATAGGCAGGATAAATGATATCTACAGCCGTATAAGCGGAAATATAAAGTCGGGAGCCGTAAGGGGACTGTTTGAGTTTTTTAAGGCATTGCCGCAAAGTGAAGAATTCAAGAATATTGATAAGGATCTGAGTGAGCTCAAAGAGATCTTTTCAAAAACGATAAGAAGCGTAAAAGTCGGCATAAACTTTGATGCGGCTATGATACCCGATTCGGCAGGGCTGATGGAGGTTTCATATGATAAGATATATCCTAAGGGAAATGTTATAGAAAGGCTTGTCTTCGGGCAGGTCATGGGGCAGGAATGCTTTGAGGGTGAGGAACATTTAAGTTCACTTACAAGACACGCCCCCGCAGATATCGACACCGCACTTTTCAGAGAACTCAGTGAATATACCGCCGCCTATGCCAAAAGGATATCATCAGCACTGGCAGGCTATCAGAAAAGCTTCTTTTCGGATATATCCGAACTTGAACACCAGCTTGATTTTTATGAGGGTGCGGCTATGCTTGTAAAAAATGCATCAGTTCGCGGAATGAAATTCTGCCGCCCGAAATTACTGCCGATGGAAAAAAGAAAAACAAAGCTCAAAGGTGCGTTTGACCTTTGCCTTTACAAAGAACTTGTCTTAAAATATCCTGCTCAGGCACTTAAAAACAGGCTTATGATAAATGACCTTACACTTGATGAAAAAGCACGTATATTTATGCTTACAGGCGCAAACAACGGCGGCAAGACGACTTTTGCAAGGGCGGCGGCTGTTTGTCAGGTCCTCGCACAGGCGGGGCTTTTTGTTCCTGCGGAGTATGCGGAAGTGTCAGTGTGCGATAATGTGTTTACACACTTCCCTAAGTCCGAGCAGACGGGCATAGACACAAGCCGCTTTACAGTGGAAATAAAGGAACTGAAAAAAATAGCCGTCAGTATGACAAGCCACAGCCTTGTGATACTTAATGAATCACTCCAGAGCACCACCCCCGAAGAATGTATGAAGATATCCGCTATACACTGTGAACTTTTTGCAGCGGCAGGGGTAAGGGGCATCTATGTTACCCACCTTACAGGGCTTTATAACGAATTTGAGAGAATAAACCGCAAAAACTACCCGAGCACTCTTGCAAGCCTTGTCAGTGAAACAGATGAAAATGAAAAAAGGCTTTACAGGATAACTGCTCAGCCGCCGTCGGGCGAAAGCCTTGCCATGACGATATACCGCCGGTTCGGTGCAACAGCTGACGATATCAGGAGGGCTTAGCGTATGGACAAAGCAGGCAGGATAAAGGAATTCCTTGATTACGGCGGAAATGAATTGTTTTCTACCCTTATGTGCAGCGGCATCAGGCGCAGCGAGGGCGAAGACAGGCTTTGTGTGCTGCTTGATAAATACAGTGATGTCTGCCGCTTTAAAAAGGGCAGAAGCTGCGCTTACAGGTATATGCTGAGCATAGCAAGGCGCAGCGGCTGGTTAAAGCGCGGGGCATATGACCTTAAAAGCTACAGGCTTACCCGTGAAGAACGCGCAAGGGTAGAGGAAAAGGTTTGTGCGTACATAAAAAGCGGCGGGGCTCTTTTTAAGTATATGAAATGTACAGCGGCAGCAGCAATTGCAGCGGGCCTTATAATTCTTGCGGGTGTATTGACATATAAACGCCTTAAAAGTGAAGAATACAAGAAGCAGTTTTACAGTTATTACAGCGAACAGGTAATAGTAAATTATAAAGGCAAAAACGGCGGCAGGCTGGAATTTGAAATATACCTGACAGAGAATGCACCGCTGTTTATGCACCTGTCAGGTATGCCGACGCTCTATTATGGCAGTTCTGATGCCGTGGAACTGAAAATATTGCCTGAGCACGATATCCTATCCCCCGAGGACGACCGGGCTGACTACACCGAAACCCCCGAAGTGCTCGCCCTTGACGAGCAGGCTTACCACACGGTTTTCTTTGCGGGGGAGTACAGGGCGGAGTTTGAGTTTTACTGTCAGACCGAAGACGGGAACGATATTCACCTGC
Organism: uncultured Ruminococcus sp.; assembly: GCA_902780505.1. Lineage (GTDB taxonomy): Bacteria > Bacillota > Clostridia > Oscillospirales > Ruminococcaceae > NK3A76. Next base: position 19,608 of record CACZFN010000003.1, on the reverse strand, counting down.
CGGTCAAAACAGTTCATTTTACAGTTTAGCTTCGCCGTGGTTTTTCTATCTCGGCGTATAACCGCAAGCTGATAAACCGTGGCGCTGATGAATTTTTCTGCATTGACTGTCTTGCAGAAAAGCTTCACTGCACCCGACAAGATATCGGGCGTCTGATAGAATACTACCGCAGTACAGGGGTATGCACGTTGTTTGTTTAGGCAACACCGCAGGAATGCTGACAGAAAATGCTGTCATAGCCATAAGCCTTGCAAACTACTCGCTGATACAGCCTATGATACTGGTGACGCTGTTTGTTATCGGGCTTATCAGGCGTGAGCAGCATTCTGATGCGAATTTACTCGGCGGAGTGCTTGCCATAGCAGGTGTGTTGGGCTTTCAGATATTCTGAACTCTTAAAGCAACACCGCACTAAGACGTAAACAGCGTGCTTTCGCGGATCGGGCTTGCTTTTTTTGTGCTGTTGTGGTATAATTGTAATGCTGCTTTCGGGTATAATGTTCCACGTGGAACATTTGTTCTGAAAGCCGGACACTCAGCAAAGGAGAAGGAATATGGAGATCAATAAGATAATCGCCGCCGAGCAGGGATTGAAGGAGGAACAGGTAGTAAATGCTGTTTCTCTGCTTGATGAAGGGGCAACAATACCTTTTATCGCAAGATACCGCAAGGAAGTAACAGGCTCGCTTGACGATACGCAGTTAAGAGAGCTTTCTGACAGGCTCAGTTATCTGCGCAATCTTGAAAAAAGGAAAGAGGAAATAACAAATTCCATAACCGAGCAGGGCAAGATGACCGATGAACTTATGGCGGCAATCGATAAAGCTATGACACTTGTCGAAGCAGAGGATATATATATGCCGTATAAGCAGAAGCGGCGCACAAGGGCGTCCGTTGCAAGGGAAAAGGGGCTTGAACCGCTTGCAGAGCTTATAATGGCACAGGAAAACACTGAACCCGACACCGAAGCCGAAAAATATATCGACGAGGAAAAAGAGCTTGCAGATACTGCCGCAGTATTGCAGGGGGCTATGGATATAATAGCCGAAGATATTTCCGACAATGCAGAACTGAGAAAGTATTTAAGGACACTGTTTACGGATATTGGCAAAGTAGTAAGCGCAGCTGTCGATGAAAGCGAAAAGACGGTCTATGATAATTACTATGAGTTTTCTGAAAGCGTTTCAAAAATAGCGGGGCACAGGGTGCTTGCTATTGACAGGGGAGAAAAGGAAGGCAAACTGAAAGTCAGCATAGTTCTGCCCGAAGGCGCCGGTGAGCGTGCGGTAGTCAGCAGGTTCAAAAAAGGCGTGGGCAGGTGTGCAGAGCTTGTAGAACTTGCCGCGAGGGACAGCTATAAAAGGCTTATCTTTCCGTCGATAGAGCGAGAAATAAGGAATACACTTTCGGAAGCCGCACAGGAGGGCGCTATAAAGGTGTTTTCATCTAATCTCCGTCAGCTGCTTATGCAGCCGCCTGTCAAGGGCAAGGTGACACTCGGGCTTGATCCGGGGTATGCACACGGCTGCAAGTGTGCTGTAGTTGATGAAACAGGCAAGGTGCTTGATACAACTATAATTTACATCACCCCGCCGAGAAAGGACATACCGAAGGCAGAGCGCATAATATCGGGATTTATAAGCAAGTACGGTGTTACTGCGATAGCTATCGGCAACGGCACCGCATCAAGGGAAACGGAGCAGTTTGCAGCACAGCTTATAGGCAAGATACCGCAGCAGGTATCTTATATGGTAGTATCCGAAGCGGGGGCTTCGGTGTATTCGGCATCAAAGCTTGCGGCGGAGGAATTCCCCGAATATGATGCTTCACTTCGTTCGGCTGTGTCTATAGCAAGAAGATTGCAGGATCCGCTTGCAGAACTTGTAAAGATAGATCCCAAGGCAATAGGTGTTGGTCAGTATCAGCACGATATGCCAAAGGCAAGAATGGACGAGGCGCTTTCGGGCGTAGTTGAGGACTGTGTGAACTCGGTAGGTGTTGACCTTAATACGGCTTCATACTCGCTGCTTTCATATATAGCGGGCATAAGCAGGACTATTGCAAAGAATATAGTTACATACAGGGAAGAAAACGGCTCGTTTACAGACCGCAGGCAGCTTCTGAAGGTGTCTAAATTAGGGCCTAAGGCTTATGAACAGTGTGCGGGCTTTCTGCGGGTAAGAAACGGTAAGAACCCGCTTGACAACACAGCCGTACACCCTGAAAGCTATGACCATGCAAAGGCGCTTCTTGAAAAATGCGGCTACAGCCTGACTGATATCGGGGCACTTGACGAGCTGCCTGACAGGGCAAAGCGGATAGGCATTAAAGCGATCTCCGAGCAGACAGGTGCGGGCATACCGACACTTAATGACATAATATCCGAGCTTATCAAGCCGGGGCGCGATCCCCGTGACGAGCTGCCGCCCCCGCTTATGCGAAGTGCAGATATAATGGAACTCAAAGACCTTAAAGAAGGCATGGAACTTGTCGGGACGGTAAGAAATGTAATAGATTTCGGCGCATTTGTCGATATCGGCGTACACGAGGACGGGCTTGTGCACATATCACAGCTTGCAGACCACTATGTCAGACACCCGCTTGATGTAGTAAAGGTGGGGCAGATCGTAAAAGTCAAGGTACTTTCTGTCGATTTACAAAAGGGCAGGATATCGCTTACCATGAAAAATGTAGCGCAGTGAGAATATATAAAAACAGCAGGTGCAAAACGGATTGCACCTGCTGTTTACATTATGCTGTCTAAAGCTGTGATAATGCTTTCAAGGTTTTTTATATCGTTTAGTGTATCGCCTGTTTCAAGGGAGTGGTTTGCGTTTTCAAAGGTAAAAAGCTTAATATGCCTTTCACTGCATTTTGCTTTAATTAAGGAAGTATCTGCCCATTTATCACTTGTGCCGTGGAAAGCATATGCGCCGGTGCAGGGGAGTTCAAGGCTTACAGGCAGAGGGGTGAGCAGTATACATTGTGCATTAAGCCCGAGTGTATCGTTTACGCCGAGTGCGGCATAGGTGCCGATACTTTTGCCGATAAGAACAGTTTTTTCGTAATCGCCCGTTTTCACGCTTTCAAGCCTTTCGAGGCTTTGTGAAAGGGCGTGGGAAGCACACTTTCTTATCTTTTCATTATCACCGAAGGCATCTTTTTCAAAGCCGTCAAGGTCAAGCCTTATGACTTCATAGCCTTTTTTCTCTGCAAGGCGTGCAGAGTAATACAAAAGCGGCCTTGAGCAGTTATAACCTATCCCCGAAAACAGTATACAAAGCTTTTTCATACACTATCGTTCTTCTTTCTTTTGACCACCGTATCGCTTTCACAGGTCAGGACAAGCTTTTTATCGCTGTTATAAACATCAATTCTCACAGTAACAAGACCGTTATAGTCATTTCTTGTTTTTTTGCCTGTTACACAGGCTTCGCCCGATAAAACGTCACCCGCAAACACGGGGTGCAGAAATTCAAGGCGCATAGCTGTGCCGGCAAGAGTCTGCTCACCGCCGAAGTCGTTTATTACATATTCCCGCCACATAAGCAGGAACGTATACACCCCGGACGAAGTAAGTCTGCCTGCCCTTGTGGTAATGGCGAAGCTTTCGTCGGTATGGACAGGGGCAGGGTTATATTCCTTTGCAAAGCCCACCATTTCGGCCTTATTGACCTCTGCGGGCGGGAGGGCAAGCTTCTGCCCGACAGCGATATCTTCAAAATACATGATACACCCTTATATATTATAGTCAATAGTCATTTCACGGCTGTGGTCTATTATATCCTGTAAAGTAATGCCGTCGATAACCTCTTTTACAGCCGCATCAAGCTTTTCCCACACAAAAAGTGTAGGACATTCATTCACGCGGGGGCACTGGTTCACTTCGTCATCAAGGCAGGCAACGGGTGCCATACTGCCTTCGGTCAGGCGAAGGATCATACCCACTGTATAGTAGCTTGCAGGGTGTGCGAGCCTATAGCCGCCCTGTGCCCCGCGCACGCTTTTTACAAACCCTGCACGGTTTAAAAGTATAACTATCTGTTCTAAATATTTAATAGATATACTCTGTCTGTTGGCAATATCTTTAAGCGGTATGGCACTGCCGTTATCGTTGACAGCCATATCGTACATCATTCTTAATGCGTATCTGCCTTTGGTAGAAACCTTCATGCCAAAGCTCCTTTCACAAGTGTTTTAAACACCTATCGGTTTACTATGCTTTGTTATATTATACACAATATTTTCGGGGTTGTCAATATTTGGCGGCGAAAAAGGTCTTATTGGCCGGTCAGTCTTTCAAGTTCCGCGGCGAAGTCATTGTGAAACTGTTCTTCTTCGGCAAGAACAGTCTGTCTGTTTGAAGCGATATCGCTTTTATCAAGGACATCTGCCGAGATAAATTCAAGCTGTGAAGCACACTTTGGGGTTTTTACAACATACTGCATATACTCGCCGCCGAGCATAAGCAGTTTGAGCGACTGTTCGGGGGAGAGCAGTCCGCTTGCAGTTATGCCGAAGGTATCATAGAGTGTATCATTTGCAATGGGGCCGATAATAAGGTCATACTGCGGGAGGGTATCTTTATGGAAGGAACGGTTTTCAAATATATAATCATACCATTCGCGTGAGCGTTCAAACCGTCTGACCGAAAGTGATGTCATATCAAGAATATAGTGGTTTATATAGGTATCATACCCTTTGCGTTCGGCTGCCCAGCGTTTTGAAAATATCCTGCTGTCAGACAGGTAGAACCCCTGCCCGAAGTCGGCATTTTTACGCCCGAAGTGAATATCGGGCGAGGGGAGTTTATAAAGTGATGTGTGGTAAAGCGTTATTTTTTCGGATATATTGATGCTGATCCTTTTAAAAAACTAAGCCCCTGCCGCACTTCAGCGGCAAGGGCTGTTGTTCTGGTCGGGGCGACAGGACTTGAACCTGCGGCATCTTGGTCCCAAACCAAGCACTCTACCAAGCTGAGTTACGCCCCGAACTCAATTATTATACTACATTTTTTCTGTTTTGTCAAGTACGCGGGGGTGGTTTTTGCAAGGTTTTCACAACGTTATATCAGTTGTGCAAAAAGTGATGCGCCAATTACAGTCATAAGTCCTGCTATTACTATTGCAAGGCCTGACATAGCACCTTCGGTCTCTCCTATCTCCATAGCTTTTGATGTGCCTATTGCGTGGGAGGAAGTTCCGAGTGCAAGGCCTTTGGCTATTGGATCGGTTATCCTGAAAAGCCTGAGAACACCTTCTGCCATAAGGTTGCCGAGAATACCCGTGACAACTATCACAGCCACCGATATCGTAACATGACCGCCAAGTTCTTCCGACACGCCCATACCGATCGCAGTAGTTATGGATTTTGGCAAAAGTGTGACATATTCTTCATGGGACAGGCTGAAAAGTGCCGCCATTGCGGCTATCGAGCCCATACTTGCTATAACGCCCGAAAATACACCGACCAGTATAGCAAGCAGGTTTTTCCTGAGCTTTTCTATTTGCAGGTAAAGCGGTATCGCAAGGGCAACGGTTGCGGGGGTGAGCAGGAAGCTGAGCATTTTTGCGGAAGCGTTGAAAGTATCATAGCTGATATCTGTAAGTTTTAAAACGGCTATCACAAACACGATAGAAATAAGCAGTGGGTTACAAAGGCCTTTATGTATTTTATTCTTTGCAAGCACACCGAGCCCGTACCCGACAAGGCTTATAAAAACCCCGAAAACTGATGAAGCAAGCATTTGTTCAGTCATTGTCATTACAGCGCTTTCTTATAATATACTGTGTCACACGCCCTGTGACCGCCATAACTATAACGGTAACAGCCACGGTTATAATGCTTACAGGCAGCAGGACGGGCTTTAGCACATCAAAGCTTGTCATAAGCCCGACACCTGCGGGAATAAACATCACAGGCATGATCTCGATAAGGAACTGAGAGGTTTCCTTTACGTCATCGATCCTGACTATACGGGTACAAAGCAGGACAAACATTATCACAAGCCCGTAAATACTTGCGGGTACGGGCAGATGTATAAGTGAATGGAGTATCTCGCTTATAAAAGTGACAGTAATGATTATGCACAATTGCTTTATATATTTCATTATTTTTTCCTTTCCATAGCATCAGCAAAGTCATGCGAAGCTGATTGGACATATTCACTGTAGTCAAGGCAGTGCGTTATCTTTTTATCATCGTCACCCGCATCTATAAGGGTGAAGTAGTCATACACAGGGCGGACGACACGGTAGATAAGCGGTGCAGCCTGTGCTTCGATATCGCTGAAGCTATAGACCTTTGCCGAAGTCCTTAACCCACGCATAAAGCATTTTATTTCATAGTCCGCCTTATCTTCATGTGTATCGGGTGACATTACCCACGGCAGTTCACGAAAAAGGAGATTTAAGTAGACATCTCTGCCCGACAGATTAAAATCATACAGCCCGATGAATTTGCCGTTTTTATCGACAAGGCAGTTTGTATAGTTTATATCAGCCTGAAACACCGAACGGGGAAGCTGCGGGTAGAGTTTTTTAAGCTTATCAAAGTCCGACTGCCAGCGCTTCCATATTCTGTTTACACGGGCGCAGTACCTTGCGGGGAGTTTATCGGCAGCAGCCTTGAACTGACAGGCGTTTTCATAAACTTCGCAGTCATCATCATCTGATGAAAAGCGTTCAAACAGGCAATACCCCGAAGGCAGGGCGGTATGATCAAAATACATTGCGGCAGCCCTTGCATTAAGTGTCACCGCATCATCAATGTAAGTAAAAAAACCGTTTTCATCAGTAAGCCTATCCTTGCTGAACTGTTCGACATTCGGATAAACGGAATATTCCTCAGCCCACATAAAACAATCATGCCCGAAATATTCCTGTTTATCATTTCCGGCCCCGGGCAGAAGTATTTTCGGGCAGTATGCACCGAGCCGAGAATACTCCTCAGATGTGCGCTGCCACATTTTAATGTGCTCACGGTCAGTAAATGCATTTTCTGCAAGCTTCAGGACATACTTTTCACCCGAAAGAAGTGTAACGGCAAATGCTGCGCGAAAATCTTTTTGAACGTTTTTGATCTCAAGCTTTTTTATCTGCACAGGCGGCTGAGAGGTCAGCCATGACAGTGCGCTGCGGATATCCATATAGTCACTTACCCTTCTTTTAAGCATTATTAAAAGTATAACACATTTGCAGTTATGTGTCAAATGAAGGATAAAAGGTGCGGATTATACGAAATCGGCACTGAAATTATTAACAAAATAAAAAAATTACGTTTTGCTATTGACAAGTCATATGAAAAGTGATATAATATATAAGTACCAAAAAACAGATATCGCGGGATGGAGCAGTTCGGTAGCTCGTCGGGCTCATAACCCGAAGGTCGTAGGTTCAAATCCTGCTCCCGCAACCACGCAAATACGCCGTTTGGAGAAATCCAAGCGGCGTTATTTTTGTCTCTAAAAGTGGTTTTGTGGACTATTTGTGGACTACAGCCGTTTTTTAGTTCATCGGCATATCAGCCATAGCCTTCATCTGGTCTCTGCGGGCGTAGATCACATCGGTCACTATAACCTTGTGCTCAGGCTCGTTGATCCAGAAATAAACGTAATAGTTGCCGACAATTAGCTGGTGTATGCCCTCGGTGCGCCAAGGTTCGTCCTCGGTCAGCTTCACCTTGTTAGGAAATGTGTCAAGCCCGAATATAGCGTCAAAGATCATTTTGACTGTGTTTCGGGCAGCTTGCGGAGCTTTCAGCTTGTTCCTGATGTAGAAAGCGATCCCTCTTATTGACGCTTCGGCAAAGGCTGTGACCTCAACTTCGTATTTAGTCATCGCCAAGCTCTCCCATCAATCTCTCATAGACCTTTCCGGCAGGAGTATACATCCCATCTTTAGCCTGAGCAAGACCCACAGCCATTCTCTGATCAAACTCTTCTTTGGTCAGTTCGTCCCTTGCTTTCGGCTCGTTTACCGGCACAGACGGTCTAAACGGCAGACCGTTCCAGAGAATGATCTCACGGTAAAACATATTTATAGCCGTAGATACGGGGATCCCCAGCTTTGCCATTACAGCCTCGGCTTGCTCCTTGATCTCGGGTTCGACTCTTGCGGTTACATTTGCAGTTCTTGCTGCCATAGTATCGACCACCTTTCTGATACTATTATATCACATTGTATTGCAAATTACAATACATTTTCAGATAATATTTCGTAGATAGAAAAGATGTATACAATATTTAAAAGAAAAAGGACTACTGCGATCTGCAATAGCCCTTTTATCTTATTTCTAATGTGCCATTTTCAAAGCATCATTTATAGCCTTTTCATCAACTTTCTAATAAATCTAAAGAAAGATCACATGAGATATTGAAATCTGGAGATACCATAACTCTTGATTTGTTATACTCACCAAATTAGGAAAGAGCAAATGGTAATTCTAATAACAAAACATCTTCAAACATAGATGAAACAAAGAATTAGTGACCATGATATCTTCGCTGTTCGGCATAGCTATTATTGCACTTCCCTCAGGCATAATTACCGGAGGGTATTTGAATGAGATAAACAGCAGAAATCAGAAAAGAGAAAATAAAGAAGAATAGAATGCTTTTAAAGCAAACAGGCAGATATCTCTAAAGTGAGATATCTGCCTGTTTTAAATAATAATCCGTATTTCATAACCATTTTGATATAGACTTTTTATACAAAATATGATATAATATGGTAAAAACCGTCTCTTCAAGGAGGGCAACTATGGAACACTCGCTAAAAGTAAAGCTTGACTGCAAAGCTCAGATAAATCTTGCTATGCAGCAAAACTATATTCCGCTTATAAGGAGCATCAGAATAGAAAACCAAGGTGAAAATGCAGCGGAGAAGATCCATATAAAAATATCCTTCTCACCTGAATTTGCTGCATCATATGAAGCGGATATAGCTATCATCGCACCTGAAGAAACTGCTGAGATCTCGCCGGTCAGGATAATTATATCCCCCGAAACGCTTTCAAGCCTTACCGAAAGGCTTGAGGGTGTAATAAGTATCGATGTAAGCTGCGATGGAGAAACTATAATTTCCGACAGAGCTGAGATCTCACTACTTGCTGCCGACCAATGGCTGGGTATAAACATTATGCCGGAGCTTACCGCTGCATACATAACCCCAAATCATCCTGTTGTGATGCAGATAATAAATAAGGCTGCTCATTATTTGATGAAGTGGAATAATGACCCTTCTTTTACAGGGTACCAAACACAAGACCCCAATGCAGTTAAACTGCAAATGGCTGCTATCTATGCTGCATTGCAAGAGGAGAATATCGCCTACACAATGCCCCCTGCAAGCTATGAGCTGACAGGTCAGCGTGTTCGTATGCCGCACAGTGTTATTGAACAAAAATGCGGGACCTGCTTAGATCTGTCATTATTGTATTCAGCGTGCGCCGAGGCTGTGGGGCTTCACCCGCTGATCGTGTTTATCAAAGGCCACGCTTTTTCGGGGTGCTGGCTTGAAAACGAGACCTTTGCCGACTGTGCAACAGATGACCTTTCTTCCCTGACCAAGAGAACTGCGGAAGGCATAAGCTCGATATGCCTTGTCGAGTGTACTGATTTTGTAGCAGGCAAAGCTGTTGATTTTGACAGGGCAGTAAAACACGCAAATGACAACCTGCTTGATGAAAAAAGCTTTTCTCTTGCAGTTGATATACATAGGTGCAGAGGAAACGGAATAAGGCCACTGCCGATACAGGCAGACGGTAAATACTCCTTTGCAGGATTCGGTGAGAGAAAAGAGGGTGATATAACCTCTACCCCTGCACAGATAGACCTGAGCGATCTGAGGACTGCCAATACAGATGCAGTCAAAACAGTTGCCAAGCAGGACATCTGGGAAAGAAAGCTGCTTGATCTTTCGCTAAGAAACGGGCTTATCAATTTCAGACCGGGCGCTTCGAGCATACAGATCGTTGCGGCAGATCTCGGAAGACTTGAAGATGAGCTTGCAAGAGGTGAAAGCTTTAAAATAATGCCTGCCCCCTCCGAGCTTAGCCTTGCGATATCGGATTCAAAAATATATGAGATCGAGACTGCAAAGGATCTTATTATGACTATAGCCGAGGCTGAATTCAAGGTGGGCAGATTAAGAACATTTTTAAAGGAAGCGGAGCTTGAAGCATCACTAAAAAAACTGCACAGAAAAGCCAAGCTATCACTCGAAGAAAACGGCGCAAATACACTTTATCTTGCACTTGGCTTTTTGTGCTGGTATGAAACTGATAAGAGCGTAAAACGCAGATATGCACCGCTTGTACTTGTTCCTGTAGATATAATAAGAAAGATTTCTGACAAAGCATATTCTGTAAGAATACGAAATGAAGACACACAGATGAACGTGACATTGCTTGAAATGCTGAGGCAGGATTTCGGGATAAATATCGGCGGACTTGACCCTTTGCCCGAGGACGAAAGCGGTGTTGATCTTCAGCTTGTATTCAATACGATGCGCCGGGCTGTACTGCCGCATAAGCGGTGGGATATTGAAGAAATAGCATTCCTGGGGCAGTTTTCCTTCGGGCGTTTTATAATGTGGAACGATATTCACACAAGAAGTGATCAGCTGCGTGAAAACAAAGTAGTGCAGTCACTTATCAGCGGCAAAATGGAATGGCAGCCAAAGGGTATAGACATTTCCCCGAGAGAGCTTGATGAAAAGCTTTCACCCGATCAGTTGGCAATTCCGACAAATATCGATTCTTCTCAGCTTTCCGCAGTATATGCAGCGAGTGAAGGGGAAAGCTTTGTTCTTCACGGCCCTCCCGGAACAGGAAAATCCCAGACAATAACCAACATGATAGCCAATGCCCTGTATCATGGAAAGTCTGTTTTATTCGTTGCCGAAAAAATGGCAGCACTATCTGTAGTACAAAACAGATTAAAGACGATCGGGCTTGATCCGTTCTGCTTAGAGCTCCACTCAAACAAGGCACAAAAGCGTGCTGTTTTAGATCAGCTTGAAAGCACACTTTCATTAGGACATATCAAAAGCGCCGACGAGTACACGGCATCTGCCCAAAGTCTTAAAGAAAAACGCAGACAATTAAGCGAAACTGTCGCTGCCATGCACAAAAAAATGCCTGTTGGAATGTCGCTTTACAGCGCTATAATAAAATATGAACAGACCAAAGAATATAGCGGAAAAATCACATTAGCAGACGATTTCAACAAAAGGGCAGCAGAGGACAGCTATAATAAAGCAATAGAGCTTATAGACAGAATAAGCATTGCAGGCAGGGAACTTAACGGCTTTGCAGATTCGCCGCTGAAATACTGCCGCTTAAAGGAATACTCCTTTGATATAAGAGATGATTTTTTTCGAGCGTCAAACGCACTTTATGAAGCAGCGAAAAATGCTGAACGCTCGTATGATAAGCTTGCAGCAGAGTCGGGCTTCAAGGCAAAAAAGGAACAGCTCTCCTACCGGAGCATTATGGAGCTTTTTGAGCTTGCAGACAGCGGTTCCTATCTGCCTGATGCGGTATATGCACAAACACCTGTAACAGACGATCCCGAACAGCTTGACAAGCTCGTAAATATGGAAAAGGAAATGCATGAGCTCAAAGTCACACTTCTCACCGGCTTTGATGAAAGCCTATTGACATATGATATAAACAGCCTAAAGCTCGAATGGAAAACAAATGAGCAAAAATGGTTTCTTTCAAGAGCATTCGGAAGAAAACGACTATTAAGAACACTAAGAGCATATTCCAGATCTGCGGAAAGTGTAAGCCATGACAACTTCATTGATATTTGCGAAAAGGTCGAGCAATACCAAAAGCTCAAAGGTCTGACAGACGAACTTGAAACAAGATTTGCCCCGTTCTTAGGCAAAGTATGGCAGGGTGAGGATACAGATCTTGATCATTTGGCGGTTTGCATAGATAATACAGCCAAAATGCGAGATCTGATCGTTATGCTTAATGACGACGCTGTCACAAATGCTGTCCGCAGCGCCGATACACACCTCGGTAGCGCACAGGAGGCAATAAAAGACTACAAAGTGCTTTGCGACAGTATAAAAAATGTGAATGATCGTTTTTCTGTCGATATGGCTTATGTGCAAAAAGCTGATGACAGCTTTGAAGCATTAAAAGAACTTTCTAAAGGCTTTACAGACAATGCAGACCACCTGCGTGAAAGAGTAGTTCTTGAAAACCTGCTTTGTGAGCTTGACAGCTTATCGCTCGGTAATATGACTGATATGTACAGATGCGGTGCTGTAGATGAAGATACTATGAAAAACGCATTTGAATGCTCTGTATCAATGGCAGCAGCAAGGCTTGCTATGTCTGAAGATAAAAGACTGTCCTCTTTCCAGGGAGCGCAGTTTGATGAGTCGATCAAGCAATACAAAGAACTGACAGAGCGATTCAGAAAGCTTACCGTACAAGAGCTTATATCAAAGCTCAGCGCTAAGATCCCGACTTCGTCGGACGGGCTGCGTCAAGGCAATTCAGAGCTTTCTATACTTCAGCGAGCAATAAAAAGCGGCGGACGAATGCTCTCTATCAGGTCTCTATTTGACAGCATACCTACGCTGCTCAGACGAATATGCCCTTGTATGCTTATGAGCCCGATATCGGTAGCACAATATATCGATCCCGGTTTCCCGAAATTTGATATTGTAATATTTGATGAGGCATCACAGATGCCGACAAGCGAAGCAGTAGGCGCTATTGCAAGAGGTGAGAGCGTTGTTGTAGTCGGTGACCCGAAGCAGCTCCCGCCGACCTCCTTCTTCACCGCACAAAACACAGATGAAGAAAACTTTGATAAGGAAGATCTTGAAAGTGTACTTGATGACTGCCTTGCGCTGTCTATGCCGCAAAAGCATCTGCTATGGCATTACCGTTCAAGGCACGAAAGCCTTATAGCTTTCAGTAATGCAAGATTCTATGAAAACAAGCTGCTGACCTTCCCGTCACCTGATGACAGGATAAAAAAGGTCACGAGAGTACAGGTCAACGGTTTTTATGATAAGAGCCGCACCCGCCAGAACCTTGCCGAGGCAGAAGCTGTAGTTTCAGAAATAGTTCGCAGGCTGTCTGACGAAAAGCTCAGGAGGCTGTCTATAGGTGTTGTCACATTCAGCTCTGTACAGCAAAACCTGATAGACGATCTGCTTTCTGAAAGCTTTGTTAAGAACCCCAAGCTTGAAGAATGGGCTGATAAAATGTATGAGCCCATATTCATCAAAAACCTTGAAAATGTTCAGGGCGATGAACGTGATGTTATTCTTTTCAGCATAGGCTACGGGCCAGATCAAAACGGAAAGGTATCTATGAACTTCGGCCCTATCAACCAGGACGGCGGCTGGCGAAGGCTCAATGTTGCCGTATCCCGTGCAAGGCAGGAAATGATAGTTTATTCTGTACTCAGACCTGACCAAATAGACCTGACACGTACACGAGCTGCCGGTGTTGCAGAGCTTAAAAGCTTTCTTGAATTTGCAGAAAGAGGAACGCAGGCGCTTGCAAGAAACTCAAACGATCTGGTTTATGAGCATGATGAGCTTGCAGGCATAATCGCTGATGAACTGATAAAACGTGGTTATGATGCAAAATGCGAGATAGGTTGCTCGGGCTTCAAGGTGGATATAGCGATATCTGACAATGAAAGCAACGGCGAGTTTATACTTGGTATTATTCTTGATAGTTTCACAAGGTTTTCGGGTTCTTCGGTCGATGATATGAGAATAACTCAACCCGGTGTTCTCAAAGGGCTTGGTTGGAGCGTTATGAATGTTCATATACTTGACTGGTTCGACAATCCTGCAAGTGTTTTAGCAAAAATAGAGGAGCAGTTCAAGCTTGCAAAGCAGGCAAAGTCAGAGCATACCGAAGAAGATGAACATACAAGACCTGCTTATGATGTATCAGAATTTGAGACCGAACAAACAGCAGGTGATGAGTTACAGATACCCGCATTCACGCCGTGTGTTTTGCCGATCTTTGGTCAGCCTGATGATTTTACGGATGAAAGCAACATAGGCAAGGTCATCTCTGCAATACGAAAGGTTATTGAAGCGGAAGCTCCCGTGAGCCGAAATGCTTTGATAAAGAAGGTATTGTCTGCCTGGGGCATAACACGAAAAAGCAAGCTTATTCTATCTGTGATAGACAGAGCATTCACCGTAATAGAACACAAGACTACAGATAATGGCAGCTTTATCTGGAGGATAGACCAGACACCTGAAGAATACTGCGATTTCCGTTCCGGCAGCAGCGACAGCAAGCGTAAGATAGAAGATATATGTTTAGAGGAAATATGTGCTGCCGTGATATATGTATTAAAAGCACAGATAAGTCTGCCGCAAAGCGACCTGATACTCGCAGTAGCAAGGATATTCGGCTATTCAAGAGTATCCGCTGTAGAAGAACGTGTAATGATGGCCGCCAGATCGGCTCAAGAAAAAGGGCTTGCGGTGATCAAAGACGGAATGGTAATGATCATCAGTTGATGAATGAAGAAGGTTTATCTAAGGATCATATAATAACTGCCGGGCGGGGCGTTATCCCCGCCTGTTGCATTTTTATTGGCACTATGATATAATATTTACAGCTAAAACAGATAATTCAGGAGGTGTACAAATGAGTTCTGATAACCGTATAAGCTTTATTAAGCTGCCAAATGAGGTGTTTTCAACAGACAGCCTTACTCCAAATAAGATAAATCTGTTCTTCGGCAGAAACGGAACAGGCAAGTCAACTATTGCAAAGTGCTTTCGTGATATGATGGCCGTGTCAATATCGGAAACACATAAAAATGCTGATATAATGACTTTTGACGATCACTTTGTGAAAAGAAATATTGAGCAGTATAGCTCAATGCCCGGTGTGGTCACTGTAAGCGAACAAAATATAGATGTTCAGAAAAAAATAGCTTACTTAAAACAGCAATATGAAGACTTGTCCACACAGTCTGTTATGTATCAAACTAAGCTTGCAGATACCGAGCAAAGAGCTGTAGATATTTCCAAGGGCTTGCAGGAAACCTGCTGGAACGAAACAAAGCAGATCAGAAAAACCTTTGACAAGGCACTTGGCGGCAACAAGACAAAGCAAAAGCTGTTCACATCAGTATTTCAGACAACGCCTGTATATCACAACATTGAGGAGCTTGAATCACTATATAACAGTGCATTCCTTTCTGATGACAGTGTTTATCCTTTGTATAAAAATATCCCTATGACAAATTGTCTTGATGCACTAAAAGCAAAAGAGCTAATGTCAAAGCCTATTATCAGCAGTTCTGATTCGGCTTTTTCTGAATTTATGAAAAAGCTCGGCGCTGTTGATTGGGTAAAAAGCGGGCACAATATGTTTTCTCATTCTGCTAATGGTACCTGTCCATACTGCCAGCAGCGTCTGCCCGATGATTTTGAAAGCAAGCTCTCCGAATGCTTTGACAGAGAATATCTTGATGATATAGAAAGACTAAAAGCATTCTATGAGGAATATCGTAATACTGCCAATTCAATGTATATCCCACTGCAAGATAATCTAAAGTCGGGCTATAATGCTGTGAATGAGAATGAATATATCTCTCATATGAAACAATTAAAACAAATAATAAAATACAACCTTGAATTGATAAAGAAAAAGCTTGATACGCCCTCTATATCAGTAGTGCTTGATTTTACCTGCCCGATAATGGAACAGATAAATGATGATGTTTTTGCGATAAACAAAATAATCAACAGTAAAAACAGTATCGTATCAAACAGAAAGAAATGCCAGAATGACTGCAAAGGATATGTGCTTGAGCATATTTCCTTTATGCTCCAGGCTGATATTATTCGCTTTAAAAAACAACAGGCCGAGCTTCAGCTGCAAGCTGATGAGCTTACTCAAAAAATACAAAGCTGTAACAAAAATGCAGATATAACAGCTCAACAGATAACGGAGCTTAGTAACAGTATTTGCGATACCAAAACTGCCGTGCTGCAAATAAACGAGCTATTGAACAATGCAGGCTTTAACGACTTTATGCTTCGCCAAAGCACACATATAGACCACGCATATGAGGTCATTCGCAGCAACGGAGAAAACGTTACAGCTCTTAGCGAAGGTGAGCAGCGCTTTCTTGCGTTTTTGTATTTCTATACACTTTCAAATGCAGGTGACAATGATAAAATACTTGTGATCGATGATGCATTTACAGGGCTTGACAGCGAGGCTGCCGATATTGTAAAAGCGCTGATACAAAAGCTTGTATTATCATGTACTGAAAACAATAGTAAGATCACTCAGTTATTCTTCCTGACACATGACAAGCAGCGA
This sequence comes from uncultured Ruminococcus sp., assembly GCA_902780505.1. Taxonomy (GTDB): domain Bacteria; phylum Bacillota; class Clostridia; order Oscillospirales; family Ruminococcaceae; genus NK3A76. The sequence goes on along the minus strand of CACZFN010000003.1, from coordinate 3,264 downwards.
TATAACGAACTATCAGTTTCCCTCAACGGATATAATGACTGCATATCAAAATTCAGCCTTATAAAGCAAAATGCTTGTACATCAATTATAAATACAATATAAAAAGGAGGTGCCCCCATTGACAAGCATATGCCGTGAAATATTCAAAGCCCTGCACGAAGGCAAGTGGCTGACGATAGAATACCGCAACAAAAATGACAAGCTGACAAAATACTGGATAGGCATTAAGGGCTTAAACAAGGATAAGCGTATGCTCACAGTTGACGGGCTGCACCTTGGCTTTCTTACCTGCAAGGAACACTGATCTGTGGCTGATAACAGCGGTATAAAGCATTATTATTCGGCTGACAGTCTGTACTTCTGACCGTATGCAGAATAGCTTTCCAAAAACCTCGGAGAGCGTTCTGCTTTCAGCCCGTGAAGGTAATCATGGCTGTTCATACTTGATTTTGAGATCTGTATGATAGACACTGCGATATTGGAGCAATGGTCGGACACTCTCTCACAGTTTATGAGCAGGTCGGACAGATAAACACCAAGTTCGGGGCTGCATTCACCTTTACGAAGTCTGTCGATATGCTTATCCCTGATCTCAGCGGTCAGGTCGTCAATGACCTCCTCCAGCGGTTCGATATTCATTGCGAGTTCGGTATCATTATTCTCAAACGCCTTGACTGTAAGGCCGGAAATCTCTGTCAGTGCGGCAAAAAGTGTTGAGAAATCCGCCTTTGCGCCTTCTGAAAAGCTGCGGCTGTCACGTTCCATTTCCTGTGTAATACCTATAATATTGATAGCATGGTCGCTGATACGTTCAAAGTCGCTTATCGTGTGAAGAAGTTCGGTGACGGTACGGCTGTCCTCGTCGGTCAGGCTGACTGCGGATAATTCAAGCAGGAAGGTGGAGAGCTGGTCTTCCATTTCATCAAGAAGCTGTTCCTTTTCTTCGACCTTGATAGCAGCCTTGTCCGAATAATCAAACATTGTCCGAAGTGCTTCGTGGAGTGCTTCCTTTGCACCCTGTGCCATTTCCACCGTCTTTTCTCTGCACTGTGAAACAGCAAGAGGAGGTGTTGCGATAAGGCGTTTGTCAAGCATGACAGACACTTCGGCTTCTTTGGAATCGGGTATCAGCTTTTTGGCGAGTTTTACAAGCTGAGAGGAGAACGGCAGAAGTATAAGTGTAGTGACGATATTGAAAATGGAGTGAACAGCGGCTATTTCTACCGCACCTATGGACTTATCCACAAAGCTGAAATGAATGACCGCATCAAGCCCGTAGAATACAGCAAGGCAAACAACAGTGCCTATGATATTGAATGACATATGCACCACAGTTACACGCTTTGCGTTTTTGTTGACACCGATCGACGAAAGCAGAGCTGTCACACAGGTGCCGATGTTCTGTCCCATGATGATCGGGATAGCCATTCTGTAGGAGATAGTACCTGTAAGGGAAAGTGCCTGCAAGATGCCAACAGATGCAGCCGAGGACTGGATCACACCTGTAAACACAGCGCCGAAAAGAACGCTGAGAAGCGGATTTTTGAATGCTACAAGCAGTTTGCTGAAGCCTTCCATTTCTGCAAGGGGCGATACAGCGTTTTTCATCAGCTCCATACCGAACATCAGCACCGCAAAGCCCACCATGATAGTGCCTACGTCCTGACGCTTTTTCTTTTTGCTCATCATTATCATGATAATGCCGATCAGGGCAATTATCGGGGCAAAGTTTTCGGGCTTGAGCATTGAGATAAGTATGTTATCGCTCTTGATACCGGCTGTACTTAGCAGCCACGCCGTCAGCGTTGTGCCGATGTTTGAACCCATGATAACGCCGACGGTCTGTTCAAGCTGCATGATACCCGAATTGACAAGTCCGACGAGCATGACCGTCATAGCTGACGAGGACTGAACAGCAATGGTGATCCCTGCACCGAGGGCAAGGCTCTTGAAGGGATTGGAGGTCATTTTTTTGAGAGTCGATTCCAGCTTGCCGCCTGCGATCTTCTCCAAACTCTGTGACATAACGTGCATACCGAACAGGAAGAAAGCAAGTCCTCCGCATAGGGTGCATATTGAAAAGATATTCATTTTATTCTCCTTATCTGAAATCTGACAGTGATGCTTGTTCCGACACCCACTGTGCTTTCCACATCTATCTTTGCCCCGTGACGCTCTGCGATATGCTTGACTATTGACAGCCCAAGCCCTGTGCCGCCCTTTGCACGGCTGCGGCTTTTATCAATTCGGTAAAAGCGCTCGAATATCCGGGGGATACTCTCCTGCGGTATGCCAAGCCCCGTGTCGGTCACGGTCAGCATTTTGTCAGCGGTCTTTATTTCGATATTGCCGTTTTCACGGTTATATTTTATCGCATTGTCCACAAGGTTGTAGACAAGCTCACCGATCTCCGTCCTGCTGCCGGTGATGACCGAGCTTTCTCCGCTGACAGTTATCCTGATACCACGCTTTTGCGCCTGCTGTGAGAGCCTTTCTTTGCAATCCTCAGCAACGGCTTTCAGGTCTACCTCGTCATCAAGGGGCGTGTCACCGATGCTGTCAAGTTCGGAAAGCCGAAGTATATCGCCGATAAGTACAAGCATACGGTCAGACTCTTTTCTGATCTTTCCTGCAAATTTTACGCTGTCCTCACCCTGCGCCATTCCCGATTCGATCAGCTCTGCATAGCCCGAAATAGAGGTCAGCGGTGTTTTCAGCTCGTGAGAAACATTTGCAGTAAACTCCTGCCGCATTTCGCTCTGTGCATTTCTGGCACTTTGTATCTCCTCCACAAGCGGTATCACTTCGGGGTATAAACCGCTTTCTTCGGGCGGAGCATTTGTCCGGATAAGCTTAGGTATCCTGCGAAAGGGCGCTATCAGATTGTTTGTCAGCTTTACGGAAACGAGCAGAGAAACAACAACGATGCCCAACACGATGATAAGTATTATAACAAGGGAACGCTCAAACAGCGAAAATATCGAATCCGCCTGAATGGACACTCTGAGTATATTTCCGTCACTGAGGCGCAGGGCATAGTAATAGTCCTCTGTTCCTATGGTGTCGGAAAACCGCGTGTCTGTACCCGTTCCTTTTTCGATAGCCGACCTGATCTCGGGGCGGTCAAGGTGATTTGGCATTTCCTGCGGATCACCGTTGCTTTCAAAGGTTCTCCCTCAAAATTCCGTATATTTACTTGATTAACCCGCCATGATATGGTATAATAGTATCAACAACATATTAAAGGCGGTGATCCTACATGAC
>CACZFN010000002.1 GCA_902780505.1 uncultured Ruminococcus sp. | reverse complement strand
GTCCCACCTGTTCCCATGCCGAACACAGAAGTTAAGCTCATCTACGCCGACGATACTTGGCTGGCAACGGCCTGGTAAAATAGGTAGTCGCCGGAATAATGCACCATTAGCTCAGTTGGTAGAGCAACTGACTCTTAATCAGTGGGTCCTGGGTTCGAGCCCCCGATGGTGCACCAACTTGGCCCGTTGGTCAAGCGGCTAAGACACCGGCCTCTCACGCCGGTAACGCGAGTTCGATTCTCGCACGGGTCACCAAAGTCACGCCTCTTGACCTAAGGGGCGTGATTTTATCTATTTGTGGACCATTAGCTCAGTTGGTTAGAGCAACCGGCTCATAACCGGTCGGTCCGGGGTTCGAGTCCCTGATGGTCCACCAAAATAGGGGTATAGCTCAGCCGGTAGAGCAGCGGTCTCCAAAACCGCGTGCCGAGGGTTCGATCCCTTCTGCCCCTGCCAATGAAAAGTCTGTAAACACGCCGTTTGCGGACTTTTTTGTTTTGGTATCTGCGGTGAAAAATCGTGTTTTGGTGACTATTTGGTGACTATAGTTATACCAATTAATTTTGGTTTATGAAAAGATAAAAAAGATATGCCAAATTGTGTGTTTCATAATTTGGCATATCTTTTTTTGATGTTTTTTATAACTTGATTTTGGATTGCTGTTTTGAGATGACGATCCAGACTTTCTTTAATTTAAAATATTAAAATATGAACGTATCAAGCAGCCGACATAATCAGCGATTGGAATATTTACAGACTCCTGTTTGATTTATTCAGTCAAGAGATCTACCACACTAAGAAAATAATCCCTTTCCTGCTGTGCGGTATAATTATCGCTGCCTGAATAGAAGGAAAAGACTATTACCCTGCTGTTATTTTCTGTTATATAGTGATATACATAATCGTCTCTGACTGTGGGGGTGTCTTTGCCCACGTTATATTTTTTATATTCATCATTCGGGCGGTACTTCCTGTAGGTATAGAATACGGTATTCTTTTCACCTATGGGGAATATCAATGCTTTTTGGGATAAAGGAGTAGACGATAATTTTAATGAATACGATCAATATAGGTATGATAAAGCCAAATACTGCGTCCTTGATTCTGTGGTGCCTGCGCTTTATTTATACTGATAGTTGTTTGCCAGCTTGTGTGCATACTGCTGTCTTTTTTCTCTTTTAGTGTGTATCAGAATTTTTTGAACGAAAAAAATAATGTGTAAAATAAAGATGAGATCAAGGTCGAGGATATGGAGGAGTTCCCGGTAAGCTCGCCCTTTCCCGAAACGCTTGATATGTCACCCTCTCAGCTTGCTGCTTATAAAAAAACGGGTATAGACTTGTAAAATTATAGGAATGGTGGTATAATGATAATAAAGTATCACAAATGCTGTGATAATCATATCAGTATATGCTGTCAGTCTGAGCTGATGACATTATACCCGGGAGGTCAATGCTATGAAGAGCAGGTTTACGATAGAAAAGAAAATGTACATATTTGTAGCAGCAGTAGTGCTTTTTGCAGCTCTGGGCGTTGCTGCGCTGTCATATATGATAAGCTCTATGCAGATGGAGCGCTTTGATAAACGCATCACCCGTGATTCTGCCAAAAACTATGTATCGCTCACAGATGTTGAGTATCTCAAAAAGCTCAAGGCGGTCGTTTTGTCCGATGAGTACCAGCAGCTCCGGGATAAGGCGGAGGAAAGCGATGATGAGGAGCTTGTTATATCTTACCTTAAAGAAAAGGGGCTGTGGGAGCAGTATGAGAGCGAAAGGGACAGGCTCCGCTCCTATATGGATAATATAACCGATATAAAGTACCTTTATATCGTGGTCTGGGGAGATAAGGGCAGCAAATATAATATGTATCTTCTTGACGGAGATGATGTCGCTGTATACGAAACAGGTCTGTATGAGGAGCGTGAAAAGGAATTTATAGACGTTGACGCTCATCAAGAGATAGAGCCTACCATATCAGACGGAGAGTGGGGCTGGCTCTGCTCCGCATATGCGCCGGTATACGACAGCAATGGCGAGCTTATATGCACAGTCGGCTGTGATCTTGATATGGAAGATGTGATGAATGACAGAAAGACATTTTTTATCTACCTTGCTATCACAGCTGTCGTTCTGGTAGCTGTGATCCTTGCAGGCGCAGTCGTCTTTGTAAACAAAACGGTCGTTAGTCCGCTCGTCAGGCTGACAGAGGGCATGAAGCGCTTTAACCCGGACGAGGAAAAGGGGTATGAGCAAGCCGGAGTCATCACGGTCGATGTCAAAAGCAATGACGAGATAAGGGACATCTACGAAGAAACGAGGTCTATGCAGATACGTATAATAGATCATATCAACAGCATAACCAGGATAACCCGTGAAAAGGAAATGGCTGAGCACGATGTACGGAAAAAGGAAAAAGAGTTAGGCGCTATAAGCAAAAAGGCGTACCGTGATTCACTTACGGGAGTTGGGAATAAAGAGGCCTATACCGATAAGATGGCAGAGCTTAATGAAGGCATACGCCGTGGAGATACAGAGTTTGCAATAGTGATGCTTGATATCAATATGCTCAAAACGATAAACGATACCTATGGGCATCCCGAGGGCGATATATATATCAAGGGCTGCTGTATGGTATTCTGCGAGACATTCAAGCATTCACCCATATACCGCATAGGCGGAGATGAATTCGTAGCGGTGCTTACGGGAAATGATTATAAAGACAGGGCTGAAAAGATTGAGCAGATGAAGAAAAGATTTGCCGAGACTGAAAAAAATATGGATCTAAAGCACTGGTATCGTTTTTCGGCATCTGTCGGGATAGCGGAGTTCACACACGAAGATGAAGATGCCGAAACTGTATTCAGGCGTGCTGACCAGCTGATGTACGAGCATAAGCAGGAGCATAAAAAGACGAGATGATTATACAGTAGCATTAAGCTAAAAACAAGGCTAATGTTTGGGCTTTGTCAATTTCAAATCCAAATAAACAATCAAAACCACCCATGAAACGGGTGGTTTGCACTGACACTAAAAGTGTCTGGTACAGGCGGGCGACTGAAGTCCCTCTGAATGATCCGCCAACCGCATTGTTTTCACGGGGTTGTTGCACGCACAACAGCCCCTTTTCGTTTTACAAAAAACATGGCGCCGACTTTTTATATCGGTGCCAAAATTATTGGTAATAAACAACAAATCCGAACACCTTTTCGTTTACAAAAGTGTTCGGATCATGGAGTATTGGTGCGCCAGGAGGGACTCGAACCCCCGACCTACTGGTTCGTAGCCAGTCACTCTATCCAGCTGAGCTACTGGCGCACATTTCAACTTTAATATTATATCACGTTTCTTGCATTTAGTCAAGCCCACAAATACCGATATCCCTCAAATTTAATAAATTGTTAATATTCACCACTCGATAAGGTTTACATCAGTGGGGGAGGGGTTAAGAGTCACATCTACAACCTTGCTGTTTTTTACACGTATCACTCTGTCAGCCATAGGAACAATGGCGCTGTTGTGGGTTATTACTATAACTGTCATTCCGTTTTTGCGGCAGGTGTCCTGCAAGAGTGAAAGTATCTGCTTGCCTGTGGTGTAGTCAAGTGCGCCTGTTGGCTCGTCGCACAGAAGAAGTTTCGGGTTTTTGGCAAGTGCGCGTGCGATCGACACCCTCTGCTGTTCACCGCCTGAAAGCTGTGAGGGAAAGTTGTCCATTCTGTCCTTCAGGCCGACACTTTCAAGCACTTCGGCAGGGTTAAGCGCATCTTTGCATATCTGCGTTGCAAGTTCAACATTTTCTTTGGCGGTCAGGTTGTTGATAAGGTTATAAAACTGGAAAACAAACCCTATATCAAACCTTTTGTATTCTGTCAGACCTTTCTTTGAAAGCTTAGCAATGTCGATCCCGTCAACGATCATTTCGCCCTCGTCACAGCGATCCATTCCGCCGAGCATATTCAGTATAGTTGTCTTGCCTGCGCCCGACGAACCAAGAATGACAGCAAACTCACCCTTTTCAACTTCAAAGCTGACACCGTCGGAAGCAGTTATAGTTACTTCACCCATTTTGTATCGTTTATATACATTTTTAAACTGAACAAATGCCATCAGACTCACCCTCTTTAGTATCATTATACTATATTCCGAGCTATTTGTAAAGAGAAATGCTTTTGAACAGTTTTTTTATAAGCGCTTTCCGCAAAGCAAGGATATAGAAGTAAGAAATGTGTCTGAAAACAGATTACAATTGTCTTGCCTCTTGCCTCTGGTCATCTTGCATCATGGAAATCAATTTTTAAAAACCCATTTTGGTAAAGTAAGAGTATTAATGCAAGAAACAAAAAAACTGCCGTAGGCACACCTTGTCTTGCTTCTTGCCTCTGATAATCTTGCATCTAAGGAAATCAATTTAAAAAAATTGATTTCCGTGGCAAACTTCCCGCTGCTTCTTGACCAAAACGGCGTGATGTGTTATAATCAGATAGTTAAGACTATTAAGAGGAGTAATCATAATGGTATATACAGTGACTTTTAACCCCGCGATCGATTATGTTCTGCAAATAGATGATCTGAAACTCGGGCAGGTGAACCGTACTAAAAGTGAGGATATGTTTTTTGGCGGCAAAGGCATAAATGTGTCTGTGGTACTAAAAGAGCTTGGCGTGCCTTCGACGGCGTTCGGCTTTACAGCGGGCTTTACAGGGCAAGCTATAGAAAAAGGCCTTGCCGATATGGGTATAGATACAGATTTTGTAAGGCTTAAACAGGGAAATTCGCGTATAAATGTAAAGCTTAGATCAGGCGACGAAACAGAGCTGAATGCTCAGGGACCAGATATAGATGAAGCGGCATTGTCTGAACTTTTTGAAAAGCTTGACAGGCTGTCAGGGGGTGATACGCTTGTCCTTGCAGGAAGTATCCCTTCAACGCTCCCGCTGAGTATTTACGAAAAGATACTCAAGCGTTTAAGCGGTAAAGGAATAAGGGCAGTAGTGGACGCTTCGGGCGAACTTCTCCTGAACGTTTTGAAATACAGGCCGTTTCTTGTCAAGCCCAATAATTTTGAACTTGCACAGATGTTTGATGCAGCTATAAAAAACACTGATGATATAGCGTTTTATGCTGGAAGGTTACGTGAAATGGGTGCACAGAATGTGCTTGTGTCTATGGCGGGAGAGGGCGCTTTTCTGCTTGATGAAAACGGTGTATCACACACGATAGGTGTGTGCAGCGGCAAGGTTGTAAACTCTGTCGGTGCGGGTGATTCAATGGTGGCAGGTTTTGTCGCAGGCTGTATTTTAGCGCCAAAACGGGACAATAACGCTATTGATTACGACTATGCCCTTGCACTCGGCACTGCCGCGGGCGGTGCAACAGCGTTTTCTAAAGGCCTTGCCGGCAAAGAAATGATACAAAGGCTTTTATCCGAGCTTTAAGTGAGGTTTGCTATATGGATATGAATAAGACACTTTCCCCGCAGGAAAGCCTGATGACGGAGTTTTATGAAAGTATATGGCTGAGATTTCTCAAAGCGATAGAGGACTATAAGCTTATCAAAAACGGTGATAACGTGGCTGTGTGCATTTCAGGCGGCAAGGATTCGATGCTGCTTGCGGTTTTGTTTGATAAGCTTAAAAAAACAGGACTTTATGATATAGGTGTAAAATACCTTGTGATGGATCCCGGATACAGCAAACAAAACCGTGAAAAGATAGAATATAATGCAAATAAGCTTTCTATAACGGCTGAGATATTTGAAAGCGAGATATTTGAAAGTGTTTTTACGATAGAGAAAAGTCCGTGTTACCTTTGTGCCCGTATGCGGCGAGGGTATCTTTATAAAAATGCACAGGACAGGGGCTGCAATAAAATAGCCCTCGGTCACCATTTTGATGATGTGATAGAAACAATACTTCTTTCCTGCCTTATGTCAGGTCAGACAAGGACTATGATGCCGAAGCTGCAAAGTGAGAATTTTGCGGGTATGCAGCTTATCCGCCCGCTTTATCTTGTAAACGAGCGTGACATAAAGCTATGGCGTGATAAAAACGGTCTTGAATTCTTAGCCTGTGCCTGCAAGTTCACAGAAAATGCAGCACATGACGAGAGCACTTCAAAAAGGCTTGAGATAAAGCGCCTTATTGAGCGCCTTGAAAAGGATATCCCGAATGTGCGGGAAAACATTTTCGCAAGCTCTGAAAATATAGATATAGAAAAGCTTTTGAGCATTAAGGAGTGATACTTTGGCACTTGACGGTGTATTTTTAAGCAAGGTAAAAGAGGAGATAAGCATTCTGACCGACGGGCGGGTGGATAAGATACACCAGCCATCGAAGGAAGAACTGCTTATCACATTCCGTACAAGGGAGGGAGGTTATAAGCTGCTTATAAACACCTCCGCGGGCGGTGCAAGGGTACACGTTACGCGCGCAAGTATTGATAACCCACGTGTGCCGCCTATGTTTTGTATGCTCATGCGTAAGCTGCTTTCATCAGGCAGGCTTGTGGATATCAGGCAGGAGGGGCAGGAGCGTATACTTTTTTTTGATTTTGATTCGTCAAATGAAATGGGCGATATCGTTCGTATCACACTTGCGGTTGAGATAATGGGCAGGCGTTCAAATCTTATTGTACTTGACGGTGAGGGCAGGATAATTGATGCTATAAAGCGTGTCGGGATCGAGATGTCAAGTGTGCGCCCTGTTCTGCCGGGTATGATGTATGCCCCGCCGCCGAGAGAAAACAGGCTTTCGATTTTTACGCTTACTAAGGCAGAGCTTTCCTCAGCCCTGTCACAGTGGCCGAATACTGAACTTTCAAAAGCGCTGCTCAGGTCTGTAGAAGGCCTTTCCCCGGTGTTTGCAAGGGAGTGTGCGCTAAAATGCAGCAGCAGTGAAATTACAGCCTCGTCACTTGATGAAGCGCAGCTTGACAGGCTTTTTATTTACCTCTCAAGGCAGGCTGACCTTTTAGATAAGAACGAGAATAAGTATACTGTTCTCAGATCACATGACGGCAGGCTGACGGATTTCTGTTTTGCCGATATCGACCAGTACGGCGGGCTGTTTGAAAAGATATATTTCCCGACGGCCTGTGAAACGCTTGATTATTTTTATACCGAACGTGATATAACAGCACGTATGAAGCAGCGTGCAAGTGACCTTTATAAATTCCTGCAAAATACCTGTGAGCGTATCACCCGCCGCACTGCCGCCCAGAAGCAGGAACTTCTTGAATGTGCCGACCGTGAACGCCTGAAGATCTTTGGTGATCTGCTTATGGCAAACCTGTATAATTTTTCAAAGGGTGATGAAAGTGTAATAGTGGGCAACTATTACGAGGACGGCTGCCCTGAGGTGACAATACCGCTTGATAAACGCCTTACCCCATCACAGAATGCCCAGAAGTATTACAGCGAATACCGCAAAGCCGATACCGCCGAGAAAAAACTCACCGCACTTATCGCTAAAGGCGAGGACGAGCTTAAATATATCGAAAGCGTATTTGATACACTTACCCGGGCGCAGAACGAAACGGATATAGACGAGTTGAGGATAGAACTGCACGAGCAGGGGTATTTAAGATCTGCCAGACTTTCTAAGGGGGCAAAGAACGTCAAGACACAGCCGCCCTACAGGTTTAAGTCATCAGACGGGTTTGAGATACGTGTCGGCAGGAACAATAAGCAAAATGACATGCTTACCTGCAAGGACAGTGAAAAGCTTGATATGTGGCTGCACGTAAAGGATATAACAGGCAGCCATGTTATAATTACGTCAAAGGGCGGCGAGGTCTCGGATACCGCAATAACCGAAGCCGCACAGATAGCGGCGTATTATTCTTCTGCAAGAAGTTCGTCGCAGGTGCCTGTTGACTACACGCTTGTCAAGTTTGTAAAAAAGCCGGGCGGTGCAAAACCGGGCATGGTGATATTTACAAACAACCGGACGCTTTATGTAAAACCCGACGAAGCATTGATCGAAAAACTCCGTGAAAAAAAGTAAAGGCAGCACCGCACAAAGAACGCCCGTGGGCTTTGTGCGGTATTGCCTATACATAAAGACCGGAAAATGCAGGCTGCCTTTTCAGCCTGCATTTTTTATATGTAGCTGAGTATATCTCTGTCCGATGGTGATCTGAGCACTGTCAGGGCTGGGAAGCGCTCACCGATTTTATGGGCTATGTAATCCACAAAAATATCCTCTGTATGAAAATGCCCCGCATCAAAGACCGTCACCCCTGCGTTGCAGGCATCAATGAAAACATCGTGCTTTACATCACCTGTGATAAAGGCATCACATTCCTGCGCCAGAACATCTGCAAGCAGGCTGCCGCCGCTGCCCGAGCATACGGCAACGCGCTCTATGCTGCCGCCCATATCGTTGAACCTTACCACGTTGCAGCCAAGTGTTGCTTTTATACGCTTAGCAAGTGCTTCGGGGCTTTGCGGCGGGCATTTGCATATGCAGCCTATTGGCACGCCGTCCTCGACAGCTAAGCTTTCAAGTATATCAAGCGATAACCTCTGGCACAGTATGTCGTTCAGTCCGCCCTGTGCGCTGTCAAAGCAGGTGTGTGATGATATTACAGATATCCCGTCAGCAGCCAGCGCCCCTACAGGCGTTTCGGTATCAATGCACTTTAATGCATGGAAAATAGGCGGGTGGTGTGTTATTATAAGTTCAGCGCCGAGTTCTTCGGCATCAGTTATAATGTCGTTTGTTATGTCAAGTGCAACAAGAACTGTCTTTACGCCGTAATACATATTGCCGATAACAAGTCCGCTGTTATCGTACCCCGCCTGTATTGAAAACGGTGCAAGTTCATCAAGGAACTGATATATGTCTTTTACAAGTATCACTGCTCTGCCTCCCTTAATTGATCCGTCAGCATTTTAACAAGTTCAGCTTTCTGTAAGCCCTCCTGCCTGCTGTCTTTGCTTTTAAGCATACCTTCTGCGGCTTTTTTAAGCTTGTTTATCCTGTCAATGGCATACTCCTTTCCAAAGCCTTCGGTAATGTCAGTCCGCCCTAAGTGTATATAGCGTTTATCCATTTCGTATGCGGGCTTTTCTCCGATAAAACGTGCACACATAACGGAATATATAAACCTTCCCTCACGCACACAGCGCTCACTTGTCACTTCAAAGCCGTTTTCGTAAAGGTAGATGCGTAGTTCCTCAGGTCTTGTCATGGGCTGTAGTACAAGGTTTATATCATTGTCTTTGCTGTGCAGTGTTTTGCAGTCATCAATAATTCTTGCGATGAGCTCACCGCCCATTCCCGCAATTATTACATCGGTGATCCCGGTAAGTTCAACACTTTCAAGCCCGTCAGATAAAACTATATCCACCTTTGTGCTCACACCGTTTTCGGTAACTGTCTTTCTTGCGGCGTCAAGCGGCATGGGGTTTATATCCGCCGCTATACATCTTGTGCATTTGCCTTGCAGTACAAGGTGTGTCGGCAGATACCCGTGGTCTGTCCCGATATCAGCCGCCGCATCGCCCTTTACCATTTCGGCGCACAGCATAAGGCGTTTGTCTTTGAGTATATTCATAGCCACTCCGTTAAACAAATCCCCCGCCGCCATTCCAGCAGCGGAGGATTATTCTTACCTCTGTTATTTTAAGCCCTGTCAGAATCAGTATGCCTTGCCCCACAGTACCATTTTGCTTGCAGGCTTGCCGCAGCACACGCAGACATCGCTTATCTTTTCCTGCTCAAAAGGTATACATCTTGAACCTGCGCCTGTAAGTTCCTTTACCTTGTCTTCGCAGGCTTCATCACCGCACCACATAGCGTGGATAAAGCAGTCTTTTTCTGCAAGTGCTTCGTTCATCTCGTCGATAGTCTTGCAGGCAAATGTCCTGTTCCTGCGGTTTTCAAGTGCCTTGTTAAACATTCCCTTCGGGATATCAGTCTTTAAAAGCCCAGTTACCTTCTCAGCCATTTCGTCAAGCGACACTGTCAGCTTTTCGCCGCTGTATCTTATGCCGATAACGCACTGGCTGTTTTCTATATCCTTAGGTCCTATCTCTATACGTACAGGAACGCCGCGCATCTCATGCTCTGCAAACTTCCACCCGGGTGAATTATCGCTGTCGTCTGTCTTGACACGGATGCCGAGCGCTTTGAGCTTGTCCTCGATCTCTTTTGCCTTTTCAAGAACGCCCTCTTTAAACTGCTGTATCGGGATTATAACAGCCTGAACAGGTGCAACAGCAGGCGGCAGTACAAGCCCGTTGTCGTCACCGTGTGTCATTATCACTGCGCCGATAAGTCTTGTTGTCACGCCCCATGATGTCTGATGAGGGTATTCAAGCTTGTTTTCACGGCTTGTGAACTGTATGCCAAATGCCCTTGCAAAACCGTCGCCGAAATAGTGAGATGTTCCCGCCTGAAGTGCCTTGCCGTCATGCATCATAGCTTCTATCGCATAGGTCGCTTCTGCACCTGCAAACTTGTCCGAATCGGTTTTTCTGCCCTTTACTACAGGCATTGCAAGGCTTTCCTCACAGAATTTCGCATAGACGTTTAACATTCTCTCTGTTTCTTCAATAGCTTCCTGTGCGGTTTCGTGTATCGTATGTCCCTCCTGCCATAAGAATTCTCTTGAACGCAGGAACGGTCTTGTGGTCTTTTCCCACCTTACTACAGATACCCACTGATTGTACAGCTTTGGCAGGTCACGGTAGGAATGAACGATATTTGCATAATGCTCACAGAAAAGCGTTTCGGAAGTCGGGCGGACGCAAAGCCTGTCCTCAAGCTTTTCGTTTCCGCCGTATGTCACCCATGCAACTTCGGGCGCAAAGCCTTCAACGTGATCCTTTTCCTTCTGCAAAAGGCTTTCGGGGATAAACATAGGCATACAAACATTTTCATGCCCTGTTTCCTTGAACATTGTGTCAAGTATATGCTGAATATTTTCCCATATAGCATAACCGTACGGGCGTATTACCATGCAGCCCTTTACGCTTGTGTACTCAACGAGTTCTGCTTTCTTGCAGATATCTGTATACCACTTTGCGAAATCCTCGTCCATAGCGGTGATATCATTCACCATCTTGTTTCCTTTTTTTGCCATGTTTAAAATCAACTCCATATATATCAGTATTGTAGATCTTATAGTTAAGATCGTATTTTTCACTCTGCTTATCGTAAACGCCCTTTACGCCGTCATCAGGGGTTTTTGGCTTTTCATTTATCTGTGGGTGGCGTTTTTGTATAAACGCTGCTATCTTCGGGGTTATAACTGCCATAAAAGCGATAAGTGCCATAATGACGACCGCCTTTACCGCAAACTCTATCAGCAGAGAAAGCGTTTCGCTGTTCATATTACCCCTCCGTTCCAGCGCTTTTATCCCTACTATTATAACACAAACAAATCAAAATTGCAATATCCTTTATATGCGAAAAAGCAGCGCTGCAAACGCTGCTTTTTGTAGCTTTATCATATAACGCCGAAGTATTTTGCTATTACATCAGCCTCAGCCTTGCCAAGCTTTTTGAGGTTATTCTGATCCATAAGCCAGGCCCTTACAGAAGGTTTTGTATGGTAGGAATGTTCCATAAGTATTCCCGAAACGCCGACAGCCTTTGCGGTCCTTACTACACAGTAGTAATCCTGTCCGGGATAGTCGTCCGAATATCTGTGTACCACACCGCCGTCGGTAACGCCCATAGTCTTTGCTATAGCAGCTGTGAGCTTTGCACCGATAGCATCTGCCTTGCCGTCTACACAGCAGAATGCATATACTGCATTCTGTGAAGTGCCGCCTGCGTTTGAATGGAGTGCAAGGAAGAAATCATACCCCTCAGCCATATAACCGCGTGTTTTGAGGTCAAGGTAATAGGCTGTTTCTTCTTCTCTTGTAAGCTTGACTTCTATGCCGTAGCTTTCAAGGTAATCACGCATATAGTGTGAAAGTGCTGTGGACATTTTCGCTTCGCTGTAGCCGCTCACTACATTGTCGTATTCTGTTCCCCATGCATTGCCGCCTACAATGTGGCCCGGATCAATAACTATCCTTACCTTCGGTGTTGCAGATCTCATGCCTGAGAATACCGAGTATGCCACAGTGCCGTCAGCAAGCTTTTTGAAAGCACGTATCTTGAATTTATATGTGCTGCCGAGCTTTATTTTTGATGATGATGAATATGAACTCCTGCCCGCTGCCACGCCCTTGTAAAGAACGTATTTTTTCTTTGCTGCATCATACATATATATATGGTAGCCGCTTGCGCCCGAAACCTGCTTCCACGAAACAGTGACCGTCCTGCCTTTGAAGCTGACACCTGTAAAACCGGGTGTTGCAAGCTTTGATACCATAGTCTGCGGTTCAGCCATTTTTTTGTCAAATACAAGACCTGTGCCGGTATCAGCCGCCGCCCTTACAACAAAGGTGTGTTCCTTGCCTATCTCAAGTCCTTTTACCGTGTAAGATGTCTTTGTCGCTGCAAGTGTTCTTACGCCCTTCCATTTTTTTGCATTGGAATCATACTTATATATTTTGTACCAGTCAGCGCCCGAGGAAGCCTTCCAGCTGAGCTGTGCCGTGTCGGCAGAAGCTTTTAGCGTAAACTTTGGTGCGAATATCGGCTGTGAAGCCTGCACATATGATCCCTTGCCCGATACTACAGTGCCGTCATCAAGAACATTGTCGGCAACAACATAGAATTTGTAAACATTCCCGCCTGCGGCTTTTTTGTATGTGTATTCAGTCTTGCCGTTTACAAGCCTTGCAAGGCCTGTTTTTATACCTGTTTCAAGGTCAACTATGTAAACGCGGTATCTGTTGGCGTTTTCGACCTTTGCAAGCTGAAGTGTTATACTGCCTTCTGCCTGGGCGCTCACCTTAGCCGAAGCTGTGTCAAGCCCTGCATAAGCGGATGCCTTTTCACTTACTGCCTCACTGCCGTCTTCAAAAACCGCCTTTACGTAGTATGTGTAGTTTACACACGTGTCTGTTTCGGTGTCGTTGAAGGTGTAGCTTGTTTTTTGTTCTTCGGTGCTGAAAACAAGTGCATCAACATCAGCTTCACTCAATGCCTGCCTGTAAAGCTGATAGCTTTTTGCATTCTCAACAGCGTTAAAGGTCACTTTAACAGCCTTCCCGTTTGTTTTTGCGCTAAGCACAGGGGCTTTGGTTTCAGCCTGCTGTACTACAGATGTTTCCTGAGCATATGCGTTTAGCTTTAAATCATCTGCCGTCCCTGCCAGACCTGTCATGGCAATAAAAGCGACAGCAAATGCAAGTAGCTTCTTTTTCATCAGTTTCCTCCGGTTTCTATTTGCCTTTTATACGTTTATTTCTATATCCTCGCCCTCGGTTATGCCGTTTGCTTCAAGTACGGGGCGAACGCAGTTTTCTATAAACTCGCCGACCTGTTCGGGGCTTGCACCGATAAAGTTTTCGGGCTTCATTATCCTGTCCATTTCCTCCTTGTTTAT
Organism: uncultured Ruminococcus sp.; assembly: GCA_902780505.1. Lineage (GTDB taxonomy): Bacteria > Bacillota > Clostridia > Oscillospirales > Ruminococcaceae > NK3A76. Next base: position 199,586 of record CACZFN010000002.1, on the reverse strand, counting down.
CATAAACATGGGATCTTGGAGAATAAGCTCGCACAGGTTATTGTCAAGACCTTTGTCCTTTACATTTGCACCTGCTATCATTGAGTATTCCCTTATCCTCTCATGGAGTTCCTGCCTGTTGCCGCCCTTCTTTACGGCGTCCATCATTATATTCTCTGTTGCCATAAAGGGCAGTTCTGCCATTACACGCCTTGTGATTATCTTTTCATGTACCACAAGACCTTTTGTCACGTTGAGCATGATATTGAGTATAGCATCAGTGCCTAAGAAAGCCTCTGCCACAGATATCCTTTTGTTAGCCGAGTCATCAAGTGTTCTTTCAAACCACTGTGTTCCCGCAGTGAAGTACGGGTTCAATACGTCAACCATAACATATCTTGAAAGTGAAGTTATACGCTCTGAACGCATGGGGTTTCTCTTATAAGCCATAGCTGACGAGCCTATCTGGTTTTTCTCAAACGGTTCCTCTATCTCCTTGAATGACTGGAGAAGTCTTATATCGTTTGAAAACTTAGATGCACTCTGAGCAATGCCTGCAAGTGCCTGTACCACGAAGGAATCTATCTTCCTTGAATATGTCTGCCCGGAAACAGGAACAACGCCGTCAAAGCCCATTTCATCAGCTATCATTTTTTCAAGTGCCTTTATCTTTTCCCTGTCACCTTCAAATAGTTCCATAAAAGATGCCTGTGTGCCTGTTGTACCCTTTGAGCCCAAAAGCTTTAAGCGCGACATCTGGAAATCTATCTGTTCTAAATCATAAAGCAGTTCGTTGCACCAGAGCGTTGCCCTCTTGCCGACAGTTGTCAGCTGTGCGGGCTGACAGTGTGTATATGCAAGGCAGGGAAGCGACTTATATTCAGCTGCAAAATCTGAAAGGTTCTTTATAACGCCCAAAAGCTTTCTCTTTACTATTTTAAGTGCATCACGCATAATGATAATATCTGTATTATCGCCTACATAGCAGCTTGTGGCGCCGAGGTGTATTATGCCCGCAGCCTTAGGGCAGACCTTCCCGTAAGCATATACGTGTGACATAACGTCATGGCGCACGAGCTTTTCACGCTCTTTTGCAACTTCATAGTCAATATTCTCTATATTTGCTTCAAGTTCGTCCACCTGTTCCTGAGTTATGGGCAGGCCGAGTTTCATCTCAGCTCTTGCAAGTGCCACCCACAGTCTTCTCCATGTAGTAAACTTCTTATCAGCCGAGAAAACATACTGCATTTCCTCACTTGCGTATCTTGTACAAAACGGGCTCTCGTATGAATTTGTCATTCTTTTCACTCCTTATTTTAAATGGGGGAAAGTCCCCCATACCCCCTCTGCGCGCACCCGTCGGCGGCTGAAAAAACTTTGGCGAACATTTTTCTCGCTTTTGCTCGCAAAATTTCACCAAAAGCCGCCTCAGGGTGCTTGCTTTGGGGGTTAAATCACATTACCTCGTGGGGAAAGTCCCCCATACCCCTTCTGCGCGCACCCGTCGGCGGCTGAAAAAACTTTGGCGAATATTTTTCTCGCTTTTGCTCGCAAAATTTCGCCAAAAGCCGCCTCAGGGTGCTTGCTTTGGGGGTTAAATCACATTACCTCGGGGGGAAAAGTCCCCCATACCCCCTCTGCGCGCACCCGTCGGCGGCTGAAAAAACTTTGGCGAACATTTTTCTCGCTTTCGCTCGCAAAATTTCACCAAAAGCCGCCTCGGGGTGCTTGCTTTGGGGGTTAAAAATCCACAAACTTATTTACTATTATAAAACTTACAATGATAATTATCGGAATAAATACCGTTATTCCAAGTATCCTTACAGTCTTTCCGAGTTTTTTATGCTCTGTGCGCTTAACAAGGATAGTGCCGATAACTATTGCTGCAAATGCTGCAATAAGAAGCGTCCCTGCTGCAATCGCCAACAAGAGAAATACTCCTGCAAGTCCTATAAACGCCATTTATTCTCCTCCTTGTCCGGATGGACATTGAGATCAGCTCTTTATCTGCTGCTCGACCAGGCTCTCACCGCAGTAGATCTTTCTGAGCTTCGGCTTTTCTATCTTGCCGGTGGGGTTTCTCGGTACATCCGCAAAGATTATCTTATGCGGCCTTTTATATCTCGGCAGCTTGCCGCAGAAGGTGTTGATATCGTCCTCTGTACACTCCATTCCGTCCTTGACGGAGATTATAGCTGCCGCTATCTCGCCGAGCCTTTTATCAGGCAGACCTATAACAGCAACGTCCTTTACTGCGGGGTGTGCCCTTAAAAAGTCCTCTATCTGTACGGGGTAAAGGTTCTCACCGCCGGAAATGATAACGTCCTTCTTCCTGTCAACAAGGTATATAAAGCCGTCCTCGTCTTCCTGTGCCATATCGCCCGTTAAAAGCCAGCCGTCACGAAGCGTTTCTTTCGTTGCCTTTTCGTCCCTGTAGTAGCAGGTCATGACACCGGGGCCTTTGACACACAGTTCGCCGACTTCGCCGCGCTTTACTGTTACAAAGTTTTCATCAGTTATCTTTACTTCCCAGCCGTAGCCTGCCTTGCCTATCGCACCGACTTTATGTATATTCTCAACGCCTAAATGCACACAGCCGGGGCCAATTGATTCCGAAAGGCCATAGTTGGTATCGTACTTGTGGTTCGGGAAAACTTTCTTCCACCTTGATATAAGCGAGGGGGGGACAGGCTGTGCGCCTATATGCATAAGCCTCCACTGTGAAAGTTCGTATTTTGAAAGGTCTATATCGCCCCTGTCGATAGCATCAAGGATATCCTGTGCCCACGGAACGAGCAGCCATACTATAGTGCATTTTTCTTTTGACACCGTATCGATTATAAATTCGGGCTTTGCGCCTTTGAGCAGCACAGCCTTTGAGCAGGAATACAGCGAACCGAACCAGTGCATCTTGGCACCTGTGTGATAAAGCGGCGGTATGCAAAGGAAAACATCATCTTTTGTCTGACCGTGGTGGTTCTGCTCTACCTTTGCCGAATGCATAAGGCTTTGGTGCTTGTGCAGTATTGCCTTAGGGAAGCCTGTTGTACCCGAGGAGAAATAGATAGCCGCGAAATCATCGTCGGTAAGCTTTATGCCGGGTGAAACACTCGGGCAGTTTGCAGTAAGCGTGTCATAATGTTCTGCAAATGACGGGCAGCCCTCACCGACATAGAAAAGCAGCCTGTTCTTTGATATCTCATCGCAGATCTCCTCTATCCTCCCGATAAATTCCGGGCCGAAGACAAGTACGTCAACTTCGGCAAGGTCAAGGCAGTATTTTATCTCGTCAGCCGTATATCTGAAATTAAGCGGAACAGCCAGAGCACCTATCTTCAGTGCCCCGAAGTATATCGGCAGCCATTCAAGGCAGTTCATAAGCAGAATACCTACCTTGTCCCCCTTTTCCACCCCGCGAGAAAGCAGAAGGTTTGCAAAACGGTTTGCCTTTTCGTTGAAAACACTCCATGTGATCTCACGCCTGTAGTGGCTTTCCGGGTTTGGCTCGATAAGCTCGTATTCTTTCCATGTTATCCTGCGCCGTTCTTTTATTTCGGGGTTTACCTCAACGAGCGCAACTTCAAGGGGACATTCCCTTGCGTTTCTTTCAAGAAGCTCTGTAATTGGCATTTTGATCCTTTATCCTTTCAAAATAGATTTTTGTCATAAAAACAATAATAAATACATTATAGCACACTTGGTTTAAAATGTAAAGACTTTAACGCATAAAATCGCTGAAATTTTCTTCCGGCGCCGTTAAGCCGATGATTTTTGTGAGGAGTTAATTTTTTAACAATATGTAAAAAAAAATCTTTCTTATTGCAATTGTCGGGAAAACGGAGTATAATTAATTCAATGGGGCATAGCCTCAAATGAATGTATGGAGGATCGTAATTATGTTAGTAACAGCTAAGGATATGCTTGATAAGGCAAAAGAAGGCAGATATGCAGTAGGCCATTTCAACATCAACAACCTTGAGTGGACAAAGGCAATTCTTCTCACAGCGCAGGAACTTCAGTCGCCTGTGATCCTCGGTGTTTCCGAAGGTGCAGGTAAGTATATGACAGGCTTTGAAACTGTAACGGCTATGGTAAAGGCGATGGACAAGTCGCTCGGTATCACAGTTCCTGTGGCACTTCACCTTGACCACGGTACATACGAGGGCTGCTATAAGTGCATCAAGGCAGGCTTCACATCAATAATGTTTGATGGTTCACATCTCCCGTTTGACGAGAACGTTGAAAAGACAACAGAGCTTGTTCATGCTGCTCATCACCTCGGCCTTTCGATCGAAGCTGAGGTAGGCGCTATCGGCGGCGAAGAAGACGGCGTTATCGGTAAGGGCGAGTGTGCAGATCCGGAGGAGTGTGCAAAGATCGCTTCACTTGGTATCGACTTCCTTGCAGCAGGCATCGGTAATATCCACGGCGTATATCCCGATAACTGGGAAGGCCTGAGCTTTGAAACACTTGACGCTATCAAGAAGAAGCTTATTGCTGACGGCGTTGATATGCCTCTTGTACTCCACGGCGGTACAGGCATACCTGATGATATGATAGCAAAGGCTATATCTTTGGGTGTCAGCAAGATAAACGTCAATACAGAGTGCCAGCTTGTATTCCGTGATGCTACAAGGGAATATATTGAAGCAGGCAAGGATCAGCAGGGCAAGGGCTTTGATCCGAGAAAACTCTTAAACCCCGGCTTTGAAGCTATCAAGGCTAAGGTAAAGGAAAAGATGGAGCTTTTCGGTTCAGTAGGCAAGGCATAATTACATCTTGGATAAATCAAGGCACCATTTCAAAAAAACAGGGAATATTCACAATAACAGGGTGTTTTTGGCGCTGCCGGAAGCACCCTGTTTTTAAAAGGAAGTAAGCTATGGAGATTTTCAGCTCAAGAAGGATCACAAGAATAGGCATCACAGCTGCTGTATACGTTGTTGTCACACTCATGTGTTCGTCATTTGCGTATCAGAGCATTCAGTTCCGTGTGTCGGAAGCATTGATGCTTCTGTGCTTTTATAATAAGGATTATATTATTTCTGTGTCGATAGGCTGCCTTATTTCAAATGTCTTTTCCACCATAGGTGTTGCTGATACCTTTGTGGGTACTGCTGCAACTGTTATAGCAGGAGCACTTATCTACTTTTTCAGAAAAGAGGACAGCACATCAAGGCTTGTCCTGTGTTCGTTTATCCCCGTGGTCATCAACGCTTTGTTCGTCGGGGCGGAGATAATTCTTCTCTCGCATGAGCCGCTTTCATTTCTCTCTGTGGCACTTAGCGTAGCGCTTGGTGAATTTGTATGCGTGACTGTGCTCGGTACATTAATGATAAAGGCGTTTGAGAAAAGCCCCGCCATTATGAAGTGTGTAAAGGAAAAACACTGATAAATATAAAAGAGGTATCGCGCATATATGTGATACCTCTTTTTATAGTGTTATACAAGCTCAACGTCCCAGTCTGCAAGCTTTTGCTGTAAGCGGGTGAGATCTTTCATATTGATATCGCTGTCGCCGTTGACGTTTGCATTTTCCTTGTTTATTTTTACTTCCCACTGCGCAAGGTACTGCTGCAAACGGGTGAGGTCTTTCATATTGATATCACCGTCGTCGTTTACGTCGCCGGGCAGGCGCGCGCCCTTGCAGTCAAAATCAAGGGTATATATAACATTGCCTTTATATCCCCCGAAAATCGGCATCAGCGCCCATACATCTGCCTGCTTGCCGTTAAAATACACCTTTGTGTCCTCGGTAAACATATAGCCCTCGAGCGGTGAAAGCACCAGCCTTGCATTATATGTCTTGCCCTCCTCAAAGGTGTCGGCAAGTAAGTTGTTTTCCGTCCATTGTACCAATGTGACCTTTGCCTCGCCTTTAGTGACTGTCGCGGTGTTGTCGGGCTTCTCACCTGCCTTCGGCTCGGTGAGAGTCAGGTCAACTCTTTCTATCTTGTCAGGTGATTTGATTATAAGCTCTCTGCTGTAGATCCAATACGGCTTGCTGCTGTCGCCGGAATACTGTTCAAAATCCGTCACTTTCTTTTCTTCTCCGTCAGCCGTTATGGTGTAGTTGTCGGGCAGAATATCGGGTATCATACAACCGGAGGTTGATATATATGCCGGTTCATCTGTTCCTATCAGCGTGCAGTTATATATCTTTGCACCCTTGCAAAGTTCAAGCCCACATTTTGGAGCATTTTCAGGGTGTGTTCCGTGAATTATAAATGTTGCGTCATTTATGGTGACAGTTCCGCTGCTATGCTCAATAACACGGTCGTAGGACGAAAATGTACCGCCGTTTATTGTAACATCTCCGCCATAGTTATAAATATATTCCTCAATATATCCCTGCGTTTTTGTGTTGAGCGAGGTAAACGTTCCGCTTTCTATCACAAGACTTCCTCCGCCCATAACAAAAAACGTATGGGGGTGAACAAAATCGGTCACTAATTTGGTTTCTATCTTGCCGCTGCCGACGCTGTCTTTTATAGACAGACACGAGTTAGATGAGATCATAAACAGATAGCGGCAGTATTCCGATTCCCTGTACAGGGTATGTCCTGCAAGGTCTAAATGATAATTAACGATTTTGGCTGAATTTGAATAGGTCTGGATATAGCTGTCCATAGATAGGTCTTTGTACGATATATCCTTGCCGAGCTTGACATAGATATCCGTATCCTCAGTAAATGAATGCTCTGATGAATCGCCCGGGCTTAAAACATTTTTCAGTTCATCAAATGAAGTTACAATATATGGGCTTGCTTTCGTTCCCGCACCCGAAAGCGCCGACGCCTTATTAGCACACTCGGGAAAACACGCAAAGAAGGTAAATATAAGCGCAAATGTCATTATAAATGTGATAGTGCGGATAGATAAGTTTTTCTGTGCTTTTATCATGGCTGTTCCTCCTCTATAATTATTGCATTAATTATATCATACCGTATATAATGCATTCAATTGACAAACTACACAAAATATTCACGATTTTTAGTTAAAATAATCATATTATATTAACATTTTGATAAAAGTAATAAATTTTTGCATTATAAAAAATTTTTCTTGCAATTTGGGTGAAAATATGGTATGATTATCTGTAAGGGCTTTTTAATATATAGGTAAAGGAGTAATACTATGCCAAAGAAACAGGATATCAATAAGATAATGATAATAGGCTCGGGGCCTATCATAATCGGTCAGGCGTGTGAGTTTGACTATTCGGGTACACAGGCGTGCAAGGCTCTGAGAAGCTTAGGCTATGAGATAGTCCTTGTAAACTCAAACCCCGCTACTATCATGACGGATCCGGATGTGGCTGATATAACATATATCGAGCCGCTTAACCTTGACAGGCTCACGCAGATAATTGATAAGGAGCGCCCTGATGCACTTTTGCCTAACCTCGGCGGGCAGTCGGGCCTTAACCTCTGCTCCGAACTTGATAAGGCGGGCGTTCTCAAAAAGTACGGCGTAAAAGTAATAGGTGTTCAGGTTGACGCTATCGAGCGCGGCGAGGACAGGATAGAATTCAAGAACGCTATGAAGGACCTCGGCATAGGTATGCCTAAGAGCGAAGTCGCTTACAGCGTTGATGAAGCTGTAAAGATCGCCGAAGAACTCAAATACCCTGTTGTGCTTCGTCCTGCTTATACTATGGGCGGCGCAGGCGGCGGTATGGTCTATAACGTTGACGAACTGAAGGTAGTATGTGCAAGGGGACTTCAGGCATCGCTTGTTGGGCAGGTGCTTGTTGAAGAATGTATCTTCGGCTGGGAAGAACTTGAACTTGAAGTGGTAAGAGATGCCAATAATAATAAAATAACAGTTTGCTTTATAGAGAATATTGATCCGATAGGCGTTCATACGGGTGACAGCTTCTGCTCTGCGCCTATGCTCACTATCCCTGAAGATGTTCAGAAGGAACTTCAGGATATGTCCTACAGGATAATCGAGTCGATAGAAGTTATCGGCGGCTGCAACTGCCAGTTTGCGCGTGATCCAGAAACAGGCAGGATAGTCGTTATCGAGATAAACCCCCGTACCTCACGTTCATCGGCACTTGCTTCAAAGGCTACAGGCTTCCCGATAGCGCTTGTTTCGGCAATGCTCGCCTGTGGGCTTACCCTTGACGAGATACCCTGCGGCAAGTATGGCACACTTGACAAGTATGTCCCCGACGGTGACTATGTTGTCATCAAGTTTGCAAGGTGGGCGTTTGAAAAATTCAAGGGTGCTGAGGATAAGCTCGGCACACAGATGCGTGCTGTCGGCGAGGTCATGAGTATCGGCAAGACCTATAAGGAAGCTTTCCAGAAAGCTATAAGGTCACTTGAAACAGGCAGATACGGCCTTGGCTTTGCTAAGAATTTCAATTCGCTTACAAAGGAAGAACTGCTCGATAAGCTTCGCTTCCCGACAAGCGAAAGACAGTTCATTATATATGAAGCACTCAGAAAGGGCGCAACGATCGACGAGATATGGGAACTTACAAAGATAAAGCACTACTTCCTCACACAGATGAAAGAACTTGTTGATGAGGAGGAGGCACTCCTCAGGAACAAGGGTGCTGTGCCGGCGGAAAGTGCTTTAAGACAGGCAAAGCTTGACGGTTTCTCGGACAGGTATTTAAGCTCTCTGCTTGAAGTGACAGAGGAGGAGATAAGAAACGCAAGACTCGGCTTCGGTATAAAGGAAGCGTGGGAGGGCATTCATGTAAGCGGTACAAAGAATGCGGCTTACTATTACTCCACCTATCACCTTGACGAAGACAAGAGTCCCTGCAATACGGAAAAGCCTAAGATAATGATACTCGGCGGCGGCCCTAACAGGATAGGTCAGGGTATCGAATTTGACTATTGCTGTGTTCATGCGGCACTTGCACTTAAAAAGCTTGGATTTGAATCTATTATAGTCAACTGTAACCCCGAAACGGTTTCTACCGACTATGATACCTCCGATAAGCTCTATTTTGAGCCGCTTACACTTGAAGATGTGCTCTCTATCCACGATAAGGAAAAGCCTGTCGGGGTAATAGCACAGTTCGGCGGACAGACACCCCTTAACCTTGCAAATGACCTTAAAAAGTATGGCGTTAATATCCTGGGGACCACCCCCGAAACTATCGACCTTGCAGAAGACAGGGATCATTTCCGCGCTATGATGGATAAGCTCGGCATACCTATGCCGGAATCTGGTATGGCTGTAAATGTCGATGAAGCACTTGAGATAGCCAATAAGATTGGCTACCCTGTAATGGTTCGACCTTCCTACGTGCTCGGCGGCAGGGGCATGGAGATCGTGCATGATGACGATATGATGCGTGTTTATATGTCTGCGGCTGTAGGTGTCACACCTGACAGACCTATACTTATAGACCGCTTCCTTAACCACGCTACAGAGTGTGAAGCAGATGCCATATCCGACGGCACAAACTGTTTTGTGCCGACAGTAATGGAACATATCGAGCTTGCAGGTGTTCATTCGGGTGACTCTGCCTGCATACTTCCTTCAAAGAACCTTTCTGCAAAGACAGTTGAAACGATAAAGGAATATACAAGAAAGATAGCAGTAGAGATGAACGTTATGGGGCTTATGAATATGCAGTATGCTATCGAGGGCGATACTGTATATGTGCTTGAAGCTAACCCGCGTGCATCAAGGACAGTTCCGCTTGTTTCAAAGGTGTGCGATATAAACATGGTAAAGATAGCTACCGAGATAATCACAGCGCCCCTTACAGGCAGACCGAGCCCTGTTCCGGCGCTCAAGGACAAGAAGATAGGCCACTACGGTGTTAAGGAAGCCGTGTTCCCGTTCAATATGTTCCAGGAGGTCGATCCTGTACTCGGGCCTGAGATGCGCTCTACGGGTGAGGTCCTTGGTATTTCGCCGAGCTTTGGCGAAGCCTACTATAAGGCGCAGGAGGCTACCCAGACAAGACTCCCGCAGGAGGGTACAGTTCTCCTTTCTGTAAATGACAGGGACAAGCCCGAGCTGCTCGATATCGCAAATGCGTTCAACGAACTCGGCTTTAAGATAATCGCAACAGGTAAGAGCTATGAAATGATAAAGCAGGCGGGCATACCTGTAAAGAAGATCTATAAGATATATGAGGGCAGGCCGAATATCGCAGACGAGATAGCAAACGGCGAGATCCAGCTAATTATCAATACCCCCGCAGGCAAGACAAGCGTGCATGATGACAGCTATATCAGAAAAGCCGCGATAAAGCACCGCGTGCCTTATATTACCACAATGGCTGCTGCAAAGGCAAGCGCAGAGGGTATAAAGGCTATAAAGCTAAACACCCACTTCGGCGTAAAATCCCTGCAGGCACACCATGCAGACATAACAGAATAAAAAATAACGGCAGGGAATGTTCTCCCTGCCGTATTTGCTTGTCGCAAAACCCGGTTGCTTTATAATGATTAAAGATATATCCGGAAACAGAACTTGTCACGCGCTTTATTTTGGGGGCTTTTCGGTCGCCCCCAAACCCCTTCGGAAATGCATTTCCAGAAAGTCCATGCTTTATCAACATTCTGTGACGGCAGGGAATGATCTCCCTGCCGTATTTTCGTATGTATCACAAAAGCCCGGGCGTCATCTGAACCGGGCTTTTGGGTGAGTATATTTTTACCAGTTTACCGCAACATCTACCTGTGTTGCACTGTCGCCTACGAATACAGGGCTTGTGTCACATACAATGCCCATGCCGAGCGATGTTTCCACGAGAGTTCCGCGCGGCCTCAGATCAAGATTGCAGGCAACCATTATGTAATCACCGAACATCTTGCAGCCGTCGTCCCTTACCCAGTAGGGATAGCTGTCATCGGAATACCCCATGCCGCGCATTATGCTTATAACGCCTGACATATCAAGGTTGTAGTAGGTTTCCTTGCCCGATGGGCCGTAGTATATTCCTGAAAATGTGTTCAGGTGCCCGCTTTGATCCCAGTTTGAATTTACTGTGGGGTTTACATAAAGCTTTGCGGCTTCTTCTTCAGCTTTCTTTTTTTCCTCAGCCTTTTTCTTTTCCTCGGCTTTTTTCTTTTCTTCTGCCTTCTTCTTTTCTTCAGCTTCCTTCTGCGCTTTTTCTGCTTCGTCAAAAGCTGTTTTTAAACTGCTGTCTGTGCCGCTGCTGATAATGCCGCCGACAAGTGAAATGTAGTTTTCGTTTACTGCGCCCTCTTTAAGCGCTTCAAGGGATTGTATGCTGTTTACAGTTGTATTTTCTGCTGAAACTACTTTTCCGCTGTCCTTTGCATTAAGTGCATATGAAGCTACAACGCTCATGCAGGCTATTACTGCGGCAGAACCGAAAAGGCTTATCATTCGGATCATACTTCTGTTACTGTGCATTTTCTTAAACACTCCTTTTTTAGATCTCGTCATTTCTTTAAATCATCTTACAATAACATTATATCAGATTTTACCGTAGATATGCCCCTTTTTTAAAAAAAGTTCAAAATGATTTGGCGCGTTTACTATTTTTCTAAGGGACAAAATGGAAATTTGTGTACATTTGGCAATAAGAAACAGCGCCAAATATGAATAAAAAAAGACGGCGGGATTTTGTGGGATTTACGAAAAGCCACATATAACAGGGCAAAAAAAGCAGAAATCTTGCCATGCCCGGCGAGAGATATCCTCGGAACTTTATGCATATAAAAAGCATTTTGCTGATCTGTTATGGGTAAAATGCATAAATTCTTGTATAAATAAGCTTCTGACTATACAAATATATAAAATAATACTTCAAATGCTTGAAAAAATATGGGCTAAATAATATAAAGGTATTGATGTTTTTTGATAACTGCGTTTTTGCAAGAGATATCACAGCATTTTCGTACTGATGACAGGTCGTGCACTTGAATGATTATCATTTATTTAAACGATCGGGGCTGTACAGCTGTTGTGACTGTACAGCCTTTTATTGATTATCGACGGAGCGTTTACCCATGATGAAAGGAGCCCATTAGCGTAAATGATAACCAGAACATATAGGATAGCGGGGAAGGTGATATCCCTCAGCACAATTTACCCCGATACCCACACCTTGTGTGAGGGGTATGAAGCTGACGCAGAACCCGAACTATCAGTCAGTATATCACAATCTGATATAGATCTGGAAAAGCAGAAATCGGATGCGGAATATATCTACGAGGGTAAGCACCCGAGGAATTTTTCTCAGGGGCTTCTTGAACAGACGGCTGTTTACCGTAAAATAGCCGAACAGATGCCATATTATGATACTTTCGTTTTTCATGGCTCAGTCGTGGCAGTTGACGGCGTGGGGTATCTGTTTACGGCAAAGTCGGGAACGGATAAATCCACACATACAAGGCTTTGGCGTGAAATGCTCGGCGACAGGGCTGTAATGGTAAATGATGATAAGCCCATGATAAAGCTTACAGATACAGGCGCTTTGGTCTGCGGCACCCCATATAACGGGAAGCATCATCTCGGCAATAATATATGTGTACCGCTTAAAGCAATATGTATCCTCGAAAGAGGTGAGCATAATTCAATAACCCCCATAAACAAAAGTGAAGCTTACCCTATGCTTTTGCAGCAGGTATACCGCCCTGCTGACATGCAGTCGTTTGCGATGACACTTTCACTTATTGATAAGCTCTCTGATATGACAGCACTTTATAAACTTAGTGCAAATATGGAACCACAGGCGGCAGAAGTCGCTTATAATGCAATGAAAGGATAGATATTATGAAACTCAAAAAGGATTTTATTGTACATAAGGCAGGTAAGGAAACAATGCTCGTAGCAACAGGCAGTGCAAAGTTTTCAGGCCTTGTAAAGGGCAATAAGACAGCGGGTGAGGTGCTTGAGCTGCTCGAAACTGAAACGACAGAAGCGGATATCGTAAAGAAAATGCGCGAAAAGTATGATGCTCCCGAGGGCGCTATAGAACGTGATGTGAATAAAATAATCACCGAGCTTAAAAAGATAGGTGCGATTGATGAATAATATGACTTTTGAACAGGTCATAGCCCGTGATGGCAGACTTATCTATACCAATAGAGGCGACAGTATGATGCCGCTGATAAAACAGGGCAGAGATCTGCTTGTCATAAGTAAAAAGCCGAAACACAGGCTTAAAAAGTATGATGTCCCGCTGTATAAGCGTGACAGCGGGCAGTATGTTCTGCACAGGATATTGCAGGTGAGAAAACATGATTACGTTATCTGCGGCGATAACCGCTGGAATAAAGAATACGGTATAACAGACAGACATATTATCGGCGTGCTTACCGCCGTTATCCGTAACGGAGAGGAAATAAAGGTCACAGATTTGAAATACAGGATATATGTGCATTTGTGGTGTGACCTGTTTCCTGTGAGAGCGTTTGTACTTCGTGCTGTCAATAAGATAAAAAGAATGATCAAAGGAAAATAGTTTATGCAGACAAATACAAAAAAGAAATCGGTCAGACGGTTTATAAGAAGAAAGTATTTTGGTGCGAATAGGCGGTTGGTGCATTTCTTTGACGGTAGAAAAGATAAGAAGATATGCGGCTGTTCACTTGTGAAATATGTTCCCTCTTTATACAGAGAAACTATGGGGGCAACAGGAAGTGAAGCCACCTGCTACTGGGCACTCGACAAGATATTTGAAGGTGAGCGTTTTGACGAAAATGATTCCTTTATTGATGTGGGCTGCGGTAAGGGTAGAGTGCTCGCATATCTGGTAAGCAGAAACTATCCCTGCTCATTGACAGGGATAGAACTCAATAAAGATGTTGCAGAATACGCACAAAGCTGGGCAATAAGATACAAAAGTATAAATATAATACACGGTAATGCTTTTGATCTTGACTTTAATGATTATACCGTCCTGTTTCTTGGCAGACCATTTGAAACGGAGACCTTTCATGGATTTATAGATCAACTTGAAGATAAGCTTATCCACCCTGTCAAATTGTTTTACTGGTGGGATACCCAAAGCGGTGACTACCTTGAAAACAGAAAGGGCTGGACAAGGATCAGACGAGAAATGATATATAAAAGTCATGGACTTTATATGTACAGATGTCCACAGGGCTTTTCACTATGGGAATATACTCCATGAAAACTAACGCATTAAACTGGCTCTATACCGTACCTGAAAAGAAAAAATGGTATATCGCCGCGCTTATGCTCGTGCAGGCGCTTAACGGTGCAAGCGGGGTGCTTTATGCATTGCTGCTTCGCAATATCGTTGACAGTGCTGTATCACATAACAGTTCGGAATTCTGGCTGCAAGTTGCTCTGATAATTGCACTCGTTATCGGTCAGATAGCTGTTCGTGCAGTGATACGCTGGCTCAACGAGCTTTCAAAGGCGACTTTTGAAAATATCTTCAAATCCCGCCTTATGCATAATATACTTCATAAGGACTTCGCAAGCGTGAATGCTGTTCATTCAGGTGAATGGCTAAACCGCCTTACAAATGACACAGTCGTGGTGGCTGAAAGCTATGTCGAGATACTCCCCGGACTTGCGGGAATGGTGGTCAAACTTATAAGCGCACTTGTTATGATAATCGTGCTTGATAAGCGCTTTGCTGTAATAATTATCCCGGCCGGTATTGCGCTTCTGTTTTTGACATATGCATTCAGAAAGGTGCTTAAACGCCTGCACAAAAACGTGCAGGAAAACGACGGCAGGCTGCGTATATATCTACAGGAAAGAATAAGCAGCCTTATGATAATACGTTCGTTTGCTTCAGAAGACCAGACAGAGGCCGATGCCTGTGAGAAAATGCAGGAGCATAAAAACGCAAGAATGAAAAAGACACGCTTTTCAAATCTATGCAATATCGGCTTTGGTATCGCTATGAACGGAATGTATCTGTTCGGTGCGGTCTACTGCGGCTACGGTATCCTTACCGGCGCTATCACCTTTGGTACACTGACGGCTATAACACAGCTTATCTCGCAGATACAGTCGCCCTTTGCAAATATCACAGGCTATCTGCCTAAATTCTACGCTATGACTGCAAGTGCTGAACGTCTTATGGAAATAGAGCGTTTTGAAGACGAAGGCGAAAAATCACTGCCGCTTGCAGAAATAAAAGAATATTATAAAAATGAACTTGACAGTTTTGGCCTTGACGGCGCTGTGTTCACTTATTTTCCGAATGTCGAAAGTATCGGATCCCTTACGAAGGAAGCACAGCCTGCTGTGCTTGATAATATCAGTGTGAGGGTGAAAAAAGGTGAGTATATTGCGTTCACAGGTCACAGCGGCTGCGGAAAATCCACAGTGCTGAAGCTTATGATGTGTATTTACAGGCTTGACGGCGGCGAACGCTTCATTACAGATAATAAAGGCAGGACTCAGACGCTCGGTACAAAATGGCACAGGCTGTTTGCGTATGTCCCGCAAGGCAATCAGCTTATGTCAGGCACTATCAGAGAGGTGATTTCCTTTGCTGATAAAAGCCGATCATCAGATGATGAAGCAATAGCACGTGCACTTAAAATATCCTGCGCCGATGATTTTGTGTATGACCTTGAAAACGGCGTAGATACCCTGCTCGGAGAGCGCGGTACAGGCCTTTCGGAAGGTCAGATGCAGCGTATTGCGGTAGCAAGGGCGGTGTTTTCTGAAAGCCCTGTTATGCTGCTTGACGAAGCCACATCTGCCCTTGATGAAAATACGGAAAAGCGCCTGCTTGAAAATCTAAAACAGATGACAGATAAAACGGTTATTATAGTTACCCACCGTCCCGCAGCACTCGGTATATGTGACAGAGTGCTCAGTTTTGAAGAAAATAGAATCGAGGAAATATGAACAGACAGGAATATATAAAAGCAATAAAGGACGTTATATATCTTTGCTATTGCGCCCTTAACGAACATAAGCCGGTGAAGTCAAGACTTGATAAGATGAATATGGACTATATATATGAAGCATCTCAAAAGCATATGCTTGTGTCTGTTTGTGCTATGGCACTTGAATCGGCAGGTATCAGGGACGAGCGTTTTGTTCAAGCTATGGGTAAAGCTATGCGAAAAAATGCCCAGCTTGATATTGACAGGGCACAGATACTTGACCGCTTTGAAGATGCGGGCATATGGTATATGCCGCTGAAAGGCTCACTGCTGAAAGATATCTATCCGCGCTATGGAATGCGACAGATGTCTGATAATGATATTCTTTTTGACAACACCCGCGCTGAGGATGTAAAAAACATAATGGAAGGCCTGGGCTTTACAACAAAAGAATTCGGCAATGGCAACCATGATGTTTATTTCAAAAAACCTGTAAGCAATTTTGAAATGCATAGGGGACTGTTTTCTGATACGCATATATCTTTAGGCATTTTGGATATCATTGATTATTACAGAAATGTCATGGACAGGCTTGTAAAGGATGAGGGAAACGAATTCGGTTATCATTTCACCTGTGAGGATTTTTATATATATATGCTCGCACATGAGTATAAGCATTATGTTCACGGCGGTACAGGGCTTCGCTCTGTTGTGGATGTTTATGTATATCTGAGAGAATACGCAGACAGGCTTGATATGGGATATATCGAAGAAGAATGCAAAAAGCTCGGCATTGGTGATTTTGAAAAGCAGAGCCGTCGCCTTGCTATGGATCTTTTCGGCGGGGAAAAGCTGTCTGATGAAGATAAACAAATGCTTGTATATATCGTGTCAAGCGGTACATACGGAAATTTTGAGAATATGGTAAACAATAAGATCGACAAGCTGGGCGGCGGAAGGTTTGTAAAAGTCAGGTATGCCATAAGCCGTCTGGGTATCCCGTTAGATGAAAATGATCCGAGATATCTTTCTCTTAAAAATTTTTACCCCTGGTTTTTTGAAAGGAAACGCCGTTTGCCCCTGCTGTTTTTCTACAGGCTTTTGAGAGGCGTTACAAGCAGAAGAAAAACAGCTGTCGGCGAGCTGAAGGTAATGCTTGGCTTAAAATAATAGTGCCTGACACGGTCAGCTATAAGAGCGGGCCGTGTTTTTCTTTTTATATAGGATATGTAAAAAAATAAATGTTGAGTTTTCTGTACTGTTGTGTTATAATAACTATGTATAAACATATGATGGGAGTTTTTTGAGATGATATGTGATAATAATCTTCAGGCTATGGGGCATACCCCTATGATAAGGCTCAACCGTATGAATAAAAAGGGTAATGCACAGATACTTGTTAAGTTTGAAGGCCTGAATGTCGGCGGCTCAATAAAAACAAGGACAGCTTATAATATGATAGTTGCGGCCGAAAAGGAAGGCCGTATCAATAAGGATACAATAATAGTTGAACCTACAAGCGGCAATCAGGGGATCGGCCTTGCCCTTGTCGGTGCAGTAAGGGGCTACAGAACTATAATTGTTATGCCCGATTCGGTAAGTGAGGAAAGAAGAAAGCTTGTAAAACACTATGGCGCAGAGGTGATACTTATCCACGACGACGGCGATATAGGAAAGTGTATACAGCGCTGCCTTGATACCGCACTTGAAATGGCTGCAAACGATAATAATGTATATGTGCCGCAGCAGTTTGAAAATATGAATAATATCTACGCACATAAGTACAATACCGCCCTTGAGATACTTGAACAGACAGCCTGTAAGATAGACGGTTTCTGTTCGGGGATCGGTACAGGGGGGACGATCACGGGTATAGGCGAAACACTCCGTTCCCAGAACCCCGATATGGAGATATGGGCAGTAGAGCCCGAACACGCTGCTATACTTGCGGGCGGAACAGTAGGCACACACCTGCAAATGGGTATAGGCGACGGGATAATCCCGAAGATACTTAATACGGAAATATATGACCATATACATATAGTTACCGATGAAGATGCCATAAATACTGCAAAACGGCTTGCCTCGGAGGAGGGTATCATGTGCGGTATATCAAGCGGCACAAATGTGGCTGCGGCTCTTGAAATGGCAAAAAAGCTCGGTGAGGGCAAGACAGTCGTAACGATACTGCCCGATACCGCTGAAAGATATTTTTCAACTCCGCTTTTTGAATAACATATCATTTGCATAAGATGTAAAGGAGAACTTATTATGAAAAAAAGTGCGATATGCATCTTTTTGTCACTTGTAATGCTTTCAGGGTGTGCAAACAGCGCAGGCAGCTCGTCGGCAGGGGATAGTCAGGCGGCGGATAGTTCATCGTCCTCTGCGGTCACTAAAACGCAAAAGGATAATACATCAAAGCCCTCTGCACTTCCCTTTGAACAGACTGTTGACTCGCCGGTCATGCCCGTTTTGCAGATAGTTACCGAAAAGGACGGTGATGATGCTGCGGATTTTATAACCGAGCCTGTCGCCGAACACGTTTCAAAGGAAAAGGCAAAGTGGACACCCGGCTATAAAAAGCCTCCGGCGCCTTATTATGAAGCGTGCAGTATCACCCTTGATGATAAGGACGGCACAAGGCTTATCGACGGGGCATCTGCACAGGTCAAGGTAAGGGGCAACTGGACGACTGCTTATGATAAAAAGCCGCTCAGGATAAAGTTTGACGAAAAACAGTCTGTGCTTTCTCTGGGCGGCGGAGAAAAACAGAAAAACTGGCTTCTGCTTGCTGAGTATAAGGACGGCTCAATGCTGAGAAACAGGTCAGCACTTTCTATTTCAGATGAACTGCTCGCTGTTGACGGCATATATGCAGCTGACAGTCAGCTTGTCGAGGTAATGGTAAACGGTGAATACTTCGGCGTTTATCTGCTTTGCGAGTATAATCAGGTCAATAAGAATAAAATAGATATCACCAAGCCTGACGAGGGCTATGAAGGTACTGATATAGGCTATTTTCTTGAATACGACGGCTATTATTATACCGAGGACGAGCTTCACGGCTTTAAGATATACTATAACAAAGATGCCGCGCTTACCCCCTATAACGGTAAGGGTACAGGAAGTATAACCCCGCTTGCGGGCGGAAGTAATTCTGTCGGTATGTCGATAAAAAGTGATGTATATTCAAAAGAGCAGCATGATTTTATTAAAAGCTACGTCGATAAGGTCTATAATATAATGTACTATGCGGCGTATGAAAATAAAGCATATGTGTTTAATGATGATTTCAGCGAGATAAGTGAGACCTCTGCCATTACCCCGCAGCAGGCGGTGGAAAAGGTGGTAAACCTTGATTCACTTGCGGATATGTATATAATAAGTGAGCTTACCTGTGATGCCGATATCTATTGGTCAAGCTTCTTTATGTATGCCGATTTTGGCAGCGGCGGCGATACAAGACTCACCTTCGGGTGCCCGTGGGATTTTGATTCCGCTATGGGCAATAAAAACCGCTGTGCAAGTGCTGAGGGCTTTTATGCCGCAAATTCTCTTTATGATGTAAATGATAATTACAGATGTGTAAACCCGTGGCTCGCAGTGCTTATGTATTGTGACTGGTATACCGATATTATCCGGGATAAATGGACAAATGCCTATGACGACGGCGTTTTCACACGCGGTATAGACCTTATTAATAATGAAACGCAGGCTTATGCCGCAGCATTTGACAGGAATTACGATAAATGGGATAATATTATTCATAATGAAGCTGCCGGTGAACTTTGCGCAGCTTCAAAGGCCTGTAAGACTCAACAGCAGGCTGCCGAATACCTTGCCGGCTGGCTGACAAAACGTGTAAGCTTTATGAACGAAAACTGGCATAAGTAAAGAGATGTGAAAAATGGAGGTGCACAAGGTTGAATGATAACTTCGATATTCAGGATTATATGACCAGAGGCGTTGAGCGTGTTGTGCGTGACGCCGTTAAAGCAACACTTAAAAACCCCCGTGAAAGCGCCTTTATGCTGAAATTCGGCAGCGCTTCAAAAAAAGCATCCGCCAAAAGAAAAATGCTTGAGGGACAGGGTGAGCATATCCCCCCGTTTCTTATTGCAAGTATAACAAGCAGCTGTAATCTTCACTGCGCGGGCTGCTATTCAAGATGTAACAATGCAACTGTCGATTCCGCCCCTGCTGACCAGCTTACAGGTGAAGACTGGCACAAGATCTTTTCGGAAGCTGAAGACCTTGGCATCAGCTTTATCCTTCTTGCAGGGGGTGAGCCGATGCTGCGGCGTGATGTCATCGCACAAGCTGCCAAAAGAAAGAATATACTTTTCTCCATATTCACAAACGGCACATATCTTGATGATGAGTATATGACACTGCTTGATAAGTGCCGAAACCTCCTGCCTGTGCTTAGTATCGAGGGCAATAAGCTCACTACCGATACCCGCCGCGGCGAGGGTATCTATGATAAGCTTACAGACAATATGAATAAGCTTTGTGAAAAGGGTATAGTTTTCGGCGCATCTGTTACAGTTACCGCTAAGAATATCTATGAAGTCACAAGTGATGAATTTCTTGATACCCTTTCAAAGCGCGGCTGCAAGGCGGTCATATATGTCGAATATGTTCACGTGAACGATAAGACCGTGACGCTTGCCCCGACGGATAAGGAAAGAGAGTATATGTCGGATATGCTTTCAAGGCTGAGGGAAGAACGCCCTGATATCGTATTTATATCATTCCCCGGCGACGAGAAAAGTTCCGGCGGCTGCGTGGCGGCCGGCAGAGGCTTTTTTCATATCAATTCCCACGGCGGGGCAGAGCCTTGCCCGTTCTCGCCCTACTCCGATATCAATGTAGCAGACACTTCCCTGCGTGAAGCGGTCAATTCCACGCTGTTTAATGCACTGAGAAGCGGCGATATACTTCTTGATGACCACGAGGGCGGCTGTGTGCTCTATGAAAAACGTTCACTTGTTGAAGCCCTTGTCGCAGATAGTGTGAAATGATGATAACAGAACTTAAATATTCAAATACCAATACATTCCTTGTTGAGGGCAGCAGCGGCTCACTGCTTTTTGATACAGGCTGGGCGGGGACATTCCCGCTTTTGTGTAAAGCCCTCGGGCAAAAGGGCAAAAGGCTCCAGGATATCAGTATGCTTGTTATTTCACACTTTCACCCCGACCACTGCGGTATCGCACAGAATATTGCAGATGCCGGCATTCAGCTTATTGCCGCTGATATCCAGCTGCCGTTCATGCATAACGCCGATAAGGTGTTTGCAAAGGAAAAACGCACGGATTTCACTCCCATAGACGACAGCGGTGTAAAAGTCATCACACTTTGCGAAAGCCGCCCGCTGTTGAAGACACTCGGAATAGACGGTGAACTTATAAGCACCAAAGGCCATAGTGATGACAGTATCACACTATGGCTCGATAAGGAAAGAACACTCCTTGTCGGCGACCTGAACCCTCTTTACGAGCTTGAACTCCATAAGGGCACAGATATTTATGAAAGCTGGCAGCGGCTTCTTGCCCTTAAACCCAAAACTGTCCTTTACGGTCATGCAAGGCCTGCAATACTGGACAGAGGGCTTTTTTCAAAGCCGTCGGCGGCGGGGGATATATATTCGCTTGTAAAAAAGATAGCAAGGCTTGTCGATAAAGGCTGCACGCCTGAACAGATAGCCGATAAAACAGGCGCAGATACACAGTTTATCACTGATGTCACAAGAATGTATGTCACCCACCCCGGTGTCAGCGTTCAGGGTATACTTGACAGAATAGAGATAAAAGGAAAATGAAGCGGACCTGAATAAGGCTAAAAGCTTATATTAAAAAATATCTGTAAAAAAAACTGACCGTCTGCATTCCCGCAGCCGGTCAGTTTCTTTTGTCAAGGTAATATGTCTTTATTACACGCATTGCCACATCATATCTTGTTGTGCGCATATCCATAGCCTGCTTTTCTATGTATTTGTGCGCCTGGTTTTCCGAGAATTTAAGGTACTGCATAAGCACGAGCTTTGCGCGGTTTATTATCTTTATCTCGTCAAGCTTTTTTTGCAGCTTTATGTTTTCCCTGGCAAGCCCAATAACCCGCTTGCGTGAAGCGTTCATAAGCTTTAGCGCCTGAAAGAACAGCATACGCGATATAGGCCTTGCTACTACCATTATGCCGTAATCTTCAAGCCGTTCGCTCAGAGCATCTGCGTGTTCTGCTTTGGCTATAAGCAAACAGCCTGCTGTTGTTGTGTCGCTTATGTTCAAAGCAAGTTCGTCCCCG
This sequence comes from uncultured Ruminococcus sp., assembly GCA_902780505.1. Lineage (GTDB taxonomy): Bacteria > Bacillota > Clostridia > Oscillospirales > Ruminococcaceae > NK3A76. The sequence goes on along the minus strand of CACZFN010000002.1, from coordinate 177,519 downwards.
AATTCGTCGGGCAGGGGAGTGTTCACTATAACAATGTCAAGGTCATTTTCGCTTGCAGTTCTTCTGGCTTCACTGCCGCTGCTGCAAACAGATATCCTTGAATCCGTATAAGCCTCTTTTAAAAGCGGTACTATCAGCGCTATTGCTTTTTCATTGCCCGAAGCTATCAGTATCCGTTCCGTTTAAAAACACCCTCCTTCCCTAAGAATATGATACTTCAAGTTATATCACAGGGAAGACCTTCGCCGTTTCATAGCTTTCTTTGTCCTTTGCAAGGCGGTATTCGTCCCATAGCATCATTTTCTGTTCTGTGAAGTATTCTATTACCTTTGCATCAATAAGGTCTTCAATAAAACCGCTTTCCTGACACTTCCTGGCAGCCGCAAAAAGCGTATCGGGAAGCTTTGGCAGTTTATCGGCACTGCCTGAGCAACGCTCTACGGGCTTGCACAGTTCAAGCTTTTTCTCCGCCCCGTCAATGCAGGCGTATATTAAAAGCCCTATCGCAAAATACGGGCTGCAAGTGCTGTCGGGGGAGCATAGTATCACCCTTGCATTTGCGTTTTTGTCGGTGGGTATCCTTATCAGCTGTGAAAGGTTTGAATGTGACCAGCATATCGTGCCCGGTGCTGACTCACTTGCAAGCCTCTGATATGAATTGGGTATAGAGTTTAAAAAAACTGTAATGTCAGCAATGTTTTCCATTATCCCCATTATTATAGCGCCGGCTTCGGGGGTAAGGCTGCCGTTTTCAAGGCTCATCAGATCTCTGCCGTTTTTACGGCAGTCAATGGAAATATGCAGACCGCTTCCGGCTTCGTCCTTGTAAAGCTTAGGCATAAATGATGCATATAACCCGTTTCTTGCCGCAGATGTTTTTGTTACGTTTTTGAATGTCACAAAATTGTCTGCTGCCCCTAAAGGCTCGGCACATTCAAAGTTTATCTCGTTCTGGCCGGGACCTGCTTCATGGTGCGAACTTTCGGGAAGAATGTCCATCTGTTCAAGTGTCAGGCATATGTCGCGCCTGAGGTTTTCGCCCTTGTCAAAGGGTGCGGCATCGCAGTATGAAGCATAGTCGTGCGGTATTTTAAGCGGCATACCGTCATCATCAGTCCTGCAAACGTAAAATTCGCAGGAGGTACCTATCCTGAATTCATAGCCCTTTGATCTTGCATATTCCTCGGCTGTTTTCAGGAAGAACCTGCCGTCACCCTCAAAGGGTGTGCCGTCGCTGTATTTTATGTTGCACATAAACCTTATTACCCGCCCCTGCTGCGGCCGCCATGGCAGTATAGCGAGTGTGTCAAGGTCGGGAAAAAGCCGCAGATCGCCGTCAGAAATGCCAAGTAAAGACCTGTCCTTTGAAACATCAAGCGGCACGCCTTCGTCAAATACCTGTTTAAGCCTCCCCACAGGTACCGACACGGTCTTCAGCCCCCCGAAAATATCACAGAACATAAGCTTTGCAAATTTTACGTCGTTTTCCTGCGCAAACTGTATAACTTCCTTTTCAGAGTATTTCATGGCTTTCCCTTCCTTTCGTTGTTACAAATATTTTAACATTCAAATAAGGCGTTTGTCAATACGGTTTTGCGTGTTTAATAATTTAAGGTGTCATTTTTTACATTCCTTTAACTTTTATATACGGCATTTCTCGGATTTTTGCAGGATTGTAAATTAAATCCTGCAAAATGTACATTTACTTGTCCGGTACAGATATAACAGAATTGTTAATAATTTGTGCAATATGTCAATTGATTATTGCAAACATTGTATAGTATAATTAAACTGTGGAAAATTACGCTATAAAGGAGGAATGGCTATGACAAAAACAAAAAAACCTTTATCAATGCGCATAAGTACGTTTGTTACGGCAATTGCACTTATGTTCTCGTTCTTCGCGTTTGTGCCGGAGGGTGCGATAAAGGCTAACGCGGACGGGACGGTAACCGTAAAGTATTACAGCAGGCGCACACAAACAAACGGTAATGTGGCAACAGATTCATATGGTGAACAGGAGTTCAGTGTCGGTGATAAGTTTACAGCGGTTGAAGTAAACCCTGTAGTTAATTATCATCAGGCAGACAAATGGGTGGACGGCAGCGGCAAAGAATACATTGTTGATGAAACACCTGTAACCGAAGATCTTGAAGTATATATGGATCTTATACCGAACAAATACACTGTAAGCTTTGATCTAAGCGGCGGAACAGGAAGTGTCAGCGATATCGAGGTAAGTGTTCTTGACTACCCCGTTGATATAGACATATCAAATATACAGAATAACGGAAAGATTTTAAAGGAATGGAAAACAAAAGCTGACGGGACTGGCTACAGTATATACCCTAACATCTTTCAATACAATTCGTCATGGTATAGTTTTGAAACACTTTTACAGTTTACTGTTCAAAATAATAGTTTAAGCCCTTATAAAGACGGCAGCTTTACGGTATATGCACAGTGGGCTGATCCTGTTACCGTGACCTATGATGCAAACGGCGGTACGGGGACTATGGAACCTAAAACTATTGCGAAAGGCTCAGAATTCAGGGTGCCATATACTGATTTTGTCGGGCCTGAGAGCACACCTACTTTCCTTGGGTGGAACACCAAAGCTGACGGCAGCGGTGATTGGTATTGCAATATCAAATTAGCGCCCGAGTATAACTGGAGTGGCTACAGCGTTTCTAATATAACTGTAACGGATGATATTACACTGTATGCACAGTGGGGATTCAGAGTGCTGTATAACGCTGATACTCACAGCAATGTATGTATTTATTACTACACACCCGAACTTGGTGAAAGCGTCGGGTTCAAGACTGGTGTTTCGGGGTATTATATTGGTACTCTTTCAAAAGCAGGCTACCATTATACAAGCTGGATAGATGGAACGGGGAAAATATGGAAGGAAGGCGATAAGCTGACAGGCGCTCTTTCCGTAAAGCCGAAATATGATCCCAATGAATACACTATAGTTTTTGATTCAAACGGCGGGGAAGGCACAATGTCAGATCAGCTGGTCGATTATGAACAGCTCGGTGACGGCATAAAAATTATCCCTAATGCATTTACAAAGAAAGATCATAAATTTACAGGCTGGAATACCCAAGCAGACGGAAGCGGAACACCGTTTGCCGACGAGCAGACACTTAACACCGACAGCACAAGCTTGCAGGCTATTACAGGCAAAAGCCTGTCTTCAAACGGCGCACAGGGCACACTTTATGCACAGTGGACAGAGCTTGGCAATTACACGGTCGATTTCAACACGGGAGTAAGCAGTCTTTCAGTCACACAGCAGACAGTGCAGGAGGGCGGCAAAGCCACTGATCCTGAACTTACAAGAACAGGCTATACGCTTGACGGCTGGTATACAGACGAAGCGCTGACAAATAAGTTTAGCTTTAATACCGCAATTACAAAGGATATTACACTTTATGCCAAGTGGACTGCCGTAGAGGTGGGATATAAGGTAGTACATAAACAGCAGGCGCTTGACGGCAGCTTTGTCGAGTTTGAAAGCGAAGACTTTACAGGCAAGACAGGCGAGAATGTCACACCCGATGTTAAGAGCTATACAGGGTTTACTTCACCCAACAAGAGCACAGCGGCAGTTAAAGCCGACGGTTCGCTTGTTATAAACTATAACTATACAAGAAACAAGTATACTCTTACATGGGACGCAAACGGCGGTGAGTTTGGCGGCGAATACACAAGCGGCGAGGTTTACTACGGTGCACCTGTTACCGAACCCCTCAAAATGCGCATGGGTTATACCTTTGACAGCTGGAGTATTGATGTCCCCAAAACAATGCCTGCAAAGAACCTTACCATAAAGGCTGTATGGAAAGCAAATACCGATACCCCTTATATTATAGAGCATTATAAGGAGGATTTAAGCGGCGGCACCTTCACCCTTGCCGAAAAGGAAGAACTTGTGGGAACCACAGATTCAGTTGTCACCCCCACACCTAAGGAGTATAAGGGATTTACTGTTCAAACACCTATTTCTACATATACTGTCACATTAGGCGGCAAAGGCGGCAAGATAATGTATTCAAGGAATAAGTATAAACTTACCTTTGACTTGGACGGCGGTACAGCCGAGGGAACATACACAAGCGGTACAGTCGCCTATGGTGCGAAGATAACCGCCCCGACACCTGTGAAGACAGGCTATACCTTCAAGGGCTGGGATAAGACGGTTCCCGCAGAAATGCCCGACAGTGACGTAACATTAAAGGCAGTATGGGAAAAAGACGCCGCTGCCCGTATCCCCGGTGACGTAAACGACGACGGCAAAGTAAATATGCAGGACCTTACCCGTTTGCAGCAGTATCTTGCAAAGTGGGAAGTTACTATAAACGAATCAAACGCTAATGTAAATGGCGATAATGATATCAATATGAAAGACCTTACCCGCTTGCAGCAAAAGCTTGCTAACTGGGACGTTGAACTCGTATAAATACTTAAACCCCCGATAAATGTCGGGGGTTTTGTATTGACATTTTAACAAAAATATAGTATATTATTATGTGTAAATAAACTGTGTGTTTTCTGAAAAAGGGGGTATATATTATGGGCAGAGCAGGCCGTGGCGGGGGAGGTTCCCGCGGGAGCAGCTTCGGCGGTTCAAGGGGGTTCAGTTCACATTCCGGTTCATCTCACCGCAGCAGCTCACGCAGCTCGTGGAGCAGTTCGTCACGTTCATATCATCATTCTTACCATTCATCACGTCCGAGCTTTACGTATATAAACACAGGCGGCAATCATTACAGCGGCAGTTACGGCAGCTATCGCAGCAACTCGGGCAGAAGCTATGTCAATACTGCCAAGATCATAAGGGTATTTATCATCATAATGATAGCACTTGTGCTGTTTGATGCTTTTGCCGACTCATCTGACGGTATTACCAAGTCAACGGTCGAGCGTGAAAAGCTTGTCAGCAATACCCTTGTCGAGTCAGATGAATTCTATACCGATAAGCTTGACTGGATAAAAAACCGCAATGATCTTGAATCGGGTATGCGGTATTTCTATAATGAAACGGGCGTTCAGCCGTATCTTTTTATCACTGATACCGTAGACGGCGACAGTACAACTTTTTCTGATGAAAAGTTTGAAAAATTTGCAAATAATGTCTATGACAGCTTGTTTGTGGATGAGGCCCACCTGCTTGTGGTGTTCTTTGAACGCAATGAAGAATACCGTTCCTGCTGTGTAGTCGGTACCGAAGCCAAGACGGTCATGGATGAAGAAGCCCGTGAGATACTTCTTGATTATATAGACTACTATTATTATTCGGATTTATCCGAGGAAATGTTTTTCTCAAAGTCCTTCTCCGATTCTGCCGACAGGATCATGACAGTCAACCAGAACAGAATGTGGGTGGTCGGCGTTTTTATAGTCGCTGCTGTTATACTGTATATACTCTATAAGTGGTGGAGAAAGCGCAAACAGCATAAGCTTGACGAAATGAATGCAGCCGAAAAGATACTCGGCTCAGACCTCGGCGAATTCGGTACGTATAATGCGGGTGCATCAGCAGGCGCCTATAACCCGTCATCACCGGAAAGCGATATAGACGAACTTAAAAAGAAATACGATAATTAGGTGAGCATTTATGGGACTTTTTGATAAAGATGAAAAGGAAACTGCCGACGAGATAAAGCTTCAGCTTGCAGACCTTGCCGTAAAGCTTGCAAAGGTGCGTGAGCAGGTGGGAAAGCTCAATGAAGAACGTCAGCGCCTTTTTGAAAAAGCGTCCAATGCTAAGTCTGAAAGTGACGAGCTTGCCGCATATGCAGCTAAGGCGCTAAAGGCGGGCAATGAACAGGACGCGCGTGCATTTTTGAATGAAAAGTACAGGTTCGATGAAGCGTATAAGGAACAATCGGAACAATTAGGAGAGGTGAATCAAACCCGTAATAAAGCAATAGAGCTTCACGATAAAATGGTAAGGGAGATAAACGAAGCCAGGACACGCCTTGCTGTTCTGTCAGCAAGAAATGCCACTGCTGATGCGCAGATAAAGGCATCACAGACAGTCGGCAGCTATGATTTTGAAAAGGAAATGTCGCAGCTTGAATCTGAAGCCGAAACAAGGACGGCTATGGCGGATGCAAAGCGCTATAGCGAAACGGGTGAGTAAATGAAAAATATCATCCCTGTTACTGACCTTAACGCCCCTGAACTTTTTCCGTTCAAATGTACCTCCGAGGTCAGGCTTTTGCGTATCAACGAGCCTGAACTTGGCGTGTTTGTCGCCGAAAGCCCGAATGTCATCAGGCGGGCACTTGATGCGGGCTTTGAGCCGCTGTCGCTGCTTTGCGATGAAAAGTATGTTTCACGTCAGGCGGCTGATATATGTGAACGAGTCGGCGCTGCCCCGATATATACAGCGGCAGAGGGTGTGCTTTGTGAACTTACAGGCTTTAAACTGACAAAAGGCGTGCTCTGCCTTATGAAGCGAAAGCCTCTCCCCTCAGTGAAAGCTTTGCTTGGTGAAAACACACGCCGTGTTGCAGTGCTTGAGGATATTATGAACCAGACCAATGTCGGCGCTGTTTTCAGAAGTGCCGCTGCACTTGGCGTTGATGCTGTACTGCTTACCCCTGCGTGCAGTGATCCGCTTTACCGCAGAAGTGTCAGGGTAAGCATGGGTACCGTCTTTCAGGTGCCGTGGACGTATCTTGATGATGCCCCGCCCGTGTATGTCGATACCCTTAAAGAACTCGGCTTTGATACCTGTGCTATGGCACTAAGGAATGATACGGTAAGTATAGATGATAAGGCACTTAAATCGGAAGAAAAGCTTGCCGTTATCCTCGGTACTGAGGGTGAGGGACTGAAGGAACAGACTATTGAGCGCTGTACTTATACAGTAAAGATACCGATGGATCACGGAGTGGATTCGCTGAATGTTGCCGCAGCAAGCGCTGTGGCTTTCTGGGAACTTTGCAGAAAGGACTGATGTTTCTTTGACATTTGAAAAGCTGAATAATACCCGTGACCTTGCAGGCTTAAAAACTGCTGACGGCAAAAAAATAAAAGCAGGCGTTCTTTTCAGAAGCGGACAGCTTTTTAAAGCAAGTGAAAATGATATCAGGCTTCTTGAACAGGCAGGCATAGGCAAGATAATAGACCTTCGTACATATGAAGAAGTGACCGAAGCCCCCGATCCTGCTGTAAATGGCGCGCAGTACCTGCACCTCCCCGTTATAAAAGATTTAGCCGCAGGTATCACCCGTGAAAAGGCTTCCGATGATGGCGCTGTGGCTGCTGTTGTAAAAGAGTGTTTAAAGCAGGATAACTATGCTGTTGACTATATGTGTGAAATGTACCGGGATTTTGTCCATTCGGAATATACCCGAAAGCAATACCACGCCTTTGTGCGTGAGCTTATAAATGGCAAGGGCATACCGGTTCTCTGGCATTGTACTGCGGGTAAGGACAGGACGGGCTTTGCGGCTGTTGCAGTCCTGTATCTTCTCGGCGTAAGTTGGGACGATATAACGGCAGATTACCTTGCCACAAACGAAAACCTTTGTGATGAAGTAAATGAACTTACTGCGCGTTATCTTCCGCATGATTCCCCTAAACAGCTTGAAGATGCCATACGTACACTTTTCGGCGCAAGGGAGGAATTTTTAGATGCGCTGTCTGATGCCGCCCAAAAGAAATACGGCAGCTTTGAAGGCTTTCTCTTTGAAGGCATAGGTATAACAAAAGAGGAACAGCAAATGCTCAAAAGCATTTATCTTGAATAATAAAAGCGGCAGTAGACCTGCCGCTTGTTTTTTTATTATATAGCCTTTTCAAGCAAAAAGTAACTGTCACCGTCTGCCTGCCTGAATTCCTTTATCACCCAGCCTAAGCGCAGCATATCGTTTAACTGCTCCATACGCTGGTATTTATCAAGCCCGGGAGCAGTAACACCCTCTGCCTGTCCGCCTGCATTCCTTGTAATATAAAATTTTTTAAGCATAAGATACCGCCCCTTTCCTGGCCTTAGACCTGTACATTAAATTGTACTACACACCTATTGTATATATTATACACTATTGTTAATAAAATGTGATAGATATTTGAATAATAATTTGTTAATATTTTATGTAGTAAACGTTTTCTTTTTAAGTGGACACAATATCCGGCTGAATTTAATACGGTTTGAACATATTTTATAGACGAAATTATTTCGCTTTTGTAAAAATGTACATATTTGCGCTTGGATCTTGTCAAAAAAGCACCTCCCCGAATATGATAGATAAAAGGGAGGGATAAGAAACTATGTCCGAAGCGATACTGATAGCCGCCGCAGTCTGTGCTGACTTGTTTGCCGCGGCACTTGCATACGGTGTAAAAAGAATACGTATAGGCGCTGCCGGTTGTGGTATAATTGTATTTATAGGTGCTCTGTTTCTCGGTGTGTCACTGTTTGCTTCAACACTTGTGAAAAACCTTGCGGGAACAGCCCTTTGCGCACAGCTGAGTGCCGCAATGCTTATCCTGATCGCTATGAAAAATCTAAGCTCGGCCTGCATGGATGATCCTTCGCCCTTACCGCCCGATGGTGAACCTTTAGGCTTTATATCAGCAGTTGTTACAGGCCTTGCATTGTCAGCAGATTCACTCGCCGTCGGCTTTGGTGCAGGGGTAACAATGTCTGTGAACGATAAACTTCTTGCAGTGCTGATAAGCCTTGTGCTCGGCGCGCTATGTATAGCAGCAGGCCTGTTTCTCGGACGTAAGCTATGTAAAACAATGTCACGCTACAGGACAGCACTTGTGTCGTCGGCTGTGCTGTTTGTACTTGCTGTAATGAAGCTTACCTGATTTGACAGCAATAGGGATTTGTGGTATATTATTTATAAGTCGGGATAAAACAATATGGTCATATACCGGACACACCGTGCTTTTGACAGCGGCTTGCCATAGCCCCTCCACTTCGTAAGGGAGGGGGCTGGGGTTGAGTCGTCCCCCTGCAAAGGACGCTGGTTTACGGCTGTCAGAGCTTGGTGTGTCAAAGGGATGACCATACAGAATAATAGATAGAGGTCTTAAAATGATGGAAAAACAACATCTGCCTGTCTTTGGGATCGGCCCGTTACTGGGCGGCGGTATGCTTCTTCTCACTCTTTTGGGTATCATTGTATCAAGGACATCATTCCTTGCTTCGGGAAGGGTGGAAAACACTCTGTTTACCGTATTGTTGGTTATAGTCGGCACAGCTTTAGTTTTGCTCGGTGTGCGTGTATGGCTTCCTGCGGCAGTCGGAAAAAACTGTATAGATAATTTTATAAAAACAAATACACTCTGTACCACGGGCGTTTATGCGTTTGTCAGGAATCCATGTTATTCGGGCATAATGCTTGTGTGTGACGGCGCACTTCTTATCAATCATAACCTCTGGCTGCTTGTTCTTGTGCCCGTTTACTGGGCAGCTATGACGATAGTGCTCAAAGCAACAGAGGAAAAATGGCTGCGTGACCTCTACGGTGAAGCTTATAAAAGCTACTGCAAGACAGTAAACCGCTGCTTTCCATGGTTTAAAAGGGATTGGATAACAGCCCCCGAACAGTACCGCGGCGTTCAGAAATACAGGATAAAGCGTGCTATGAATAACTATGAAAACAATAAGTCGGCTTTTGCGGGGCTTGAAAAATCTGTGCTTCACGGGCAGGGGACACAGGCACTAAAAAAACTCACCTACGGCACACATTCCTTTGAGTGGTGCGGTTGTGAGCTTATAGCCGCTGCAAACTGTCTGCACCTTACAGGCCGTAAAATGCTTCTGCCCGAGCTTACATATGAATTTGAACTTAACCGTATGCAGTTTATCTTCCCCTCGGGCTATTTCGGTACAGCACCAAGGAAGATATGCCGCTTCTTTGAACACCATCATGTGCCCTATCACAGCTTTGAGCAGCCGCAGCAGCTTGAAGAATATCTGAAAGATAAGGATAAAGTCTGCGGTATACTTTCTTTTTGGAATAAGGAAAAGCATAAGTGCAGATGCTTCCCGCTTCAGTTTTTTACGGACGGTCTGCATACCGTGGCTTTTGAAAAAAAATACGGCAAGGTATATGTCTATAACCGCACTAACCGTGAAGAAACCGCCAGAAGATACAACACCGTCAGTGATGTATTCGCAGACAGAAAATTCATCACCGCTTATGTTATGGACGAACCTGCCCATTCGCTTTGACAAAAAGATATCACAGATAAGCGCAGGCGAGGCAATGAAGGTTTTATAATTTCCGCCGCGCTTATAAAGAAAACTGTGTGCTGTGCGGTTTTGTCTGTATTATTTCTTTTTTCTGAAAACAAACAGCTTGCTCAGCACATAATTTGCGATAAATATAAGCACCTGTGCTAAAAATGTAATAAGTGTCTGGTTCATACCTATCCAGTCACAGAAGATAAGGAAGATGAGTTCTTCCATTAAAAGCGTCGCCGCCCTTGCACTGTAGAAAGATATAAACACCTTTATAAATTCCTCTTTTGTTTCGGTCTTGTTTTTAAAGACATATTCCTTGTTTGTGAAGAAAGCAAAGGTCACGGCAAATATCCAGCTGACTATCACGCCGAATGTGTTTTCCCAAATCGGTCTGCCCGGGACAAGGTAGAATATCACAAGCTTTGTGACTATCGACACAACTGTTGTCAGCACACCGAAAACAAGGTACAGCCATTTTTCTTCGTATTTATAGTATATTTTTTGCAGCGGCTTTGGAAGTATGCCGACAACTGCTTTTATAAGCTTTTCCATTTAGCCCTCCTTAGGGTAGTAGGAAACTTCAAACTGCACTTTCGGATCTTCTCCCTCGGCGGTGTCAAGTCTGGTGGCTTTTTCTATTGTTATCGGGTAAACGGGGACAGCAACTTCGCCGCGGGCGTTTGGCTTTCTTTCGCACCGGAGAAATCCATCAACGACTTCCATACCCTCTGTAACTTCGCCGAAGGCCGCATAGCCGCCGTCAAGTGTGGCACTAACGTCAGCATAGCAGATAAAGAACTGGCTTGATGCAGAATCATAAGATTTACTTCTTGCCATAGAAACTATCCCGCGCTTGTGGCTGAGTTTATTATCAACGCCGTTTGCGGCAAATTCGCCCTTGATAGTTTTGTCAGCACCGCCAGAGCCATTGCCGTTGGGATCACCGCCCTGCGCCATGAATTTATCCATTACCCTATGGAATGTAAGACCGTTATAAAACCCGTCATCTACAAGGGAGAGGAAGTTTTCGACTGTTATCGGTGCGTATTTGGGGTAGAGTGTCATAACAAAAGTGCCGGTCTTTTTCTCCGGGGCATTACTCAGGTCAACGGAGGAGGACGAGCCATCGTCACCGCAGGAGGCAAGCATCAGCACGAATACCGACACAAGCAGGAGTGATATGATCTTTCTGATATACTTCATGGTTATTTCCTTTCTTTGTTTTTAAGGCAATGCCGCAAAGCCGTAAGGTGCTCTTTGTGCGGTATTGCCTTAGTATTTTTTCTGAAAGTGTGCATATTGCATTGCGGATCGGAACAGATCTGTGATTTGTCTTCTTACAATGCAGAACGCGGCTGTCTATTCAAGCAGCTGCATAACAACTTCCCTTGCCATTATAAGCCCCGCTGCCGGCGGGACAAATGCACTTGAACCCGGAACCGCGCGCCTGCCGTTTTGCGGCTTTTCTTCCGGCACGCCGAGCGTCACAGGTTCTTCAGTGGAATACACCACTTTAAGTGAAGAAACCCCGCGCTTTCTCAGTTCATGCCGCATTATCCTCGCAAGCGGGCAGACTGATGTTTTATAGATGTCCGTCACTTCAAGCTTTGTGGGATCTGTCTTATTGCCTGCCCCCATTGATGATATTACAAATACCCCCGCTGCCTTTGCCTGACAGATAAGGAAAAGCTTTGCGGTCACAGTATCAATAGCATCTATCACAGCATCATAATCGGCCATATTTATAAGGTGTGCGGTTTCTTCGCTGTAAAACATTCTGTGGGCTGTCACTTTGCACTGCGGGTTTATATCAATTATACGCTGTGCCGCTATATCCGTCTTATAGCTGCCGACTGTGCTTGAAAGTGCATACAGCTGCCGGTTTATGTTTGTTATGTCAACAGTGTCGGAATCTATCACATCAATAGCGCCCACACCGCTTCTTGCAAGGGCTTCCGCCGCAAAGCTGCCGACACCGCCTATACCGAAAACAGCAACATGCTTAGCACACAGCTTTTCAAGCCGCTGCCCGAAAATTATTTCTGCGCGTGAAAATCTTTTATCCATAGTTTTTCCTTTACATTCAGTTTTTTGCCTGCCTTACAATAATACCACTTATCATAGGATTTGTCAATTATTGATTGACAAAATTATACTTTCGTGTTATTATAATTACGTATGATTTGATTTTTGGGAGGATTTTTAATTGATTACAGTAAGTGATGTAAGTCTTAGCTTCGGCGGGCAGGTCTTGTTCAAGAATGTTGACCTTAAATTTTCGGAGGGCAACTGCTATGGCGTTATCGGTGCAAACGGCGCAGGTAAGTCTACATTTTTAAAAATTCTGAACGGCGAGCTTGAACCCACAACGGGTACAGTCACAATGCCGAAGGACAAGCGTATGTCTGTCCTTAAACAAGACCATTTTGCATATGATGAATACACCGTTCTTGACACAGTGATAATGGGCAACAAGCGCCTTTATGACATTATGCAGGAAAAGGATGCACTTTACGCCAAAGAGGATTTTTCCGAGGAGGACGGCGAACGTGCAGGCGTACTTGAAAGCGAATTTGCAGAACTGAACGGCTGGGAGGCGGAAGCTGATGCTTCAAAGCTTATTCAGGGATTAGGGCTTGATGAAGGTATACTTTATTCGGCTATGTCAGGGCTTTCGGGTAATGAAAAGGTTAAAGTCCTGCTTGCACAGGCGCTTTTCGGCAACCCTGATGTCATACTGCTTGACGAGCCCACAAACCACCTTGACATTGATGCCATACGCTGGCTTGAGGACTTTTTGCAGGAGTATTTCGGAACTGTTATAGTTGTTTCGCATGACAGGCATTTTTTAAACAACGTCTGCACACATATAGTTGATATAGATTACACCAAGATAAAGATGTATGTCGGCAACTATGAATTCTGGTATGAATCATCACAGATGATGCAGCGCCTTATGAAGCAGCAGAACAGAAAGACTGAGGAAAAGATAAAGGAATTACAGGATTTCGTATCACGCTTTTCTGCCAACAAGTCAAAGTCAAAGCAGGCAACCGCAAGGAGAAAGCTTATAGAAAAGCTGAGTGTCGAAGAAATGCCCGCATCTTCACGAAAGTATCCGTTTATCGGCTTTGATATGGACAGAGAACCCGGCAAGGATATTTTGCAGGTGGACAGCCTTTCAAAGACAGTTGACGGTGTAAAGCTTCTCAATAACATATCTTTTACTATAGGCAGAAACGATAAAGTCGCTTTTGTCGGTGACAGCGAGCAGGCTATAACCGAGCTTTTCAGGATAATAACCGAAGAAGAACAGCCCGATGAGGGTACTTTCCGCTGGGGGCAGACTATCACGACATCGTACTTTCCCAAAGATAACAGCGAGTTCTTCAACGGCCACAGGGAAAGCATTGTTGACTGGCTAAGGCCTTATTCGAGGTCTGAGATCACCGATACATATCTGCGCGGCTTTTTAGGCAGGATGCTTTTCTCGGGTGATGATATCTACAAGCCTGTTGAGGTGCTCTCGGGCGGTGAGAAGGTAAGGTGTATGTTCTCACGTATGATGCTTTTCGGCTCAAACTGCCTGATACTTGACAGGCCGACAAATCACCTTGACCTTGAATCCATAACCGCAGTAAATAACGGGCTTAAAGACTTTAAGGGTGTTGTGATATTTGCAAGCCATGACCACGAGATAATACAGACAGTGGCAAACCGTATAATAGAAATAACAGAGGACGGCTGTATAGACCGTCAGGGTACATACGAGGAATACCTTGAATGGCGCCGCGAACGCGGAATGAAGAGTTTTATAGAATAAGGTGCGCCATGATAATAAGAGAATTCAATAAAAGCGATATTCCTTCTATGCTTAGAATATGGAACGAGGTAATAAGGGCTGATAATGCATTCCCGCAGGACAGTGAGCTTGAGGAGGAAAATGCGTATGATTATTTCAGCTCACAGAGCTTTACCGGCGTTTTGGAGGACAGCGGCGAGATAGCGGGCGTTTATATACTTCACCCGAACAATATCGGGCGGTGCGGGCATATTGCAAATGCAAGCTATGCGGTAGATGCTTCCCGCCGCGGGCAGGGTATAGGCAGGAAAATCGTTTCACACTGCCTTGAAAAGGCGGCACAGCTCGGGTTCAGGATACTACAGTTCAATGCAGTTGTTAAATCAAATGCAGGTGCCATAGGGCTTTATGAAAGCATGGGCTTTATACGTCTTGGAACAGTCGAAGGCGGGTACAGGCATGACAGCGGCGAATATGAAGACATAATACTTTTTTACAAAAAACTGACAGGAGGATAAGCTTATGCTTAAAGTCGCAAATATTTTTACAGACAATATGGTTTTGCAAAGGGATAAGAATATATCCGTATGGGGACTTGATGACAAGGACAGGCGTGTCACAGTTACACTTAACGGCGTTACTGTATCCGCTTCAGCGGGCGCAGACAACAAATGGATCTGCACACTTCCGCCAATGCCCGCAGGCGGGAAATATGAAATGACTGTAAAGGACGATTTCAATTCATTCACCTTCAAAGGCGTTATGATAGGCGAGGTATGGCTTTGCGGCGGGCAGTCGAATATGGAACTTGAACTGCAAAACGAAGTACACGGCAGGGAAGTCCTTGAAAGCCTTGATGAAAGCTGCAATGTACGCTTTTACTATACACAGAAGCGCGGCTATATAGACGAGATGTTCTACGCTGATGAAGCGAATACCTGCTGGGCAAAGGCGGGAAAGGAAAGCTCGAAGGCGTGGAGTGCTGTGGGCTTTTATTTTGCAAGAAAGCTCAGCCGTGAGCTTGGCGTGACTGTCGGGCTGATAGGCTGCAACTGGGGCGGAACGTCTGCTTCTGCGTGGGTGGACAGAAAGACACTTGAGAATAATGCGGCTATTCGTTCTTATATTGACGAATACGATGAAAAATGTGCCGGCAAGCCGCTTGATGTTCAGCTGAAGGAATACCGTGAGTATGAAGATTATGATGCAAAGTGGTATCAGAAGTCACTTGAAGTATACAAAGAACAGCCGGATATCGGCTGGGACGAGCTTCAGGAAAAGATAGGCAAAAACCTCTGGCCGGGGCCTATGTGTGAATTTAACCCATTCAGGCCTACGGGACTTTTTAACACAATGCTGATGCGTGTCTGCCCGTATACTATAAAGGGCTTCCTTTACTATCAGGGCGAAAGTGATGACCATAAGCCTGACAGCTATTACGAACTGCTGACGGCACTTATAAGACTCTGGCGTGAAAAATGGGGCGATGACGAACTGCCGTTTATTATGACACAGCTGCCGATGTTCAAGTATAAAAAAGATCCCGACTACAAGCACTGGTGCAAGATAAGGGCGGCGCAGATGCGTGCGTTCAGGACTGTGAAAAATACAGGCATTGCCGTTATTCTTGACTGCGGCGAGCTTGATAACATTCACCCTGTTGATAAGGTGCCTGTCGGTGAAAGGCTATGCTTACAGGCAATGAAGCTTTTCTACGGGCTTGATGTAAAGGCGTTCGGACCTATGTATAAGTCGCATATTTTCAAGGACGGCGGCATTGAACTTTATTTTGACTATGCGCAGGAGGGCTTTATCATAAAGGGTGAAGCAGCAGGCTTTGAGATAGCAGGCAGCGACGGCGAGTTCTTTACAGCTGATGTGAAAATAGATGGCAGCAGGATATTTATATCCTCAGACAAGGTGGCTGAGCCTAAGCACGCGCGGTATAATTATTTCAACTACGCTGATGTTACTATCTTTAACGAAACAGGCATACCTTTGGCACCGTTTGATTTCTGATATAAAAGCAAAGAATAATAAAAATCTGAGATACCGTAAGCGCAGCAGCGATAAAGAAGTATTTGTTAATTTCAACATAGCAGCGCTGCTGCTAAATAAATCCGATCTAAAGATCGGCGTGAATAATGAATAACGAATAGTGAATAGTTAAGGTATCGCCTGCGGCGATGATTCTAAAATCCGTCCGCAAAGCGGACACCTTTTCTATTCACTATTCACTTTTCACTATTCGTTATTCACTTAGCGGGCGCTGCACAATGTAACGCAAAGACACTTCTGCCGAGATATCAGCAGAAGTGTCTGAATAAAAACTTCTTTATTGCGCCCGCGCTACTTTGCGGTATCTCTTTTTTTGCAGAAAGCTGCTTAAAGGGTTGCATTTATTAATAAAATGTGTTATAATTATAAAGTAATTATTGGCAATCGGCTTTTAAAGCCTGACATAAAGACGGGGGTATGGATAATTATCCATAAAAAGATCATGACTAAAAGAGTATATCCCGAAAGGCTAAGGATAAAAATAATACTTCTTGCAGCGGCGGCTTTTGTTATTGTGGTATCTGCGGCTTTTCTGATAAAAGCATTTATCGACAATACCACAAAGCGCATAATTGATTCAAACTATGTACTTATGCGTGAGTATGCAGAAACAGATGCATATGCTTCAAGGAAAGAACTTGAAAATGCATTGAGCTTCATAGGTGCGGCTTCCGAACAGTTCAATGAAGAACCTGTGATCAAATCATCTCACCATTTAAAGGAAATGCGGTATATTCTGTCCAGATCACAGTTTAACGAGATACTTGTCAGCGAGCTTGACGGCTTAGCTGTCACAAGCGGCGGGACAGAACTTGATATTTCGGGGCGTGAGTATTTCAGGCGGGCGGCTCTTGGGGAAGAACTTATAATGCTTTCCGACGGAAATGATGCCATAGATAAGGAAATGCTCGTGTTTTCGGCACCTATTATAAATGACGGCAAGATAAAGGGCACTATTCACGGGCTTTATGATCCTTTTGTGCTTTCAAGGACAATAGAGAGCGACAACCTCGGCGGTGAAAGCTACAGCTTTATAGTTGCCCCTGACGGAAGCCAGATCATATCTACCGCCAATGCAAGGAGTGCGCTCGAAAAAGGCTCGGACGTATGGCAGGCAATTGAACTTGCAGTTAATGACAAGGCACAGGCACAGGAAATAATCGACGATATTCGTCAGGGGCGCACAGGGCATTTTGCAAGCAGATTTAGCGGCAACAGAAGGCAGGTCTTCTATACACCGATATCTGTAAACGGGTGGGCGCTTTTAAAGGTCGTAACACAGGATTATATCGACAGGACACTTACCCCTGTAAGGAAGAATTCCATAATTATGACAAGTGTTATAATTTTTCTGCTGATACTGCTTTTTGCACTTGTTATAATGGTAATAATGTCTGTACACAAGCAAAATAACTTAAAGCTTGCACAGGCATATACCCATGCCGAAAACGCAAATGCCGCAAAGGGAAGGTTTCTTTCACGCATAAGCCACGAGATACGAACGCCTCTGAATGCTGTGATAGGCCTTACCGAGATAGCAAGGCGTGATGCAGGCGACAAGGAAAAAACACTTGACACGCTTGGTAAGATAGATTCATCTTCAAAGCTTTTGCTCGGTATAATCAATGATGTGCTTGATATGTCTGCTATAGAGAATGAAAAGCTGAAGATAGCAAACGAGCCTTTTGACATAAGAGAGCTTATCGACGGGATATATACGATATACAGCCCGCAGTGCAGGCAGAAAAATGTAGAGCTGAGTCTTGATACATCAGGTATCGAGTATGATGAAATAATCGGCGATTCGTTAAGGGTAAACCAGATAATACTGAATCTTCTTTCAAACGCACTTAAATTCACAGGCGACGGAGGGATAGTTTCACTTACTGCCGCGCAGAAGCTTGACGGCGACAAGATGTTTCTTAATATCTGCGTTTCCGATACAGGCGAGGGTATGGACGAGGACATGAAGGCAAGGCTGTTCAAGCCCTTCGAGCAGGAAAGCGCCGCCACTGCCAGATACCACGGCGGTTCAGGGCTTGGGCTTTCTATAGTAAAGAGTCTTGTGGATATGATGCATGGTGCCATAACAGTCACATCTGAAAAGGGAAAGGGCACAGAGTTTAATGTAGAGCTGCCCGTCGGCTGCGAAATGAAGCACGAGCACAGGCAGTCAGCTGACGGCGGAAGTTATGATTTTACCGGAAAGCGCTGCCTGCTCGTTGAGGATAACCCGATGAACACCGAGATAGCGCTCGCATTGCTTTCAATGGCAAACCTTGAAGCAGACCATGCCGAAAACGGCAGGCAGGCAGTAGAGATGTTTGAACAAAGCGAACAGGGCCGCTATTATATAATACTTATGGATATACTTATGCCGGAACTTGACGGATATGAAGCAGCAAAGCTGATACGAGCATCTTCTCACCCGCAGGCAGCAGACATACCTATCCTTGCCATGAGCGCAAATGCATATTCCGAAGATGTGTCAAAGGCGCTTTCTGTCGGCATGAACGGCCATATAGCAAAGCCGATAGATACAAAGAATATGTTTGCAAAGATATGGCAGGCGCTTGAAAAAGAATAGTTTCTTTGGGGTGATATTATTAATTACACAGATATTGAATTTATAGTATTGAGAATGTTCCCGATAGCCTTCGGGTGCTGCATGATAAGGCACTTGCCGAAAAAATACTTTGTGGTAAGAAGTATACTGCTAATAGTCGCAGCGCTGTTAAGCTATTTCAGCAATTGTGAAGAATACTATATGCTTTTTATAGCGTCAGTCGGGCTGAATGTGGCGGCGGGGCGCGCCATGCTAAAGCTTGAAAGCAAAAAGGCGAGGCGGGCACTGCTGATCGCTGCTGTATCGGCAGATGTTCTTGTCCTTGCGGGGGCTAAGGTGATCACTTTTGCAAAGAGCGATTTTATTATGCCGCTTGGTCTGTCGTTTTTTACATTCAGGGAGATTTCATACCTTGCTGACCTATACACAGGCAGATCAAAGCCATGTGATAACCCGATCGATGATGTTGTATACATAACGCTTTTTACGCAGCTGCAATCAGGGCCGATAATGAAGTACAGCGAATTTACAAATGCCGATATGTACAAAAACGGGCTTACCGTACCCGAAAACATCAACATAATAACAAGCGGTATTCAGCGCATTATGGCGGGCTTTGCCAAAAAAGTGCTTATAGCCGATACTCTTGCAAAGATATCCTCAAAGGCTTTTGCCTTGCAGGGCAGCGGGCTTTCAACGTCTATGGCATGGCTCGGTGCTGTCTGCTTTTCGCTTCAGCTGTATTATGATTTTTCGGGCTATTCCGATATGGCTATCGGTATGACAAACATATTCGGCTATAGCTGCAAAGAAAACTTCAACTACCCTTATTGTTCGGGTTCGATATCGGAATTCTGGCGCAGGTGGCATATTTCCCTCGGTGAATGGTTCAGGGATTATGTATACTTTCCGCTTGGCGGTTCCCGTGTGAAGCTACCACGTGTGGTTTTAAACCTGTTTGTAGTATGGCTGCTGACAGGGCTGTGGCATGGTTCAAGCCTGAGCTTTGTGGTGTGGGGCATGATACATTTTGTATTTGCTGCTATAGAGCATTTTACGAAGATACATAAATCACAGAAAACGTATGTCAGGATGGTCTGGCGTATAGTAAC
This sequence comes from uncultured Ruminococcus sp., assembly GCA_902780505.1. GTDB lineage: Bacteria > Bacillota > Clostridia > Oscillospirales > Ruminococcaceae > NK3A76. The sequence continues at coordinate 157,756 of CACZFN010000002.1, read as the reverse complement.
TGTTCTTGCTATAGTTGTCGGCTGGGTTATGTTCAGGGCGAACGGGGTTATGAATGGGCTTTATGTTATAAAGGCTATGTTTATACCTACCGGCAAAACAGGTGCAGCACTGGCAGAAGTATCTTTTGGCATATACTGGTGGGTGATAGGTCTGGCGGCGGTATTTTCACTGCCTGTGCTGCCAAAGCTAAAAGAAAGGTTTTCAAAAGGCAAATCGGCGATTGTGTTTGACACAGCCTACAGTATCATAACAGTCGTATTGTTTGTTCTTGCGCTTGCACTTGCGGCAAACAATGCAAACGATACATTTGCATACGCAAACTTCTGACAGTGGGGAGGAAAATGATGAAAAGCATAAAAATAACGGGTATCATATCCCTCCTTGCGTTTATGGCGGCTGCAGTAATATATATTACAAACCCGGGCGGTTATGTCAATATCGGCAGCAAGGTTATCTGGGCAGTTGATAAGGGTTATTATTCGGATCTGGGAATATACTTTATAGAAAATGACTATGTTGTGTCGCCCTCGCCAGAAACCACGACAGATTATGAATTTGAGCAGATGTGTCAGTTCAAGAAAAAGCTTGATGATGCAGGGATAAACCTTTTGTATGTCAACAAGCCCACAAAATACCTTGATGACAGTATTTTTGACCGCTTTGGTGTTGAAAGCTACTGCAACCGCAATGCAGACAAACTCCTTGCACGCCTTGATGAAGCGGGGATAAACACACTTGACCTGAGGGCAGATATTAAAAAAGACGGGCTTGATATCTACAAGATGTTCTACAGGACTGACCACCACTGGACTGTCCCCGCAGGCAAGTGGGGAGCAGGAAAAATAGCAGCAGCCCTGAATGAATACTGCGGTTATGATATTGACCTTAGTATCTATGATGATGAAAACTACGATTTCAAGACGACCGAAAATGCGTGGTATGGCGAGCAGGGTGAAAAATTTGTCGGTGCAGGTGCCGAAATGGACGACTATACCCTTGTTACCCCTAAGTTTGAAACAAGCTACACTGTGGACGGTCAGCAGGGAGATTTTATATCTTCATTTATAAAGGATACAAGGCAGGCATTTCACTATAATTATTCTTCCCGAAACTGCATTAATAATAACGTTAAAAAGGGCAAGGTGCTTATTTTAGGTGATTCGTTTGATGTTATAACAGAGCCGTTTCTGTCACTTTCGGTACATGAAATAAATATCATATTAAGGCGTGACTTTGATGACATTGATGTCTATGATGATGTTGTCAGGGACGGCGGTTATGATACGGTCATAATCTGCTATGCGCCGTTTATGATAGGTGCCCACGACAGCGAAACCAACGTAAACAGAAAAATGTTTTCGCTTGTCAGATAAAACCTGTAATGACTGTCAGCAAAACAAAATGCCCCGGAGCGCTCTGCAAAACGCTTCGGGGCAAAACTTTTATGTGTATTTGTTTGCTTATCAGCCAAGGAGTTTTTCTGCACTTGCTATCTTCACAGCGCAGATAAATACCTTCATTGCCTGTTCGAGTTCAGCTATAGGCGGGAGAGTAGGTGCGATCCTTATGTTGCTGTCCTTCGGATCCCTGCCATATGGGAAAGTAGCGCCTGCACCTGTCATTACGACACCTGCTTCCTTGCATAGCGACACTACTCTTTTTGCACAGCCGTCAAGTGTATCAAAGCTGATAAAGTATCCGCCGCGGGGAGTGTTGTAGCTGCCTATGCCAAGCGGCTTTATGTTTTCATCAAGTGCCTTTATAACGGCTTCAAACTTGGGTGCAATTATTGCTGCGTGCTTTTTCATATGTGCTTTTACACCCTCATAATCCTTGAAATACTTTGCGTGCCTTAACTGGTTTATCTTGTCAAAGCCTATTGTCTGTATTGTCATATGGTACTTGACATAGTCGGTATTGTTCTTGCTTGCAGCCATTACTGCCACACCGGCGCCTGCAAATGAAACCTTTGATGTCGATGCAAAGATGTATACCATATCTTCGTTTCCTGCTGCTTTACATTCGTCAAGAATGTTTAACAGTTTATCCGGGGTGTCAGTCAGGTGGTGAACGCAGTAAGCGTTATCCCAGAATATCCTGAAATCCTTTGCCTTCGGTTTAAGGGCTGCAAAACGCTTTACTACCTCGTCGCTGTAGGTGATACCTGTGGGGTTTGCATACATAGGAACGCACCAGATGCCCTTGATGCTTTCATCTTCCGATACAAGCTTTTCTATCATATCCATATCAGGGCCGTCAGCTTTCATAGGGATAGTTACAAGTTCAAAACCGAAGCGCTCCGTTATAGCAAAATGCCTGTCATATCCGGGTGCGGGGCACAGCCATTTAAGCTTTCCCTGATCCTTCCACGGGGTACTTTCCTTATCAACGCCGAAGATGTAGTTCCTTGCTATTGTATCATACATAAGGTTAAGTGACGAGTTGCCGCCTACGATAAGTTCTTCGTCATTTACACCGAGCATATCGCAGAAGATCTTCTTTGTTTCCTTTATTCCGTCAAGTACGCCGTAGTTGCGGCAGTCGGTGCCGTCAGCGGCTTTGCAGTCTGATGATGAGCTGACTGCATCGAGCATATCTTTTGTAAGTGAAAGCTGGTCGGCAGCGGGCTTGCCCCTTGCCATATTGAGTGCAAGTCCCAGAGCTTTATAGCCGTCATATTCTTTTTTTGTGCTTTCAAGAAGTGCTTCAAGTTCTTCCTTTTTCATATCAGTCATAAGCATATCGTTTTCCTCCACCATATATTTAAAAGTGACAGTCATTGCCTATATTATTTTATACTTTTTACGGTGTTTTTGCAAGTTATTTTTGCAAATCCTGCAAAAAATCAGAGATTTGCACTAACCCCGCCCCGTTTGAAACTGTAAAATGGTGAATTTTGCGCCTACTTAACGAATTATTCAAAAAGGAATACTTCACTTTCGCTGCCGTTTACAAGTTCTATGAGCACACTGCCTGAGCAGTTAGTGTATTCAATATCTATTCTTTCTATCCTGTGAGGGAAGCAGGCTTCTATGTGGTAGATTATCTTTCCCTCCTCTATCAGCCTGTCCTCTGCCGATAAGATGCAGATAACGGCAGATTCCGCCGCGCCGTCCCGGTAGAATTCTGCCGTATTACCGTTTATTTTTATGGTGTCCCCGTTAGCTGCCCATGTACCGTCAAGAAGTACCCCGCTTAAAGTAATAAAGCTGTAAAGCCTGTATGACAAAAATACTGTCATCATGCATATCAGCGCAAAAGCGGTGATAAGGCAGCATACGTGTTTTTTTATATCCTCACGGGCGCTCAGCCTGATACCTCCGACTGTATCCTTTCGGCGTGCTTTTGGACATTTTTGTATATCTCCTGTGCATCGGCGCTTGTAAACCCGCCGTTTTCGTAAAGCACCTTTCCCGCACACATTGTAAGCTTGACATTTGATTTTGAACCGCTGTAGACTATATTTTTTGCAATGTTGTTTATCGGCTGCATATTCGGCTGCTTTAAGTCAAGTATGATAAGGTCAGCCTGTTTGCCGATCTCAAGCGTGTCGCAGTCATCAAGCCCCATTGCTTTAGCACCGCCGACTGTTGCCGCGTACAAAACGTCATTTGCATCACACGCCGCAGCGTCATTTTCCCTGAGCTTGTTCAGCACAGACATCAGGTACATTTCCCTGAACATATCAAGTGCATTGTTGCTTGCAGGGCCATCAGTGCCAAGGGCTATCCCTATACCTTTTTCCTTTATTGCCTTTATATCTGCTATCCCGCTTGCAAGCTTTGAGTTGGAACCCGGGTTATGAACGATATATGCGCCCCTGTTTTTGAAAATGTCGAGATCCTGCTCTGTCATATGAACGCAGTGGAACCCTGCACCGCCGTAATTGTAGATGCCGAGGCTGTCAAAAAGCGCGGTAGGTGTCATACCGTATTTTTCAATACAGTCGTTTACCTCTTTGGCAGTCTCGCTGTTGTGGGTGTAAACGGGTGCCTTGTACTTTTCGGCAAGTTTGCCTATGTTTTCCAAAAGGCCGCGCTCGCAGGTGTATTCTGCATGGAAACCGAGCCTGTAGGATATAAGCGGATAGGTGTTGTTATACTTATTGTAGTTTTCTTCAAGTTCAAAAGACCTTTCAGCCCCGCCCGAGACCGAGCCGCACAAGACACTGCGAAAGCCGGTATCCATGCAGGCCTTTACATAATCGTCAAGCATAAAGTACATATCGAAATTTGCAGTGATGCCGCTTGTCAGGTATTCAAGGTTTGCAAGGGACGCAAACCAGTAAACATCCTCTCCCGTAAGCTTTGCTTCAAGTGGGAATACCTTGTCAAACAGCCATTTCTGTAATGGCAGGTCATCAGCGTAAGAGCGCAGGAAGGTCATTGCAGAATGTGTATGTGCATTTTTGAACGAGGGCATAATCAGGTTTTTCATAACGCATATCTCTCGTTCAAACTGTGTGTTTTTAAGCTGTTCATCAGTGGGTGTGCCGACAAACGATATCCTGTCGCCGTCAGTCCACACCTCACCTTCGGTGATCTTAAACGGGTTATCCCCCGCAAGTGTCATTATCCTTGCATTTTTAAAGCGAATCATAGTTTTGTCCTTTCTGTTTTTTGTGCGCCTGCAAGCGGTATATCATATCCCTTTTGTCAGCAGTTCGTCGGAAATATTCTCTATCGAATGTGTTATAAGCATTTTAAAAAGCGGTGCTGCCCTGTCGGCGGCTTCCTGTACCTCAGCGTGGGTAAGCGGTGTTTCATTCATACCCGCAGCAAGATTGCACACGCAGGATATCGCACAAACTTTAAGCCCCATATGGTTTGCGGCTATCGCTTCCACAGCTGTGCTCATACCTACGGCATCTGCGCCGAGTGTGCGTGCCATTCTTATCTCGGCAGGTGTTTCAAATGAAGGCCCCGTCAGCTGAAGATAAACGCCGCTTTGTACCTTTATGCCGTCATCTTCGGCTGTTTCTCTGATTATATTCACAAGGCGTTTGTTATATACCTCTGACATATCCGGGAAGCGTGTGCCGAGTTCATCTATGTTTTTCCCGATAAGCGGGTTTGGCACAAATGAAGCGATATGGTCGGTAACTATCATAAAATCACCTGCGTGAAAAGCCTTGTTTATACCGCCCGAAGCATTTGTCAGAAAAAGTACCTTTGCACCGAGCATACCCATAAGCCTTGCAGGCAGTACAACGTCCTTTATATCATACCCCTCGTAATAATGAACACGCCCCTGCATTATAACAACGGGCACTTCATCAACATACCCGAAAACGAACCTGCCCTTGTGCCCCTCAACAGTAGACATGGGGAAGCCGTCTATCTCACTGTAGTCTATCACACATTCCTGCTTTATGCCGTTTGCATAATCGCCGAGTCCTGAGCCGAGCACAAGTGCTATCTGCGGCACAAGATCCGTTCTTGCCCTTACCTGTTCATAGCAATGCGTAAGCTTTTCATAAGGTGTCATATAATATCCTCCTCTGATGATTTAAAAAATAGGTTACTAATATTTTATAATATTTTAATACCTTTGTCAAGAAAAAAAACCCGCCTGATAACATCAGACGGGACAGTCTGTTGATAAAGTAGTCTTTTGGGGTGAATGCATATCCGAAGGGGTTTGGGGGCGATCGGAAAGCCCCCAAAAATAGGGCGTGGACAGCCTTTGAGTTTTCAGTTCGTTTTGCGCGTATCACAAAAACATAGTTTTGCGACAAGCTGTCCCGCCTGATAACATCAGACGGGAATGATCTTATGCTTTTTTCTTTTTCTTTACCACTATCATTACAACAGCCGCCGCAAGGCACACACCGCCTGCACAGATAAGTACAGTGGAAAGCATACCTGAGCTTTTTTCGCTCTCAGACGATGAAGATGAATCTGCACTTTCCGAGGCCTTAACAGACTGAACCATAGCGGGATCATGGTCTGTCCAACCGTAGAGTTCTTCGATCCTGCCGATAAGTGCTTCTGCGGCACGCTCGTGGCTTGCCTCCTTCGGGTGGTAGTCAGCGCCGTAGCCTTCATTGGCTGAGTCTATCGGATCAAGCATAAAGGTGTTTATCTTGCTGTCACCTGTGTCAGTCTTATAGCTTTCAACAGCTTCTTCGATGGCGGGGTAAAGATCCTGCCCCATAAGCCCAAGTATGCAAAGAAGCTCTGCATCGGGGTTTTTACTCCTTATCTGCTTTAAAAGATCTGTATAGGCTGACTTGAATTCATCAATTCTTTCAGCATTGCCTTTGGTATATGAAGCATCATTTGTGCCTAAGTTCACAACGATAAGTTCTGGCTGCTGCTTGAAATCCCACGAAAGGCTGTCAATGCTCGTACCGCTGTAGTTTGCAAAGGAATGTCCCACAAGCTCATAGAAATCCTTCATAAGATTCAAGGTGTTTGGCTTGCTTTCGTTTGTGTAGCCTGATACTGCCCCGCAGCCGCTGTAGCTTACCATAGAATAGTCTGCATTGAAATGCTGTGCGGTCTTATATGCGTATGTTTTTGTTCCGTCCTCGGTAGATGTCAGGAAGTGCTCGTTCTGGCTTTCGGCGTCAACGCCGTAGCCGCAGGTTATGGAGTCGCCGACAAATTCTATCGTATGTGAGCCGCTGCCCGATGGCTTTATGCTGTCGCCGTCAACAAAAATGTTTTCAAGCAGTACGGTGTTATTTGCACATTCCGAAACTTTGAGGAGTTTTACTGTATGCTCGCCTTCGCTGTCAAATTCCACCTTTATAGTTTCAAACGGGTACTCGGTCAGGCATTTGTCATATACTTCCTTGCCGTCAGCGTATACTTTTATGCGTGCGCCGTTTTCCTCGCCGAACGCCCCGCTGTCGCCCATAAGGTTCATTTCGGCGTATTTGCCTGTAAAGTCAAAGGATATGCCCGAATCTGTCAGGCCGAACCATAGTTCTTCGTTGTTGTAATAGTATGTGCGCCCTATAAGCTTTACATTGTCATCAGTCGGCTTGAACTGGTTGAGTTTTTCCTCGGCAAAGGCAGAGGGTATGCTTGTAAGCATTATTGCAGATGCGCATAAATAAGCAAGTGTCTTTTTAATAAGCATATGTATTTCCTTTCTGTTCATAATATTATCGCCAAAACTATTCTAACACAATATTATGAACTTTTCAAGCACTATTTACAAGTGTATCCGCTTATGTTATAATTAACAAAAGCGGGTGTATGTTTTTGTGCAGTGATACAAAAATAAGCGCTGAAAGTAACCGTCAGAGCCTGTTCACCGTCTAATAAGCGAACAGACAAAAGGAGAGAACAGAACACACAGGGGGACGGTGAAGCTCTTATGACCGAGCTGAGTGTACTTATAAGGGATATAATCAGCGAAATGATACTTGAAACCGAAATAGCAGCTGATAGTATCTGCACAAAGAAAGGGGCGGAGGAGAATGGATAAGAATACTTGCACATCACTTGCACAAAATGCGGCAGAGGGTGATAAGGAGGCATTTGAGAAGCTTTATACCGAGCTCAGACCGAGGATATATTTCTTTATACTGAAAAACGTCGGCAGTGAAAGCGATGCACAGGATATTTTGCAGGAAACCTTTGTCACCGCCTTTGAAAAGCTGCCCGCACTGAAGGACAAGTCAGCATTCAGTGCATGGGTTTACAGAATAGCTTATACAAAGTGTATGGACACTTTGAAGCAGCGAAGTGATACACGGTATACAGATATTGATGATATGCCCCTGAAAGAAATGGATAAGTATCAGCTGCAAAACCCCGTTATGCTGCCGGAAGAATACGCCGAAGACCGTGAGCTTCGTGCAAGGCTGAAGCAGACTATAGAAGCCCTTGATACTAAAATGCGAAGCGCCGTGATACTTTATTATTACGAAGAAATGTCTGTAAGTGAAACGGCAAAAACGCTCGGCATAAGCGAAAGTGCAGTCAAAGCGCGCCTTTACAAAGCAAGGAAAAAGATAGGGCGTGAGATAGAAAGCTTCACGGGCGGCAAGACACTTTGTGCCGTGCCGCTTGGGGCAGTGGTAGGTCTTAGCTTTGACGATACCTCGGCAGCGGCACTTGCAAAGGGCGGCGCTGTGAAAACGGCGTTCGGGCTGAAGATCGCAGCGGGACTTGCTGCGGGTGCTGTCGTTATCGGCGTGCCGGCTGCTATGCATTTTGCAAACACCCGTGAAGGCTTCGGCGGTGAGAAAGACACAAACTCTGTGCTGATCATAGACAGCAGCACGCCAGACACCCCTGATGATCCCGACACCCCTGTTATGACAGAGCCTTTGTTTGATACAGACAAAGTGATATATTCTGCTACGGCAGCCCTCGGGGAGCAGGGCGATTATGACGGCATAGAAGCGTTTTTTATTACAGAGGACGGTTCGGCGTTTACGGCGGTTTTTCATAATTACTATACACCCCACCCATACGGCGGCAGCTTCCTTGAAATGTATAAAAGCGGTGATGATGACCTTGTCATGATCGAAGATATCGGATTTGTCGGCAGGGTGGACACACAGACACTTGTCAAGGCAAAGGAGCTCATTGCACTTGCAGACACCACAAAGCAGTATCAGCAGAGTGAAGTCACACCTGCGGTGTTAGAGGAAAAGTATTACAATTTCTGTATCTATCCCGAACAGTCGGGGAAAAGGGTGTGCTTCCCGATAGAGGACAGGGGAAAAAACCAAGGGCTTCTCGGAATGACATCAGACGGCAATGCGTGGAGCGTCCAGCAGCTTATTGAACAGACAGAGGTTTTCAAAAAGTGGTATGATCCGCCCTACCGTGACAATAACCCCGAATACGAGCTTGAATTCATGCTTGACGGCAGAAGTGTCAGGCTTTATGACAGTGATACACTTTTGAAATTTATTTATCAGGCACTTGACAACAAGCATTATGATATACTCTCAACTGCCGAAAACAGGGCGTTTTCAAATGATGAAGCCGAAAGGTGCAGGCAAAGCGGGCTTTTTGGCGAGGTCGTTTTCAAAGCCCCTGCGGATATAACCGTATGCGGGAAACAGGTCAAGGTCACAAATATAACCTTTATGCGAGAGCAAGACGGCGAGGGTATCAAGTTATCATTGGACGGCGGAAGTGTTATGACAGTTGATAAGGCAAACGCTTCCGAGATAATACAGCTTGCGGGAGTGCCCACGCTTATCACACACGGCTTTGAGATAGCAGATTATGATAAAGAACGCGGTTATTTCTATGCTTTCAGCGACGGCTACGAACTTGCAGGGTTTGCTGTAGGTGAAGATATACTTGCTAAAGATGACAGCATAAGCCCCGGAGATTATATCTATATAACATGGGACGGCTCTGTTGCCGAAAGCTACCCCGGTCAGATATACAACGTCAGTGAAGCGTATATAATCAGGGAGGACAATGATTTTGTAGGCAGGCATTGGCAGGATATTCTTGATAACTGCAAGGATATGACAGATTCGGCGCAGCTTGAAGAATATATAAAAGCCTATGATGACCTTACAGACGGCGAGTGCAGCGCACTTGTATGGCTTGCATCAAGCGAGTTCGGGATATTCTGATAAAAAGCGGAGTGCATCTCCGCTTTTTTGTTTGTGCAGATTTACAAAAATCAAACCGATGATTTGTTTAAGTGTACAAATAATGATCTGCGCTGACACATTCGGCACGTGTCGGTCGTCTTTATTTATGGAAACAAAAACACGGGGCATTTTTTGTGTTATCTGCCGAAAATAAACGCAAGCTATTGACACTTACCTTAGGGAAGATTATATAATTATCCCGAAAGGAAGGCGATATTATGAAAAAATCGGTAGTATTATTCCCGCTTATCGCAGCATTGCTGCTTTGCTCATGTGAAAACGGGAAAGGTTCTTCGGGGGCTTCATTAGATGCTCTCAAAACGGAAAACAGCTTTGTTTACGGTGAGGGGTTTTTCCTGCCGCCTGTAAATGATGTTTACGAATACACCTGTTCTTTTACAGCTGCTTCGGAAAATGACCTCAGAGAGATAGTGGACATCTATTTCGGTGAGGGTGAATACGCCCGCGGTGTGAAGATTGACCTGCCTGATGAAAGCGGAGAATTCTTACCGATAATGGAATGGGATAACTTTGCTGAGGAGAAGCAAGCCCAGTTAGGAAAAAACGGCTCTTTTCTGGTGTCTGACAGCAGCTTTTATGAAGCACACGGTGAAGGTGACTGGAACACGCCAAGCGGTATAGTCTTTGCACCCGAATTTGACAGGCAGATGATAAGCTTCCCAAGCGGTGATATTTCGGTCAGGGAAGCCGAGGCACAGGCATATCAGGCGCTTTTGCCGATAGTGCGCAGCATAAGCCCCGAGCTTGATGTGCGTGCTGTATATGCCAAAAAGTTTAAGTGGCACAGTGATGATACAGAATGTGCCGAAATATTTTTCAGTACAGTAGCAGACGGTCAGCCGACAAGATGTAACCTCTGCGACGAGCTTGATGATATACCCGCTAAGAACATAATGCCTGATGATCCATACGGGATATGCCCGTTTTACATTGTATCACTTTTTGATGACGGCAAGATACAGATGGCTGCCTGCACTGTATGGAACGGACTTATAAAAGATATAAAGAAAGGCAGAAGGCTTGAGATCAAAGGACTTGATGATATGCTTGAACTGCTTGATAAAAAAGCGGGCAGCTATGCCGGGCATATGACACTTGAATATGCCGAGCTTGAATACACCCCGACTTCCCGTGACGGCGGGCAGGAGGTACTATCGCCTTTCTGGGCGGTCTATTACAGAGATGATGAAGACAACTGCGGTGTTATGTATGTGAACGCACAGACCGGGGAGATCTTCAAAGCCCCCGTTTATGCCGATTGAGGTGATAAGTATGAAAAGGATTATTTGTATTATTATTTCAATGCTTGTGCTTTCTTCCTGCAAGTCATCAGCTGTACCTGAAAGCCGCGGCAACACGGCGGCGGGGCGGGTGATGTTTGAGTATTCTGACGGGCTTGTCATCCCGCCCACACCTGCGGGGCAGGTGATCGAGGTGAAGGGGTTTGAGGCTGATTTTTCAAAGCTTGGAGAACTTACCGACCTTGTTTTCGGCTCAGGCGCATATCGAGGCAAGGGCTATGACCAGACCTGCACCGAGCAAAATGATTTATATACAAGCTGGTACACATATGACGGAGAGCATAATATCACGCTTAATAAAAACGGCACATTCTATTATACAAATGGCGATATCTATGACGGCATAGCCGATGATGAAAGCATTACCGCGGGCGAAACCGTTTATGCCGACAGCTTTGATACTACAGAACTTGATACACCGTCGGGTACATATTTTCTTTCCGAGCTTTCACAGGCGGCAGGCGCGCAGATAAGCGATATGCTTGAACTGCTTGGAAGTGATATAGGGATAACCCCTGTCAGTGCGCGTATACTTACACTTGGTGACAGCGGAAAAAAAGGTGCTGACTTTACATTTGCGGCAGATACAGGCTTTGGCAGACTGCGCAGTGTAAGGACAGACGGTGATGATGAAACTGCACCATGTCCGGCCTTTGAAGCGACTGTGCTTGACATAGATAAAATACCAAGCGTCACCTGTTCGGGCGGCGGGCTTTACAGGGATCTGACTGCCTGCGGTGACGCCGATATACTAAGCTGTGAAGATGCACTTAAATCGGCATCCGGTGAACTTTATTCCTCGGCTTCGCATATAACACTAAAGCATATTTCACTTGAATACACCCCGCGTGAGAAAAACGGGGATACTTACAGGTTCTATCCCTACTGGGCGGCATATGCCGCTACTGACAAGGGGGAGGATATCCTTATCTGCATTGATGCGGCTACAGGGCAGACGCTTGTACAGAATATAAACACATAGGAGAAAAATATGAAAAAACACACCGTGCTTGCGGCACTGATCTCATCACTGCTATTTTTTTCTTCGTGTTCTTCAGAAGGGCAGAGCAGTATGTCTTTGCCTTTGCCTGAAAATGATGAATGCGGCTTTGAATACGGGGAGGATTTTTATATCCCGCCTGTCGTAAAAGGCTATGAATACACCTGCGAAGCTGTGAGGTTCAAAAAAGATCAGCTTGGACCGTTTGTTGACCATGTTTTCGGTGACGGGGCATATTTGCGGGGGGATTATGACTCGGAAGCGGAGGATATCGGTTTTTATATGTGGCTCAGCCATGACCAGAACAGAGATGTGGGCGTAGAAATAAACAGCTTTTATTTTTATGATATGGGGCTTGAAAATGAACTTGCGGGTGATGACGAGATATCACAGGGTGATTATATATACGAAAGTGCTTTTTTAAGCACAGATGTTGTTCTTGACGGTGAGCTTTATACACTGAGCGAGCTTTGTGACGAAACTTTACACTTTGTACAGGGGTGTATAAACAATATGGGCACTGATGTTCAGTTTACGCCGCTTAAAGCAAGCATTTCAAAAACGCAGGACGAAAGGGCTGTGTCTGTTACCTTTTACTTTTCGCAAAAAGCAGAGGATATCGTTATAGGCGGCTCGACGATTGTTGACTATGGTGACGATATGACTGTTCCCCGTCAGCAGATAAGAGTCAGCGCCGCAGGCAATGGGAGGTTTACATTGCTTCAGGCGGGGCCTTTGATGACAAGTATAAAGGAAAAGGAAGAAAAAGCTGTCATTGCGTGTTCTGATGCCCTTGAAGCGGCGGGCAAAAAGCTTGGTACAAAAACGCGTGATATAACGCTTTTGTATTCCCGGCTTGAATATATTCCCATAGAGGGGGACCTTGAACTCTTAACGCTCACACCCTTCTGGGCTTTTTACGGGATCGGCAAAAGCGGCGAAGTGAGGATATCGGTAAATGCGGTTTCGGGTGAAGTGGGGTTAATAGAGAACGAACCCGGAATGACCTGACATAAGATAAAATGACTGAGGTGTTTTTATGAAAAAGGTGTTTTGTTTTTTGTGTGCTTTTGTGATGATCGTACTGCCTGCCTGCTCGGAGGGTGAGGGCTCAGAAACAGACCTGCCGAAGGTCATGGAAACGGATTTCAAGCTTGATGATGATTTTACTCTGCCGCCTGATGTGCCTGCCTGTGAGTATACAGCAGATGTGGCAAGTGTTGATGTTGAAGCCCTACAGACGATAGACGAATACTTCTTTGGTGAAGGACTGTGGGGCAGGGGGGAGTATACTGACCTTACACAGCAGGATGCTGAATTATCACTTGCGGGCGGAAACTGGTTTTATAAGGAAAAGCTGTATAATTCCGTTTTTTACGGCGACGGCGAACTTCAGCTTTATAAAGGGGAATATTCCGAAATGTACAATGATGTTGAGCAGATACTTGACAGAATAGTTTATTTCCCTGCATTTTCCCATACAGATGTTACACTTAAAGGAAACAGTGCAAGGCTTGCAGACCTTGCCGAAAAAGGCAAGTCATTTATAGAGGGCGTTTTGCCGCTTATGGGTTCTGACTTAAAGGCAGTGCCGCTGTTTTGCAAGATGTTTGTGTCAGCTCAGGGTGATCTTCTTTATATTGATATTTCTTATAACCTCAGAACAGACAACTGCGTTTTCCGGGATTCATTTGTGTACAACGACAGGTTTGCAGGCGATCATGGGCCCGGAATGAACAGATTTCCCGTAACGCACGTTTATTTCTACACAGTCGATGATATTATGGGCATATGGCAGCGCGGTGCACTTGTGACAAATATCACACAGGGCAGCAAGCTTGATATTATCGACTGCGAAGGCGCTATAAGAAAAGCCGAAGAAAAGTACGAATCGTTTGTAAAAGCGCTCACGCTTAAATATGCACAGCTTGAATACACCCCGACTGAGCGTACGGGCGACAACAGCTTTAAATACACCCCTGTATGGAACCTGTACTACACCGACAGTAAGGAAGTAAACGGCATAATAAGCGTTGATGCAGTAAGCGGGGATATAAAGAATATAGTGCTTGGACATTCTGACTTCGGAGATGAGTGGCCTGATGTAACGGTAGACCTGCCTGCTGATAACTGATGATTATTTGGGTGATACAAATGAAAAGACTTTTTTGCGTATTCTCTGCACTGCTGATCGCTTTTTCACTGCCTGCCTGTTCTGAAGAAGTAAGTTCTGATAAAAACACAGGCGTTTGTGAACAGACAGGGCTTAAATACGCTGATGATTTTTTTATCCCGACTGTTTCGGGTGCATTTGAGTATGAAGCGGCTGTGGCAAATGTTGATACTTATGCTTTGCAAAGTGCTGTGGAATTTTTCTTCGGCCCGGATATATGGGGCAGGGGCGTATTCAATGACGACCTCGATTACAGCGGTGAAGATATATATGACCATGATAAAACGATCGCCGTAAAAGCAGCTAACTGGTTTTGTGAGGAAAGGGAATATTTTGCACAGCTTTCTTCAACGGGGGCGATGTCTTTATACAAGGGTGAGTATACTGCTATGTATTCCGACACCGAAACAGGTTATGATGAGTTTCTCTACCTTCCCTCGTTTGAAAGGACGGAAATAATACTTGAAGGCGTGAGTGCAAAACTTAGTGACCTTGCATCAAGAGGCGGGGCTGCTGTTGAGAGCCTTTTGTCACTTATCGGTTCAGACCTTGAAGCGGTACCTGTATACTGTAAAAGGATAGTTTCGGATACAGGCAGGCTTTTGTATGTGGATATTGCATATGCTCTTAAATATGACGGCTTTTTGCTCAGAAGTTCATATATTAACAACGACAGGTTTTGCAGCAGTGCATCACAGGATAAATACCCGGTGACACACGTATCTTTTCATACTACAGATGAAATATCGGGGATAGATATACGCGGCGCACTTGTCTGTGACAAAAAAGAAACAGGCGTGAGTGACATCATGGACTTTGACACTGCCGTAAACAAAGCGGAGGAAAAATACGGTGCAATGCTTAAAACTGTAACAGCAAAATATGCACAGCTTGAATATACCCCTTATGAACGTGCAGGTGACAACAGCTTTAAATACACCCCTCAGTGGAATATATACTACACCGACAGCAAAGGCGTAAACGGCATAATAAGTGTTGACGCTGTAAGCGGAAAGGTCATGAATATCCCCTATGTCTTTTATGATTTTGGCGACAGCGAGTTTATGGGGGAGTGCGACTTGCCTGTTGAGTATCCCTGATTATTTGTGAACAGTCAACAAAACCGAACGACTTAATTTGTGAAAGCATACAAAAATATAATACACTTCTCACATTTTACCTGTTTTTCAGGTTGAATGTATTGGAAGGGTGTTATTTATACTTTGAAATGTGAGAGTTAAATAATCCCCCTTAAACCAAAGCGAGAGAAGGAACGGAATAAAATGAAAAAAGCAGTAAAAATTGTATTTATTATCTTTATTATTATGGCTATTGTTATTGTAGGATATCTGCTGCTAAATAATAAGGATAAAGAAATAGTTGTTCGTAATGCAGAGGAAATAACAGCCGAATTAAAGAATTATAAATTCGGGGAATACGATAATCTTAAATTTGACTGCGAGGTAAAAAACACCGATTTTGATACTGTGTATGAAGAAATTGAGATCGGCTGGACAGGTGAGGACGATACACTTACTCCTGACGAGCTAAAGAAAAAAGTTGCCGATTTCGGAAAAAAGGTGTATGGAGTGGATATTCAAAACGGAGAGATACTTTATGACAAGGATAATGGTGTTGAAGCGTATGGCAGATATGAAAAGAACGATACTCTGATCCATTATTACTATAATGATACTTTTAATGCCCAAAAAATTGATAACAGTATAGACATTTCCGAACCCTTTTCATCAGACGAGGAGGAAAACGAAAGAATAAGACCGAAGGTAATAAAGAGATATAAGCCCGATGATGATTATGAAAATGAAGTCTATGATATCAACGGTCAGGAGTATGCACTGAAAGACGCAGTGGAATTTGCAAATAAAAAGGTAGCTGAAGATATTTCGCAGTTTTTATATGAAAAGCCTGTTCTGACGGATATAGGTGTCGTATATTTTCCTCAAAGAAACAGCTATGCATATCTGCTTAAATACAGCCATTTAATTGATGGAGTTTTGGTAGATGATGTTTGGAACCCTGATATAGATAATGATTTTTTCAGGGGAAGTGCTTTGAATATTGAAATATATGAAAAGGATAGGCTAAGTATAGTATCAAACCCCTGTTATTTTAAAATACTGAGCAAGACACCTGCCAAGGAAATCATACCACTAAGTGATGCAGAAAAGCTTGCATCAGAGGCTATAGCACCATATACTGCATACAAAGTTACAGGCTGTGAATTAAAATATGTCTGCATAACTAATCAGGAACCTGATAAGACCGTGTTTAAGCCTATGTGGGTATTTGTAATAGATGAATATAAACATAATGATGAGTACAATTTTGGTATGGACCATTTTGCTAAAATGCAGCTTTATATAGACGCTGTCAGCGGCGAAAGTATGATATACGAAAACCATTATGGATTGGTAAAATAAAATGAAACTACTTAATTCCCTTAGGCAAGACCTGAACAAAACCATAATAAACATCGGCTTTCTCGGCGCTGTGCTTTTAACAGCAGTTCTCTGCTTTACCGCCCCCACCTACCACGAGCTGACGACTGACCGAAGCTATTCGGTCTTTGAATCGTTCTTCTCTTTTAAGCGTGAGTTTATCGAAAGTGATACGCAATTTGCCTCGGTAAACGTGTTCCAAAACGGCCTCGGCGGATATATCACAATGTTCCTGCCGATAATCGTTGCGTTCCCGTTTATGGTGTCATTCTGTGCCGAGCGCAACAGCGGGCTTATGCGCTTTACCATATCACGCACGGGCTGCCTGCGCTATTACCTGTCAAAGTTCCTCTCAGTGCTTATCGGCGGAGGGCTTGCGGCTATGCTCGGGTATGCGTTATATGGGCTTGTGGTCTACGGATTTTTCCCGAATATAAACAGTTACGAGCTTGATGAATTTTACTGTGAAATGCACCCCGACAGTCAGACAGTCGAGGTGCTTAAAATGCTGCTCAGTGCCTTTATCTACGGGGCAGTTACCACCCTGCCTGCGTTTCTAATCAGCTCTTTTTCACGCAATCCGTACCTTATCACCTGCGTGCCGTTTTTAATGGTGTATATCTGGAATACAGCAATAAATAAGCTTGTCCTAAAAGCGTGGGAAACGGAGGATAACGAGCTTGCGCAAAAGCTGTTTGACTTTCAGCCCGACAGCGCCCGTCAGCTTGCATTTATCACCGAGTGGAACGCAAGCACTCAGAGAATCGTGATATTCAACAGCGTGCTTGTTGTTGGTGTGATAGTGCTGTTTTCGCTGATAATGAACCTTCGCAAGGATAGAGGTGTGTGATATGTTCGGACGACTGAATTTACGCCAATGCCTTACCACCGCAAAAACGGAGTATATCAAGTGGGTAAATGATGCCCGAATGATAATCCTCGCTGTGCTGTTAATATTTATCTACAGCTTTGCAATTGAGCCCCTTCTCAAAAATGCAGAAGAAATGGGCGAGCAGCTTAACACCTTAGAGCCGTTTATTGCAATAGCAAATTCGGGCGCAATTATGCTGATACTGCCGCTTGTTTTTCTGACTCTGATCGCAGACTTCCCGAAGATAGATACGAATACCGTATTTTACATAATGCGTGTTGGGCGTTTAAACTGGATAGTCGGGCAGATGATAAAGCTCGTTTTTATGGCGGCATCATATCTTGCTGTTATCTTTTTGGGCGCTGTTGTTCCTATGCTCGGGCGCAGTAATTGGTCTGATGATTGGAGCAAGGTTGCCACGCAGTACAAGATAATGTTTCCCGACAAGGCAGGTAATTTCGGTGTTCAGCTTTTGCCGGAAAACTTATACAACCAACTTTCGATATACAGTGCAGCGGTAAGGAGTTATCTACTTGTTTTTGCCTATCTGCTTATCTTAGGTCTGATACTTTTGTCTTTTTCAATCGTCAAGAAAAAGACCGCAGGCTTTGTGGCTTGTGCGGCTATTATTTCCATAGGCACAGCGCTTTGCTCTATCAAAACAAACCTGATGTGGTCTATGCCGATGGCAAACAGCATAATATGGCTGCACTACACAAAGTATTTTAGGCAGCCTGTTGTAACTATGGAGTTTTCGATTTTTTATCTTTGTACTATGATCGTCGGGCTGACTGCATTCTGCCTGATAGCCATAAAGAAATTCAATTATGATAATGTGTCAGAGATAGCAATGTGAGGTGGCAAAATGAATATTATTGAAGTAAATGACGTAAACCTGACTTTGACAAAAACCGACATTCTAAAGCATATAAACGTTACCTTTGAAGAAGGCAAAATTCACGGTCTTATCGGAAGAAACGGCAGCGGTAAAACTATGCTTATGAAGTGCATATGCGGTTTTGTAAAGCCCACAAGCGGCGAAATAGCAGTTGACGGCAAGCGTGTCGGCAAGGACGTTGACTTTCCCGATGATATGGGAATTATCATTGAAACGCCCGGATTTATCCCTTACTACTCGGGATACAAGAATCTGAAACTCCTTGCAGGGTTAAAGAATAAAATCGGCAAAGAACAGGTCAGAGAAAGTATGAAACAAGTCGGGCTTGATCCCGATTTACGCAGGCACGTTCGCAAGTATTCTCTTGGAATGCGTCAAAGGTTAGGACTTGCGCAGGCGATAATGGAAAACCCGAAAATACTGATACTTGACGAGCCATTCAACGGGCTTGACAAGGACGGTGTCAAGGAGATGCGTGAATACTTGCTTTCCTACAAAGAGCAGGGCAAGACGATACTTATCTGCTCGCACTCGGCAGAGGATATTGAGGTGCTGTGTGAAACTGTGCATGAGATGGATAAAGGGGTTATTGAGATGATAAAGTAAAAAAAGCCTGCCGTCCTGCAATTTGCATAAGACGGCAGTCAATTTTTGTTTATCAGTATTTCGGTTTGTAAACTCTCCCGTCAAGGCCAAAGGGTTTGTTTGCGGAAACTGTTCCGTTGTCCATTGTTTCATAGGCGGTTTCAACTATATTCAGCTTTGCATCAAGGTTGTCTATGTAATGCAAAGCAAATGCTTCGGGAATGGCAGGCAGCACTACAGCCCCCCATTCAAGCGCTCCGTGATGCGAAAGTATCATATGCCGCAGAAGCTTTACCTTTTCGGGGTGATATGGCTTCTCACCGCCTTTGCTTTTTACCAGTGATGCTCCCATGAATGCATGGCCGAACAGTATGCCCGTAGGGGTGTAATCGGCATCACCAAGACGGTGTGTTTCATACTCCCACAGCTTGCCTATATCATGTATTGCGGCGGCACTTACAAGGAGTTCCCTGTCAAGGTTTGTGTAAACATCGCTTATCTTGTCGGCAGCTTTTACCATTCTGTAGGTGTGGTATATAAGTCCGCCGAGAAAGTTATGGTGAACACTCACCGCCGCTGATGATGACATAAAGCTTTCCTTGTTGTCGCTTAACAGCTTTACTGCAAGTGCGGAAAGCGGTGTGAATTCACCGTTCATATCGTCTGCCGCAGAATTTAAAATGTCTGTTATCTCGTTAAACATAAGTTCTCTGTCTACCGGCGGAAGCTTTACAAAATCATCTGCACTTATCCCCTCGGCTTTTGTTGGGAAGATATCCTGCACAAGCATACTTTTTGAGCCTTTGTAATCCGTCACATCAATAAAAACATCACATACCGCATATTTGATGACACCCTTGCCGGCAAGTTCGGCTTTTGATGTCTTGAACATATTTACCGTAAATTCCGAAAACCCGTCACGCATTGATATTTTGACGTAAGACTGCTTGCCGTTTTTGTAAACATCTGTAACTGATAATACAAGGACCGGCCTGTTTACCGTTGTGCCGATTTCGGCACGTTCTATTGGCTGAAAACTGCGAATATCCATTAAAACGAACTCCTTTTTGCATATGTTGCCTTAATTATAACCCTATTTTTCCACTTTGTCAATGTGCAAAGAAACAACTGTACGGTTTTTGTACCTTAATCGTTTGCGGTAAGGCATATAGACTAAAAGCATTTTATTGTTTTATACAAAATGTCAAAAATACAGTTAGAATTTCCTGTAATTATTGACTATTTTAATAAAAAATGTTATAATGCTTCTATATAGCAATTTGTTTTTGCATTAAGAGGGGTTACGAGTATGTTTGGAAAAGACTCGATACTATGGAAAAAATATTTTGGGCTCGCATGGGAAGAACTTGAGGAAATAGCTGAAAGTGTCGGCAGATATGCATTCTTTATAGACAGGCACGATTACGAGCTTGACAAGAACGCCTACCGTATGCTCGGCTTTGAGGGCAAGCCGTCGTATGAAAGCGCTTTGAAGCTTATCAGTCATATCAGGGGCGATGACAATGCACACCTTGCAGTCAGGAGTCTTCACAGCGACAGTGCTACAGCGCTTGGGCTTATCTATGAAAAGAAGCAGCCGCAGGGTGAGGCACTTTCACTTTGTACTGTAAATCAGCTGATAACCGCTATGACGGAAAATACCGCGCCTTCGCTTCTTGCGCTTTTGCAGCTTGAAGATAAAAAAGGGAAAAAGGCACTTTCGGACAGGGATATCTATGAACTTCTCGCAGTTATAATGACGTCTGTTCCGAAGGAAGCTATGGTATGCTCACTTAAAAACGGAAGGCTCTGGCTGTATATTCCTGCCTTCTCCGGCGGTGAGGTGCAGTATCTTACCGATCTTCGCAGGATCGTGGAGGGTTATGAACTGACGGTCCCTGACAACAGTGCCGGTTTTTGTGTCACCTTTACTGCGGGCTGTTCGGCAGAACTGTCTTCGCCCATGCAGCGAATGAACACTGCCCAGTTCACACTGTTTGAAGCACAGTCTAAGGGCAGGGGCACGATACTTAACTACAGTGTTGAGCGATATGAAGACCAGAAAAATGAATTTGCACGTGTGCAGCAGTTTACAACACTGCTTGATTCTAATCTGTTCCGCTACCATTTCCAGCCGATAATCTCGGCGCATACAGGCGAGATAGTGGCATATGAAATACTTATGCGAAGCGGCGGCGGTATAGAAATGTACCCGCTTGAGATACTTGATATAGCAGAGAAATATGACAGGCTTTATGATATTGAAAAGGCGACTTTCTTCAATGCCCTCAAGCTGATCAGTGAAAATCAGCAGCAGTTTTCATCAAAGAAACTGTTTGTCAATTCAATATCGGCACATATTCTCACTGATGACGACTGGGCGACACTTGTGGCGGATTACGGTGAACTGCTTGAAAAGGTCGTGATAGAGCTTACCGAGCAGTCGGAAATAAGTGATGAAGGCCTTGCAATAGTCAAGAACAGAATAGCGCAGGCTAATATGGAACTTGCTATAGACGACTATGGTACGGGGTATTCAAATACATCAAATCTGCTGCGCTACTCACCGCAGTATGTAAAGATAGACAGACAGCTTATAGCAGGGATAGAAAACAACCTGAAAATGCAGAAGCTTGTTTCGTCTATAATCGAATTTGTACACGATAACGGATATCAGGCACTTGCAGAGGGTGTTGAAACATACAGCGAGCTAAAGACTATGATAGGACTTGGCTCTGACCTTATACAAGGGTTTTATGTATCAAAGCCGAAGCCGTTTATGCTGTATGAGATCTCTGATGCTCTCAGAGATGAAATACTGAAGATAAACCTTGAGTATTCGGCAAATATTGATAAGATATACCACCCGAAGAACTGTGAAACAGTAGACCTTATAAAACTGACATCAGATCATTATACCGTGATATTTATAGAAACACCACAGGTAACTATCGAGGGTGACGGGCATAATGCCTGCAATATGGGCATTATTGTAAAGGACGGCCTTGAAACAAGGATAAACCTGCGCGGCGCTATGTTTATGACCGATAAGGATAACCCTATAATCGCACTCGGCGATAAGAGCAAGGTGACTATCAACCTTGAAGGCCGCAATGAACTAAGGTCAAAGGGTATCTATGTTCCTAAGACTGCCGATCTGACTCTGACAGGCGACGGTTCGCTTAAGATAGTTTCCGAGCTTGCAAGTTCCTATGCTATCGGTACTGACAGACATCAGAGTCCCGGCAATATAAATATTCTTATCACGGGGCACCTTATCATCGAATCGAACGGCGATAACTCGGTAGGTATCGGCGGCGGTATGAACGAAGATAATACGGCGATACGCATACTTTCGGGCAATACACAGATAAACTGTTCGGGCGGTGCCTGCGTGGGTGTAGGCATACACGAGGGTACAAGCAATATAACACTCAGCGACTGTGCAGTTACGATCGAGATATCATCTGCAAACTGCGTGGGTGTAGGTTCTGATATGGGCAATACAAATATAACCATAGAAAACATATCGCTTACGGAAACGCTTACAGGTATGTCGATCTGCGGCGTTGGTTCAATAAGCGGCGGCGAAGGCTATATCAGCTTCAATAACGGAAAGATGGTAACAAAACTGCGCGGCAGGAATATCAACTGCCTGGGAACAAGAGGCGGCAATGTCGGTATAGATGTAAGCCATACCACAATGGATTATTATTGTGAGGGTGCAAGTATATCCGGCATCGGCGACTGTGATGGCGACGGCAATGTCACCGTTTCAGAATCCGAACTGATCCTTGAATTCAGGACAAGGGAAGGCTTTGGCCTTGGCAGTAAGAACGGCATTCTCAAAGTGATAAACTGCAAGGACGATATAAGGATAAACGAATAGTTTTTGAAAGGGGCATAATAATGCAGGAAATAGTTGAATTCTTAAAATCAGCAGGGACATACTTCCTTGCTACGGCTGATGGCGATCAGCCGCGGGTAAGGCCTTTCGGAACGGCAGAGGTCTTTGAGGGCAGGCTGTATATACAGACGGGAAAATCAAAGGACGTTTCAAAACAGCTTCAGGCAAACCCAAAGGCTGAAATATGTGCATTTAAAGACGGCGTATGGCTGAGAGTCAGCGGCGAGCTTGTGCGTGATGACAGGCGTGAAGC
Organism: uncultured Ruminococcus sp.; assembly: GCA_902780505.1. Classification (GTDB taxonomy): domain Bacteria; phylum Bacillota; class Clostridia; order Oscillospirales; family Ruminococcaceae; genus NK3A76. Next base: position 134,704 of record CACZFN010000002.1, on the reverse strand, counting down.
AAAGGTGCATATGCTTGATGCATATCCTGAGCTAAAGGGTATGTATTCGGCAGATGATGATAATACCGAGGTACTGTATTTTAAAAACGGCAGGGCGGTATTTTCCTCCTTCACAGCAGCACCGAGAAGTGTGGAGTTCTGATAAAAACCAAAACCGGGGAGGAGTCTCCCCGGTTTTTTATGCCTGTCAAAGCTTTATTATGTCGGTGCCGTTTACGGATATCCTGGATACTTCTTCAGAGTCAACCGGTCTGTCAAAGTGCAGCGATATGTGCATACTCTTTTCCCCTGTAAGGGTGTTGCGTACTACACTTATAACGCTTATTTCTATTTCCTCACCGTTTGCGCCTGATGCTTTGCCGTCGCTTATTACTTCGCTTGTGCCGTCTTTGTAGGTGAATACCACATGGGCGTTTGTGTAATAGTCGTTTACGTTAAGTGTGCTGTCGTACTCAAGTCCTTCTATCTGCTCAAATACTTCATACGGAAGCTGCGCTTCAAGCCCTGTTGCCGAAAGCATTACTGATCTTTCACCTTCCGATACTTTCACAATGCTGCTGTTTGTTACTCTGTCGGTCTTTAAAAGCAGTTCACCGCTTAGTACCTCACTTGACTGTGAGGTGTATAAATTCCTGTATTCGTTCAGCCAGTTTTCGTACTTTTCCTTGCAGGCATCAAACCTTGTGTCGTCTTTATCAAGTCTTATAAGAATATCAGCGTAACAGAGAGGTACAATATCATTTGCGTCATCATCCTGCGGGAAGGGCGTTGTTTCCCGCTGCTTTTCAAGTATTGCGCTGTCTGTGCCGCCGGAATAAGGATCACGTATCCTTATTATGTCACCAAAACCCGCAAAGACGTTTTCAAGCGGCTCGTCAAAGGCATCAAGGTCAAGCATTATGGAAAGTGTGCCGTCCTGCTCTGCTGTTCCGAATATTACATGGCTGTTATTGTAGTAAACGCCTTCCTGTACAGGATCATATGCCCTTGCGCCCTCAATGTTGCCATAGTGGGAGAATTCAAGCGGTATAAAATAGACCTCGCCGTCCTTACATTCAAATTTTCCGCCGTCAGTACGTGCGGCGGTTATCCAGATGTGGTCTGTGTACAAATCGTGTGTGACACAGTCAACCGTAAAGTCAACATCTTTAAAGGTCTCATTTATGATACTTCCCCGCCATGCTTCTGTTGTGGATGAAAGCTTGTCAATATCACTTTCGCTTATATCGCCTGTATAAAGCTGTGTAACGCTCTTTCCTATCCTGAAATGATGGACAGCTGCTGCGATAAGCAATGCGGCGGCTTTTTTGCTCAGGTGTATCCCTCTGCCCGATACGGGCGAGGCTTCAAGCAGGAATCTGTCGTCCAAGCTGTTTAAAGCACTTATGATGTTTTTTTCGTTCATATGTCAAAGCCCTCCTTTTCAAGCTTCTCCTTCAGAGCATTACGCAGGCGCATAAGGGTGGTCTTTACATTGCTCTCGCTCTTTTTCATCTGTAAAGCTATCTCGCTTATGCTGTAAAAATACCAGTACCGTTTTACGAACATCACTCGCTCGTCACGCTTGCGGGTATCAAGAAAACGTACTATCGTTTCCTTTAACAATGTGCTTTCCGCTTCGTCCTCGGGACTGTCGGGCGAGCGCAGGCACTCGGCAAGTTCGTCAAGCGCAAGGGCATATTCGCCTTTTCCGCGCTTGTCGGCATTCCGCTTTCTCAGCATATCCAGTGAGCAGTTCTTCACAAGCCTTGCAAGGTATGCTTTCAGGCTTTCGGGATCATTTGGGGGAATGTTGTTCCATATTGCTGTATAGACATCATTAAGAACTTCCTGTACGTCCTCCTCGTTTGCCAGAATGTTCATGCCTATGCTGTGAAGATACCTGCCGAAAGACTTTTCTGTTTCACGTATAGCCTGCTGTGACCTCTCTTTAAGAAGCTTTTTTATCTCTTTTTCCGTCATAGCTGTTTCCTCACTTTAAAAGCGCTTTCACTAATATAGACGTATTATACCAGAGCTTCGTCACAAATGCAATATGCTCTGCGCGGCAGGGTTGCATTTTTGGCATTGATGTGTTATAATTAATATGGTATACTATTATATAAATATATAAAGGAGGTGCGCGCAGTGAAGGAACTCGAAAAGCCTATAACATATTTGAAAGGCGTAGGTCCCAAAAAGGGTGAGCTTTATAACAAGCTTGATATTTTTACTGTGCAGGATCTCCTCTATAATTTTCCGAGGCGGTATATTGATTTTTCTTCACCTGTGCCGATAGCGCAGGCACCTGACAACGAGCCTTGTGTTATAAGGGCAGAACTTGTCAAAAAACTGCCCGAAGCCTTTGTAAGAAAGGGAATGTCAATTTTCAAGGCGATTCTTACCGACGGGGAAAGTGACATAACACTTATCATATATAATAACCGTTACGGCTTTGAAATGCTCAGGACAGGGCAGGAATACTGCCTTTACGGCAAGGTAACTGGAAATTTGATAAGAAAAGAGATAAGCTCACCCCTGATACTTGACCTTTCAAGCGGGGAAAGCGTTGAGCCTGTGTATCACCTGACAGATGGGCTTACGCAGTTTCAGTTAAGACAGGCGGTAAGGAATGCACTTACTTCACTCGGCGGTGAGATATACGAGCCGCTTCCTAAGTGGATAATGTCACAGTATAAGCTTTGTGCATTGCCGTTTGCACTTGAAAATATTCACTTCCCGAAGGATATGCATACCTGTGAAATGGCAAAGAGCAGGCTTGTGTTTGACGAACTTCTCACACTTTCCCTCGGAATGAAAATGATAAGGCGAAGAACGAGAGAACAGTCGGGCTGTGTGATGGAGTATAAGGATATCTCTGATTATTACAGTTCTCTCCCGTTTGAACTGACTTCGGCGCAGAAGCGGGCAATATCCGAAGCTGTTGCCGATATGTGTAAGCAAAGCCCTATGAACAGGCTTGTACAGGGTGATGTCGGCTCGGGCAAAACGGCAGTTGCGGCGGGTGCGGCGTTTTTTGCTTACAGAAACGGCTTTCAGACAGCACTTATGGCACCAACTGAAATACTCGCGTCACAGCATTTTGATACTTTGGATAAATTTCTGACGCCGATAGGCGTTAAATGTGCTCTCCTTACAGGAAGCCTTACACAGAAGAAGAAAGCCCTTATGCACGAGGAGATCGCAAACGGCGGGTATGATGTCATTGTCGGCACACACGCACTTGTGCAGAAGGCGGTAAGCTTCAGACGGCTCGGGCTTGTGATAACAGACGAACAGCACCGCTTCGGCGTTGAACAAAGGGCGATGCTTTCGGGAAAGGGGGAGAACCCGCATAAGCTTGTAATGTCTGCTACGCCTATACCGAGGACGCTTGCGCTTATGATATACGGGGATCTTGATCTGTCTGTCCTCAATGAACTTCCAAAGGGCAGAAAAAAGGTAGAGACCTATGCCGTGACAGGGAAGCTAAGGGAACGGGCGTTCGGCTTTGTAAAAAAACAGCTTGATGAGGGCAGGCAGGCATATTTTGTATGCCCGGCTATTGACGAAAGTGAAAGCGAACTGACAAGTGTCAGGCGCTATTCAAAAGAACTTGGCGAAGGGGCGTTTCGTGATTATAAGATAGGTACACTTCACGGACAGCTTGCCCCGGATAAAAAAGAAAAGGTAATGCGTGATTTCAAAGAAGGCAGAACGCAGATACTTGTATCGACAACTGTTGTCGAGGTAGGTGTGGATGTCCCTAATTCCACCTGTATGGTAATAGAGAACGCTGACCGCTTCGGGCTTTCTCAGCTTCATCAGCTCAGGGGGCGTGTGGGCAGAGGGGAGCATCAATCCTACTGCATACTTATAACCGACAACAACAGCGAGGAAAGTCACAGGCGGCTTAAAATACTTGCAAAGACATCAGACGGCTTTGCTATATCGGAGGAGGATCTGAAGCTGAGAGGACCGGGCGATTTTTTTGGTTCCCGGCAGCATGGATTGCCGAAAATGAAGATCGCGGATATGTCGGAGGATATAGAGGTCTTAAAGCAGGCACAGCATTGCGCGAATATTGTTTTAGAGCGTGACGAGGAATTGTCATTACCTGAAAACAAAGGCCTTAAAGAAATGGTAGAAAAGCTGTTTGAAGGCGCGACCGGCGACTGAGCAAAGCGAAGCTTTGCTCAGGGAGTTTTACTTCGACGACAAGGTCGCCGATTTCGCTTCGCGAAACCGTAAAACTCTGTTAAGATGTATGAACAAAGCTTCGCTTTGCTCGGGGAGTTTTACTCACGCGACAAGGTCGCCGATTTCGCTTCGCGAAACCGTAAAACTCTGTTAAGATGTATGAACAAAGCTTCGCTTTGCTCAGGGAGTTTTACTCAGACAGCAAAGCTGCCGGTCATGCTTTGCACAAAAGGATATTATATGGGTTAAGGTTCCGTTCAGAACAGGAGGATAATTATGGATGAAAATCTAAGGGCAACTTACAGGCTAAAGCTTGAAAAGACGGCAAAGGCGCTTGAAAAGAACAATATGCAGGCATTTGTCTGTGAAAACAGCGCGGAGGTCTGTTCGCTGGTGAGCGAACTGCTCAGGGAGGGTGAGCAGATATCCTGCGGCGGATCGATGACACTTGTAAAAAGCGGTGTTATGGATATTATGCGAAGCGGCAAGTATGATTTTATTGACCGTGCAAAGGCTTCGTCACCCGAGGAGGTCGGGGAGATGTACAGAAAGGCTTTTTTCTGCAACACTTACCTTTCGTCTTCAAATGCTGTTACTGAAAAGGGCGAACTTTATAATGTTGACGGCAACTGCAACAGGGTTGCAGCTATAACGTTTGGCCCTGAACGGGTGATAATAATCGCGGGCAGGAATAAAGTAGTGCCCGATCTTGATGCCGCGGTCAGCTATGTAAAACGTGTCAGCGCCCCCGCAAATGCAAAGCGGCTCGGCCTTGATACCCCATGTGCAGAGATCGGCGAATGTGCGGGCGTGAATTCAGATAATATGTGTACAGGCTGCAAAAGCGGCAGCAGGATATGCTGCGGGTATGTTGTGACGGGCTGGCAGCGGAATAAAAACAGGATCAAGGTAATTCTTGTAAACGAAGAACTCGGGTATTGATACACAAATAGATTGAGTAAATAAAGAGGTGGTCTGATTGGATTCGTTCAAGGCAATGCTGTATACCTTTGCAAGGCTGGGGCTTCTGTTCCTGCTTGATCTGTTCGGAATGTTCTGCGGGGCGGTGCTGTTTCCGTGCATAGCAACGCTTATCCCCGCGTCAAGCGGTGACGGCGCCACCAAAAAAGGTCAGCTGACGGTTTCGGGGCTAAAGGCGTTTTTTACCGATCCGATAGTCGGCTCTGTTATCGGGTTTGTTATTATGACCGCGATACTTGTGTTTATATTCTATGATGACGGCAAAAAGCACGCAGCTTACGAGGAATGGAGCTGGGAAAATATCCTTGTGGTGCTTGTTATACTGCTGCTTGCGGCTTTTGTGCCTGCGATATTCAGGGAATCATTTAAGGAAAGCGCGACCATGACGGTTTTTTATAACGGGCTTTACTATCCGCTCAGCTGGCTTTGTGACGGCGTCGGCACGGGGCTGACAAGGACCTACCGCGACGAGGTGTCCGGAGGATTTGGCTTGCCATATACGGTGGCTGTGCTTGTCGGCAACGGTATCCAGCTCGGGCTGTGCTTTGCGGCGTATGTGTTCTCGTTCATGCTTTATGTAAAAAGGCACCCTGTTATTCTTAAAGCAAAGGCTTTGGATAATGAAGATGAAGCTGAGGACGATGAATAGTATATGCTGTATTAGTATCCGGTAACTGTTCTTTGGTATCTGATCCGGTTTTTGTAAAATCTTTTTACAGGAAAACGGTACATTTTATGGTACTTGAGCGTTTAATATATTAACATTTGATAAATTTATGCAAATTATTTTGTTAATTTCGCTTTATTTATTGGTGAAAGTAACAAAAACGGGGCTGACATTTCGTTATATTTTCCTGCAAAAAAATTCACGAAAAACTTGATTAAATTTTCAAAAAATGGTATAATGATAAAAAGTGTGTTTGTAAATAGACGAATGTGCAGCATACGGTAATTGCCGTGGCGTGCAGCGGCTTTTTGGCAGGCACGTCATCAGTTGGAGGTGTAACTATTAAATGAAAAATTTTGCCTATGTTGCGAAGGATACCTCGGGTAAAACTATAAAAGGTACACTTGAGGCGGAAAGTGCAAGTGAGGTACTTGACAGGATCCATGAACAGGGCTGGTATTGCGTAAGCTATACAGAGGCTCTGGGCGGCGGCTTCGGCAAGAAAGGTATCCATAAGTTCAATGCAAAAGAGATGTCTTTCTGCTGCAGACAGCTTGCGGCTATGATGACCTCAGGTCTTACTATCGTCAAAGCGCTTGATATCCTTTACAAACAGGAAGAGAAAAAAGGCCCGCAGGAGGCTTGGCAGGGTGTTTACGAGGACGTAAACAAAGGCTCTACCTTTACCGAAGCTTTGCAGGCCAGAGAGGGAAGCTTCCCTGACTTCTTTATTTCAATGGTCGATGCGGGTGAGTCGGCGGGTACGCTCGACACCACTATGCAGAGGCTCAGCGATTACTACGATAACTCCAATAAGCTCAACAATAAGGTCAAGGGCGCTATGATCTACCCTTGCGTGCTCGGTGTTCTGGTAGTTGCAATCGTGCTCATCATGTTTACTTTCGTAATGCCTACATTCGCAGGTATGATGGAGGAAGACGAGATGCCGGCTATTTCAAAGGCGCTGTTCAAAATATCTGACTTTATCAAGGATAAGTGGTACATACTTATCGGTGCGCTTGTGGTTATCGTTATTGCAATAATCTATGCACTTAAAGTGCCGAGCGTAAGGATAAAGTGGGATAAGTTCAAGATCAAGATGCCCGCGGTCGGGCCGCTGATAGTAACTATATATACGGGCAGATTTTCACAGACACTTTCATCTCTTTATTCAAGCGGTATCCCTATGGTGGAATGTCTTGAAAGATCTTCGAGGATCCTCGGCAATACTTATATCGACCAGATGTTCATTCAGGTGGTCGATGAAGTTAAACAAGGCCAGTCGCTTTCGGCTGCCATCACAAAGACTGAGATATTCAGCGGTATGTTCTGCTCGATAATCTATGTCGGTGAGGAGTCCGGTGCACTTGACGAGATCCTTGAAAAGACTGCTGCTTTCTATAATGAAGAAGCAGACGCTGCCGTTCAGAAGCTTGTGGGACTTATGGAACCTGCAATGATAATTATCATGGGCCTTGCGATAGGTCTTGTACTTGCAGGTATATTCCCGCTTCTCTATGGTGGTCTTGGTGATATTTCGTAAAATAATTTGATGAGGTGAAGAAATAAATGCTGTCATTTGATATTTCGGATAAGCAGATAAATATCGTTAAGGGCGATAATACTGCAAATAAGATAAGGATAGAAAAATCCCTTGCCCTTACGATACCTGATGACGAGGATTATATCCTCAACGGCGAGGTGCTCAATCTTTCCGGCCTTGCTGAATTCGTACTTACAAACCTTAAAGCTGAAGCTATGATGGATAAGGATGCTGTAGTTACCTTTACATCGAGCAATATCGTATTCAAGGAACTTATAGTTCCAAAGGCAAAGGGTACACAGTTCCTTACAATGGTACAGAATACCATGAGCCATGAAATGGGTATCACAGATGATTACTCGATTTCATACACTATCGTAGGTGAAGCGGGCGAGGAAAATCCCGGCGCTGTTAAGGTGCTTGCAACAGCCTGCCCGAGTACAGTCGTTGAGAGCTACAGAAAGTTCTTTAACATTCTTGGCATTACACTTAAATCTGTTAATATAGGCTGTAACTCTATTGCACGTATCGTGCTTGCTGACAAGACAAACATTGACAAAATGCCGCTGCTTGTTTGCCAGCTTGACAAGAACTTCTTAGGTCTTACACTGTTTGAGAACGGACAGATGGCATTCGCAAGATATGTGCCTATCTCCGAGGAGGATTACGGTACACCTGATTATGTTCTTGAAGCACTTAATGAGAATATATTCAAAATGGAACAGTTCAATAAGGCAAGAGGCGGCAGCGGTCTTTCAAATGTTATCCTCTATGGCGTTATTGAGGACTATATCAAGGTGGTAGATGCCCTTGACGGACTTGTGGCTCAGGTCTCAGTCTTAGGCGTTCCTTCCCAGATAACAGGCTATGAGAACTTTGAGTTTACTGTATTTGCCAATGCTATCGGTGCTCTTTACAGAAGGAATAAGGGTACAGAACGTATAAACCTCCTCGAAGTTGACCAGATACAGGGTAAGGGCAGCTCAGGCAGCCTTAACTCTCTGCTCGTTACAGCGGGTATCATAGGCCTTGCTTCGATAGTTGCTATCGGTGCGATAACAGCGGTGGTCAAACTCAGGACTTCTTCGATAGAAAAGGATATCGAGGACGACGATGCGAGAATAGCGGAACTCAACGAAAAGCTTGCCGATAACGATAAGCTGAAGATCCAGAGAGATGCTATCATAGCTTACGATCAGGCTGTTATGAATGCAAGAAATGACCTTGATTCATGGCAGAAGCTTACTTCCGATCTTAAAGAAAAGATAGACGGCGCGTTTGAAGCGATTGACGATTCAAAATATACCAGCTTCCAGTACAGCCTTGATTCGGGCGTTATTACTCTTGGTGAGGTTTCCGTTAAGGACAGAGATGACGTTACCGAACTTATAAGAGAACTAAAAGATATCGAGGATGAAACTAAGAAAAACGGTAAGCTTCTTGCGAAGGTAGACTGGAGTGAATACAACCTTGAAGATGATGATTCCGAGAGGTGGAGCCTCGGCGATGTAGCGCTTACAATAAGCGCAAATGCACCTGAGGACGAAAACAAGACAGAAGAAAATGGGGAGGCAGAAAAATAATGAAACTTACATATCGTGATAAGATACTGCTTATAGGCGCTGTTGTAGTTATCATTTGGGCGATAGGTATTTTCCTTATAATCAAGCCTGCTTTTACTACAATGAACGAGACCTCCAACACAAGGGACTCTAAGGATAACGAAGTTGTTATGCTTGAGGAACGTGTTGAGAAGGAGAAGAACCTCAAGGACGAACTCCAGAAGGCTTATGATGATGCTGTAGAACACTCTGATGAATATTTCTATAAGCTTGAACCTAAGGATGAAGTTGCTGATGTTATCAAGGATATCCTCCTTACAGATAACAGAGAGATCGACTATACAACATTCGCTATACAGGATCTTTCGGTTGAATCCATATCGTCTTATGATTTCTCTGATGTACAGGTAAACAGCTTCCTTGACTATCAGGCCAAGACGATCCAGAATGCAGGCATAGATCAGTCGGCGGCTCAGGATATACTTGCGGGAACTGTTGCAAATGCGTATACAGTCGGCGTTTACAATGTAGATACTGACTTTAAATGCGATATCGGCGATCTGTTCGATTTTGCAGATAACCTTCTTACTTCTAACCAGAAGTCGTTCATACTTCAGGAAGTTGCCATACAGTTTGGCGAAGAAGGCAAGTCGCTTGTCGGCGTTGACAGCGGCGAGATCGAGGGCTCTATAACATATAAGTATTATATGGCTCCTGAGATTCCCAAGCCCGCAGCACTCGGCGGCGATGACGATAAGAAGGACGAGGCTAAGGAAGATAAGTAATAATTTGTTAATATTTCGCTCGTAGGTGGCGGGTTTTTACCCACCACCGAAAAGTGCTATATATTGATTAAAATTTTTAGTTTGGATTTAATATGTTGATAAACCGACTATCAGGTCAGGTTTTGATAAAGTAAGCACTATGAATTGAAATTTTTGAGAAAGGTGGTTTTTATGGAGAGGCGATTGCTAAAGAAAAGCAATGAACGCGGTGCCGTACTTCTGACGGTACTTTGCGTGATGACGATCATGATGATCCTCGTAGGCGCGGCTGTATCATTTGTAAATATTACTTCAGACCGAACCTACAAAACCTTCCAGTCTGAACAGGCCTATATGACAGCTTCTACCTGTCTTGAAAGCTTTGTAAATCAGATCGAAAGGGAAGAAAAGTTAGCCGTTGGCGCTACAGAAGCAGAAAAGCTGGAAGTAGAAAAGAATATCAAGAAATTGCAGAACCTCGCTAAAACAGGTGCTACGGGGCATTTTGAATATAAAAACAACAGCGAGATAGGAAAAATGGGCACCTGCGATATCAAGATCGAGAACTATACCTCTGACCAGTCGATAATCGTGGTAACGGCAACTGCAAAATTCGGTAAGGAAGAAGAAACTGTTGCGGCGTATATCTATACACCGACTACGAAGAAAAAATGCACATTTGATAATGCGATAGAGATCGCGGGCACACAGGATACAACTTTTGATAACCTGCACGTTCTCGGCGATATGGCGACAATTTCAAGCAGCTCTAATGATGCATCCAGAAATAATAAGCTCACAAATAACTGTGAGGTCTACGGTAAGAGTGTATGGTACGGTAACTTTGAAAATACAGTTCAGTCCACGATGACACTTTACCCCAGCCTTTCAGATCCAAGCGGCGGCGGGTATGTTATCATATCCAATAACCTTAATGTTACAAGCAACGACTTCAGAGTAAAGTCTACACAGATCCGTCAGGACGGCTATAACTACCTGAATGTCGGCGGCACCGTTAATGTAACAAACAAGCTCCATGTCGGCTCTGTAGTCGGCAAGAGTGAGGGCGATATCCCCAATGTCGTAAAGACAGCTACAAATACAGCTGACAACCAGAGATACGATGTTGACCTTTACTGCCGCAACCTTAATTTCGGCAATGGCTGCAACGGCTCGGACTTTGTTGGTAATATCTACGTTTATAAGGATAGCCCGTCTGACCTCGGCGGCGGTAATCTTGTTGTAAACAGCGGCGGTGCTCACGTTGTGGTTTACGGCGATATCTACTGTGAAGGTGACCTTAAAGTAACAAGCGGTTCGCTCAACGTACACGGCGACGTATATGTTGCAGGCTCTATCACAGGTACGGTTACCTGCTGGGGTACAAAAACAAACGGCGCAACTACTACAAATAATACTACACACCCGCATGCTGCTATTAACAAGACCGGCAGGGGAGAAAGACCTGAGATACCTGTAACGCTTAATGAGTACGTTTACTTCCCGGAAGATATGCTGATGTCTGATGATACAGTTATAAGCGGCCATATCAAGGAAGATTACAAAAAGTTCTACGCTACAGGCGCAAGCCAGAATACAAAGACACTTACAAGCTTCCTCAATACAAGCAAGGAAGTATCACTTACAGTAGGCGGCGTTACTTCAAAGTATGTGGTTGAAATAACAGACAGCTGCACATTTGAAAAGAATGATATCCAGAACCTTAAAAATGCTGCGGGCGGTCCGCCTAAGATACTTGTTCACGTAAAGAACAAGAATATTGTTATAAGACTGAAGTCTGACCTCAGTGATGCGGGTGATTCAAGTATGTCGTTCCTCTTTGTTGTATATAACGAGAGTGAAAAGACTGAAAACAAGGAAAAATTCTGCTACTTTGTATCAGACTCGGGCGTTTCGGGTTCCTGCGGTACAATGGTAGACGGCAAGAGCACACATGATGATAACTGGGATAAGCCTACCTATAGCTTCTGCAGCTCGGGTATACTTTCGTATGATACCTATGCGGCTCTGTTCCCGTCTAAGCTTGCTTCAAAGTCGGGCGATATCCAGGGCTGGACAGCAGAGGGCAAGCTCAACCTTACAAAGAATGATATCACAGGCTCTTATAACCCGCCTGACGGACAGATAGTTGTACTTCTGACACATGACTGCACATGGAAGGTAACAAATAACTCCTTCTGGGATTGCACGGTTTATGCTCCCGAAGCTAAGTTCTTCCTTGCAACAAACGGCATTACGTTCCCTGCTAATACGATCTATATGGATTCTGCAACAAATCCGATAGAGAAGCAAATAATGCTTGTAAACCTCGGTGTTGTTGTCTGCGATCACTTCCTTAATCAGGCTGATGATACAGGTGTTCCTGGCGCTAACAGCGTTTACTATTCTTACAATATGCCATCTGAAAACTCGGTACTCGCTTTCGCAAGGGGCGCAAGATCTGACACACTGCTCGGATATCAGCTGTTAAGATACGATCATCATTAATGGGAGGAGGATTCCGGTACTATGAAAAAGTTCAAAAAGAATGAAAAAGGAATGACTCTTGTTGAGATGATCGTGGCGATCGCTCTGTTCGGTATGACTTGTGCTACACTGTTTACGGCGATACTTTTCGCCATAAACAGCAACAAGCTGAGCCTTTATACAGGCCGTGAAATGCAGCAGCAGACAAATGTTTCGGAACAGTACAACAACCTCGACAGCCTTGGTGCCAACGGTGTTATCAAGAATAACATGGGCGGCCTTGCAGGTAATAAGATACAGCTTGATGCTAAATTCGATAACGGTGATGTGGTTTCCAACAAAGAAGTTTACGCATTTCAGGCAAAGCTCAATAATATGGACGTTGATGCGGGCTACAGCCTGAGGTTCTTTGAACCTGAGAGCAACGAAGTAAAACCTCAGCCAGAGGACGGCTTCTACTGGATAAAGCTTTGGAATTATTCGTCAGCCAATATTGACTATATGTGGATAGTTCATGATCCTAAAGTAACCCTTATTAATTCAAATGGCAACAATATAAATCGTGAAATATATGATATAAATGTTGCTGACGGTTGTTTATCATTCGGTATGATGATAAAGCGCACACCTGATACAGTAGAAAACCTCTGGGCATATCAGGAAGAAAATACCAATATGTTTGAGGATCCGACCTCGGTAGGCACTTACCCGAACTTTATCCTTACAAGATCAAACCTTGCTAACTTCTGCGAGATAGATCCTACAACAAATAAGCCTACAGGTTATGTTAATATCTATTATTATAATGGTAATTACTATAACTTTGAAGACTATGAAGCTGCAAAAGCAGGTCCGTGATTGGGGGTAAGCTTTGATGAATAAGAAAAATGAAAAAGGTTTTACCCTTGTTGAACTTGTAGTCGTTATAGCACTGCTTACCGTAATGATGGGCGCTATACTTCAGCTTATGGGGCCTATCAGACAGGTTTACAATACGACGCTCAATACCGTTAATACAAAAACAGCGGGTGAAACGATAATAGGCTATATCGAGGATAAAACAAGATATGCAACGGATATGCTCGTGCTTAAAAATTACGAGGGTGTTCCGCAGATATCACCGATAGGCACCTCCGAAACCTTTAAGGTCGGCGCGTGCAGTGCACCGTTCACCGAATGCATAATCGTTGATAACAATCACCTGCGTGATGAGATGTTTGCGGATTTCTCAAATGATACATTAACAAGCAGGAAGAATTGCAGGGGTACAGTTTATACCCTTAAAGATCTTGGCGGTAAGGATTACCTTGACCTTACAAAGGCTAAGGCAGGTTCGATAGGCAATAACGTCTACGGCCCTTACAGCTACCATACTAATATTTTCCTTGAAGAAAATAAGTTCAAGTATGATCTGCTTGTAGATGTTGAATCCTATGCTATGGAATTTCAGAACAATGCTTATGTTGAAGCGGCTGATCCCGAGTATACAGCAAACAGGAAGTTTGACCTTACAAATATCAATATCGACAAAGATGATTCTTATAAGGTGTGGGATTTCCTTGATTTTGCTACTGAAGCCAACTATACAAAGTACCCGCAGGCAACTGCGCCTTCGGCACTTTCAGCAAAACTTCAGAGCTTCTACAATACGAGCAACAAGTACACTTATGTGTTCTACGGCGTAAAGAGCACAAATGACAGTGTTAAGTTCACGTATACTTTCCAGTATGATACAACAGATACTTCCTTCCCCAAGGCAGGTGAGATCCTCGCTGCAAGACCGGTAAATGCGGGCAAGTATCTTGATGCTGTTTCGGTTCCTACACCCGTATGGCCGAGAGCAGGCTACACAGGCTATTACTACCGCAGCGGCGGTGTGAACTATGATAAAGACGGTATAGCACAGATACAGGCGACGGAGGATATGGTCTTTACGATCTATTATAATGAGGATACCTCGATAGTCCGCCATAATGTAAAGTTTGTGAATGCCGATAATACAGATGCCTATACAGGCGGCCGTGTAGAGGAAGGCTACCATGCTTCCGATCCGGGCGCACCAACAAGCGGCTATGATCCGGCAACGCAGTCATATCAGTGGCTTACTTCTTCGGGCGGTACACTTGATAATACCGAGATATGGTCGGATACGGTATTCTATGCTAATATCAGGAATAAGTATAAGGTAGGCTTCTATTCTGACGCTACTACACTGTTTGAACCTGAAAAGTACATTGACGGCGGCAAGAAGGGCGAAGCAGGCGGCCCGACTGTTCCTAATGACGTTCCAACTGCCCCCGCAGGCAAAGTTTTTGATAACTGGTATGTAGATGGTGATCCTACAAAACCAATTGATAACTATGAAGTGACCTCGGATACCAAGTTCATTGCACTTTATAAAGTTAAGCCACCGAGCGATATAACAGCAACATCTGTTATTACAAGCAGTACTTGGAATTGTATCAATTATCAGATAAAGCTTAAAAATAATACCACAAGTACAATCAAAAGATTTAAAATGCAGCTACCATTTAAGATGACGGGTAAGACACCGACAAATTATAATGTAAATGCTTGGCAGCTTAATAATGACAAGAGTTTGGTAGGAAACAAGCTTACGTTTACCTCGACTGATAGTATTTATAATTATCTTACGATTGGACCTAATGGGACTTTAGATATTACTCTTACTATTGAATTCTCTGGTAGTGACGGTATAAAACCTGAAGGTGAGCAAGGCTATACAATGCCTGCGTCCTACAAGCTTGAAAACAGTGATATTGATATCACAACATTAATTAAGGATTAATAAAATCTTTTTCGCAGACAGGCTCAACAGTCTGTCTGCCGAAAAAATCCCCTTAACCAAATAAAGCGGCTAAGAGGATTTTTTGGGTAAGAGGCGAAAAAAATCCCGGCGGTAAGCGTCGGGAATAAATACTTTTTATGACCATATGCCTGTCATATTTGCCAGGTAGAAGTTTCCGAGCTGCTGCCCCCATATGGCGGCTATGGCTGAACCAAGGGAAAGCCACGGGCCGAAAGCGAAAACTGAATCACCGTTTTTGTGTTTCTGTATCATTCCCGCAACGGAACCCGTTATAAGTGCAATGGCAAATGCTACGATAACGCCCTTGATTCCGAGGAAAAGCCCTGTTGCAGCCATAAGGTAAACATCACCCCTGCCCATTGCCCTGCCTTTTGAGAGTATCTCAATAAGCAAAAGCGGAAGGCTTACAATAAATGCGCCGACAAGCTGGTTTTTCCAGATGTTATCATAGGTCATGCCATTGTTGTCGAAAATGTATGTATAGTCGGAAACGAAATATTCAAGCACTGCAAGAAGTGCGATAAATATCACAACATAGTTTGATATAAGCTGCGTGTCAAGATCCATAAAGAATACAACTACAAGTGCTGAGAAAAGCAGGCATACTATTATGGCGTGCAGAGGGAACTGCATAACATCAAAGTATATGAAAACAAACAGATACAGCAGCCCGTTTAAAGCTTCGACTATGGTATAGCGGGGTGATATTGGTGCGCCGCAGCTGCGGCATTTGCCTTTGAGCAGGCACCAGCTGACTATCGGGATAAGGTCACGGCGCTTTATTTCCTCACCGCAGGACATACAGTGTGAATTGCGCTTTATCAGCGATTCCTCTTTTGGCAGCCTGTAGATGCATACGTTCAGAAAGCTGCCGATACTCACACCAAACAGGAAAACAAAGGTGTAAATAACGATATAATACGGTAATAATTCCGTCAAGGTAAAAACCCCCCAATTATTTGATATATTTATTTTACCATATATTTTGATAATTTACAAGTGTATTTCAAATATTTTAGGGACATAACGCAGCAAATGTCCCGAAGCTGTGAGCGTTCACGGCTTTCGCAAAATCTCTTGCTGCGGGAATGGAGTTTAATTAATGAGAAACGGACCTATCGGACAGTACCTTGTTGAGCAGGGAAAGATAACCGAGCAGCAGCTTCAGCAGGTACTTGCCAAACAGAAGGAATCAAAGGGCAAGCTTTTCGGTGATGTGATCACCGAAATGAAGTTTATTTCTGAGATAGACTTCGCCAAAGTTCTGGCAGAAAGGCTCAATGTTCCTTTCTGTGACCTTGATTCGACCACACTTCTGCCTGATGTTGTCAAGAAGATACCCGAGGCAACGGCAAGGAAGTACACCGTTATTGCGGTAAGTAAAATGGGCAAGCGCCTTACGGTTGCAACAAATGATCCTATCAACTTCTATGTATTTGAAGACCTGAGAGTTCTTACAGGGTGCAGCATAAACCCTGTCCTTGCAACTAAGACGGCTATAAATAAAGCGATCGGTAAGATGTATTCTGAAGGCCAGGCCAGTGCCGTTGTTCAGGCAGCTGAGCAGGAACTCGCAGAGGAAGAGGATATCGATCTTTCCGAGATAGATCTGTCATCAGACAGAATAGACTCGGCACCTATAGTTAAGCTTGCTACGGCAATAGTTGAAAACTCCTACAGACAGGACGCTACCGATATCCACATTGAACCGTTCAAGACACAGACAAAGATAAGAATAAGAGTAAACTCAGACCTTGTCGAGCTTATGACACTTTCAAGCCAACTGCATAATGCGCTTGTTACACGTTTCAAGATCTTAAGCGGTATGAATATCGCAGAAAAACGTATCCCGCAGGACGGCCGTATGTCACAGGTCATTGACGGCACGACAGTTGACCTGCGTGTATCCAATCTTCCTATGGTATACGGTGAAAAAGTCGTACTTCGTATCCTTGCCGGTGACAGCTCGGTAAGGCGTATTCAGGACCTTGGTATGACAGACTATAACTATAAGCGCTTCCTTGACTGCCTTAAAGTTCCGCAGGGCGTTGTTCTGGTAACAGGTCCTACCGGTTCAGGTAAATCTACTACACTTTATGCGGCTCTCGGCGAAAAGGCCAAGCCTAACCTCAACGTTATCACAGTCGAGGATCCTGTAGAAAAGAAGATAGACAACATAAATCAGTGTCAGATCAATGAAAAAGCAGGTATGACCTTCGATGCGGCACTGCGTTCTATACTCCGTCAGGATCCTGACATCATAATGGTCGGTGAGATGCGTGACGCTGAAACTGCATCGATCGCTATCAGGGCGGCTATCACGGGGCACCTTGTGCTTTCAACACTCCATACAAATGATGCGGCTTCTACCGTTACAAGACTTGTTGATATGGGCGTTGAAGCATACATGGTCGCTACGTCGCTTATCGGTATAGTTGCTCAGCGTCTTACAAAGGTGCTTTGTGATGATTGTAAAGTCGCAAGAATGTCTACAGACGGCGATGACGAGCTTATGGGTATAGACCATCATATTCAGGTATATGATGCAAACCCGGACGGCTGCCCGAAATGTCACAGCGGCTATAAGGGCAGAACGGCTATCCACGAGATACTTCTCAATACCCCTGAAATGACTGACCTTGTTACTTCCGGTGCAAAGGCGGGTGAGATACAGGAACTTGCAAAGAAGCAGGGAATGCTGCTGCTTCGTGACAATGTTTCTGAACTTGTTCAGCAGGGTAAGACATCTATAGGTGAGCTTGTCCGTGTAACTTACGCTGTATAATATATAAAAATATATATAAATGGAGGAAAACAATTATGGCAGCAGTTGATATCAACAGAATACTTGATGAATCCCGTGCGCTCGGGTGTTCAGACTTGCATTTTACGGTAGGTATACCACCTATAGTAAGACAGGGCGGTGCTTTGAGAAAGCTTTCAAGCTACCCTGATATGACAGAGATCGAAATACAGCAGATCTGTGACGATATGTGTTCAGATAAGCAGCGTCAGCAGATCAAGGATCATATAGATACCGACTTTACATTCGTATCTACAAGAGGTTTCCGTCACAGAGTAAACGTATATCGTCAGAGGGGCAATACGGCTATAGCTATCCGTCTTCTCCGTAACGATATACCTACACTTGCAGACCTTGACCTGCCCCCTGTACTCGGTGAATTCGCAATGCGTCCCCGTGGTCTTGTACTTGTAACAGGCCCTACCGGTTCAGGTAAATCTACTACCCTTGCAGCTATGATAGACCATGTAAATATACATAAGTCTGCTCACATCATAACTGTTGAAGATCCTATCGAGTATATGCACGCGCATAAGAGATGTATGGTAAACCAGAGAGAGATCGGCCCTGATGTTCCGAGCTTTTCAATGGCATTAAGAGCAGCCCTCCGTGAGGATCCTGATATCATTCTCGTCGGCGAAATGCGTGACTTTGAAACTATCGAAGCCGCTGTTACCGCCGCTGAAACAGGCCACCTTGTTATGTCTACACTTCATACCACGGATGCGGCTTCAACTATTGACCGTATCATAGACGTTTTCCCTGCACACCAGCAGCACCAGATCAGGACACAGCTTGCATCTGTTCTTGTTGGTATCTGTACACAGACTCTCTGCCGTACACTTGACGGAACAAGCCGTGTGGCTTGCTGCGAGATACTTAACGCAACAGATAATATCAAGGCTATGATCCGTGACGATAAGGTCCACCTTATAGGTTCGGCAATGCAGACAGGTAAGCAGTTCGGAATGCAGACACTTGACCAGGAACTTGCCAAGCTTGTTAAGGAGAGAAAGATCTCTATGGACGTTGCAGTTGAAAAGTGCCTGAGCGTCGGTGAACTCAAGAGGTTTATCGCATCTAAATAATCAATAATACCGCCGCAGCAATGCGGCGGTAAAATATGGGGGAATATAGTGATGAAAAAACTGATCTCAGCGGCGCTTGCCGCAGTAGTGGCTGTTGCTGCACTTGCAGCTTGCGGTGATGAAAGCAGCAGCTCGGAAGCAAAGAAGAAAACAAAGGACGAAAGCAGCAGCGCTGCACAGGTCGAAGAAAACTCCTCACAGTCTGATGAAACACCTGCACAGGCTGAAGAAAGCGTTTCAGAGCAGCAACAGGATGAAGAAATTAGTAAAGAGGTTATCGAAAGCTATGTGAAACAGGCTTTCACAGCTGCATCTGCATATTGTGCTGATAAGGAAGCAAATGCTGAAATGGTTACTTTTGATGCATATGAATTTGATCCTACACAGCCCGATCCGGCACAGGAATTTGAGGTTTATGTTTCTGAACAACTTGGCAAGAACTATAAGGGGCAATTATCCTTTGAGCTTGAAAACGGTGTTTTAAAGAAAGCAAGCTTTATTAATGATAAAAAAGAGGTTGTCGCTGCATATCCTGTCGGCTAAAAAGAAAGACCGCTGTTTCATATAAGACAGCGGTCATTTTTTTATGCCTTTTGTTTTTCATCATCATTATGCCATACATTGTTATAGAGGAATACAAGCACAGCCATTGTTACGATTATCACATACCCTAAAAAGCTCCACCTGTCTGGGATATCGCCAAAGATCATAAAGCCTAAAAGTGTTGTGAAAATAAGCTGCGAATAATCGTAGACTGATATTTCCCTTGCCGGGGCGTGTGAGTATGCGGCGGTTATACCAAACTGCCCGCCCGCTGCCGCAGCGCCTGCACCGATAAG
This sequence comes from uncultured Ruminococcus sp., assembly GCA_902780505.1. Lineage (GTDB taxonomy): Bacteria > Bacillota > Clostridia > Oscillospirales > Ruminococcaceae > NK3A76. Next base: position 114,961 of record CACZFN010000002.1, on the reverse strand, counting down.
GCACAAAATCTGAGAAGCCGACATTGGTTTGCCTGCGAATATAAGGTAGGGGAGTGTTACAAGGCAGGAAAAGCCCGAAAAGTAGGTGACGATCACAGGGCTTTTAACACCATGCTGCCCGAGATAGCGTACACAGGCATATGCAAGACCTGCGCCCATTCCGCCTAAAAACCCCATGAGCGCGGGGAAGAACTCAACATTTGTAAAGCTTGGCTTAATGATGAACATTGAACCTATAAACGCACCGATGACTGTAAGCCCCTGAAACGGGGTAAGCTTTTCTTTAAGGAAAATAAACGAGAAAACTATTGTAAAAAACGGCGACATCTTGTTGAGCATTGAAGCGTCCGAAAGCACCATTTTATCAATGGCGTAAAAGTTGCCTATCATTCCCGCAGTGCCCGCAAATGCACGCACAAATATCACGGCGTTGTTTTTTCTGCCTTCTATTTTAAAGGGAGTCTTTGTTTTTATAAGGGTGAAGACTGCAATTATAAGTGCCACGAAGTTTCTGAAAAAGACCTTCTGAAACGTCGGAAGATCGCCCGACATACGCACAAATGCAAACATAAACGCAAAGGAAAATGCCGAAAAGATTATATAGAATATCGCTTTGTATTTACTTTTTTTCAAATGGCTTTTCCCTCTCTTTCCGAAAGTTCTCTGTGTTCGTTTTTAAGCTCAGTGATAAGATCATTGAGCTGCCACTCCTGATTGTGCAGGGTGACAAGCGCTTTGAGGGGTATCACAAGCCCGTTTTCACGAAGCTTATCAATAAGCCTTGCTGAGTTTGCCCCGCCGCCGTTTATTATGATAAATTCTTCATCACAAAGCGGGGTGAGGGTGTTGTCGGGCTTCCCTGCAAAAATGCTGCTGACTGTGGCACTGCCGTTGTCGGCGTCTGCCTTTATAGCTTTGTAGGCGCATCTGTCGGCGCATTTTCGCAGTGTCTTTTCCCTTTCTTCATCAAAGCCGCCGTAGAGCACTGCGGCTGTAAGTGGTGTGTGTCTTGCTTTCAAAAAATCAGTCCTTCTTTTGATACCATTCTTTTAATACTGCCTCGGCCTTTTTGCCGTAGATAGTAAAATCCTTGTTTTGTGCTGCCTTTTCCGGCGGCGGCAGAATTGCTTTCCAGTCCCACCAGAAAAATCCGCGGAAATACGGCTCGTCCCACATAGCTTCCATAGCACTTTGATAGAAATCTGCCTGTTCCTGTTCGTCAAACGGGGCGTCGGGGCGGTATTTGAAATCCCACGGGTACATAGTACATCCGCGTTCGTTTCTCACACCTATCTCGGCAAACATTACAGGCCTGTTAAAATGCTCGCTGCATTTTTTTACACGTTCTCTGTGCTCTGCCCACTTTCTGCGCATGATGTCTATAGAATTATCGTCCTTTTCAGATACGGGGTAGTAAGCGGAAATACCGATAATATCAACATCTTCAAGCCACGGGAAGCGGAATTCGTCGCCGTGGTTTATATTGTGCATTATCGTCCCGCTGTAAACCTGTCTTACATCTGCAATAAGCTTTTTGCAGTGCTCTGTCTGTGAGTCCATTCCTGCCATTTCGCAGCCTGTGCAGAGCATCTCTACACCTTCGGCCTGCGCAAGTGCAGCGTAGCAGAGCATAAATCTTGTGTATGAAGCAAACCATTTACTCCAGTATTCATCAGTTTCCGTCGGGAAGTTTATCCTTGCACGCCAGGAACGGTCAAGGCAGTCTACCATTGGTTTTAAACAGACTTTCAGGCCTAAAGACTTTGCTTTGCGTATAGCAAATTTTACTTCTTCATCGCTCTGCGTTCTGCCAAAGAGGGAGAAAATATTAAGTGAGTAGAAGGCCTCCTGAAAACAGTTTACAGGTATGCATATCCAGTTGAGCCCTAACTTTGCAAGGTATTCCATAGAGTGTTCAGCTTCGGGGGTGTTGAACTTGCCGCTGCCCGAATAGAACCCCCATGTGTAGCCTTTTATCATGTCCATAGTGAGAGTCCTCCTTTTGTTTAGGTGGTATATATTATTAGTTGAAAAACAGCCCGAGGTATTCCTGCTTTGCACCCGACATAAATGCTGTACTTATGACAAGCAGCACAAGCTGTGAAAGCGGCCGGAGAAACGGCAGGAATGTCCTGCGTGATCTTTCAAGTTTTTCATATAAATGCTTTGCAAGCCCCGAGGTTATAAACACCCCGATAAGCATAAGCACAAAGAAATTCTGGAAGAAATAAAGTGTAAGGTTATCAATAAGCATACCGTTTTTGCCGAACATCACGGGTATATATTTAAGTGCATATACTATATCATCACAGATAAACAGCACAAGACCTATGTGAAAAAGCCCCATTGTGATTATCATTGAGGGGATATATGCGAGCTTTTTTTCTGACTTTTTGTGCAGGATAAGTTCCGTACCGCAAACAAGACCAATGTATGCCCCGAATATCAGCTTCGGAAGCTTAGCCCCGTACCACAGTGCCATTGCAGTACCCGTGAGGACAGCCGCACAGACTGTCCTTGCCCTGCTGTCTGAATTGCCTGTAAGCGGGCGGTAAACATAATCTGTAAACCATGCTGTTACGGATACATTGAATTTCCTGACAAGCTCGTTCATACTCCTTACCGCAAACGGGTGGTCAAAGTTTATGGGCAGTTCTATCCCGAGCATAAGGCTTATACCCCTTGCCATATGCGAAATTGATGCAAATTCAAAGTATACATACATTCCCGCAGCGATAATTCCGAGCCATGCGGTTATTGCGGAAACGTCATCCAGATTCAGCTGTGTCAGCTGCTGCCACATATGGAAGACGCCAAGACTGAGCACACACCTTTCGGCAAGCCCTTTGAGGTATAGAGATATGCCGCGGCTGAGTTTATCGGCGGTGATATCGGGGGCTTCAAGCTGTGGGGAAAAATCATCATATCTTAGAAGCGGCCCTGCCGTGATACAAGGGAAGAACCCGACATAAGCCGCCACAAGCGTAAACCTGTGATCGCACCTGTTTTTGCCTTTATAGATATCAAGGCAGTATGACATTGAATTGAGCGTATACACAAACGCCCCTACAGGCGGGAACGCCCTTGCAACTCCATTTGGAAGTGTACCAAATGATGAAAGTACAGCAAGTATGATTATTATAAGCTGTGAGAATACAGCCGCCAGAAGGATTTTCTTTTGCCCTGCCTTGTTATTGCGGCGGTTGTCTGTCATCATACCGATCAGATACGCAAGAAGCATTGATGACACAAGCGGTATAAGCGCAAATACAGATCCCCACCCGACAAATACAAGCTCGCCCAAAAGAATAAGCTTTGCCCTGTGCTTTTTTGAAACAACGGCATACAGTCCCATAAACAGCGGCAGAAAAAAATACAAAAAGCCGATAGATGACATTATCATATTTTTATCACGCCCCCTTTTTATATATCAGAGCCTGCTGAGAAGCTCTTTATATTCTTCCCTGGTAAATCTTGCATTGAGCACTTCAAGCAGTCCGTTCGGCGTTGTACGTGCGGGAAGTGACAGAATCTTATAAAGCTTCATTCTTCTGTCCTTTGAGTCCTTTCTGCCTGTCAGCCCGTCAAGGTAGAGGTCAGATTTGGTTATCCCGCCGCTTTTTTTTGCCTCATCAAAAACGCCTGCATTTTCAAATGCCTGACGGAGTGTTTTTATATCTATCCCCTCAACGCCCAGCTTTCCTTCTTTTGAAGGGACTTCCTTACGCTTTTCCTTGCCGGAGATATCAGGGATATACACATTTATTATCCTGCCGTCCTTACAGATGTTCTTTAAAAACCCGCGTATGCGGAAACCCGCGCCATCCGAATCGGTAAGGATTATCACGCCTGTTTCGGCAGCACATTTTCTTATATACCGGCAAAGATCCTCATCGCCGTAGACCGAAAAGCCGTCAGTGACGATAATAACGCCCTCAATAAAAGATGACAGTTTTATTTTGTCGTATTTGCCTTCAACTATTATCGGCATTGATATTTTGAGTTTTTCCATTGTCAGTTCCTTATGGCAAGGCATTTTGCGGCACTCTGTTCAAGTGCTAAGATATCCCCGCCCTTTGAAAAGCCCCTTGTCTTTATAAGCAAGTCGGTGTCTGAAAGAATGTCAAGCACCTGCCTTATTTTATCAAGGCTTATCCTGCCGCAGTCTGAATATGCGTTTTCAACAGCGAATTTCTTGTATGCGGGGTAAGCAAAATCCTTCATGACATCATCAGCAGTCCTGCCTGATGACCTTGCAAGCTTTGCCCGGTAGATATCCATTATAGAATAGGATATGGTGCCGAGTATCTCGACAGCTTCATACTGCTGTGCTGTAAGCTCGTCAATACGCCTGAACACAAACTGCGCATTTCCTTTAAGGATATTTATTGCAAGTGAAAAGCCGTCTGATTCTATCTTCGGGGAAACAAGTGCATCTATCATTTCCCTTGTGACAGGCCTGCCGTCTGCAAAAGCGGCAAGCTTTTCTATTTCGTTGTCGATAAGCGAGGTATCGCTGAGTGTGCGGTTGGCAAGGTACTGTGCATCATATGAAGATATCTGCAAGCCTTGTGCGGAAAGCTCGGATACGATATACCTGCCCATATCGTTTGCGCGCCTGTAGGCAAAATCACAGACAGTCCCGCCCTTTGCACAGAAATCAGCAAAGCGTTTGTTTTTGTCCGAAAGCGCCTTTTTCGTGCGGAATACGTTTTCCCCGTCACAGCAGATAACGACTGTTGTCGTTTCGGGAATATCGGATAGTATCTCTTTTAGCGCTTCGGTGTCGTCCTTTGTCAGCTTATCAGCGTTAAAGCCTGTTATAAAGGCGCATACCCTTGCCGCAAACATAGGTATAGCCATTACTGCATCACAAAACTGCCCGACATCAAGTTCTTTTGCATCAAACCTGTGCAGGTTGAGTGTCCTGGCATTGTTCGGCACAAGCTTGTCTATCAGTTTTTTTGCAGTGCTTTCCATATATCCCACATCACGCCCATAGAAAAAGTAGAGCACATCGGGTTTTGAAAAGCCTTTTTTGCTAAGTTCACCCGCTGTAGTCAAAGCCATAGTCAAGCCTCCTTACTTTAAGCTCACCCGTCTTTGTGTCAAGTTCAATTTCGGCGGGGTACTGTGATATATCCGTCATTTCATCATCCATTTTATTATACACCATTTCAGGTGAAATGACAACACCAAAAGTATCAAGTTTATAATTTATTCTATTTTCATCAAGGCTGACATCACCCAGTTTGCAGGATATAAGTGTATCAGAATACCTGGTAGAACTGTTTACAAACAGGTGGTCACCATAAGACGCTTTGAGCTTGCCGGCGGCTTTTTCGCTGCAAAGAGCGTACTGTGCCCCGTCAGCGCCCCGCATTAATGAAAGCCTGTCAAAAAGCTCGGCACTGCCGCCGCTTCCCGTAAAGGCTGCAAGGGAGGTGTCCTCGTCATAAATAAGCACATTTGCCCCGCCGTAGGAGAAAACCGCAAGGTATATCTTATCCCTGTATATCACCCTTGTGATAAGTGAAGCCGATATTATACCTGCCATAGCGGCACAGTATGCAATTATCAGTGTGCGCCCGCGTTTTACTGTAAACCATGCAATACATGGTACGGCGATAAGGGCGATTATAACCGCCCGCACTTCGCTGTGCCATACGTTTATATTAGTAAAAGGTATACGGCTGATAAGCGAGCTTAAAAGTGCACACCCACGCATACAAAGCCCCGACAGCCATATTATATATCCCGATAAAAGACTGCTTACAGGAGAAAGAATAAGCCCCAGGATAGATACTGACATTGAAAATGTGCATACAGGTACGAGCAGGAGGTTGCTTAAAGGGGAGATAACGGATACCTCTCCGAACATAAATGCACTTATCCCGAAAAGTACGACCGAAGCCGAGAAAACGGTAATGATCGTGCGCTCGTGAGGGGAAAGCGGCCTGTCCTTGAAAACGCTTATGTGTTCACTTAAATGGTCAGCGTATACACTGCACGCAAACGAGCCTGCCATTGTAAGGATGTAGGAATATGATGCTATACAATAAGGCGATATGACCGTCAGTACAGCAGATGCCAGTGAAAGAGAGGTGAGCGGATCAGCGGGGCGTTTAGCAAGCTTTGAAAGCTGTAATGATGTCATCATTATTACAGCCCTTATTGCCGAAACGGAAAGCCCCGAGAACATTACAAGCAGGATGCCGAGCAGTGCGGAGGAAAGAAAGTGTACCCATCTTCTTCCCGTGAACATGGAAAGGACGGCTGACATCAGCCCGAGGATAATGGCAACGTGCGTGCCTGAAAAGGCAAAGATATGCCCGATACCTATCCTGTAGAAGGCTTCACGGTCAGTATCGTCGAGTATGCCGCGTTCGCCGCATAGAATGGCACTTAAATACTGTCCGCCGCTTCCGCCGTATTCATTGAGTGTCTTTGATGCATAGTCACGCAGTCTTTTGGCAAAGCTGTATACCGGGTGAGAGTTTTCGCCCGTCAGTTCCAATCTTTCCACTTTGCCGCCTTTTAAAAAGACCGAGTTGGACTTGTTGAAGCTTTCGTTCCCGAAGCCGAGCTTGTCGGATATTCTGTTTACCTTGCCAAATACAGCTATACCGTCGCCATAGGTAAGGGTTTTATATTGTTCGGGTGTTATGTAAAAGCTTATCAGTGCATCGACCTCACCGTTTATGCGTCCTTTTATATCTATCCTGTGTGAGTTTTCGCTGTATTCTTTTTTGTCATAAACAAAGCCTTCGACAAGGACATTTTCCCCGTCAAAGGCAATGGTTTTGTCATATACGTTATTTGTGTAGGAAAGGCTTATTATAACGCCTGCGGCAAAGGATACAGCAGAAAACAGGATATACCCCCTGAAGCGCTTTGCGGGTATAGCTGACAAAGCCGCGCCGCCAAGGATAAACAGCATTGGCAGCACAGCTGTATCATTTAAAAGGTATGCAAGCAGCAGCCCGACCTGCATTGGTGCAAGGGCAAAGAAAGCCTTTCTTACCATCTGCGGTTTAACCCGCAGGCCAGGTGAGAGGTCTGCCCGCTAAAAGGTGGAAGTGAATGTGGAAAACACTCTGTCCCGCACTTTCGCCGCAGTTTGATACCACTCTGAAACCGTCGTCAAGTCCCTTTTCTCTGGCAAGCTGCGCTATCACTTCGTAGATGTGCGCGATAACGGCACTGTTTGAAGCGTTTACCTCGTCAAGCTTTGAAATATGCTCTTTCGGTATAACAAGGTAGTGTACCGGCGCTGTGGGGGCTATATCCTCAAAAACATATACGCTTTCATCTTCGTATATCTTTTTGGAGGGGATCTCACCTTTGACTATTTTGCAAAAAAGACAATCGTTCATATTATTACCATCCTTTCAGAAATGTCAGCATAAAGAATAATGAATGCGTTATATAAGCGAAGCGTTTATGGTATAATTGCCCGATATGCAGGGAGCAGATCTCTGATCTGCGGATCTGCAAGGGCATTAAAATAAATTATAATGAATGCCTGCATTCATTATACCATATAAGAATGTTTTTTTCAAGTGCAAATGCCTTGATTTGCAGCAAATCGCTTTTGCATACAGGGAAAAGGTGATAAAATCATTTCCGGGACTATAAACATTTTGTTAATTTTTCGAGAACGCAAGATGTATTTAATCCGCTTGCTTGACATTTTCTGCTTTGTCCCGGTATGATTTTTGTGTGTTTCTTTTCGCTGTTTTGGGGAATTTTAAAGAATAATGCCCTTGCTTTACGAAAAAACCCGGCAAATGCAAATTTGTTACATTTATTTATTTATTAAACGTTTTTTGTTGTATCAAAATGGGTTTTGGTGTATAATATATTTTATACTATGTATTTTTGCATAAACTGCCCGCGTATGCGGCGGGCTCCACTAACTTTCGGCAGTTTATGTACTGCCGGCAGAATATACGGGAGGTTATTATATGGCAAAAGCAGTAAGCAAAACTATAACAGCAAAGGAGCTTAAAGAGCAGTTTGTTGATGTTTTGCACAACGATTACCAGACTACACCGAAGGAAGCTTCTGATAAGCAGGTTTACGGTGCTCTTACAAGCATAGTGGTCAGGATATTAAAGGATAAAAGACGTAAATTCACCGTGGCTACACATTCTGCGGGCAAGAAGAAGGTATACTACCTTTCAATGGAATTCCTGATGGGGCGTTCGCTCAAGACGAGCCTTTATAACCTGGAAATGATAGACGAGGCAACACAGGTGCTTGCGGAATTTGGTATTTCCATAAACTCGATCTACGAGCAGGAACCTGATGCAGGTCTTGGCAACGGCGGTCTTGGAAGACTTGCCGCCTGCTACCTTGACGGTCTTGCGGCAACAGGTTATCATGCAACGGGCTATTCTATCTGCTATGAATACGGCATCTTCAAGCAGAAGCTTGAAGAAGGCTGGCAGACAGAGCTTCCCGATAACTGGCTCCCCGGCGGTTCTTCATGGCTCAGGGCTTACCCTGATAAGGCTGTTGAAGTGCATTTTGACGGCGAGCTCAAAGAATACTGGGATAACCAGTACCACTGCGTAACACATGAAAACTATACAACTGTTCTTGCCATACCTTATGATATGTACGTATCGGGCTATGACAGCAAGGCAGTATCAAAATTAAGGCTGTGGAAGGCTGAAGTTCCGAGCTTTGATATGTCAATGTTCAATCAGGGCGATTATTCAAAGGCACTTGGCAGGAATATAATTTCACAGGCTATTACAAAGGTGCTCTATCCTAACGATAATCATCAGGAGGGTAAATCACTTCGTTTAAGGCAGCAGTATTTTATGTGTGCAGCTTCGATAGGCGATATCGTAAACCAGCATATGAATACCTACGGCACACTTGATAACCTGCATGAAAAGGTGGCTATTCATATAAACGATACCCACCCGACACTTGCTATTCCTGAGCTTATGCGTGTTCTGCTTGATGACTGCGGCTATTCGTGGGATAAGGCATGGCATATAGTTCAGAATACATTCGCCTATACAAACCATACAGTAATGCCCGAAGCACTTGAAAAGTGGGACTGCAATCTGCTTAAAAGCGTTACGCCGAGAATATTCTCGATAATAGTTGAGATAAACGAACGTTACTGTAAGGACTTGTGGGAAAGATACCACGATGAGCCTAAGGTTTCGCATATGTCTATAATCGAGAATAATATGTGTAAAATGGCAACACTGTGCGTTCATGCGTGCCATAGCGTGAACGGCGTTGCCAAGATACATTCCGAGATAATCAAGCACGAAACTTTCAAGGACGAGTATCTTGATACACCTACAAAGTTCAAAAACGTAACAAACGGTATCGCATACAGAAGATGGCTTCAGCAGTCTAATCAGGGACTCACCGATCTTCTTATCGAAAAGATCGGCAGGGGCTTCCTTAAAGATGCGGCTGAGCTTAAAAAGTTCCAGCTGTTTTCCGAGGATAAGGAAGTTCTTGAACGCCTTGCAGCTATAAAGAAGGAAAATAAGACAAAGTTTGCAAAGTATGTCAAGAATGAGTACGGTGTGATCCTTAATACCGATTCTATCTTTGATGTTCAGGTAAAAAGACTTCACGAGTATAAAAGACAGCAGCTCAATGCACTCAATATAATAGCAGAGTATAATTACCTCAAAGAAAACCCGAATGCTGATTTTGTGCCTAAGACATATATCTTTGCGGCTAAGGCTGCACCCGGGTATTATATGGCAAAGCAGATAATCAAGCTTATATGGAATATTTCCGAAGAACTGAAGAAGGATAAGAAGCTCAACGAGAAACTGAGCGTTATCTTCCTTGAGAATTACTGCGTATCACTTTCCGAAAGGCTTATGCCTGCGGCTGAGATATCGGAACAGATATCACTTGCAGGTACAGAAGCAAGCGGAACCGGTAATATGAAGCTTATGATCAACGGCGCTATAACGCTCGGTACACTTGACGGCGCTAATGTTGAGATACACGAACAGGTGGGCGACGACAATATCATCATCTTCGGTATGAATGTTGATGAAGTAAATGCGGCTAAGGCCGGATACAGCCCGATGAACATTTATAACAGCAACCAAATTGTAAAGTCGGCTATCGACAGGATACAGCATGGTATCAACGGACAGCAGTTCAACGAGATAGCAACATCACTCAAGACACAGGATCCTTATATGGCACTTGCTGATTTTGATTCATATCAGAAGGCACAGAAGTTTGCAAGCGAAAGGTACAAGGATGTTCTTAAATGGAACCAGATGAGCCTTGCAAATATTGCAGGCGCAGGCATATTCTCCGCAGACAGAGCTGTAGAGGATTATGCAAGGGAGATCTGGTGCCTGACAAAATAATACCGGGCAACACCGCCTGGATACCGGCTTACGCCTTTGATTATCATCGCCCACGGAAAAAGCCCGTGGGCGTTTTTATGTTTATTTACTTGTTTGCGCCCATTTATTCATTATTTAATTAATGATTATTAATCAAATTATGGTATAATGTAATAATGATGAATATACCCTGAAATAAATCTGACAGAGGTATCATACTATGAAAACAAAACCGTCTTCACATATAAAAAATATACGCTTTGCACTGATCCTTTCCTATAGCTGTATTCTTATAGCAGCACTTATTGCGGCGTTTCTGATGATATATTCGCAGATGACGGCAAGCAAGGATAAGAATATTTCAAGTCTGACATCTTTTTCAAGCTCGACGTTAAAGGAAAGAATCGTTGACTTTTTCGACAGTACGGAAAGGGACTGCGAGATCTTTTTCAGGTATAAAAATCTTGTCGATTTTTACCCGACTGAAGATATGTCTTCGGCTGATGTCATCAAAATGCAGGACAATATCAGTGAAACGCTTTTGTCAATAAGCCTTAATGACTTTTATGCCGATTTCGGTATAGCGTACAGCGACGGTTCCTCGGCGGGCATAATTACCGACAGCACAAAAGATGTTTTCGGCAGTGAGCTTTACAGCGGGCTTGCTTCATTTTTGAACGAGGACACAAACGACGGCTGGGGTACGGGCTATAACGGCAATTATGAAAAGCTCTATTTCGTAAAACGCCTTAATGATAATGCGGTAATGACGGTTTCTTCCTATTCAAAAGAACTTGAACGCCGTATGAAGGACGTTGTTGGCTTTTCAGAAGCGACAACGGCTGTTATCAACGAGGACGGTGTAATTATCTGCTGCGCCGATTCTGAAAAAAGCAGTATGATAGGGGAAAGCTTGGATAATGAGCCGCTTTCAATGATAATCGGCAAGAAGAATATAACTGTACAGAATGAAAGCTACTATGTGTCAACAGATGAAATAACAAGCGGCTTCAGAAGTATATGTATAGTGCCTAAGGCGAGCTTTATAAGCCAGCGTAGAAGCCTTATCGCAGTGTTTATTGTGATATGTATTTCGGCGACGGTGCTTTCTGTGCTGGTGTGTGTGTTTATAACAAGGCATCTTTCCGTTTCGGCACTTACACAGCTTTATACAGGCGGGCAGACGGGCGTTGACAGGCTTACACAGCTTGTAAATAAATTTTCGACTGAGGACATGGTGATAGATAAGCTTGAAAGCAGCCCCGTTGGCAGCTGCTATGGGCTCGTTCTGTGTGATATAGATAACCTGAAGGATATAAATGATAAGATCTCAAGAGCAGCGGGTGATGAAACTATAGTTACCGTTTCTTCGCTTATCAGGAGTGTTTTCGGTGAGGATGCTGTTATAGGCAGACTTGGCGGGGATAAGTTTGAGATACTTGCTGATGTGACGGATTATGACCTGTTCAAAGCAGCAAACACCCTTGAACAGAAATGCGCCGAGCTTTGCGAAAGCCTAAAAAACAGCTATGCAGACGAGGAAAGGGCATTTCCTATAGCTGTGAGTGTCGGGGCGGCGCTTTACCCGCTTTCGAGCGACACTTACGAAGGGCTTCTCTATAACGCTGACGAGGCACTAAGAAACTCCAAGCAAAAGGGCGGCGGCTGCTTTACGGTGTATCGCCGTTCTGAAAACAGGAAGGGCGGCAGCTGATGAAAGGAATAAAAAGGAAACTTGCGGCTGTTGTGATGTCTGCTTTAGTCCTTGGCTCGTGCGGGGAAACTGGGCTTGAAAGCTATGAGCATAACAGCAGGATACGCATAGGCTTTTCATGGTGGGGCAAGGACGTGAGGCATAACTATACCACCGAAGCTATTGATGTGTTTGAAAGCCAGAATGATGATATATCGGTATACCCTGAATATGCTGAGTGGCTTGGCTTCAAGGACAGAATGGATACTAAAATGGGATCCGGCACACAGGCGGATGTCATGCAGATGAATTTCAACTGGCTGTATGAATATACAGGCAAGGGTTATAGCTTTTATGACCTGAGAAAGCTTGAAGAATATATCGACCTTAATAACTTTGACAGTAATGTGCTTGAATACGGCACTATTGACGGTAAGCTGCTCGGTATACCGATATCTATGAATGCACAGACGGTGTACCTTAACAAGAGCCTGTTCGATAAGTATAACCTGCCGATACCCGAAACGTGGGAAGATTATTTTGCCGCTGCTGATGTAATGCAGAAGGACGGGATATATATACTCAGGCTTTCAAAAAGTTCCTCGTGGCATTTTTGTATTGCTTATGCTGAACAGAAAACAGGCAAGCGGTTTTTTGACGAGCAGGGCAATGTCGGCTTTGGAAAAGAAGATATGGCAGTGCTGTTCGATTTCTATAAGCAGATGACAGATAAGGGCGTGACTGTCCCTATAGATGACCGCGACAGGAAGGATTTTGAGGACGGTAAGGCGGCGGGAACAGTAATGTGGATCTCCGATGCCGAATACTATGTGGCACCATGCAGGGATAAGGGAAATGAAATAGTTGTCGCCGATTACCCCGCTATGGAGGGTGCTTCGGTCTACGGCTGGTATGCAAAGCCGACTTCGCTCTACTGTATATCCGAAAGCACTGAGCATCCGCAGGAGGCCGCAAGGTTTATAAGCTTCCTGCTGTGCAGCGAGGAAATGACAAAGCTAAGGGGACTTGAAAACGGCGTGCCTGTATGCAAGAGTGCACTTGAAGTGCTTGCGGCAAATGATATGATAGACGGTATCCAGCTTGAAGCTGACGAGATGCGCAAAAAGCATACACCGAGTGTAAAGCTTCTTAGCCCGTATACGGAAACATCAGCATTTATGGAGAAGTTTGACGAACTCAATAAACGTGTATACAACGGGGAAACTGATGTCGATACGGCAGCAGGAGAACTTTATGATACAATACTTACAGTAATGGGTAACAACAATTAAAAAGGGTGAATGATAAATGGCAAAAAACAAAATTCCGAGAAGCAAGACGCTGAGTGAGAACATGGCTGCCAAAGCCAAGCGAAAGAGGATAATATATATAACGGCGGCTGTTGTTATAGTTGCGGGCGCTGTGACCTCCTTTGTGACGGTAAGGCAGATAAGGGAAAAGGACAGGATAGCAAGGGCAAGGACCGCTGTTGCGCTTCTTGATACGAATACCTTGAACGGTGAGCCTGACTTTCCTGACGACGGCGACTGGGACGGCGACGGAGTGAATAACAAGACCGAATCGACCGAGAAAACAAATATACAGAGTGAGGATACCGACGGTGACGGTATTACCGACGGCGACGAGCTTGCAATAGGAACCGATCCGCTTAATAAGGATACCGATAATGACGGTCTGCTTGACGGGTATGAGATCATGGCAGGGCTGAACCCGCGTAATTCAAGCAGTGAAAGCGGCTCAAACGATAAGGATAAGGAAGTGACTATCACAAGAAAAGTCGGGCAGGTAACGCTTGAAGTAACCGGCAACGCAAATGTCGCCAATACAACGGTTGACGAGCTTGATATATTCGGCATTGCCGTAAACGGAAGTATAGTCAGCAAGCCTTATGATGTTTACAGCGAGTACGGCTTCAAGAATGCAAAGATAACCTTTGACCTTGATACGGACAAGATAGAAACAATGGGCTATGAATACGAAGACCTTACAGTCCTGAGCTTTGATAACAATACGCTTACCTATTCAAAGGTGCCGTCAGTGGTTGATAAGGAAAACAAGACTATTTCCGCTGATATCAGCAATTTTACAACATACGTTGTAGGCGTTGAAAAGACTGCAAACCAGACAGCCACAACAAGGATAGCGTTCCTTGTTGACGATTCAGGCTCAATGTATTCAAAGGAATTTGTTCAGGACAGCTTTACTACCCCCGCAAATGATGTAGAGTTCAAGCGTATTGATTTTGCAAATGACCTTATCAGTATGTTTGAGGATAAGTATGAGATACTTATAAGCAAGTATACGGCTACCTATATGAACCTTGTGCCTTTTACAACAAATGTGTCAGAGGCATCAAGTGCACTTGAAAGGATAAAGCAGGAAACACTTGCACAGAAGGATTTTAACGGCACCTACAGCCAGATGGCTATCGAAAGGTGTATCGGAGAGTTTACGCAGAATGCTGACAGCTCTTACAGGAATATACTTGTAATGCTTACAGACGGTCAGTCTGACGAAACTAACCCAAAGACTGTAGCAGAGCTTGCTGACCTTGCTAAAAAGAGGAATATAATCATTCTTACAATAGGTCTTGGCAAGGACGTTGACAGACAGTGGCTTCAGGAACTTGCAAGTGAAACAGGCGGCAAGTATTTCACCGCAAGTGATGCAAATGCACTGAATGATGTTTATAAGCAGATAGTAACAACCCTTAACTACGATATAGTAAATTATAATGATACAAAGGACGATCTGAGGGGCTATTCGCTGTTTGATACCAATTTCTCGACAACCGTGAACGGCTTTGCGTTCAAGAACTTCAGAACAACTACGACAAGAAATATGGACTTCGGCATGGCAGTTCTTGCAAGGGACTGGTACCTCGGAAATCTTAAAATGTCGCTTGGAAGCTTAGAGCCAAAGGATGACTCAAAG
Source organism: uncultured Ruminococcus sp. (assembly GCA_902780505.1). Taxonomy (GTDB): domain Bacteria; phylum Bacillota; class Clostridia; order Oscillospirales; family Ruminococcaceae; genus NK3A76. Next base: position 99,958 of record CACZFN010000002.1, on the reverse strand, counting down.
GATAAGGTCAGCGCAGACGGCTATGATCTTAATGGCACAAAGATAGGCAACGAATATAATTCAAATACCCCGCTTTCCAAAATAGCACTCAATGCACTCGGCAGCAAGTTCGCAGATGTCAAGGAATACCTTGATTACTCAAGCAGCGGTTCTGTACTGAAGGTAGAGCCTGCACTTAAAAAGGAAGCTGAGGACGCAGGCTGGAAGGTGATTGAGTATGATGCCGATAAGACACTTGACTGGAACAAGGTGGAGTTCTTAGCGCTTGACGTTGCAGGCGACGGCAAGGCAAATATCGAAAAGACATATTCAAAGGATGAACTTGAGTTCCTGAAGGCACTCTACCACTATAATGCGCTTCAGTGGGACGACAGTAAGGATGAATATAACCTCACAGGCGGAAGTGACGGCTTTGAAAGACTTAAAGAGAATTTAAGCCGCGGTATCCCCGTTGTAACTGTTATAGATGATGTCCATGCGGTAAATGCTATAGGTATGATACAGGATTCTGCAAACCATAACGAGTATGTATTGCAGATATACGATCCTAACTACCCGTCAGAGCCGCAGAAGATCTACATAACAAGAGTCCTCGGCGGAAAGTTCGATATTTCAGGCGATACGGCGACTTTTAAGGATACTATCTATACCTATAACGCTACATATCAGGGTACACAGATAGGTCTTTCCTTCTCGGACGTTGAAGCACACTGATAATAATGATTTTAAAAATCGGATCCCTAAGCGCAGGCGCAATATAGAAGTTTTATATACGACACTTCTGCTATATCTTGCAGAAGTGTCTTTGCGTTATAAAAGAAGAAAGAATAAATAAGAAATAATAATGAAGGTATCGCCTTCGGCGATTTTTTTAATACCTGTCCGCAAAGCGGACACCTTTATTATTCTTTATTATTTATTCTTTTAGCAGCAGCGAACACAAAGCGTGAATCTTAAAAAGCTTCTATATCGCTGCTGCGCTAATCAAAGATCCGATTTTTTCTGTTTAAAATGTTAAAGTTTCGGGGTATCGCTTTGTGCATGATGACAAAAGACAATTAAGATATTGACAACAAATTATTAATAGTGTATAATAATTGTTAGGAGTTTATTTCCGCAATTCTTTATGTGAGGAGAAGATTTATGAACATAAAAGCCGCAAAGGATCAGATCGAAAACGCTATTAAATCCTATCTTATGAAGGACGAGTACGGCGAGTATCTTATCAGTATCGAAAAACAGCGCCCTGTTTTTCTGCTCGGTGCGCCCGGTCTTGGTAAAACAGCTATTATGGAACAGGTCGCACAGGATATGCAGATAAACCTTGTTTCCTACGCTATGACTCACCAGACAAGAGAGACCGCAATAGGTAAATCTATTACATTAGAGCGTAATTTCGTTGGTAAGGACGTTACCGTTTCTGAAACGACAATGTCGGAAATCATTTCAAATATCTACCAGACAATGGAGGAAACAGGTATCCGTGAGGGTATACTTTTCCTCGACGAGATCAACTGCGTAGATCGTGGTATAGCACCTATGATGCTCCAGTTCTTGCAGTATAAGATCTTTGGTAAAGACCAGATCCCTGAAGGATGGGTAGTTACCACAGCAGGTAACCCGCCTGAGTATAACGACGCTGTTACGGAATTCGATATCGCAACACTTGACCGTCTTAAAAAGGTAGAGATCGAGCCTGACTATCCTATCTGGAAGGAATATGCATACTCGCACGGTATACATACATCAATAACCACATACCTTGACTTTTACCCCGAATATTTCTATGTTGTACCTACAGACGGCGTTGATAAGCAGTTTGTAACGGGGCGTGGCTGGGAAGATATGTCGGAAATGATGCAGCTTTATGAAAAGAACGGTACACCTGTTGACCTTTTCCTTATCTCGCAGTACGTTCAGAAGAAGGAAATAAACGAATCATTCTACGAGCATTATTGCAGATATAACGAGATAGCTGATAAGTATAAGGTAAATGATATAGTAGTCGGCAATACCACTACACAGATCATGGAAGCTGCTCAGCTTGCAGGTGAGTATGAAAAGCATATACTTATCAACCAGCTTGCAAGCATTACGGCTGAAATGATAGTTAATTCGCTTATGACAGAAAAAATGTCAAATATCATTATGCCTATGCTCCAGGATATAGTTACAAAGATAAATGCAGGCTTCTCCAACAGACAGGTTCTCAGTGAGCATATCATGGAACTGAGGAAGAAAGTTGACAAGGCTGTAAAGGCAAGGATAATCTCAGTAAAGGATAAGAGGATACAGCACTGGATACTTGCTTCACTTGCAAGATATATGGAAAGAACAACTAACGAAGCAAGGGATAAGAACGAGCAGATAGCTATTATCCAGTCCGAATTTGATGCTATTATCAACAGGGTTAATATGTATACAAACCAGGGCAGCCAGATGCTTGCTAATATATTTGCATTCGTTCAGAGGGTATGGGGTGAAAGCCCTGAGATGCAGCTGCTCGTGCATGAACTTTCACTCAACAGTAATGTTACAAAGTTTATCGAAAAGTATGGCTGTGACGAATATACAAGCAGGGTTGCTGCTTATCAGCAGACATATTGATGAAAAGCAAAACTATCCCGCAGGCATGGACTGTGCCTGTGGGATTTAATTTTGTGCACAATCATAAAAATTTTATATAAAAACTCAGGCTAAACTGTTGACAAAGTAGACGTTTTTGGTGTAAAATAATATTGTAATCGTTTTACGAAATTGAGTTTTGGAGGTTTTTCTTATGGCAGAATTTTTTGCAAATATCCCGAAAATCAAGTACGAAGGCCCGCAGTCCACAAACCCGCTTGCTTTCAAATATTACAACCCCGAAGAAGTTATCGGCGGTAAGACAATGCGCGAACAGCTCAAGTTCGCACTTTCATGGTGGCATACGATGGGCGGCGACGGTACTGATATGTTCGGCGTGGGTACCACAGATAAAACATGGGGAAAGGCTTCCCCGGAGGAAAGGGCTAAGGCTAAGGTAGATGCAGCTTTTGAGATAATGGATAAGCTTTCTATCGACTATTTCTGTTATCATGACAGAGATATCTCTCCTGAGTACGGCTCGCTGAAGGAAACTAACGAAAAGTTTGACGAGATAATAGATTATGTAGCAGATAAAATGAAGGCCGATCCTTCAAAGAAGCTGCTCTGGGGCACAGCTAAGTGCTTTGACCACCCGAGATATATGCACGGTGCAGGCACATCACCCTCGGCTGATGTTTTCGCTTATGCTGCTGCACAGATAAAGAAGGCTATTGATTCGACTATAAAGCTCGGCGGCAAGGGCTATGTTTTCTGGGGCGGCAGAGAGGGCTATGAAACTCTGCTGAACACAAATATGGGGCTTGAACTTGACAATATGGCAAGGCTTATGCGTATGGCAGTTGACTATGCAAGAAGCAAGGGCTATGACGGCGATTTCTATATCGAGCCTAAGCCTAAGGAGCCTACAAAGCACCAGTATGATTTTGATACTGCCACAGTTATCGGCTTCCTTAGAAAGTATGGCCTTGATAAGGATTTCAAAATGAATATCGAAGCAAACCACGCAACACTTGCACAGCATACTTTCCAGCATGAACTCAGGGTTGCAAGGGATAACGGCTTCTTTGGTTCGATCGATGCTAACCAGGGCGATCCGCTGCTCGGCTGGGATACAGACCAGTTCCCGACAAACGCTTATGATGCTACACTTTGTATGTACGAAGTCATCAAGGCAGGCGGCTTCACAAACGGCGGCCTGAACTTTGATGCTAAGGCAAGGAGAGGTTCATATACACTTGACGATATCTTCTACAGCTATATTGCCGGTATGGATACATTCGCACTCGGACTCAGGGCAGCGTATAAGCTTATTGAGGACGGAAGGATAGATAAGTTTGTTGATGACAGATATGCTTCCTGGAAGACAGGTATCGGCAAGGATATCATTGACGGCAAGGTGGGCTTTGAAGAACTTGAAAAGTATGCTCTTGAAAAGGGCGAGGTAACAGACTCACTCACAAGCGGCAGACAGGAATATTTGGAAAGCGTACTTAACCAGATAATGTTCAATATCTGATAATAAAAAGATAACACCCGTGTGAGGCCTGTCACACGGGTGTTTTTGCTTGTTGGAAAACCTTATTTTAGTGATACGCACGAAATGAAGTGAAAACTCAAAGGCTGTCCGCGCCCTATTTCGGGGGGCTTTCCCTGTCTACGCAGTAGACAAGTGCCCCCGCACCCCCTTCGGATGCAAAACACCTAAAAGATTTGGCTCTATCGTCAGACTGTAACACCCGTGTGAGGCCTGTCACACGGGTGTTTTTGCTTTGCATTATTTTACTTGACAAATTCTTTTATTATTTCAGTTACCTTGTCAAGTGCCTCGTCTATCTTGAAACGGTCACCTACACCGGCCATAGCGCTTTCCGGTCTGCCGCCGCCCTTGCCGCCTGTTATGGCAGCGACTTTTCCGACTATCTTGCCTGCGTGTGCGCCGCGTGCTAAAGTATCCTTGCCGCAGCCGCATACGATATTTGCCTTTTCGCCGTCAACGCCTGCAATAACAAGTATCATACCGGGGTTGTTGCCCTTTACCTCGTCTGCCATTTTTCTTAAAGCATCGGGCCTGATATTCTGTATCATTGCTGTAACTACCTTTATGCCGTTTACCTCTACAGCATTTTCAAGCATAGCCTTTGCCCTTATCTCTGCTATCTGTGAAGCAAGCTCGTCACGCTCTTTTTCAAGTGCCTTTATCTGTGACATAACGCCTTCGGCGCGTGTGACGATTTCAAGCGGGTTATTTACTTTAAGTATCCTTGCAGCTTCTTTCAGCCTGCTGACATTTTCCTCCAGGAACTTGAATATTGCTGAGCCTGTTACTGCTTCTATTCTTCTTACGCCGCTTGCGACTGAGCTTTCGGAAACTATTTTGAAAAGCCCTATCTTTGATGTGTTATCAAGGTGAGTACCGCCGCAGAATTCGATAGATGCTGTTTCGTCACCGTCGCCCATAGTCACTACACGTACTACTTCGCCGTACTTTTCGCCGAACAGTGCCATAGCACCGAGCTTCTGTGCCTGAGCTATAGGCATTTCTTCCATTTTAATATCAAGGGAGGAGAATATCCACTTGTTTACCAAAGACTCAACTTTGGCTATTTCTTCCTCTGTCATAGCAGAGAAATGTGAAAAGTCAAATCTGAGTCTGTCCCTGTCAACAAGCTGACCTGCCTGATGAACATGGTCACCGAGAACTTTTCTGAGCGCCGCCTGTAAAAGGTGGGCACAGGAGTGGTTTCGCATAGTTGACAGCCTGGCCGTCTTGTCTACTGCAAAGTGTGCCTGCTGTCCCTGGGCGATTGCGCCCTCTGTTATCCTGACCTTGTGTGCGAATTTGCCGCCTACGACTTTCTGTACATCAAGCACCTCTGCCTTGCCGCTTGCTGTGGTGATAACACCCGTGTCAGCTGCCTGACCGCCGCTTTCTGCATAGAAGGGCGTCTTTTTAGCCACAATGTATACGATATCCCCGCAGCCTGCATTTTCTATAAGGTCATCATCATTTGCAAGGTAGTCGATAACGCCGTCATCTTCAAACCTGTCATAACCTGTGAACTGTGTAGTAACTTCCTTGTCTATCTTATGGAATACCGTTTCGTCAGCACCCATATACTTGGAGTCGCCCCTTGCGGCACGTGCGGTCTCACGCTGGACCTGCATGGCCTTGTTGTAGCCTTCCTCGTCAACGCCAAAGCCTTTTTCTTCGAGTATCTCCCTTGTAAGGTCGATAGGGAAGCCATATGTATCCGAAAGCTTGAAGCAGGCTTCACCGTCAAGAACTTTTTCGTTTTTCTGTGTAAGTTCGTCGATATAGCCTTCAAGTATCTTCATACCTCTGTCGATAGTAAGGTTGAAGTTAGCTTCTTCCTTTGAAAGCAGCTTCACAATGTAATCATACTTTTCTTCAAGCTCGTTGTATTCGTGCTTGGAATTGTCAACTACAGTCTTAACTATGTCTTTAAGGAAAAGCCCGTTTATGCCGAGCAGCTTGCCGTGTCTGACAGCGCGGCGGAGGAGTCTTCGCATAACGTATCCCCTGCCCTCGTTTGACGGAAGCACGCCGTCGCCCGCCATAAATGTCACTGATCGTATATGGTCGGTAATAACGCGGATAGAAACATCCTTTTTGTATTCCTTGCCGTATTCACAGCCTGCTATCTCGCAAACCTTATCCCTTATTGCCTTTACAGTATCAACATCAAATATCGAATCAACGCCCTGCATAAGTGCGGCAAGCCTTTCAAGCCCCATACCTGTGTCGATATTCTTCTGGGCAAGCGGGGTGTATGTGCCGTCCTCGTGCCTTTCATACTGTGTGAAAACAAGGTTCCAGAATTCCATATATCTGTCGCAGTCACAACCTACGCCGCAGGTGGGCTTGCCGCAGCCGTACTTCTCGCCCCTGTCAAAATAGATTTCCGAGCAGGGACCGCACGGACCGTCAACGCCTGCTTCCCAGAAGTTGTCCTCCTTACCCATACGGGTTATCCTGTCCATAGGAACGCCTGCTTTTTCATGCCATATCTTTTCAGCTTCGTCATCGTCCTGGTATACTGTTACATACAGCCTGTCCTTTGGCAGTTTAAGCACTTCGGTAACATACTCCCATGCCCATTCAATAGCTTCCTCCTTAAAATAATCACCAAAGGAGAAGTTTCCGAGCATTTCAAAAAAGGTGCCGTGTCTTGCAGTTTTACCGACGTTTTCAATATCACCTGTTCTGATACATTTCTGGCAGGTCGTCATTCTCTTTCTCGGGGGGACCTCCTGCCCTGTAAAGTAGGGTTTAAGCGGTGCCATACCCGCAACTATCAGCAGCAGGCTGTTATCGCCCTGCGGTATAAGCGGGTAGCTTTTATGCCTCAGGCACCCTTTTCCCGCAAAGAAGTTAAGATAAGATTCACGCAGATCATTCAAGCTTGTCCATTCCATTTTTTTACACTCCTTCATCATTCAAACAAAAAGGTTTCGTCCCTGATATGGGACGAAACCTGTAATTCCGTGTTACCACCCAAATTGCACGCCGACATTTATTCCGGCATACCACTCGTTTCCCCTTAACGCGGGGGTTCGCCCGAAGCTTTCGCATGGGAGCTCAGAAAGCAGCAGCATTTATATTCTCACAAGGCTTGCACCGTCCGCCTTTTCTCTGCAATGAGTTTATATAAAGCAATCTTCGTCACAGCTTTTAAAACACTTTAGTATTATATCACGTAATCTGTCATTTGTCAAGCATCAGTTTATCTTATCAAGATCGGGCACGCTGTCCCACTCGCAGATATAGCCATACAATGACAGATCTTCGCCTTTGCCTGTACCGTCGGTATCATGCCAGCCGCCGCGGTTTTCCTGCCAGCCGTCATGTTCAATAAACTTTGTTGATACCCTGCCGACGTTTTCACGTTCTTCGTAGTTGTCAGGTTCCCATACTTCCTCGCCGTTTTCGTTTGTGTAGTGATCCCAGTTGAAATACACAGCGACCGAATTGTCACAAAGCATCCATTTATCAGTCGTATCCTTATAAAGACCTATCCAGTAATAATCCTTATCACCGAAAAGGGTGGTTATAAAGTTCTGCTCGCTTGCATCATTTATTGCAACAAGGTATCCGCCTCTCTGTTTGCAGTCATTAAGGCTGTCGTAGTAATTAAACTGCCCGTCGTTCTGATAAACCTTATAATAGTGGTTCCCGTTTTTATAAACGCCAAGTTTTTCAAGGGAATCGTCATCAGTTATCTGCGGGATAGACTGAACAGGCTCCGTCACCGATATTGACGGTGTTGTCTGCTCGGGCGGTGTCGTCTGCTCGGGGGCGGTTGTAGTTGTTATATCAGAGCTTTCGTCACCGCTGCTCTGGTCATCTTCGCTGCTGTCAGTATCAGAACTGTCACCGCCATCGCTTTGGGAGCTTTCATCATTTTCACTGTCAACTGCCGAGGAGCTTTCCTTACCACCCTTTGAAGAACTGTCGTCGTCCTTGTCACCGTTCAAGCTTGTGAAGATTACCCACCCGCCAAGTCCGAGTACAAGTATGATAAGTATAACTATTATTGCAATAAGCCCCTTGTTTGAACTTGCCTGTGCCTGCGGCGCAGCGGGTTCAGGTTTTTGCTGCTGTACAGGCGGGGGAGTCTGCCGTACTTGTGCAGGGTTAGTTGTATTTTCGGGGGCAGCTGGCATTTCGGGCTGCTTTGCCCCGCATTTGTTGCAGAATCTTGCATGGTCACTTAGCTGTGCACCACAATTTTTACAGAACATATATCATTCCCCACTTTTTGCTAAAATATACATACAATTATATATGATTTATATTAAGATATAATTGCCTGTATATGAATATATGTTTAACAGTCTTTACTTTGAAGCCTGATATGTGTTATAATAGATCAGGTGATAATTATGCTTAGTTTCCTTTGCCCCATATGCGGGGAAAAGCTGAAGAAAAACGATTTTTCATATAAATGCAGGAACGGCCACAGCTTTGATATTTCAAGAAAGGGCTATGTGAACCTCCTTACCACAAACGGCAGGAACCCGCAGAAGGCGGGGGACAACAAGGAAATGATAAGGGCAAGGTCATACTTCCTTGACAGCGGGGCATATCTGCCGCTTGCTGAAATGACGGGGCGGCTGCTCGGTGAGCTGTGCCCGAAAGAGGGCGCTGACATTATAGATGCAGGCTGCGGTGAGGGTTATTACACCTGTGTTTATGCAAAGATGCTCAGAGGTGCGGATATTTACGGCATTGATATATCCAAGCATGGCATAGACCACGCCGCTTCCCGCGCAAGGAACTGTGAGCCTAAGCTTTCAAACGTGCATCTTGCAGTAGGCTCAGCATTCAGGCTGCCTTTTAAAAGCGGTGTGGCTGATGCTGTAGTCAGCACCTTTGCACCTGTGAGCAATGACGAGTATTCAAGGGTGCTCAGAAGGGGAGGAAAGCTTGTGATAGTTTCCCCCGCGCCTAAGCACCTGTTTTCACTAAAGGCACTTTTATATGATAAGCCGTATGAAAACGAGCCTAATATCTATGCACTTGGAAAGTTTGAGCATACTGACACTAAGTTTCTTGAATACACCGCACATATCGCTGACAGTAAAACACTCAAAGCCCTTTTTGCAATGACGCCTTATTACTATAAGACATCTGCCAAAGCCGCTTCAAGGCTTGACAGTGTAAACGGGCTTGATATCGAATGTGCTTTTGAGATAAGGATATATACTGCACTTTAAGAGGAATAGTATGAAAAGAATAATTGATTATATCAGTGTTATAATGTTTTTTACTATCGTGATAATGATAGCAGTCAGTACGGTGCTTTTGGGTAATGGCAGGAGTGTGCCCGTTTCCGATGAGCAGCTAAGCCCCACACAGACAGTCGATGAATACTTGCTTGCCGGCTTTCCGCTTAAAGACAGCTGGCAGGGGTTAAGAACGGGGCTTCTGCTTGCAGCGGGAAGAAACGAGATAGACGGCAGCTTCTTTATAGACGGCGCTGTGATAAAGCCCGTGAGCGGGATAAGTGATGATGCAGCAGATGCATTTGTAAGTTCGGTCAATACCTTTGCTTCGGAAAACAGCGGCGTTTCGGTGTATGCTATGATAGTGCCGTCGGCTTCGGGTGTCTATTCTGCCGATATCCCCTCGGTAGGCTCGGGCTTCGACCAGAAAAGGTATATAGAGGATCTGTATCTTTCGCTTGACAGGTCTGTGGCAGCACTTGATGCTTTCAGTACCCTTTATTCTTCGAGGGAAAACTATATCTTTATGCGTACCGACAACAGCCTTACATCAAACGGGGCATTCGGGGTGTATTATTCCACTGCAAGAAAAATGGGGCTTAATCCACGTTCGCTTTCTGAATATGATACCGAACACGCAATGACCAACTTCTATGGTTCGCTTTGTGATGAACTTTCTGTAAGGTCACAAGTCAGACCTGACAGCATTGAGCTGTTTGTTCCCAAAAACGGAACTGTTGTAAAAAGTGCCGAATGTATAAACAGCAGGGTGAGCGATTCTTATTCCTCTGTATTTGACAGAAATGCACTTCTTACCGAGTCGCCGCTTGATGTGTTTGTTTACGGCAGCAGATATGAAAGGGTGGATATAAGGACCATAAATGCAGAAAGTCCGCGGCTTCTGATCATAAAGACACGTGAAACGAACCCTGTCATACCATTTTTCGTGACGCATTATTCAAGGGTGACGGTGATAGATATTGAAAAGGCATCACTCCCGCTTTCTGCTTATGCGTACGTCGGGGATTACGATCAGGTGCTTTTTATGGTGGGGATATCCTCCTTTGAAAATGTCGCCCAGGGGCTTCGGGATTTTATGTGAGATTTGATCTTCAAACCGATTAAGTTTGTGTTATGTAGTCAAAAAAAGGGGCGTAAAATCGTTAATATCACAATTGACTTATGCTGATAAAGATGTTATAATAAACTTGTAAAATTATGACCTGAACGGAGGCTTAATAAATATGAAAAATATTCTCTTTGTGTCAAGTGAATGTGTTCCTTTTATAAAAACAGGCGGCCTTGCTGATGTAGTGGGCTCACTTCCCAAGTGCTTTGATAAGAAAGAATACGATGTAAGGGTGTTCCTGCCTAAGTATTCCTGCATGAAGGAAAAGTATAAAAACGAACTTAAATATGTAACACATTTTTATATGGATTTTGCAGGGAGAAGTCAGTATGTCGGCGTGCTTGAAACCGAGTATGAAGGCGTTAAGTTCTACTTCCTTGATAACGAATACTATTTCACGGGTGACAAGCCTTATACAGAACACCACTGGGATATTGAGAAGTTTATGTATTTTGACAGGGCTGTTCTTTCGGCACTGCCTGTTATAGGCTTCCGTCCTGACCTTATCCATTGCCATGACTGGCAGACAGGTCTTATCCCTGTGTACCTCCATGACAGCTTCCAGGGCGGCGAGTTCTTCCGCGGGATAAAGACAGTTATGACGATACACAACCTTAAATTCCAGGGCAATGACGGTATTCCGAGGTTCAAGTGGCTTTCAGGCCTGTCCGATTACTATTTCACTATAGATAAGTTAAAGACTGAGCAGGACGGCAATATGTTAAAGGGCGGCCTTGTTTATGCTGACGCTATCACAACTGTATCATCGACCTATGCAAATGAGATACAGACACCTTTCTTTGGTGAGAAGCTTGACGGACTTATGCGTGCAAGGCAGCATGATCTGAGGGGTATTGTAAACGGTATCGACTATGACGAGTTTGATCCGGCAAAGGATCAGCTTATTAATCAGAAGTACGATAAGAAGACTGTGTTCAAGAAAAAGATAAACAATAAGCGTGCACTTCAGGCAGAACTTGGCCTTGAACTTGATGACAACAAGTTCCTTGTGGGTATTGTCAGCAGGCTTACCGATCAGAAGGGCTTTGACCTTATAGCCTATATGATGGAGAATATCTGTCAGCAGAATGTTCAGGTAGTAGTGCTCGGAACAGGGGATTATAAGTATGAGGATATGTTCCGTTACTTTGCTGGCAAGTATCCGAGTAAAGTGTCAGCAAATATCTACTATAGTGAGGAAATGGCACATAAGATCTATGCAAGCTGTGATGCATTCCTGATGCCGTCGCTGTTTGAACCCTGCGGGCTTTCTCAGCTGATGTCACTGCGTTACGGTACAGTGCCGATAGTCCGTGAAACAGGCGGGCTCAAGGATACCGTTTACCCGTATAATATCTTTGATAATACAGGTACGGGCTTCAGCTTTGCAAATTATAATGCACATGAAATGTACAATACACTTATGTATGCAAAATATGTATACGAAGATAAGCGTGATGACTGGAACGGTATAGTGTACCGCGGCATGGAACAGGATTTCTCCTGGCAGACAAGCGCAGGCAAGTACAAAGAGATGTATGACTGGCTTATAGGTGAAAAGTAAACCCGTAAGCTTTACTTTCGGTAACTATTATCACCCGAAGCTGTATTCACAATCCACTTGCATAAAATCCCCCCGACAGCTTTTTTTGACTGTCGGGGGGATTTTATTTTGTGTTCACATCAGAATATCTGTATCACTTTCTTATTTGTGTTCCCTGCGCCTTTTTCGCAGAGCAGACATAATGCCGATTATCGAAACTATCATCACCCCAAATATCATTCCGTCTTTATTACCCGTTTTCGGGCTGCCGGCGGGGTTGACAGTGTTGCCCGGCGCCTGCTCAGGCTCGTTGTTTTTCTTGTCAGGATCATTGTCCTTTGTATCGGGCTTATCACTGTCGGGATCGGTCTTCTTTGCCCATTTTGCATATACGGTAGTGTCTGCGGTTATGGGCTCGTCAAAGTCGAATTCCTGTGTCAGGTCTTTATCCCTGTACCAACCTGCGAATGTGAAACCGTCTTTTGTCGGGTTTTCAGGCTTTACGGCCTTTTTGCCTTCTTCAACAGTCTGTTCGGCCACTGCCGAACCGCCGTCAGTGTCAAAGGTGACTGTGTAAACATTGCCGTCAGTAACTGTCAGGTGAAGCGGAAGCCCGTCAGACCATACTCCGTCTAAATTGGAACGTATGCGGAAGAAGTATGTTCCCGCTTCGAGATAGATAGGTCCTGTGTAAAGAATATGATCCGGATCGTCCTTCGGGCATATGCCGTTAGTGGTGTAGTAGATGACTGCACCGGGCGTTGATGTGGTAAGTGTCAGATAGCCCTTTGGAACTGTATCATTATCTTTGACGGCTTTGCCGTTCATAGTGGCTTCTGCCTTTGCGGGGACTATGATATCAGCCTTGACTGTATAGCTTACAGTCAGTGTATCGCTTGGGATCATGCCCGTTCTGAATGCCTTTGCCTTGATCGTCATATCCCCGGTAATGAAAATGGCTGAGCTGTAAACGGTGCTGTTTTCATCAGGCTCGCTGCCGTCTGTTGTGTATCTTATAACAGCTCCCTTTGTCTGTGTGGAAAGTATCACGCCCGTGTTCTTCTCAACTTCGCCTGCTTCAACATCTGCTGCGGGCTTTTTCACCTGCTCTGGTTTAGTAACTGTAAGCTCGCCGCTGTCATAGCGCTCGTCCATCTGAACGCCTGCGTAGCTTTCTACAAGGTTTTCAACTGCAAGCTGTATCTTGTCACCCTCTGCTGAATTCTTATAGGTAAGAAGCAGATCGCTTGTGTAGCTCGGTGCTTTTTCATCTGTGCTGCTCTTTTCGCTGTCGATTTTTGTAATGGTAAAGTCCACAGGCCTGCCGTTTACAAGAAGCGTGAAGTTTGTATTCCTGAGTGTGCTTTCATTCATATATTTGTCAAATACCACCTCAATGCCCAGAGTGGTAGCCTTGATGCTCTTTACCTTTGGTGCTTCATAGCTTACAAGAGGGATATTCACATCAAGCTGAACAGGCAGAACAGGCATATAGTAAAAGCCGTCTGTGCTGTTTCTGACAGCGTCAAGGCCGAAGTCCTTGCTGCTGCCTGTGTCTGCGTCTTCATAGCCCTCGGCTGTGACCTTTACTCTCCACCAGCCTTCGGGTACGAACCACTGATAGCGCCCGTCATCGCCTGTAGTCTGCGGGTTAGGCTCTATGCCGAATTCATTTGAGTCTGCAACGATAGCTGTACCGCCTGAAAGACCTGTTGCCGCGCCGTGATCGTTTCTTGCAGCATCAACGCTTCCGTACAGGGTATATAGAGTAACTTCAGCGCCTTTGACACGGTTGCTCGGAACTGCCTCGTAAATATACCCTGAGGGATCATACCTTCCCTTTGGCCCTGAGGGTGCACTTACCTTGCTGTAGTTTACGGGTGTCATCATCTTATTGCGGTAGCGATCGAGCAGCCTGCTCTCACGCTCACGGTCATCATAGCTGTCCCATGCATCGGGATCGTATATTTTCTTTGGCCAGTTCTTCCAGTTGATACCCTCTGAGCATAGCCCGCCGTTGTTGAAATTGCGCTCGTATTTCTCGGCATATCTTGCTGCAAGATATAGCCGCCTTCCCAGGCTCTTTGACTTGCGCCCCCATGCGTATTCACGAACGTCCTGCTTGAACTTGTCTTCGGTATATTTTCCCGGATCAATGCTTTCAACTACCTTGTCCCATGCGGCCTTGATACCCTTCTCGGAAAAATCTTTTCCAAACTCGGTAGCTGTGTCAAGTGCGTTCTTGACTTCCTGTGTCATGCGCTCACCGAACATCTGGCGTATTTCCGGCACTATATCAAACGGTCCGGGATCGCCGTTTGAAGAATACGTCTTATAAAGCAGCTGCAGGCAGTAGTTGTCTTTCAGGAACCTGTGAAGCTGCTCGATCTCCTCACTGGTAACGTCGATCTCCTGCATCCACTCAGCCATGTCGTCGCCTGTTTCTTTGGCTTCCTTTAACTTATCAGCGGCATCCCTTATAGCGTCCCAATCCCATTTTTTCTCCGGTTTCTTGAACTTTAATCCCTTGGCGCCCGCTTTAAGGCTTCCGGAGGCATATGCTAAGATATAAGTGTATCCAATACTTGCGATCTCGTTCACATTAACAGACTTTACTGTTGCCTTGTCAGTAATGGTTTCACCGTTCTTTTCAGCTGTTGCTGCCTGAGTTACAGCGTTTGCATACTGGCTGTAGAAGGCTGTCCAGATATCATATATCTGCTGTGCATAGCCTGATGATACTGCTAAGTTCTTCTGTTCGTCGTTTATGGTAACATTGCCTGCTATCTTCTTGTCAAGTTCCTTGTCAGATGAAGGATTGTGAAGAACATTTCCGCCGATATCGATAACGGTGATGTACTTCTTCTTTTGTGCAAGATCCCAGGTGAGTTTAACTGTGCGTGTCGCAGTCATTATTGTCTGCCTGAAAACTGTACCGAAGCTTTCATCATATCTCTTGATGGTCATTACTCCGAACAGATCTTCATCACCCTCAAAACCGTCCTGATAGGCTGCATTGAACCAGCCCTCCTGATAAAGAACAACATTCGGTGCAAGATCGCCTGTTTCCTCACCGTAGCTGAATGCAGGTGTTTCAAACAGCATAAGGTCATCGGCTTCGTCCTGATCCCAGTTTAGTGTATTCTGTGTTATGGAAACAGGTATCTTTGCAGTTTTTCCTTTAAGGTCAAAGAACAGGTCCTCATCCACAACTGTCAGGTCAGATATAAGGTCTGTGCTTTCGAGCCTGTCATAGACTCTTTTCAGCTGTGCTTCGGTATAGCTTTCCTGCTCGTCCTTTGAAATGTGGTCTGGTCTTGTCTTTACAGAATATGACACATAAGCCCCGTCCGGTGCAGAGCCCGGAATATAAGTCAGAGGTGTGAGCCATGTGCCGTCTTCTTGTCTGACGGCATCAATTATCATCAAATATCCGTTTCTCGGTATGTTGACAGCTGCCGCAGCTATCTGTCCGGGGTTGTCAAATGTCATTTTCCACTGAACGCCCGCCTTTTCATTGCTGCCTGCGCTTCTGTACCAGCTCCGGTCCCGGCTTACGGGATCACCGTCGTCCCAGATGACCATGCTATTCATCCATCCCTTTTCGGCATAGCCCTCGTGGTTCTCCCAGAAAAGCTCGTACTTGTTCAGCACACCGTCACCGGGTGTGTAGAGCACCGGTGCGGTATCAGATGTTCTTGCAAAACTGCCGTCGTCATACACGCCTGCTGCGGTGAATTCCATAGAGTCATATTCCCCGAACACTGATGTGTCTACGCTCACCTTTGCCTTGTACTGACCTCTGTAGTCTGTTGTGGTTTTGCCGACAGGTGCGCCGTTGCAGTAGATAACAATATTGTAATCCTGCTGCTTATCCTGTGCATATCCCTGGATTCCCTTGGTTGACGGCATAGCCTGCCCGTAAACGGTGAATGTGCCGTCTGCTGTATCAGGTGGGGCTTCAAGGCTTATAACTGCAAGGTCCTGCTCAAATGAGCCTATCAGGTCGGTGTGCAGCTGCCTGTTTTCATCATACTGCAAGAAAGCATAGCAGCTCATGCTCTCAAATTCGGTCTGGCTGATAACAGTCGAAACAGTCATAGGGAAGCCGCCTAAAGCCTCAAGCTGTTCCTTGCCCAATGTCAGAGTTATGCTGCCGTCCTGCTGTATGATGCCGTTTGTGCCGCCCCAGCGGTCTATCTGAATGGGTGTTCCGTTGACCGACAGAGCATAGGTGTTTACATATCCCATACCCTGACTATCCTGCGGCTGGTTGGTCATCAGGCGGATCGTCACGCTGTCGTCAGGCTTGAAGCCTTCAGCCGGGATAACGTCAACATCTACGGTGATAAACCCACCCCATGTCTTTGACATTGTCACCTTTGAGATATCCTGATTTACCTTGCCCTGCCCTTTGAACGCTGAGGTTTCGGCAGTCATGGTGATAGTGCCGGCTTTTTGGTTTTCGTTTGTGACATCTATTGTGGTATAGCCGCTGTGTTTTAGCGCCATGCCCTCTGCTGCGGTGTCGTAATCCCCGGGCAGCAGTGTGCTGAAATACTCTCTGTTCACAGCCACAAAGGTATACTTATCGGGCAGCAGTCCTCCTGACCAACCACTCTGGTCGCCGGCTCTGCTGTTGAAATAATCGTCCCTGTTTATTATAAGCTCGCCCTTGCCGTTGTAGACAAGCAGCTGCAAAGCCCCGTTCATAGGTCTGCGAAGGTTAAGATATACCGTCCTGCGGTGAACAAAGTCAAGCCCGCCTTTAGCATAAAGCTTACCCTCGCTGTCCTTCCGGACTGTGACTGTGGCGGTGCCTTCATATTCGGGGCCGAAGGCTTCCGGCCAGCCCTCGGCGTAAACGGTCAGCCTGTCGCCTTCCTTTATCTGATCGGTGTCTAAGACCGTGACAGCGCTTTCTGTGATCTTAGCCGCCAGTTCAGTGCCGTCTGCCTTGGTGACCTTTACCTTACGGAAATCAATTATTCGTCCCCGTCTGTTACTCCCGTCAGGCTCTGCAACGGTCACATCAAGATAGATACGCCCCTCCTGAAGCGGAACATTAAAGTTCTTGGAAAGGCTTCCTGCCCTGATGTCCTTTGCATTTACGGTATAGCTGACTGTCTTGTGATACTCGCCGTAAATGCCCGCAGTGATAACAGTGCCCTCGGTTATACCGTCAACAGAATACTGCGCCTCCGGCCGGAATGTCTTTGACTCAATTACCATAGCACTGTTTTCACCCGGTCTGGATATATCTATCCGGTAATACCAGAAATCATCGCCGTAGCTTCCGCCCGAAAGATCCTCAGCCTTGACGGAACCCGTTATAGTTATGCTCGGCCTTTTTATAAAAGGTACGCTTATTTCTCTCTCACTGTCAAGTGTTACCTTGATAAGATCGCTTTCGGCATACTGTACGGCATAGCTCTCCTTTGGTACTGCACGCAGATATACCGTTTCATCGTCAAGTACGGTATAGTTGTCAGCCTCGCTGAGAAGCTGCTTGCCGTCAGCGTCTGAGTACCATTTATAGCTCTTGCCCCACCAGGAAACGTTCGATCCGTCTGCTGTCGCTCTGGCATACACTCTATTTGCCCTGTGATCTGTGAGTTTCAGGGTGACATGGCTGTCAATTCCGCTTTGGAGTGCTATCTCCTCAGAACCAAACGTCATATTGCCATAATCACCTACATATGCCACAGCTTCAAGGGTGTACCCGCCGGGGGCTATGTTTTTAAGCGTTACAGGTGTTGTTGTGCTATCTATATAAGATTGATATACAACGTATCCGTCTGCGTTCTTGACATACAGATAAGGCCTTGCGCCCGAGGTGATCTCCCCATCAAAGGAAATTGTCATAGTCGGGGCAACGTCAAGCTTTATCTCCTTGCTGTATACCTTATCACCGTTAAGGTAAATATCAACGCCGTCCACGCTCTTGACATCAGCGGGGAGTTCGCTTCTATAATAGGCATAGCTGCTGTAAGTGTAGACAGTCATGTTAAAGTCTAGAGTCTTTTCAGCACCGTTTTTGTCTGTATAGCGCATAATGCCCGAAGCCGTTTCGTCAGCTTCAAAGCCGCGGTTGGTATACAAAAACACACTGTATTCGCCCTGCTTGCGCAGAAGGGAATCTCCCACATATGATAAAACTATCTGGGGGGCATTGCTGCCGTCAAGTGCCAGCGGCTTGTTTGCAATAGTGATATCAAACGTCTTGCTTGCGCTCTCTCCGTCTTCCTCCGAAGCGGTAATGGTCGCGCTGTAGCTGCCCGCGGTTGACGGGGTGCCCGATATAACGCCTGTTTCAGCGTTTATAGAAAGACCGTAAGGCAGTCCTGTGGCATTCCATGTGACAGCCTTTCCTGCAACATAAGGCGCCGCCTCTGCTTTAGCTGAGTATTTCTCGTCCACCGTGCCGTCAGCAAGCTGCTTTGTGGTGATAACAGGCGGATCTGTAGCTATTGTGACAGTAAACTCCTTGTCAGCAGTCCCGCCGTCAGCTTCGGAAGCACGTACAGTAAAGCTGTAGCTGCCTTTGACTGAAGGCCTGCCCGAGACCGTACCGTCCTTGCTGAGTGTAAGGCCTTCGGGCAGTCCGCCCTTTGCGATACTCCATGTAACAGCCTTGCCCGCAGCGGCAGGCGTTGCCGCTAAAGAAGCAGAATAGTCCACAGCCACCTTGCCCGAGGGCAGTGAGTTTGTAGTTATCTTTGGCGGATCAACATCTTTTACATTGATAGTGAAGAACTTGCCCGCGGAATTGCCGCCCTTTTCGGTGGCAGTTACCTTGAACGAATAGCTGCCGACAGTCTTCGCTTTGCCCGTTATAGCACCTGTTGAGGTGTTAAGGCTGAGTCCGTCGGGAAGTCCCTGGGCATCCCAGGTTATAGCCCCGCCGTACATAGCAGTCGCTTCAAGCTTGCCCGAATAAGCTGCGCCCTTCCTGGCTTCGGGCAGAGAAGTCGTGGTTATAGTGGGCGGCTGTTTAAGGTCACTTGCATTGACAACATGAACAATGCCGTCAGTGCTGTAATACTCGTCTGAATAGGCTTCTGAGTAGAAGGTTTCCCTGCTTGTGACTACTTTCAGCCTGTAATCTCCTGCTGCAACACTGGGTATAGCGATATTCTGGATCCAGATATCCAGGCCGTACTCAGTTTTTCCGGTGTCGGGGTTGTCGTAGGAAAATACCTGACACTGGTCATCTCCGCCGTATGACCTTAGATCATACTTCTGAGCCTTAGTCTTGGCGTCGACCATATAGATGCCCTTGATGGTATCATTTCCCGCTATGGAAACGAATGCGGAAACAGACATATCAACCCCGCCCGACGAATTTCTGGTCAGGTAACCGTCGTTTGTTCCGTAGCCGTAGTCCTCCATACGGTTGTTGTCATACCATGTGGCTTCGAGCCATTCCTGACTGCCTGCCGAAGCTGTCAATACAGATGCGGGCATCAGGCTTATGAACATAAGCATCGCCAGCATCATTGACAGAGCCCGTTTTGAAAAACTCGATCTCATTCTTCATCCCTCCGTTTATGTGAGAATAGCAAATTTATACAATAAGCCATTATAATCATAGCATACTATACAAGTATGTGTAAAGGTAGGGAAACCCCTACCACATCGGGAAAGCCCGTAAAATGGGAGGATTTTGAAAAATCGTCAGGCCTGCGGGGATAATGGATAAAAAGCATTTTAAAATAGTTCAGGGGGGTTATCTTTCTTTAGAAAGATAACCCCCCTGATAAAAAATATAAGTCTGTTTATTAATGCAGCACCGACAATGGCTGTGCTGCATTAAATGAGTCCCGATCATTTTCCTGTCATGGTCCTGTGAAACAGGTCTGTCAGTCCCGAACGGGTAGTGGTGCCTGTTTTGCGGTAGAGTGATGTTACATACTTTTGCAGTCCCTTCACCGTTATTGACAGCCTTTCGCTTATGACCGTCTGTTTGTCCTCGGTGGTGACAAGTTCACGGAATATCTGCGTTTCTCTTGGGGTAAGGGCAAATTGTTCGCGCAGCCGTTCCAGTGCTGCATCAGCGGAAAGCATTGCGGGAACAGTATCAGCTTTCCTGTCCGCTGAAAGGTCAAAGCCGCCGCTTACCGCCAAAAGCACGATAGTCAGAACAAGTCCCCCTAAATTAAGCCCCAGCACCATTGGTGCAGAAAGACTTGAAAGCTTTATGCCTGCTGTTACAAGCACCATGACGCTGTCCATTATACGCCCCATAGGTGCCCATAGGGCGGGGAACCTGGTCAAAGGCGCGATCCTCCAGAAAGTAATATAATAGTAAGAAACTGCTGCCGCCAGAGAGAAGTAGAAAATGCACATATTCAGCCAATAAGTCCCCGAAGTGCCGATAAGTACACAGTTTAACATTCCTGCAAGGGCTATGCACAGGGCTGTCAGCGGCACAAGCCTGCCGTTTCTCTTATCCCCTATACAGGCAAAAAGAAGGTAACAGGGGATCATCATAAGTCTTGGCCATGAATAAACGTTGTAATCCGTATAGCCGCTCTTTATCTGCATATGGTGGATATACAGGTTATAGAAACTTGCAAGAAGCAGCAGAGATGCAGCGATAAGGCAGGCAAATACTATATCTTTTTTGTCAGCCCTGTCGTTTGCGGCATTGGCTTTTGTATCTGAGGATTTCAGCTTGTTAAGCATAAAAAGCGTCAGCACCAGTGACGCAGGCAGCAAAACGATAAGCAGAGGGCTTTGTCCCCGCCGGAGACTGAACAGATATTGAAACAGTATTGCACCTGACATTCCCACGCCCATAGAAAGGGCAATGGGTTCGTTCGCGGCAGTGAGGCTGCACATTCTCAGGCTTACTGCCCCACCGAGACAGCCAAGCCCGAAGCAGCTCAGAAAGGTCACTGCAAGGTAAAAGGCAGAGCCTTTATCCGCCAAAGGCATTACCACAGAGCAAAACAGCAGCAGTGCTGAAAAAACCTTTTGCAACAGGCTTCTTACAGTGCTTTGTTTAAGGAATGCATTCTCAGCAAAAAAAGCCAGATAGCCGCCGATAACGAACAGCTGTATCATAAAATAGACCTTTTCCCGCCGCATTGTGGAGAGATACCCCTCCCCCGCATGATTTCCAAGCCCGAGAAGTGTCAGCTGCAAAAACATAAAGGAAAAAAACAGCCAGAGAGATCCGGGTATTCTGTTGTATATGGCCTTCATAGCAAAGCCCCCTGATTTGTCGGCTGATCGCCCGAATAAAAAATTGGTATTATGTATCAGTATACCATAGTCTGAGTAAAATTTCAAGTGCCGTGGATATGAAACCATACGAGGTGATTTTGTATGGAGGGTTATGGAGGGTTGGAGGGGTTTTCTAACCTTTTATATAAGAAAAAGAAAATATAAATATATATAAGAAGTCTTGAAAAAGTGTCCAAACCCTCCATAACCCTCCATAAAAGAGTTACGGGGATAACCTATCCTATGATAAGGTTATCCCCATAATAATTGAATATCTTTAATGTGCCGTCAGTATGGCCTGTGGGTTTATTTGTTTTTCTTTAAAAGCCTGCCCATGCTGTTGGCGGATATCAGCATTGTCGAGCCGTTATGCAGAAGTGCTGAAAGTGACGGCTGAATAACACCCATTGTCCCAAGAACTATAAGCAGGGAATTAAAGCCTGCAATAAAGCTGTAGTTTGAGCGTATCCTGCCCATAAGTGCAAGGCTCAGTCGTCTTAACTGTACAATGCCCGAAAGACTGTCGCCTGTAAGGGCGATATCTGCGACTTCCCTTGCGATATCCGAACCGTCCGACATTGCTACGGATACATTGGCTTCTGCAAGGGCAGGGGTATCGTTTATGCCGTCGCCTACCATAACTACCTTGTGGCCGTTTGATTTCAATGCGGCGACATATTCACTCTTGTGTTCGGGCATAACCTGTGACTGGTACATATCAAGCCCCAAAGCATCTGACACCCGCTCAGCGGCAGGCTCGGCATCACCGGTCAGCATACATATCCGCTTGAAACCGAGGTGTCTTAGCTCACTTATAATACCTGCGGCTTCTTCTCTTACGGGATCATCTATAACTATCATTCCCGCAAGTTCACCGCCAATGCTTAAAAATATGGCTGAACTGCCTATGCTTTTTTCTTCTATGATCTTTTTGTTTTCATCACTGAGGGATACGCCCTCGTCCTCGAAAACAAAGTGTGCCGAGCCTATTACAGTCCGCTTTCCGTAGTAGTGGGTAACTATCCCGTGGGCGACTATATAATTCACCTCGGCGTGTTCCTCGGCGTGTGTCAGGCCTTCCTCCTCTGCCTTTCTTACTACAGCCGCCGCAACGCTGTGCGGGAAGTGTTCCTCTAAACAGGCGGCTGTGCTTAATACATAAGCCTTTTCGTAATCGCCGAATGTCACAACGTCCGTCACTTTCGGGCAGGCGTTTGTAAGTGTGCCTGTTTTGTCAAATACTATGGTGTCGGCATCTGCAAAGGCTTCAAGGTACTTGCCGCCCTTTACCGTAGCCCCGAGTGCGGCGGCTTCACGCATTGCCGATATTATCGAGATAGGCGTTGAAAGCTTCAGCGCACAGGAAAAATCGACCATAAGCACAGAAAGCGCTTTGGTGATATTGCCCGTTATCCCGTAGATCAGCCCGAAGCCTAAGAAGCTGTAAGGAACTATCGCATCAGCTATCCTTTCGGCGCGGGACTGTGTGCCCGCCTTAGAGCTTTCACTTTCGTTTATCAGCTCGATAATGCTTGCAAGGCGTGAATCGCTTGAAAGGCTTCTTACATTTATAACGATACTGCCTTCTTCAAGGGTAGTGCCTGCAAATACTGTATCGCCTGCGGTTTTGTGAACAGGCTCGCTCTCACCTGTCATTGTAGACTGGTTGACCATACCCTCACCACTGTCAAGCTCGCCGTCAAATGGTATGATATTGCCTGCATAGACCTTTACCTTGTCCCCCTGCTTTATATCGTCAAAGGGAACATTTACTTCTCCGTCATCAGTCAATAGCCATACACGGCTGATGTTTAAGGAAAGCTGTTCGGAAAGAGCAAGTTTTGTGCGTTCCTTAGTATAATCCTCGAGCAGTTCGGAAAGGGAGAGAAGAAACATTACCGAAGAAGCTGTGTTTGTATTCCCCCTTGCAAGAGATATCCCGATAGATGCCGCATCAAGCATCTCGACTCTTGCTTCAAAACTGAGCAGGCTGTCAATACCCTTAGCTATGAACTTCATTGCCCGAAGTGCAATAAAGACCTGTCTTACAGGCATGGGTATGAACAGCTTTGTGAAGGCACGCTTGACAAGCTTGCCCTCGATATTTGCCTTGAAGCGTTCGTCAGCAAGCATCAGCGGGGTAAGCTCGCTTTCCTTCAGACTGCTTATCTTTACAGTATCAAGGATCTTGTAAACCTTGCCGTAATCATCTTCATGGCACCGGCAGAGTATACTTCCGCTTGTGCGGTTTACCTCTGCACTTTCAACAAACGGAGCTTTGGTGAGTATCTTTTTAAGGGTGATCGCCTGCCCCTTTGTCAGCGCATAGGGGCGTACCCTTACCCTGAGCCTGCCCCTGTGCTCAAAAACCTTTTCATATTTCATATAGCTTCACCATTTTGCGCAGCGGATGATCAGCCGCTTTTAAATGTCATTCCTCGTCGGATTTTTCCTCAAAGCGGATATCCTGTGCATCCTCTTTTATTTTTGTAAGCTCGGCAGCGGCTTCGTCCCTTATCTTCATGCCCTTTGCAACTGTCTTTACACAGCCGTTGTGGAAGGTCTTGCTTTTTAAGAATTTAACACCTACAGTTGCAGCAGCAGCCCCAAGAGCAAAGAAGCAGGTCTTTTCATTTTTGATAAAGTTTGTCATAATAATTCCTCCTTAAAGAATATCTGATCTCTGATACAAATTAGGTAACGGCAACTTTGTTTTTGCCTAAAACATTGTCACAGTCCCTTAATAATAGTATATTCTGAAAGCTTTATTGTGTCAACAGTTCAAAGATAAAGTTAAGAAAATATGCGATTTTGGTTAGAATAGATAAACCGGTCATAACAGAATGTTTTATCGCAATAAAGTGTTGCAAATGTTTTTATAATGTGTTATAATATTGTTACTGAAATTATAAGGGAGGGCTTTATCATGGCAAAAAACACTGCTTCTGCCCCGCGCGTTAAAAAACGCCCGAGGTTTCTCACAACTCTTTTAGCATTGGTCATAGCTGTAAGTGCGGTTATTGACGGCTTTTGCATCTATGATGTATACGGCCGTGATGTCAAGGGCGCACAGGCTAAGGCGGCTGAACAAAGCGAAGGCGACGATGCTGATGACGAGGCAGTAAAGCTTGCTGCATCAGAACGAGAGGCACAGAAGCTTATCGAAGCACGTGCAAGGCAGCTCGGTAAGGTGGATTATACGCCTGTAACACCTATGCTTGCACTTGACAGCACACAGGCTGTCGGCGTTCTTAAAAGTATCGCAGGTTCACTCGGCATAAACAATGTAGATGAAGAATATCAGGTAAAGGAAACAAAAGAACGTGGGAACTACCGCTACTTTATTATGCAGCAGGTGCATAAGAGCATACCTGTTTACGGCTCGACTGTTACTGTCGCCGCAGAAAAGGAAGGGCAGGTAGTAAACGTATCGGGAAGCCATATAGAGATCCCCGAGGACGCTGAGACCGAACCCGAAGTGCTTATTGACGAGGCTAAGAAAAAAGTCGACGCTTATGTTCAGAACGAACTCAAGATACCAAGTGACGATTATTATCTTGAAAGCGGCGGCGTTGTGTATGATCCCGTCAGCAAGGATAATGCTGTTTTGGCGTATCAGTATGCGGTCTTTACGACAGACAGCAAGTTTTTGGCTGTTATCATGGTCGATGCAAAGACAGGTGAGGCGTTCAGCTGTTTTCAGCGTATAGACCATGAAATGATAACGCTTGACCAGCCTGCACTCCCGAATCTCTCACCAAAGGGGCAGGAAGGCAAACCGCTTGTGGTCGATGTTTATAAAAACAGTGATGATTCATATGTATTGCTTGATGACAATAACTATGTACAGGTGTACCTGCACGACAGGACTGATAAGGTTTTTGATTCGACGGATATAAGCAGTTTAAATATATATTCGTATAACCCTAACAAGGAAACGCCCGATGCCAGTGCGGTGGACGCTTTGTATAACTTTTCAAAGGTAAGCAGGTTCTATAATGAGACCTTCTCGCGTGAGGGGTTAAGGAACGACGCAAGCTACCTGCCGATATATGTGGGCATAAATGACTTTTATACACATAATTTCCAGGATAATGCGGCAATGTGCGGCGGCAACCAGTATATGATAATCGGTACACGTACAGGCGGCGAGGCTGAATATTCAGCACACCTTGACGTTATGGGGCATGAATTTACCCACGGCGTGATCAATACCGACAGCACTATAAGTGAGCGCGCATACGATTCAAGGCTTGGACAGGATTACTACTATTCTGCACAAAGCGGTATACATGAAGGTCTTGCTGATGTGTTTGGCGAGTTTGCACAGGATTACACCGCAAACGGCGTACTTGACAACGATACCGACTGGAAAAATGATGTAAGGGATATGACAAGCCCTTCACTTGACGACTATGCAGATTACACAGAGTTTTCAACTGAAGGACACGCGGCAAGCTTCCTTGTTTCATACCCTGTATACCTGAGTGCAAAGACAGTCCCCGCGCCTGCACTTGCACAGCTTTATTATGACCTTATCCCGACACTCAACGGCTTCTCGGATTTTGTTGAGATACGCTCAACTATTGAGAAAAACGCAGTGTACAGAAATACAATGATGCATATCAAGGGTTCGACAGATGCTTCAAAGGAAATAAATGATGAATCACTTGAAGCCATAATAGATTCCTTTGATGCGATAGGCACACCGACTTTCTTTTCAAGGAGAGTTGAAAAGGGCGGCAAGGTGATAGTATATGACAGCAAGAATAAGCCCTATTCAAATTACAATATAAAGATAGCAAGGCTTTATGATGAAGATGCAATTGCGGGTACAGCAACCGACAGATATATCTTAAATGAAGATGTAAAGAGTGACAGCTTCACACTTCCTTCGGATATGGGTGCGGGTGTGTATACCTTCATTATTACAGACCTTGACAAAAAAGGCGGCAGCGAATACAGCTTTGAGGTCATGGTGAATGATAATTCTTCAGACAGCAAAGCAGAGGCCTACCCCGATACTGTCAAGTTCTTTACAGAGTTCGGCGCCAAGCAGAGGGAAGTAGTCCTTACCCTCGATGTTTCGGGCAGTATGTACGGCGATCCTATCGAACAGACAAAGATAGCGGCTGTAAAATTCGTTGATACTGTTCTTACTGCTTCACCCTCGACAAAGATAAGCATAGTTACATATTCCGGTTCGGCAAGTACGGTTATAGAGCGTTCAAATGATAAAAACGAGCTTATATCTATAATAAACGGCCTTGGGACAGGCGGCGGAACAAATATTTACGACGGGCTTTCGTATGCATCGGATATTCTTGAAAGCTCGGATGCTTCAAATAAAATGATCGTTCTTATGAGCGACGGCTACCCGAACGAAGGCAAATCCGAAGGCGGAGATTACGCGACACCTTGTATAGACAAGGCGTCAAGTATCAAAAGCGACGGAAGCGTTCTTATCTATTCGCTCGGCTTCTACCACGAAATGGACGAATATGAAAAGCAGAGCTGTCAGGCGCTTATGTCGGCTATTGCGAGTGACGGTTATTATTTCGAGGTAAACAGTGCTGAGGATACACAGTTCTCGGTAGACGATCCTGAAAACGAGCTTTATCAGGTATTCAATGACCTTGCAGGTCAGATAAACGGCGACAGGTATATCTATATCAGGATAGCCTGCCCGGTTGATGTTGTTGTACGCTTCGGCGGGCAGATACTAAGCTCGGCAAGCAAGACCTTCAATACAAGAACAGACTTCGGTACGCTTTCATTTGATAAGGAAAAGGAAGATGAAAAGGGCGACGAGGACGAAAGTGATGATAGCTCGGGCAGCAATGATGAATTTGAGGATGCCCCCAAAAAGAGCAGCGGTTCGGGCGATGACGAGGTAAAGGTGCTAAGGCTGCTTGAAGGCAATGATTACGAGATATGTATAAGCGGCACCGGTAAGGGTAAAATGGATTATACCATAAGCTACCCGAACGAGGACGGCGATTACAAGGACGTAAGAAGCTTCAAGAAAATACCGATAACGAAGGATACGCTTATTTCCACTTCGACTGCAAAGGGCGAGGAAACCGAAATGAACGTCGATTCAGACGGCGACGGTGTGTTTGACCTTGTTTACAAGGCTAAGGAGGATTCAAAGGCGGTTCTTCAGAACAGGAACTTCAAGCTTATAATGATAATTGCACTTAGTGCTATAATCGCAGTCCTTGTCATAGCGGAGATAATACTTGTTGTCAAAAGATATAAGTACAATCAGGTATGCCATTCATGCGGGGCTAAGCTTGCCAACGCCAAAAAGTTCTGCAATAACTGCGGCGCAAAGGCGGTAAGAAAGAACCTTATCCTGCCGCAGAAGATAGAAAGGCCTAAGCAGAGCAGGGGAGTTGTTATTACAAAGCTTGTATTCATAGCGCTGTTCGGTGTCACAGCGGGCATGGTGCTTTATCTGTACACAAGCCCTGCAACAACTGTATACAAACAGCTTTCACAGGGTAAACCTTCCTCTGCACAGGAAGTATATGAAACTGCAAAAGTTGAAGACAGCACGCTGCAAAGCAAGTACCTTGCATTCGTCCTTAACCACTATATCGACAAAGCAGGCAAGGCTAAGGATAACGGCAAGTATACGGACGATGAATTCCGCACGCTGCTCAATGGCGCAGTTACGCTTGATAACGACGATATAACCGATAAGGCCGAGGAATATTTAGATGAACTCGGCGAGGCTGAGGAAGACAGCAAAGATGATGAAAGCTCGTCTGAGGAGGAGTCTTCCGATATACAGGACGCTTAAAGCTTTTATATAATGTGAACAGAAACAGCGGTGCTGCATTTGTGCAGTGCCGCTGTTGTGTATTACATCGCTTCATGGCAGCTTATCTTTAAAAAACTCCTCGCTTGTCTGCCCGTTTGGGCGGTTGAAGCGTTTAAGCTCAAAAAGCGAGCTTTCGTCAGTTATTACGTTTATACCCTCCTCTGTACCGAGTGTTGCCTCAAAGCCGCCTGAACGTACTGTGCTTCTTGAAAGCTTATCGTTGAAGCCGTAAGGGTAGCAGTATACATTGGGCCTGAAACTGCAGTGCTTTTCAAAATAGCCTTCAGCCTTTGAAATGTCGTTTAAAAGGTGCGAAATGTAGAGTTCTTCGCTTTCTTCATCGGTTTTGAGTATGCCGCGCCTTGTGCCGAGCGAGTGCATATCATAGCTGTGGCAGGCGATCTCGCACAGGCCGCTTTCTCTCAGCGTGTTTATGTCTTTTGCATCACAGTAGGAGTAGTTCTCGTCGGGCTGCGCTTCCTCTGCGGCTATCTCACTCCATTTCGCTACGCAGCTGACAGTCATTTTGAACCCCTGCCGCCTGCATATCGGAAGCGCCTGTGTAAGCGCATTGAGGTGTCCGTCGTCAAGGGTTATGATCACAGGCTTGTCGGGCAGCTTGCTGCCATATCGCAGGTGCATTATAAGCTCATTTACAAAAACAGGTTCGTAGCCTTGCTGTTTAAGGTATATGATGTCGCTTTCAAACTGCTGCGGGGTGACGACGTATTCGCCAAGCCGGGCTTCGTCCCGCGATATGCTGTGGTACATTATAATGGGCAGCCTTAGCCCTGTAACAGTTTCTTCCTGTGCCTGCCCGTGATGTAAAAAAATCCCTGCCCCTATCATTACCGCCAAAGCTGCACAGGAAATAATTGCTGCTGCTTTTTTTATTCTTATGCTGATAAACATATATATCCCTCGCTTTTTCGTTATATTATACATTATATTCAGGTGTGCTTTGTGCAATTACAAGAAAATAAAGAAAGGGGGCTTGAAATATTTGTGCAAATGTGATATAATGTATAAGAATAAATATCTTTGCTCGGAGGTATATAAAGTGAAATCTATACGTTCTAAGATAATGCTGTCAATGCTTGCGATAATGCTTGTTTCAAGTGCTATTATAGTTACTGTTTTTATGATATACGTTAAGATGTCGGGAAGGACTGCTGTTGAGAGCTTTGTGCCTGCGGTGGCGTTTGACGTTTCAAGAAGCGTGGATAAGACCATAGAA
Organism: uncultured Ruminococcus sp.; assembly: GCA_902780505.1. Classification (GTDB taxonomy): domain Bacteria; phylum Bacillota; class Clostridia; order Oscillospirales; family Ruminococcaceae; genus NK3A76. Next base: position 70,653 of record CACZFN010000002.1, on the reverse strand, counting down.
GGCTATGGTACCGCTGTTGCAAAGGTCGCAGCAAAACTCGGCGACAATACAACACCTATGATAGTAAAGCCGATGTTTGATAACGAGCTTTACAGGTCTGTTGCTGTGTACACCTCAGGCGGCGTGGCAAGGGACGGCTCGGAAGAACTTGCACTTGCGGTTATTGATGAAAAGTCGGTAATGCAGTCAAATAACGGTGCAAATGATGTTATCACAACGGATATTGTCGAGGTCGACGGTGAGTATTATATCGGCTTTGTCTGCGGTACAGGCAAGGACGGTTCATACGGGCACGACAGGATAGGAGTTGTGGCCTGCCTTGATAATATAGAGCAGGATATAAATGATATTTCAGAGAAATCCAAGACTGATATCTCAGTGGTATTCAATGATAAGGTGTCTATAATTTCATCATCAAATGCTGTTATAAAGGAAGGCGATGATGTGACCTCGGACGACTCCTTTGAAGGATTTATGGATGCTGTTGACAGCTCTATTTCTTCGGGTGAGGCTGAAAGCTGTAAGATAGGCGGGAATAACAGGATACTTGCTGCATATGATGTCAAGGGCGTATCAGCGAAAATAGTGTGCTATACAACAACTGATGTGTTTATGGGGATAGAAACCTCTACATATGTATTGATCGTTATAGTCGCTATCCTTATGTTTGTGGGTACACTTGTTGTGGCGGGGCTTTTCTCGAGAAATATATCAAAGCCTATCATGACCACAACGGACCGTATCAGAAAGCTTGCACAGGGTAATCTGACCGAGCCTGTTGATGTATGGTATTCTAAGGACGAACTTGGTATTCTTACAAACTCGCTTGAAGAAACTATCTTCTCGCTTAGACAGTATATCACGCTTATCACGGCGGCACTTACACAGATATCCGAGGGCAACCTCGTCCACAGAATGGAAGGCAACTTCAAGGGCGATTTCGTTAAGATAAAGGATACCTTCAACCAGATACTTGAAGCGCTTTCGGAAACGTTTTTGTCTATCAATACCGCCGCTGAGCAGGTAAACTCTGGCGCTACATCTGTATCTGATTCGGCACAGGTGCTCTCGCAGGGCTCTACAAGGCAGGCAAGTTCGGTAGAGGAACTTTCAGCTACCCTTAACGGTGTATCAAAACAGATAAGGCAGAACTCAGACGATGCTAAGAATGCTTATAATATCGTTTCTGCAAATACATCAGCTATAAATAACTGCAACGACGATATGACAAATATGCTTTCCGCTATGGATCAGATAACGGAAGCAACAGACGAGATCTCAAAGATCATCAAGGTAATTGACGAGATCTCCTTCCAGACAAATATCCTTGCGCTTAATGCGGCTGTTGAAGCGGCAAGAGAAGGCTCAAAGGGCTTCGGCGTTGTTGCTGATGAAGTAAGGCGGCTTGCTTCACGTTCGGCAGAGGCTGCCAAGCAGACCTCACAGCTTATCGAAAACTCTACGAACGCTGTAAACCGCGGCTCGGAGATCGCTAAGGAAACGGCTAAGTCACTTGGTGAGATAGTTGAGGGCTCTGATAATATACAGGGGCTTGTAAAGAATATCACCGACGCTTCCGAAGCACAGGCAGAGGCTATAGTTCAGATCAATACGGGAGTTGACCAGATCAGTGCCGTTGTTGCAAACAATACTGCGACTGCTGTATCTATCGCATCTGCAAGTGAGGAACTTTCGGGACAGTCACTTGCACTTAAAAATATGATAGCCCGATTCAGGCTATCGGAAACTGCGGGCGTGAGCGAGAACACTTCTGCCAAGAGCAGGTTTGATTATGACGACTACGATGACGATATGGAAGCACCTGTGCACGCATCAACTGTATCCAGGTTTGATTACCCTGATGAAGATGAAGCTGAACCCGCACCGTCAGCAGTATCAAAATTTGACTACCCCGATGATGACGAGCCTGATACCCACGACGACGAGCCTGATCCCGCACCTGCGGCATCAAAGTTTGTTTACCCTGATGACGAGGACTTTGGCTCTGATGATGACGATATCACTATAAACCTCGACGACGAGGACGATAAATACTGATCTGATAAAGGAGGTAGGAGGAATAATACTCCTGCCTCCTGCTGTTTAATAAGGTGCAGAAAAATGAGTACATATTACAGTCTTGTTTTTACGTATAAAAGAAATGAGCTCACGACCGGTCCGGCGGGATTTTATGATGCACTCATTGCGGCCGGAGCTGAGTTTAAGGGCGGCTGTTTTGAGGACAGCTCACTGCCCCTTTCAGAAATAGCCGCTATCAATAGCCAAAAGCTTATTGATAATTTTGAGCTCGGCTATGATGAGGACTGCTCAAATGACTATAAACAAGCGGTGTTTGCTCTTGACGGCTTTTCAGGTGCAAGAGTGTTTATAATGAATAATGACACGACAGAAGGGGAGTATTACTTTAATATAATACTTAGTGAAAATGAGGTATTGATGAACGAAGGCTTTGGTATACGCTATAAAAAAGACAGCATAGACCGCCTGCTCCATCTTGCTAAGAGCATTATGAAAAGCACTAAAGCTCTCCTCGTTCAGACTGAGCCCGAATTATGCAGTGAAACTGTCTCTTATGAGGAATTTAAAAGCACCGGTATAATAAATGCAAACCCATTTGCACTTACCTTAAAAGAGTCGGCGGCAGCTGATGAGAGATACTACACAAGCCTTACTGACGGAGAGCTTGCGGTAATATATGACAAAAAATATAATTTAACCGAAAGGACTTGATAAAAATGAAAAGACGTATAGGTATCCTTACCAGCGGCGGTGACTGCCCGGGGCTTAATGCAACTATCAGGGGCGTGGCAAAGGCTGTTTACCATCAGTTTGGCGATGATGCGCAGATAATTGGTATCAATGACGGTTACTATGGGCTTATCAACAATATGTGCAGGGAAATGTCACCTGCTGATTTTTCAGGTATTCTTACAACAGGCGGCACTATCTTCGGTACAAAGCGTACCCCGTTTAAAATGATGCAAGTCGTTGAGGACGACAAGGTGGATAAGGTCAAGGAAATGAAGGCTACATATAAAAAGCAGAAGCTTGACTGCCTTCTCACACTCGGCGGTAACGGCACTCATAAGACTGCAAACCTGCTTTCGGAGGAAGGGCTTAATGTTATAGGCCTGCCCAAAACTATTGATAATGATATCTGGGGCACTTCCGTTACTTTTGGCTTCCATACCGCTGTTGGAACGGCAACTGATGTTATAGACAGACTCCACACCACTGCAAATTCGCATGGCCGTATACTCTGTGCCGAGATAATGGGCAATAAGGCGGGTTGGCTCACGCTTTATGCAGGCGTTGCAGGCGGCGCTGATATCATAATACTGCCCGAGATACCCTACGATATCGAAAAGATCGCAGAAACCTGTGTCAAGCGTAACGAGGCAGGCAAGAAATTCTCGATCCTTGCGGTAGCTGAGGGCGCGTTTGACAAAAAGGAAGCTAAGATGAAGAAAAAAGAGCGTGCCGCAAAGCGTGCGGAGGCAGGCATAACAACTGCAACTACAAGAATAGCCGCCAATATACAGAATATGACAGGCTATGAAACAAGGGTATGCGTTCCCGGGCATATGCTCAGGGGCGGAAGCCCATCGGCTTATGACAGGATACTTGCAACACAGTTCGGTACATATGCCGCAAAGCTGATCTCCGATGAAAATTACGGCAGGGCTGTTGCAATGATAGAATCAAGGGTGGGATCAAACCTGCTCAAAGACGTTGCGGGAAAGACGAAGTTTGTCCCGACTGATGACCAGATGGTCCTGGCGGCAAGGGCACTTGGTATTTCGTTTGGTGACTGATATGTAAAATTCCCCGAAGCAGAGTGTATTTCTGCTTCGGGCTTTTTTATACTGTGAGAGTGCCGCTTTCCGTTGTGGTCAGCATCAGAATGTTTTCTTCATGCGCAGTTAATGCGTTTATATAAACAAGTACCTCCCTGCCCGACCGGGAAACGCAGGAAAACTCGTGGCACAGCACCTCATTTTTGCCGTCAGTCGGGATATAGCAAAGGCGTGTGCCTTTTATTTCAAGTACAGGGCTGACCTCCTCACTTGCACGTTTTGCGGAGATAACGCCGCCCGGAAGCGTGCGCTTGCGGTGATTGACAATATAACCCCTTGCATCATACCCGACAATTTCGCCGTCTGCCATGCTCACCTGGACTTTGATAAGGTCGGTGTACATAAGCACCTTGCCGTCAAGGTACGCAAAATTTATCGTGCATACGTTGTCGTATACCTCATAATAGGTCGATTCCATATCTGTTATGCCGATGCTTTCAAGATAATCCTCGGCGTAGGAAAGCGCTTCTTCGTTTGTGATATCACAATAGTTTACACGCTTGTTTTTAAGAAAATATGAAACTATACCGCCCTGCTTTGTAACAGCACAGTCCAGATACCCGTTATCATCATAAAAACGGTATGAGGGCATTTTTCCGTACTCCTCTGATATATTCGGGACATCTTTGGTCGATATTCCGAGGGTGAGTATGCATTTTTCAAGAGCCTTATCCTGCGAAACCTCCGCCTTGCCTTTTAGCATAAGCGGTTCTTTTTCCATTATGTTGTCGGAAAAAGGACCGTCGTATATAAGCTTAGGGTAGTTGTCAAAGCTGTTTTCAAAGTCCTTGAAGCCATTGGCGTCACCAAGCTTTTCAAGGCTTTCATTGTCAGAGGAGTAGAGTGTCAGATCACCCCGCTGTGCCTTGCCTTCAAGTTCCCACATGGCATCGCGGAGTGAGGAGGAATATTCAAATAAACTCTGTAAATTTTTGTACTCTTTATCGGAAAGTTCCTCGCCGCGGGCAAGTTTGGCGCCCATTGCCTGAGAAAAATCCCCGACCTGCGATAAGAACTTGTATGTGTTTTCAAGCCCTAATTTTTCTATCGGCAATTGCGAAAGGCTTGCCTTGGCGCTTGATGCCTGATTTAAAAGCTGTGCCGAAAGCTTTGAATACATAGTCGGCGAACCTGCGTAAAGTTCCTTTTCAAGGGTGGTGCTAATGCTGTCGGCACTTTGTGAAAGGTCTTCGATCGCGCGGTAATAGCTGTAATTCAGCGCTTGCTCTGCGGCAGCGGTGCGGGAGTAGTATATCCCTGATTTCACCCCGAGCGTGATAATGGCGGCAAGACTTAAAGATACTGTTTTCACAAGCGTTCTTTTTGATATATCCATTTTGATTCTCCTTTGTAAAAAATTATGTGCAGTTATATTTGCTGTACATAAAAGTTCTCTCGAAGTCTATTATTTCCACAAAATGTGCAAAAATTCGCCGCGTTGAAAAATTCATAAATATGTGTTATAATGTATAAAGGTGACACCATACAAAGACCGCCCGGGGGCTTTTTGCGTGATCTGCTTGCGTATAGATCTTTGTGTGGCATTGCCCGAGCTATTTTTGATAATCGGAGTGAAGCGTATGATATATCTTGACAATGCCGCAACAACTGCGGTGAGTGATGCTGCAAAAAATGCTGTAAACAGGGGGCTTGAGGTCTTCGGCAATCCCTCGTCGCTGCATGGCGTGGGGCTTGAAGCTGAAAAACTGCTGCGTGCTGCCCGTGAAAAGCTTGCCGCAGCACTCGGCGTTAAGGATAAGGAGGTCTTTTTTACCTCTTGTGCAACAGAAAGCAGCAATACTGTGATCTTCGGGGCGGCACAGGCACATGGCAGGCGCCGAAACAGGATAATCACCACAACAGTCGAGCACCCATCGGTCGCCGAACCGGTAAACGAACTTGAAAAACGCGGGTTTGATGTCGTTCGGGTGTCACCGGATGATAACGGTAAGATAACACCTGAAATGATAGCACAAAATGTTGATGCAAATACCTTGCTTGTCAGCTGTATGCACGTAAATAACGAAACCGGCTATATCCTGCCTGTAGAGAGGATATTTAAAGCAGTAAAGCGCAAAAACCCCGATACGATCTGCCACTGTGACTGCGTTCAGAGCTTTATGAAGCTTAAATTCAAGGCGAAAGACCTCGGTGCGGATTGTATCTCTGTCAGCGGGCACAAGCTTCATGCACCGAAAGGGGTGGGGGCTTTGTATGTGAAAAGCGGTGTAAGGCTTCTTCCGCTTGTGTATGGCGGGGGACAGGAAGGCGGCTTTCGTTCGGGTACGGAAAATATCCCTTATATAAATGCTTTTGCTGCTTCCACGGCTGAGCTTGAGCCGACGATAATGAAAAGATATGAAACTGTATCCATGCTTAAAGAAAGGCTTGTGAACAACCTTTCCGGAAAGGAGGAGATCAGCATTAATTCGGGCGACGACTGCTCACCGTATGTTATCAGTGTGTCAGTCGGCAGGATAAAGTCAGAAACCATGCTGCACTACCTTGAAAGCCGAGGAATATATGTTTCAAGCGGTTCGGCCTGTTCAAAGGGCAAGAAAAGCGGTGTTCTGTCACAGTTCAGGATACCTGACAAATACCTTGACAGCACTGTTCGTGTATCCCTCTGTGCTGATAATACCGCAGAGGATATAGATGCCTTCTGTCAGGCACTTCTTGACGGGCAGAAAACGCTTGCAAAAATTCGATAGTTTGTTTTATACTATATATAATATATAATAAGTCGAAAAATGACGGGAAAGGAAAAGGAATATGAAAGAGATCGTACTTTGCAAATACGGCGAAATCGCTCTGAAGGGGCTTAACAAGAATACATTTGAGGCTGTAATGGTGAAAAATATCAAGCACAGACTCAGGGATATGGGCAAGATAGAATACAGCCGTTCACAGTCAACGCTTTATATTGAACCTGTAGATGATGTGGATATGGATGAACTTGTGGACAGGCTCCGGAAAGTTTACGGCATTGCAAAGCTGTGCCGCGCAAAAAAGATAGAAAAGTCAATGGACGCCGTGCTGTCAAAGGAAACAACAGATTATTTTGACGAAAGCCTTGAAAATGCAAAGACTTTCAAGGTGTTTGCAAAGCGCTCGGATAAGCACTTTGCCCTGAAATCTCCTGAGATATGCAGGGAAATGGGACACGTTATACTTGAAAGATACCCGCACCTGAGTGTTGATGTGCATGATCCTGATGTGACAGTTACTGTTGAGATAAGGGAAACTAATGCGTTTGTCCATGCTAAAGCACTTGATGGGGCAGGCGGGATCCCGATAGGTACAAGCGGAAGAGCGCTGCTTCTGCTTTCGGGCGGGATAGATTCGCCCGTTGCCGGCTGTATGATTGCTAAGCGCGGTGCACAGATACAGGCTGTACATTTTGAAGCGCCGCCGTATACATCAGAGCGTGCAAGGCTGAAAGTTGAGCGCCTTGCACAGATCATGGCGGGGTACTGCGGGGATATCAAATTCCACTGTGTGCCCTTTACAAAGATACAGGAGGCTATAAGGGATAACTGCAAGGAGGAGTTTTTCACTATCATCATGCGCCGCCTTATGATGGAGATCGCTGTAAAGATCGCTGAAAAGGAGGATATCCAGTGCCTTGTTACAGGTGAAAGCTTAGGTCAGGTGGCAAGCCAGACTATGTATGCTATGGTTTGTACAGATGCCGTCAGCACCCTGCCTGTTTTCAGACCGTGTATAGGTATGGATAAGAGCGAGATAGTTGAGATATCACGTAAGATAGATACGTTTGAAACATCTATCGAGCCGTATGAAGACTGCTGTACGGTTTTTACCCCTAAACACCCTAAGACGCGCCCGACTCTTAAAGACGTTGAAAAAGAACAGCAGCGTTTTGATTTTGCTCCGCTTGTTGAAACTGCCGTAAACGACACAAGAACATACTATATCAATGCTGACTGAATGACCTGACGAGGCTTTCAAAAGTTACAAAGCGGTAAAAAATGTAACCGAATTTAAACAGCAAAAACGGCAAAGAGTAAAAAAACGTACTGATGTCTGTATGCGATAATATGAAACAAAAGCCCGATTATATCGGGCTTTTGTGTGAAATACAGAGCCGGATGCAGGCGCTTGATAAGTAAATAAAATATGAATACAAACCATTTACAGCCGTAACGGTTTTGTAAATCGGGTGGTTGATTTTTGTCAAAATAATTGTTTGAGAAAAATGTCGAGTTAATAAAACGTACAAAAATGTATTGAAATATATGTGCAAAATTGCTTGAAAGGAGCGGAAAATAATGTGCGAATTTGCTAAGCCTTACAAAGTGGTAACAAAAACCCTTGACATGGTAACACAACGTGTAGTAAAATATATGAAAGGAAAAGGTCTGACCTTGTCTGTGGCTGAAAGCTGTACCGGAGGAATGCTCAGTGAGCGTATTACGGCGGTTTCCGGGGCATCTGAAATATATAAGGGCGGTGTCTGCTCGTATAGTGAGGAGATAAAGCAAAGGGTGCTCGGCGTTAAGGCACAGACATTAAGTGAGTTTTCCGTGTATTCCCCGCAGGTGGCATCACAGATGTCACAGGGCGTTATGGAGCTTATGGGTACCGATGCTTCTGTCGGTATAACAGGTATCGCAGGCCCATCGGGCGGAAGCGATGAAAAGCCTGTCGGCACAGTTTATGTGTCGGTAAGGTTCCGGGATATGGAAAAGGTCAGGGATCTCAGACTTTATAAGGAATATGAAAGATTAGACAGAGAAAGCGTCCGAACGCTGGCAGCTCAGAAGTCACTTGAAATGCTGCTTGAACTGATTAACGAGAGTGAGGCGTGAAAAATGTCTATGGCAAATGAAGTAAACGGTATACACGTTAAAAGCAGTGAAAACTTCTTTCTTCGTGTTATAAAGTATTTTGTACCGTGGAAGGGCGACGGTGTTTCCGAAGTTTTCAGAAAGCTGATGTTCGTGGCTTCTATCGCAATATTTGCGGTTTCGCTTGATTCATTGGCGGATTACCTCAGGGCTGATAAACAGGAACTAAGCTATTTTGAGGATATCCAGTCATTAGAACCGGATTTCGGCGATACGGGGAATTCGGGGGTTTCAGGCAGTACGGATACTGTTGATACCACCGATAAGAACGGCAAGATAACCAAGATAGAAAACCCTGTTATTACTGTTGAACCGAGGGAACTTCAGGACTGGGCGCTGCCGCTTCTGGAAAGGAACCCCGATGTAAGGGGCTGGATAAAGATCCCGCTTATAACGGACGGCGATGGCAATGCGATAATCAATTACCCGGTTTTGCAGCATGAATCAAATAACGAGTATTATCTGCATCATAATATCGACGGCCTGGTCACGGATTCGGGCAGTATATATGCTGACAGCCATGTTCCCATAACGCTTGATTCACAGGCGGACAATGTCATTATCTATGGGCACAATATGATGGCGGGCACACAGTTTGCAGGTGCTATACGACTCAAACGCGGTGCGGATTATATAAGTCAGAATCCTATAATCGAATTCAACACTATCTATGAAAAGAACCAGAAGTATGTGATAGTTGCGACTTTTGTGGGTGTTGGTGATAAAAGTATGGACGACCGTGCAAGCGTCTTTGATTTTTGGAATTACAGCAACTTCGCATCAGACGGCCATTACAGCTTTGAAACATGGAAGACGAATGTTGAAAAGTGTTCGTGGATATCGTCAAGTGTGAATCTGAACGAGGATGATGATTACATCACACTCTCTACCTGCTCTTACGAAATGGACAACGCAAGGTGGGTAGTGGTAGCTAAAAAGCTTACAGCAAAGGATAACTTTGAGGAGATCGTCAAGTCCTATAAGGATAAGGCGGATAAGGATATCTATTTCTTCAAAGCGTGGAGAGATCGCTACGGCAATAATAAAGTCATAGTGGGCTCGTGATAATAACTCTTGCCGACAAAGCTCACGGTTGGCAGGCAAGGTAAGGTGTAACGCCTTATCGGAAAGGTGAAAGTGATTAAAATGAAGCAGACAAATTCTTCGGAGGGCGTCAAGGCCAAGGTCAGAACCGTTTCTGTAAAGAAGATCGGTGCTTCCTTCGGGCTTGTACTTACAGTAGCCGCTGTCGGTGCGGTGGCTGTATACGGCTTTACTAAGGACGGATCGAGAATAAAGACAGATGGCGATGACCTTTCAGTTACAACCACTTCGGCAGTTGTTACAACAGCTGCACCTGAAGATGATGAAGAAGTGGAGATCTCCGAAACCATCACATGGTGGAAGGCGGGCGTTGAGGATTACGATTTTGCAGAGGTAACAAGTGAAACCGCCGCTGCAAAGAAAACCACCAAAGCAACAACTACTACCACTGCTAAGACGACAACTAAGGCAGCTGAGCAGACAACAGCTGCAAAGGCTAAGACCACAACAAAAACAGCCGCTGCAACTAAGGCGGCAACAACAAAGAAGGTCAGCGTTGAAAAGATAAGCGACACTACACTTTATGCAACTGCTGCACTTAATGTAAGGGCAGGCGCAGGTACTACATATGATAAGCTCGGTACTTTGTCAGAGGGTACGGCTGTAACGGCTACAGGCAAGGCTGACGGCTGGTATCAGGTAAAGTACGGTGATAAGACAGGCTATGTAAGCGCTGAATATGTATCGACAAAGAAGCCCGCAGCCACAACTACAAAGGCAGCTGTGACAACTACAAAGGCAAAGGCTCAGGCTCCCGTGGCAACAACTACTACTGCTGCTGCTAAGAAGACATCTTCTGTTATAAGCTATACTGATGAAGAATATGAAATGCTCTGCTATGTTCTTCAGGGTGAGGTCGGCAACTGTTCGGAAGCAAGTAAGATCGCTGTTGCAAACGTTGTTATCAACAGGGTGAAAGACGGCAGGTTCGGTAAGTCTATAAAGGCTGTCCTTACGGCGCCTAACCAGTTTACAGCTATCTATGGCTACTATGACGGCTCAAAGGTGCCTTCCCAGAATACAAGGGATTGTGCGCTCAGGGCACTTCAGGGTGAGGATAATTCAAACGGTGCTGTCTATTACTACGCACCTAAGTATTGCAGCGGAAGCGTTGCAGCTTGGTTTGAATCCCTTACATTCTGCCTTGAACTTGATGGCCAGAGGTACTTTAAGTAACAAGCTGTACAAAAAGCAGTAATATTATTTGTGAAAATCAACAAAAAGTCAGGACGTATTTTGTGTATGTCTTGACTTTTTTTTCTTGTATGGTAAAATATATTTTGGATAATTGTTTTTTGGAGTGAAATTTGTTTTATGAATTTACGAAACATAGCAATGATCAGGAATAAAAATGCAGCGCTGGTCTGCCTTGCGGCATCGGCTGTGATAGGCGCATCTGTGATAGGTATAACTGCCGCTGCCGATAAAACATCTGCGGTGCCGCAGGAAATAAAAGATGCGGCTGTACCTGAGGAGGCTGTCGAAGCAGAGGATATTTTTGAAGAAGTGGATAGCTTTATCACCTTTAAAAAGGCGGGTATAGAGGAATATGATATGCAGTTCGTCGAGCCCGGACAGAAGACGGTCACTCTTAAAAAAAGCGAAGCTGAAGAGGAAACTGTCAATGACTTTACTGTGAAAATACCTGCTGACAGATCTGCGGTGCTTCACCCCGAAAGGAGTACGCCTGTAAATGTCGGCACAAGAAGTATAGCGGGGGAGTATTATACAGTTTATGATGAACGCTCAGGCAGGCACGTAACATTAAGCGGCCACGAAATGATCTGCCAGATAGTCAATAACGAAGTCGGCGGTTCCTGGAACAGTGAGGCTATAAAGGCACAGGCTGTTGCGGCATATACGTTTTTAAGGTATAATGACGCCCATGGATATATCCCGTCAGTCGGGCTGAATCCGGGGTATTCTTCAAAGATAAATAACTGTGTGAGCGCTGTCGAGGGCGTTTGCGTTTACTATAACGGGGCTATAATCGATGCGGTGTATTCCGCGTCAAGCGCAGGTGCGTCTGCACCGAGTGAGAAAATATGGGGCGGATCTTTGCCTTATCTAAAGGCGGTAATAAGCGAGTATGATTATAAAGATCCGAACTTCGGCGTTGAAAAACGCTTTACAAAGGAAGAACTTAAAAAGATCATAGAGGGCAATACGGGGCTGAAGCTTTCCGATAACCCTAAAAACTGGTTTGAGATAGAAAGTGTGTTCAGCGGCAGGTATGTTGACCTGATGAAGCTTGACGGCAAGCAGTATATATCGGTAAATGGCAGCAGTACCCGTGTTACTGGCGCACTTATGCGAAGTAAGATACTCGGCGCTTCAAACCTTAAATCTACGGCATTTGAGATATCATATAAGGACGGCGTGTTCATTTTCAAAACATTCGGCTGGGGACACGGCGTGGGTATGTCGCAGTGGGGTGCCTGCTACTACGCAGATGCGGGCTATACGTATGATCAGATATTAAGACATTACTATACAGGTACGACACTTGCTGTGTCAGATGTGAACAGTAAGGCTGTAGAGCGTGCAGCTATGACAGAAGAACAGCTTAAAAAGGAAGCCGAACAGGCAGGTAAAGCGCCGGAAACAGAACCGGCTTCAGAAAGCGCTGCACAGTCAGAACAGCCCGCGGCTGAACCTGTTGATGCACAGCCTGAGCAGAGTGACGAGCCTGTAACAACTGAACCTGTGGAGGAGGAGCCTGCACCCGAGCAGACAACCACACAGCAGGCAGAACCCGATGAGGAGCCTGCCGAAGAACAGGTGACGACGACAACAATACCCGAAGCTGAACCGCTGCCGCAGGAGAGTGATGCCGCTGATGAAGTCAGCGATAACGCTCAGCCCGTGGACGGCAGCATACAAGAATGAATTTTCCCATATTTATTATTAGGAGGAATACATAATGGCTTTTTTTAGTTCAAACCCGAATTCATCACAGATCAGTCAGCTTAACAAGCAGATCAATCAGAATCTTGCTGTGATCAATCAGAAGTATACGGATATAGGAAGGATCGTGAAGCTTAAATATATTGATAATATCAACGATGCCGACGTTAAAAGACTTGCAGGTGAGATAGATTCTATGCTTGCACAGCTTCAGGTGATGAATAAACAGATCAACCAGTTAAAGGGCATAAGAGAATGCGTGAACTGTCGTGCACAGATAGGTATAAATGTTGCGTTCTGCCCTAACTGCGGAACCAAACAGCCTGTTGCAGCACAGCCTGCACCTGCCGCACCCGCAGCGGGTGGTGGTTGGGGGGCACCTGTTCCTTCTCCTGCGCCTGTACAGCCGCAGCAGTATGTTCAGCCGCAGCCTGTGCCTATGCCGCAGCCTGTAACGCCGGCAGCACCCGTCCCGCAGCCTGTTGCACCTGTGCCGCAGCCTGAACCTGTTATACCGCAGCTTCAGCCTGTGACTATTCCCGATCCGATTCCGGAGGAAAAACCCGATCCCGAGCCGATAGTCATCCCGGAACCTGTTGAGAAAGAAAAAGCCGAGGAAACCGCAGTGCCCGAGCTAAAGCCGATACCAGAGTATATCCCGCCCGAGCCTATGACTATTCCCGAGCCTTCACCTATCCCCGAGTCGGTTATCCCTGAACCTATGCCTATCCCTGAGCCGGCACCCGCACCTGTCCCTGTACCGAATACTGCTGCGGCACCGCAGTTTATCTTCTGTACGGCCTGCGGCAATAAGGAAACTGTCGGAACACGTTTCTGCTCGGAGTGCGGCGCACCTATCGAATAAATACTATGGGCGGCTGCTGTGACAGCTGCCCGTTTTTTTAAAGGAATGATAAAAGCTTGAATAAATACAGTTTTGATAAACACATACAAAATGCACTTGGGCGTGTAAGGAAAAGCCTTGAGGATAAACAGGTGATACTTGCATCAGCTTCACCGCGGAGAAAGGAACTTCTGTCATTATTCTGCGGGGATTTTGAGGTGAAGCCTGCGGATATCGATGAAAATGTTCCGGAGATTATACCTGTTCAGATGGCAAGTGAGTACCTTGCGCGTGAAAAGTGCAGGGCTGTCGCTTTGCATTACCCTGATGCAGTGGTTATAGGCTCCGATACAACGGTCATAGTCGATGATACTATCCTCGGCAAGCCGACTGATGAAGCGGATGCGGGAAGTATGCTCAAAACGCTTTCGGGGCGAACTCACAGCGTTATAAGCGGTATAGCAGTGTGCTGTAAAGGTAAAATGAAAAGCTCGTCGGATGAAACCCCTGTTGTCTTTTCAAAGCTTGATGATGAATTTATCAGCGCTTATATAAAAACAGGCAGCCCGCTTGATAAGGCAGGCGCTTACGGTATTCAGGAACTTGATGCTTCTGTAGCCCATATAGAGAGCGGAAGCCTTACAAACGTTATAGGTCTGCCTGTTGAGGAACTTGCACTGCTGCTTGATGCGTTTTTAAGGGAGGTATGAAATGGGCTTGTTTTCAAAAAAGAAAAAGGACACTATGACATTGTCACAGCTTAAAGTATTTGATAAAAAGGCTATCTCCTATGTTGTGCAGCGCTTAGGCGGAGAGGAAAAGCTGCTCGGCAGGCAGGGGGCTATCTCTGTGACAGATGATAATATCGTTATAGTGTGTAATGGAAAGGAAGCGCTCAGGCTCGTTACCGGCGGCGCGGTTATCGCGGCGCTTCTAAGCGGTAACGGAGCAGTTATCAAAGGCTTTGACGAAAAAGGCACCCCTGTACACGCTATAGCATATTATTCAAATTTAAGACAGTGATTATAAATATTTTGTAAACAGTGACAGTCCCCGATCATACCTGTATGATATCACTAAAAGCCCTAAAAAGCGTTGATTGGTGATGATGACGGGAAAACTATGATAAATATTATGTTAATAAATACAAATACTGCATTCAAAAACCTTGAAGCTTTTATGTAAAGTTACAAATATTTAAAAAATGCTGAAAAAACCTCCGAGAATATTTGACAAACGGCGTAAAATGGGCTATAATAACATCAGAATAAAAATTATGGAGGTTGTTCAAGATGAAAAAGTCAGATTTAGTTGCACTTATCGCTGAGAATGGCGGTTATACAAAGACTGAAGCAAACAAGGCTCTCAGCACAGTTATCGACGCTATCTCACAGTCACTTGCAAAGGGTGAAAAGGTTTCCTTAGTAGGTTTTGGTACATTTGAGGTTCGTGACAGAGCTGCAAAGAAGTCCATCAACCCTGCTACAAAGCAGCCTATTGATGTTCCTGCTAAGAAGGTTCCTGCTTTCAAGGCCGGCAGAGGTCTTAAAGAGCTCGTTGACAAGAAGTAATTAAAGCAAATAGTTTGAAGGGAGATTTATCACAATGGCTGATGAAAAGAATGTAAAGACAACAGCTGCTGAAGTTAAGGAAGCTGCTGCTGAAAAGGTAGAAAAGGCAGTTAAAGAAACAAAGAAGGTAGCTAAGGCTGCTGCTGAAAAGACAACAAAGACTGCTGCTAAGGCTAAGACAACAGCTAAGGCTGCTACAGCAAAGGCTAAGACTGCTGCTGATAAGACTGCTGCAAAGGCTAAGACAGCTGCTAAGAAGGTAGTTGAGAGCAAGAGCGCTGTTTTCGTAGAATTCAACGGCAAGCAGGTTGCTGCACTTGACGTTTTAGAGGCTGCTAAGGCTGATTATAAGGCTAACAACAAGGGCGCTGTAAAGAGCGTTAAGGTTTATATCAAGCCTGAGGACAATGCTGCATACTATGTTGTAAATGACAAGGTAGACGGCAAGGTTGACCTTTAATACATTACTTAAAGCTATAGAATTCGGGCAGGGTGCGCATAATGTGTGTCCTGCCTGTTTTTTAGGGGAGATAATATGAAAAGGATGATCACACTTATAGTGGTGCTGGCGCTAAGCGTAAGTATGCCGTACCTGCTTTTGAAAGTTTATAGGGATAATAAAGAGTTAAAAGAAAGCGGCATAGATGTCAGGGCGACTATAATTAAAAGCGAAGGCGTCGGGGCAGGCGGCACAGGCGGCAGTGTTACGGTAGAATATAAAAACGAAAAGGGCGAAACAGTTACCGCTAAGGGTATCATAAACGACGGAAATAAAGATGTCGGCAGGACTTTCTCGGGCAAGTATCTGCCCGGTAAAGAGGATACCGTTTATCTCCCTGCAAAGAAAACACTGGTGTGGTTTTTGTATGCTCTTTTCGGCGGGATGACAGCGCTTTCATGGGGAATGCTTATAAGTATCGTCTTTCGTAAAGCCACCGGCAGCTCTGTCGGGAGAAACGGTATAATCGCAAGGGCGCAGGTCATGAATTATGACGCACAGACACGTATGCTTACAGTTTCTTTCAAACGTGCAGACGGTATTGACTGCACAGCATCAGCGGTAAGTGATATACCGTATGGCATAGGGGCGTATATAAATATAAAATATGTCCCAAAAGGTATGGGTGCAAAGATAATAATACTCGGCTACTGATAAAAAAGGCTGTACGGTCAATATGCGCAGCAGCGATATAGAAGTATTTGAATAGCCAAGTTCTGTGTTCGCTGCTGCTAAAAGAATAAATAATAAAGAAGAAAGAATAAAGAATAATAAAGGTGTCCGCTTTGCGGACGATTTAGAATAATCGCCGAAGGCGATACCTTGTTTATTATTTCTTATTTATTCTTTCTTCTTTTTTCTTTTAGCAGGCGCGGACATTTATAACGCAAAGACACTTCTGCCATGATACAGCAGAAGTGTCGGATATAAAACTTCTATATTGCGCATGCGCTTACGTACAGCCTTTTTGGTTTTGTATATGTCAGTTTTCTTCGGAAACCTCTGTGCCCATTACCTTTACCATAACTGCTTTCTGTGCGTGCAGACGGTTTTCAGCTTCTTCAAATATCTCGTTTGCGTGGGCTTCAAATACCTTTTCGGTTATTTCCTCCTCGCGGTGTGCGGGCAGGCAGTGCTGGACCATTGCGTCGGGCTTTGCAGCAGCCATTACCTCGTCGTTTATCTGGTAGCCTTTGAATGCTATCTTTCTCTTTTCAGTTTCAGCTTCCTCACCCATTGATGTCCATACGTCTGTAAATATAACATCAGCGTCCTTTGCAGCTTCTATCGGTACATTTGTCATACTGAACTTGTCACCGTACTGTTTTGTGAACTGAAGAACTTCGCTGTCAGGTCTGTAATCATCAGGGCAGGCGATAGAAACAGCCATACCGACTTTCAGGCCGCCCACAATAAGTGAATTTGCCATGTTGTTGCCGTCGCCTATATAACACATTTTAAGGCCGTCAAAGTGCCCCTTGAATTCCCTTATAGTCATCAGGTCAGCAAGTACCTGACAGGGGTGACAGAAGTCTGTAAGGCCATTTATTATCGGAATAGAGCCGTATTCTGCAAGGTCCTCGACTTCCTTCTGTTCAAATGTCCTTATCATTATGCCGTCAAGGTAGCGGGAAAGTACACGTGCTGTATCCTGGACAGGCTCACCCCTGCCTATCTGGAGATCGCGTGAGGACAGAAAGAGCGCCTGACCGCCAAGCTGATACATACCGGTTTCAAAGGAAACCCTTGTACGTGTTGATGATTTCTGGAATATCATACCAAGTGTCTTGCCCTTTAAAAGGTGGTGCTCAATGCCGTTTTTGTTTTCGTATTTGAGCTGATCGGCAAGGTTTAATATCTCGGTTATTTCCTCTTTTGAGAGGTCAAGCAGTTTAAGCAGATGTTTCATTGTGGTTACTCCTTTTCTTCTAAAACTTTCTTAATTATCTCTATACCCTTATCAATTTCTTCATAGGTGATAGTGAGCGGCGGCAGAAGCCTGAGCTTTTCCTTTGCCGTAAGTGTGAGCAGACCGTTATCAAGGCAGGCCTTGCATACGTCTGCGGCCTTTTTGTTTTTAAAGCTGATGCCTATCATAAGCCCTAACCCGCTTATCCCTGCTACTTCGGGGTGGTCGATAAGCTTCTGCCATATGTAGTAGCCCTTTTGTGTTACTTCGTCAAGAAAGCCCTTTTCAAGAACTGTATCAAGCACAGCGTTGCCGCCTGCACAGCATATCGGGTTGCCGCCGAAGGTCGAACCGTGTGTGCCCTTTGTAAGAACGTCAGCGCATTTTTCATCTGCAAGGCATACACCTATCGGAATACCGCCTGCAAGCCCCTTTGCAAGGGTGGTTATATCGGGCTTTACTTCGTACTGTTCCGATGCTAAGAATGTGCCCGTCCTGCCGACACCTGTCTGTACTTCGTCACAGATGGTCAGTATGTCATCCTTGCCGCATTCTTCAAATATAGCTTTCACAAATTCCTTGTCAAGAGCACAAACGCCGCCCTCGCCCTGAATAAGTTCAAACATCACGGCGCATACTTTTCCTTTGTACTCTGAAAGCTTTGCTTTAAGGTCATCTGTGTTGTTGGGTTCAACATTTACAAACCCTTCAACAAATGGGAAGAAGTAATTGTGAAAGACCTCCTGCCCCGTTGCTGAAAGAGTGGCGAGCGTCCTGCCGTGGAACGAATTGACAAGTGTGATTATGATGTTGCGCCCGGCTTCTTTTCCGTATTTGTCAAAGCTGTATTTCCTTGCAAGCTTAATTGCACACTCGTTGGCTTCGGCACCGGAGTTTCCGAAAAACATCTTGCTGTAGCCCGTGTATTCGCAAAGCCTTGAAGCAAAATCTGCCTGGACCTTTGTGTAGTAATAATTTGATGTGTGCTGTATCCTGTGTGCCTGTGCGCAGACAGCCTCTACCCAATGCTCATTGCAGAAGCCAAGGCTGTTTGTACCTATTCCCGAGCCGAAATCGACGTAAGTTTTACCGCTTTCGTCGGTGGCTGTACGGCTTTCACCCGACTCCATAACAACATCAAACCTTCCGTATGTCGGCATAATGTGGGAGTTGAATTTTTCTATCGTACCCATTTATATCATTCCTTTCATTTGTTTATGATTTCGTCAGCTTTCAGTATCACGTCTGCGGGTATGTCAGCACCCTTGCTTTGCACAAATGCAAGCACCTGCGAAAGGCTGATGCCGCTGAATGCCGCCGCAGGGATAAAAGAATTGAAACTGCCCGCATTTATGGTCACTGCCTTTTTTGTTACGGTGACACGTTTTATAGCTGAATAATCGTATCTTAAAACGCCCTCAGCGCTTTCCTCGGTAAAATATGTCTGATAAAGGGAAAGCAGTGAATCGTTTTGTATCGCGGCGTTTCTTACAGACGGCATCATCAGTGCAGCATAAGCATACGGCATAATAATTGTAAGCGCTAAAAACAGGGCGAAAATAATTATGTCAGCGTAATTGCCAATATGCGGCAGCGGCACAAACCTTGCCGTGACCGAGTATAAAAGCAAAAAGACTTCAATACCTATCAGCCATATTGTTTTACGAAAAAGCGCTGCTGCGATGACATTTATAACATCTTCTTCGTTATCAAACCTATAGCGCAGCTGTAAGTACAGATCCTCCTGCATAATGCTTCCCTCCGTGTATCAGGTGAACTGTGTACCGATACCTTCGTTTGTAAGCAGCTCAATAAGTATCGAGTGCGGCACTCTGCCGTCTATTATTGATGTTCTCTTTACGCCGCGTCTTATAGCTTCAACGCAACAGTCTATCTTTGGTATCATCCCGCCGCTTATTATGCCCATACTCTTGAGGTAAGCAACTTCCGATACATTAACAGCGGGTATAAGTGTGTTCTCATCGTCCTTATTCTTCAAAAGCCCCTTGATATCCGTCATAAGTATAAGCTTTTCAGCTCTTAAACAGCTTGCTATCCTTGCAGCGGCAGTGTCAGCGTTGATATTATAGCTCTGCCCTGTTTCACTTGTGCCGACTGTTGCAATTATCGGAACATATCCGTTTGTAAGTGCATCAAGTATGGGCTTTGTGGTTATCTTCTTTATTTCACCGACATAGCCGAGGTCAACTTCGCTTTCAAGCTTCTGCGCTACTATCATCTGTCCGTCGCACCCGCAAAGGCCGAGCGCCTTGCCGCCGTTTAACTGAAGTGCTGCAACAAGTTCTTTATTTACCTTGCCGCTTAGTACCATCTTTACGATATCCATAGTCTGTTCGTCGGTGTATCTTAACCCGTTTATAAACCTGCTTTCCACGCCTACGCGCTTGAGCATCGCGCTTATCTCGGGACCGCCGCCGTGAACGAGCACTACTTTTATCCCGACTTCGGAAAGCAGCACGATATCGCGCATTACAGCTTCTTTAAGCTCTGAATTGGTCATAGCGTTGCCGCCGTATTTTATAACTACGATCTTATCATGATACTTCTGTATATACGGCAAAGCATCAATAAGTATCTGGCTTCTGATATGGTTTTCTATCTGCATCTTCATTACTTCCTTTAACTTCTGTAATCCCCGTTGATCTTAACGTAATCATATGTAAGATCGCAGCCCCATGCCGCAGCAGAGAACTCTCCGCCGCCTATTGAAACATCAATGGTTATCTCGTCCTCAGAAAGTACCTTTTTGGCAACATCTTCCGAAAATTCAATGCCTGCACCGTTTTCACACACATGGATACTGCCTGCCTTTGATGACATTTTTACATCGACCTTGTTTATGTCAAACTCGGCATCTGCATAGCCAACAGCGCAAAGCACCCTGCCCCAGTTTGCATCAGCGCCGAATATTGCACATTTTAAAAGGTTTGAGCCTACAACGCTTTTAGCAACGGTTATAGCCGTTGCAAGGCTGTCAGCGCCGCTTACCTTTACTTCAAGGAGTTTAGTTGCGCCCTCGCCGTCCTTAGCAAGCATTTTGGTTATGTTCATCATGGCGATGTACAGTGCCTTTTTGAATATCTCAAACTGCTTTGTGCCTGTTACTATCTCACTTCCGCCTGCCATACCGTTTGCAAGTACACAGACCATATCGTTAGTCGACTGGTCGCCGTCGACCGACAGACAGTTGTATGTGACCTTTACCACCTCGCTGAGTGCTTCCTGTAAAGCATCGGCGCTTATCCGGCAGTCGGTCGTGTAGAAGTTAAGTGTCGTCGCCATATTCGGGTGTATCATCCCGCTGCCCTTGCCCATGCCGCCTAAGTGATACCTTGTGCCGTCTATCTCAAATTCCACGGCTATTTCCTTTTTTACAGTGTCGGTAGTCATTATAGCGGTTGCTGCCTGCTCGTTACCGTTGTAATCAAGTTCTTTCACAAGTACAGGTACAGCCTTCTCTATAGGCTCAATGGGGAGTATCTGCCCGATAACGCCGGTTGATGCAACTATTACCTCCTCTGCCCTGATACCGAGCGCATTTGCTGTCAGCTCGCACATTTTCTTAGCCTTCTGCTCACCGTCAGCATTGCAGGTGTTTGCGTTTTTTGAGTTTACTATTATCGCCCTTGCCTTGCCGCCTGTGGCTTCAAGGTTTTTTCTTGTTACGGTTATCGGTGCGCCCTTGACTTTATTCTGTGTATAAACTGCCGCCGCCGAGCATATGCAGTCGGAAACTACCATTCCTATATCGTTTTTTGCCTTGAATGGGCTCTCGTTGCCGTCGGGTGCTTCGCTTTTCTTTATTCCGCAGTATGTACCGCTTGCCTTAAATCCTTTAGCTGCACACACGCCGCCCTCAATGTATTTGTACCCCTCAAAGGGTATAAGTGTTATTTCTTTCATAATATTACTTCCTTTTTATCATACTAAGCCTGTCGCTTCGTCAAGGCCGAGCATTATATTCATATTCTGCACCGCAGCACCGCTTGCGCCCTTGCCTAAGTTGTCAAGGCGCGAGCAGAGAAGGATCTGCTCATCATTTCCGAAAACGAAAAGCTGCATATCATTTGTGCCTTCAAGTGTATTTGCAGCCAGGAAGCCGTCCGGGAGCGTTTCCCTGCCGTAAAGCTCCATGACCTTAACAAATCTCTGCCCTTCATAATGTGCCGAAAGGATATCGTGGATATCTTTCGGGGTGCAGTTCTTTGCAAGCGCTCTTGTAACAAGCGGTACAGATACCACCATGCCTGCATAGTAATCATCAACTATGGGGTTGAACATAGGCTTGTATTTAAGCCCGCATACTGCCTGCATCTCGGGCAGGTGCTTGTGCGACTGTGTGAGTGCATACTGTCTTGGTGATGCCATTTCCTTGGTTTTGCCCTCACCCTCGATAGCTGCTATCATTTTCTTTCCGCCGCCGCTGTAGCCGGATACTGCGTGGGCGGTAAGCGGATAATCCTCGCCCAGCACGCCTGCCTGAACAAGCGGATAAACAAGGCTTATGAACCCGCTTGCATAGCACCCGGGGTTAGCCACCCTTTTAGATGCTGCTATTGCCGCCCTGTGTTCTTTTGAAAGTTCGGGGAAGCCGTAATCCCATGCGCGGTCTGTTCTGTGTGCGGTGGAAGCGTCGATAATTCTTACTTTATCGTTAGTTACTAAGCTTACGGCTTCCTTAGCTGCCGCATCGGGCAGGCAGAGGAAAGTGATGTCACTTTCGTTTATAAGCCTTGCACGCTCAGCCGTATCTTTTCTTTTATCCTCGTCGATAAGCAGAATATCAAGGTCATCACGCTTTTCAAATCTCTCGTATATCTGTAAGCCTGTCGTACCTTCTTTTCCGTCAATAAAGATCTTTGTTTTCATTTTTTAGCCTTCTTTTTGTTTATATTACTTTCAGAAAGAATCGGCGTGTAGCTTTCTTTCTTACTTTCCCGTTTATCTTCCGGCGGTGCAAATACACTTCCCACGCCCGAACCGAATACAGTGCATACTGCTGTAACTATAATAAGATTCGGCACAACGTTTCTGACCGGCGTTACGAAATATATCACTGCCGAAGCCGCTATTACCGCCGCGGTATAGTACCATTTGGCACCGAATGTCTTTGCAAGCATGAAGCTGCCTGCAAGAAGCAGCGCGGGGTTTAAAAACAGGTATATAAAAAACCTTATAAGCAATACCCCGTTAAACATTTCGGAAAGGTAATACGCACCTGTCACTGCCGCTGCCCACAGCACTATAAGGCAGGAACGCAAAAGGTGTTCGTGCCTGTATATCATAAGCCTATTGCCTTGCGGGCGTATTCTATCTGAACTTTTACAGCTTCCGGTGCGGGACCGCCTGCCGCCTTTCTCTGCATAACGCAGGTGTCAAGACTGATAGCTTCATATACATCTTCATCAAAGGTGTCGCAAAGAGCCCTGTAATCCTCAAGTGGGAGCGTTTCAAGCGTCAGCCCCTTTTCAATGCAGGTGTGCACAAGTGTGCCTGTTATCTTGTAAGCGTCCCTGAACGGCAGCCCTTTCTTTACAAGGTAGTCAGCGCAGTCGGTAGCGTTTATAAAGCCCTTTGCTGCGGCAGCCCGCATATTTCCTTTCAGTACAGTCATTGTATCAAGCATTGGTATAAATGTTGTAAGGCAAAGCTTTACTGTGTCTATTGCATCAAATATCGCTTCTTTATCCTCCTGCATATCCTTGTCGTATGCAAGGGAGATCCCTTTCATCATTACGAGTAATGTGTTCAGGTCGCCGTACACTCTGCCTGTTTTGCCCCTGATAAGTTCTGTCACGTCGGGGTTTTTCTTCTGCGGCATTATTGACGAGCCTGTTGCATATGCATCATCAAGTTCAATAAATTTGAATTCCCACGAGCACCAGAGTATTATTTCCTCTGAAAACCTTGAAAGGTGCATCATAAGGATAGAGAGAGCCGAAGTAAGCTCTATGCAGAAATCCCTGTCAGAAACGCCGTCAAGGGAGTTCTGTGTTATTTCGTCAAAGCCGAGCAGTTCACATACCCTCTGTCTGTTGATAGGGTAGGTGGTGGAGGCCAAAGCCCCGCTGCCAAGGGGCATGATGTTTGTCCTTTTGTATGTATCCTCAAGTCTGCCGAGGTCGCGGATAAGCATCATAGCATAAGCCATCATGTGATGCGCAAGCGTTACCGGCTGTGCCCTTTGCAGATGTGTATACCCCGGCATTACTGTGGTGAGGTTTTTCTCCGCTATTTTGCAAAGTGTTTCTATAAGCTCTTTTGTAAGCTTTTCTATTTCCTTTATCTCAACTTTAAGGTTCATTCTTATATCAAGTGCGACCTGGTCGTTCCTTGACCTTGCTGTGTGAAGCCTTTTTCCTGCATCACCTATGCGTTTTGTAAGTTCGGCTTCATTGAACATATGTATATCCTCGGCTGTCATGTCAAACTGCAAGGCCCCGCTTTCGATATCGGCAAGAATGCCTTTTAAGCCTTCGGTTATCTTTTTGCTGTCATCAGCCGATATTATCCCACATTCGCCGAGCATAGTCGCGTGTGCTATCGAGCCTTCAATATCCTGTCTGTACATTCTCGCATCAAATTTTATCGAGGAGTTAAAGTCATTTACCCTCTCGTCGGTTTCTTTTGTAAAGCGTCCTGCCCACATTTTTCCTGCCATAATCAATACCGTCCTTTGGTCACATAAAAGTTTCGTCTGTTATCCTGCCGCTGCTGTTTTCCTCGTTAAGCAGCTCGGAAACGTAATCGTCCCCGCTGTCCCTTATATCAGCTTCGGCCTGTGCATAGCCTGTAAATTCACCGTCAGCTTCCATATCGTGTGCTTCTGCGCTGTCATGGTGGTCATGAGTGTGCTGCTGTGCTGCTGCCATATATCTGTTTATAAGCTTTGAGTTTTCTATACCACCGCCAAGTTCACGGTTCATATTCTGAAGTATCTGCGGCATATCCTGCGGGGCATAATGTCCGCCGCCCGCAAGCATTGAAGCGTCGCCCTGTTCAAGCCTTGATGCATCTTCGCAGCCGCCGCAGTTCACATTGCCGCCCTGCTTTTTAAGGAGATTATGCAGCGAGGTGAAGCTAAGCAGAACATAAACCGCAATACAAAGACACATTGCAAGAATCATTGCTAATATAGCACTTTCGTCATTCATAGCATCTATAAGCTTCTGTGCTTTTTGCTCGGTAACGCCTGCTTCTGTCAGCATTTCGTTTGTTATATCATCATAATCGGAAACATCAAATCCGCTTAACAGCTCACATGATTCAGACATAGCTTTAACGACTGCGCTGCCCTTGAACAAGTTATATGCTGTAATACCCAGAAGTCCTGTCCTGAACACCACCGCTGCGCCTGATGCTTTGTAATTGTTAGCGAGCACACTCAGCACTGCACAGGCGAGCGTTGCATAGGCAAGCCCCGAAAAAATAGATGCAAATGACTGTATATTCTCGATTATCCCGTCAGTAAGCCGCTGCTTTTCCTCTACCTCAACAGAAAAGTTCACTATCTTTACTATCATCATAACAGATGCAACGGCACAGCAGAATATCACTGCCCGGAATACCGCATTTAAAAGCTTTTTTATACTGCCGTTCATATTTTGCTTTTACCCCTTTATTATTAAGGCAACACCGCACAAAGACCGCCTGAGAGCTTTGCGGCACATCTACTTGCTTAGCAAAGCTAAGCAACCGTATACTGTACCACAATCTTTGTGCGGTGTTGCCTTAAAAATGTAAAGCAAGAAACAGAAAACTCTCGCATCTTCTGTTTCTTGCCTTTATTTTTTTGGTGAAAAGCTTTAAGCCTTGTGTTCAGCCTCGAGCTTTTCCTCCTCGTATCTTTCGATAAGCTTCTGAATGTCTATACCGTTTATTTTCAGGCCGTCGATAATGCATTCGTTTATCTCGACGTTTGAAAGGTCACAGTGTATAAACTGTGAATTTTTAAGATCGGGGTTTTTGAATTCCACATTGTTCATAATAGAGCACCCGAATTTTGTAGAGCTCAGATTTACCCCCAGGAACTTTGAATTTACCATATACATATCAGTAAAGCTTGAACCCTTCATGGAAACATCATTGAAGGTGACTTCATCAAGGTTTACGTCATTGAAATCAGCCGCTTTGAGGCTTACGTTCGTGAAAGTTGCGTTGCCGAGGTTTACGTCCTCAAAAGACGAATTCGGCAGGCTGTCATATGTTATCTCTACCTTCTTGTCTATTGCAGGCTCCAGAAGGCCGCTTATGTTTTCACTGTTCATAGTAAAAGTCCTCCTTAACAAAGGCTTACTTGCTGTTTCTTTTCTGGTCAAGCTTAGCCTTTACCTTTATCGGCAGACCGAACAGGTTTATAAACCCTGCTGAGTCAGCCTGATTATAAACATTATCCTCGTCAAATGTAGCTACTTCTTCATCATAGAGTGTATAGGGCGATGTAACACCTGCGTTTATGATATTGCCCTTGTAGAGTTTGAGCTTTACATCACCTGTAACTGTCTTCTGTGTTTCGTTTACAAATGCTGTCATAGCTTCACGCAGAGGTGTGTACCACTGGCCGTTGTATACAACGTCAGCAAACTTGATCGACATATACTGCTTAACCCTTGCAGTTTCCTTGTCTATTGTTATTGTTTCAAGGACCTCATGCGCGTGGTAGAGTATTGCGCCGCCGGGGGTTTCATAAACACCGCGGGACTTCATGCCTACAAGCCTGTTTTCAACTAAGTCAGCAAGACCTATGCCGTTTTCACCGCCGAGTTTATTTAGTGTTGTAACTATCTCAACAGGCCCCATATCCTTGCCGTCGATAGCGGTAGGAACGCCTTTTTCAAAGTGGATCGTCACATAAGTGGGCTTATCGGGTGCCATGATAGGTGATACGCCCATTTCAAGGAAGCCGGGCTTTTCATACTGCGGCTCGTTTGCGGGATCTTCAAGGTCAAGACCTTCGTGAGAAAGGTGCCAGATATTCTTATCCTTTGAATAGTTTGTTTCCCTGTTTATCTTCAGGGGGATATTGTGCGCCTCAGCGTAGTCGATCTCCTCGTCACGGCTCTTGATGTTCCATATCCTCCAGGGGGCGATTATCTTCATATCAGGTGCAAATGCCTTTATTGCAAGTTCAAATCTTACCTGATCGTTGCCCTTGCCCGTGCAGCCGTGGCAGATGGCATCTGCGCCCTCAGCTATAGCTATCTCTGCTATTCTTTTTGCGATTATCGGGCGTGCAAAGGAAGTGCCGAGCATATATCTGTTTTCATATATAGCCCCCGCCTGAACAGTCGGGAAAACATAATCCCTTATAAATTCCTCAGTAAGATCCTCAATATAAAGCTTTGAAGCGCCTGTCTTGATAGCTTTTTCCTCAAGTCCGTCAAGTTCTGTGCCCTGACCTACATTTCCGGAAACAGCTACTACCTCACAGTTATTGTAATTCTCCTTCAGCCACGGGATGATGATAGATGTATCAAGCCCGCCTGAATACGCAAGTACGACTTTTTTGATGTCATTTGCCATTGTAAAAACCTCCGTTATATAAAATAAGTAAAAATACTTTGTGTATAAATATTATTATACACTTTTATACGGCTTTGTCAAGCATTTTTCGCATATTTTAAGATTTATACATATTTTCGGTGCATAAACGCTCAAATCTAAGTGTATATTATGCATATATGCAAACGTTAATGCATAAAACCTGTCCGATATACCAAAAGCAGGCAAAGCCTGTATATACATATTATATTATAGCACATCATTTTAACGATTGCAACCGTTTGATAATAAAAAGCGTGCGGATATACAAAAAACTGGATATCAGATAGTATATATCCACAAACGAAGCCTTTGCATACGGCAGGTAATTTATATAAATAAGATATTGTAAAGCCGATGTTTTTATGTTATAATATTTATGTATAACAGTATGAAATGACTTGAAACGGAGCACATCAATGACAGATAAAGAATTTGAGGAAAAATACGGCCGACCTCCTGTAAAGCCTGGGCAGCACGCAAAAGTAAAGGTATATTGGGACAGGGTGATAATAGCTCTTGTCCTGCTTGCTCTGCTTATTGCTGTGGTCGTGAAGATAATAAGCGCCATTGTCGGCGCTTTCAGCGGCGGGGACAAGGACGAAAGCTCGTCTGTCAAACAAGCGGCTGTATCAGGTGATAAAGCCGAAAGCAGTAATGACGACACTTCATCAGATGAGCTTGGGTATGAACTTAAAGTGTGTATAGATCCCGGACACGGCGGTGAGGACTGCGGCGCAGAGAATGTCGAGGGCACAAGGTTTGAAAAGGATGACACCCTGAAGCTTGGCCTTAAAGTGCGTGATGCACTTGAAGAAAAGGGCATAACAGTTGTAATGACAAGGGATACCGATGTTTTGCTTGCGCTTGATGAAATAACGGATATTGCAAATAACGCCAATGCTGACCTTTTTGTATCACTGCACCGTAACAGCGCAAATCCTGAATATCAGGGCTTTGAGATATGGGTGAGCAATTATGAACCCGAGGCGGATACACTGCTTGCATCAAATATCCTTTCGGCTATCGACAAAGTTGGCATTACGGATAACAGAAATGTGAATTACGGCTTTTTCGGCGAACCGCAGAGCAACTACCACGTAAACCGCTGTACGCATATGCCGAGCTGTCTTTGTGAAATGGGCTTTATAACAAATGAAGAAGATAACGAATACTATGACAAGTACATGGACGAATATGCACAGGCTATAGCCGATGCTGTGGAAAAGACTGCTGTAGAACTTGAGATCGTGGACGAGAACGGAAAAAGGCTTATCAGCACCCCGTACCTTTCTACAAAGCCGCAGTGGGATTCAAAAACACAGTCGTTCATTACAAAAGACGAAAAGGTGAATAAGTCCGTAAATTAAAGCATATTTATATATAAGTGACCGGAGAACTGCTTGAATGGCAGTTTCGGTCACTTGTTTTTTTGTCATCATAAATAAATTTACAATTGCAAAACCGCAGTCAGATTGACAAAAGGGCGTAAATATGGTATTATATTGTTGTATGCTTTTACTTTGGTAAAGGCAATGGATTTGTGTAATTTTCTTTCGGGAGGCATTTTCAATGGGCGGTTTTTTCGGCGCTGTATCTAAAACAAGCTGTGTATTTGATCTTTTTTACGGGACGGACTATCATTCTCACTTAGGCACCAGACGAGCAGGCCTTGCGGTTTATGGCGATAAGGGCTTTGACAGATCTATCCATAATATCGAGAATTCACCTTTTCGTACCAAGTTTCAGGACGAGGTGGATAAAATGGAGGGGCGCTTCGGTATCGGCTGTATTTCCGACTATGAACCACAGCCGCTTATAGTCAGGAGTCATCTCGGCACGTATGCCATTACCACAGTCGGCAAGATAAACAATACCGAGGAACTTGTTGAAAGTGTCTATCAGGGCGGAACATCACACTTCCTTGAAATGAGCGGCGGTGATATAAACCCTACAGAGCTTGTGGCAGCGCTTATCAATCAGAAAGACAGTATCGTTGACGGCATAAAGTATGTTCAGGAAAGCGTTGACGGTTCTATGACACTGCTCGTGCTTACATCAAAGGGGATCTATGCCGCAAGGGATAAGTTTGGCAGAACACCCGTCGCTGTAGGCAAAAAGAATGATGATGACGGCTACTGTGTTTCATTTGAATCATTTGCTTATTTAAACCTCGGGTATACACATTATAAAGAACTCGGCCCTGCTGAGATAGTGTTCATTACGCCTGACGGCGTTGAACAGGTCTCGGCACCGCAGAAGAAAATGAAGATATGCTCTTTCCTGTGGATATATTACGGCTACCCCTGTTCTTCCTACGAGGGGATATCCGTCGAGGAGATGCGCTATAACTGCGGCAGGCTCCTTGCAAAGCGTGACCATGTAAAGCCTGACCTTGTAGCAGGCGTTCCCGATTCGGGTACTGCTCACGCAATAGGCTATGCAAATGAATCGGGCGTGCCGTTTTCAAGGCCTTTTATAAAGTATACCCCTACATGGCCGCGTTCGTTTATGCCGACAAACCAGTCCAAGAGAAATGTTATAGCAAAGATGAAAATGCTCCCTGTTGAAGCACTTATAAAGGATAAGAGCCTGCTTCTGATAGATGACTCTATCGTCCGCGGGACGCAGCTTAGGGAAACTACTGAATACCTCTACGCCAGCGGCGCTAAGGAGGTCCATATCCGCCCTGCCTGTCCGCCGCTTCTGTTCGGGTGCAGATATCTTAACTTCTCACGTTCAAATTCCGAGATGGATCTGATAACAAGGCGTATAATCAAGGAAAGGGAAGGCGACTTTGTTTCCGATGAGGTTCTCAAGGATTATGCAAACCCCGAAAGCCGTAATTATAAGGAAATGCTTGATGAGATCTGCAAACAGCTCAACTTCACCACTTTGAGATACCACAGGCTTGATGATATGATAGAATCAATAGGCCTTGACAAGTGCGACCTGTGTACCTATTGCTGGGACGGGGAAGAATAATGATCAACAGAGGCGTCAGCCGGGCTGACGGATTTCGATATGGTTTTTAAGAAGATTGCGGCGTTCCTTTCGGCGGCGGCATTGTCGGCAGTGTGCTGTATCACGGCGCTTGCGGGTGAGGCTGATGACAATTATGTCGAGCTTATACCTGAGTTTGACAACGAAATAATTGATGATGCAGGGGATTACCCTGTACAGTTTACTATAGGCTTCGGCACCCACGAAAAAATGCCCGACGGCACAAGTGCAAAGCTTGTACTGTATTCGGGCGAGGGCTGTGAGATAGAGGGAATGGACGAAAACGGTCAGCGTGTTTACGTGTATTCATCTGTTGCAAGTGACAGATATGTCTGCCGGAAAAGTTCAAACGGCGGGTATTATCCGACTTATGGCGAGATCGTAAGGCTGAAGCCGCAGGGTGAGCAGAATTTGTTCAGGGCTGTGCTTACGGTAAGCGACAGGGATAATAATGAACTGCACAGTAAAGAAACGTATGTGTATATATTAAAGCGCGATAATGTGATAGTGCTCAGTGATACAGGATATGATGACTGCGAGGAAAAGCTTGATAAGCCGCTTTACCGCGTGCTGCTGTTTTTTAAGACACCGCTTGGGACTGTTACGAAGATTTTGCTGTTTGTACTGCTTGCGGGCGGAATGTTCTCGCTTTTGCATATGAAAGAAATAAAACGTTATTTCAGGGCGAAAAAGGCGAAAAGACGTGAACGCATAATCGAACAGCCGCATGAAAAAAATTCTGATGACGGAGGAAAAGACAATGGATAGGAAGGCTTTTCTGAGTGCGCTTGAATCGGCGCTCAAAAACAAATTCGGGACGGATATAAAAAGTGCCCCCTCCTGGCAGCTGCATGATGCTGTTTCTGCTGAGGTGATGGCACTTATAGATAATAACTGGATCAAAAGCCGCAAAGCCCACCTTGAAAGCAGGCGTGCCTGCTACCTTTCTATGGAATTCTTAGTGGGCAGGGCGGTTTATAATAACCTTCTTTGTCTTGGTATAAAGGACGATGTTGATGAGATCCTTAAAGAAAACGGCAGAAGCCTTGCTGATCTTGAGGATATACAGGATGCCGCCCTCGGAAACGGCGGTCTTGGCAGACTTGCCGCCTGCTTCCTTGATTCTGCGGCAGCACATGACCTTCCGCTTGACGGCTATGGTATAAGATATAAGTACGGCCTTTTTGAACAGCGGATAGAAAACGGCTTCCAGAAGGAATATGCCGATGACTGGCAGAAATACGGGGATCCGTGGAGCAAGAGGAACGACACCGACGCTGTAGATGTAGTTTACAGTGATATGACAGTAAGGGCTGTTCCATACGATATGCCGATAATCGGCTATGGTACGGCTAATGTCGGGACGCTCAGGCTGTGGCAGGCTGAAGCGGAAAAAGAGTTTGATTTTACCCTCTTTAACGACGGCGAGTATGAAAAGGCGGTAAAGGCAAAGACCTTTGCCGAGAATATCTCAAAGGTGCTCTACCCTAATGATAATTTTTACGAGGGTAAGGTGCTGAGGCTCAGGCAGGAGTATTTCTTCTCTGCGGCATCACTTGCTGATATAGTTAAAAAGCATAAAGCACGCTTCGGCTCGCTTGATGAACTTTATAAGTATGTGACCATCCAGCTCAATGATACTCACCCTGTTATTTCTATACCAGAACTTATGCGTATACTTGTGGATGAAAACGGCTATGACTTTGAAAGGGCCTTTGAAATAACAAGAAAGACCTTTAATTATACAAACCACACGGTCATGCAGGAAGCGCTTGAAAAGTGGGATTCCGGGACGGTCGAGAAGCTTCTGCCGAGGGTATATGCATTCTGTCTGATGATAAACGAGCGCTTTATGAAGGATATGTATACCCTTGAAAAGGATAAGGAAACTATAAAGACACTTGCGCCGGTTTATGACGGTCAGGTCAGAATGGCAAACCTCGCGACGTATTCTTCAAGCTATATAAACGGTGTGGCACAGATACATACCGAGATACTGAAGGCTGATACCCTTAAAGGCTGGTATGAACTCTACCCCGAAAGGTTTCAGAACAAGACAAACGGTATTACCCAGAGACGCTGGCTCGCACTTTGCAACGAGGAATTGTCAGCCCTTATCACCGGACTGCTCGGCAGCAATGCGTGGGTTAAGAACTTAGACGAGCTTAAAAAGCTTGAAAAATATGCAGATGATGATAAGGTCATTGATAAGTTCATAGCTGTAAAGAAAGAGAAAAAGCGCCAGCTTGCTGATTTCATTTTTGCACATGACGGTGTTAAGATAAGCCCTGATACGATATTTGACACACAGATAAAAAGACTTCACGAGTATAAAAGACAGCTGCTCAATGCTCTTTCGATCCTTTATATATATTTCGGCATCAAGGACGGCTCTATTGCAGACTTTACGCCTACGACATTTATTTTCGGCGCTAAATCAGCCCCGGGTTACAGAAGGGCAAAGGCTGTGATCAAGCTTATAAATGAAATAGGCAGGCTTGTAAGTGAGGACGAACAGACAAGGGATCTTATAAAGGTAGTGTTTGTTTCAAACTATAATGTTTCTTACGCTGAAAAGCTTGTTGCGGGCAGTGATGTTTCCGAGCAGATATCGACTGCGGGAACAGAAGCAAGCGGTACAGGCAATATGAAGCTCATGCTCAACGGTACTGTTACTCTCGGCACATATGACGGCGCTAATATAGAGATTGCAGAGGAAGCGGGCGTGGATAACAACTATATCTTCGGCGCAAGGGTGGACGAGCTTGAAAAGATAATGCCCGGCTATGATCCGAGAAAGCTTGCATTTGGAAACGAAAAGATCGGCAGAGTCATCAATAAGCTTATTGACGGCACACTTGATGACGGCGGCGTGCCCTCTGACGAGGAGGGGAGTTTTAAAGAACTGTACAAAGCACTTACAGACGGCGCAAGCTGGCACGTGCCCGATCACTATTACCTGCTTGGCGACCTTGAAGACTATGTTCAGGCAAAGCTGCGGGTAAACCGTGATTACAGGGACGAGCGTGCGTTTGCAAGAAAATGCTGGATGAATATGTGTAATGCGGGTAAGTTCTCCTCTGACAGAACGATAAAGGACTATGCTGAAAATATCTGGAAAATAGTGCCGGTGAAAATATAATAAAAGAACACTCTCTCACATACGGGCGTCGTCCATATGGGGAGAGTTTGTTGTAAGGAGAAAGATATGATAATAGATATTTCGCAGGAGGTTTTTACCTGTAATGTGTTCCCTGGTGATCCGAGTCCGGAAATGGACATGACAATGCAGATATCAAAGGGGGATATCTGCAACCTTACATATTTTAAAATGTGCGCCCATAACGGTACACATATCGATGCGCCGTTTCATTTTATAAATGACGGCAAGACTGTAGATGAGATCGCCCCCGAGCACTTTGTGGGCGAATGCTATGTGGCAAGGCATACGGGCGATGTAAGTGCTGATGATGCAAAGGCAGTCCTTGCAAGGGCGGCAGATGCCGGTGCTGATAAACGTATACTTATTGCCGGCAGGGCGACTGTTACAGCAGATGCTGCAAAGGTGTTCGCAGATGCGGGGATACTGCTTATAGGCAACGAGAGCCAGACAGTCGGCTCCGAAGATGCGCCGAAGGAAGTGCATATGATACTGCTTTCAAAGGAAGTGGTGCTTCTTGAAGGCATCAGACTTGACGGGGTAGAGGAGGGAAGGTACTTTCTTTCGGCAATGCCTGTCAATTTAGGCGGCTGTGACGGTGCACCGTGCAGGGCAATACTTATTAAATGATATTTCGCGGGGGTTTGAATGCAATGTAAGTTG
Source organism: uncultured Ruminococcus sp. (assembly GCA_902780505.1). Classification (GTDB taxonomy): domain Bacteria; phylum Bacillota; class Clostridia; order Oscillospirales; family Ruminococcaceae; genus NK3A76. The sequence goes on along the minus strand of CACZFN010000002.1, from coordinate 36,686 downwards.
CATGATAATATTTCGCATAAAAATTTACGGTTTGGTAATAGTTCTGTCATAGTAGAACTTTGGACTCAAAGCGGCGGTTTGTTTGTGCAAATCGCCGTTTTTGCTTTCTTCGGCGGGTTTGTAAGGGCTTTCCCCTTGACTTTTTGTTTTATTTAGTGTAAAATTATATACTGTATCATAATGGAATTTTGTACGCTTAGAGTTTTGGAAAGCGCCCTTGAAATGCCTGAAAAACAGCAGTTTTAAGGGACTTTGACAAACTCTTACACATTTGAGAAGGAGTGATAAGAGCCTATGCTGAATGTAAAGGACGTGAAGCTTGGCAAGAACACAAGAAAGAGCTTTGCCAAGATCAACGAAGTCCTTGAGATGCCTAATCTTATCGAGGTGCAGAAAAACTCGTATAAGTGGTTTCTTGACGAAGGACTCAGGGAGGTATTCCGTGACGTATCTACGATCACTGATTACAACGGTAATTTAGAGCTCACCTTCGTTGATTACCGTATCGACGAAAAGCCTAAGTATACTGTTGCAGAGTGTAAGGACAGGGACGTTACCTATGCCGCGCCTTTAAGAGTTACTGCAAGACTTAACAACAACGAAACAGGCGAGATCAAGGAATCCGAAGTGTTCATGGGTGATTTCCCTATGATGACCGATTCGGGTACGTTTGTAATAAACGGTGCTGAACGTGTTATAGTATCACAGCTTGTTCGTTCACCGGGTGTTTATTATGCAGTCGATAAGGATAAGACAGGTAAGGACCTTTTCCGTGCTACAGTTATCCCTAACCGCGGTGCGTGGCTTGAATACGAGATGGATTCAAACGACGTTGTGTATGTAAGGATAGATAAGAACAGAAAGATCCCCCTTACTATATTTATACGTGCAATAGGCTTTGGCACTAACGAAGAAATAGAAGAACTTTTCGGGCCTGACCTGAGGATACACGAAACTATCCTCCAGAAAGACCAGACAGCCAATAGGGAGGAAGCACTGCTGGAAGTATATAAAAAGCTTCGCCCCGGTGAGCCCCCTACGGTAGACAGTGCTGTTACACACCTCAATAACCTTTTCTTTGATGCAAGAAGATATGACCTGTCACGGTTCGGCAGATATAAGTATAATAAGAAGCTTGGCATAGGTTCACGTCTTGCAGGGCATACGATATCAAGAAATATCGTAAACCCCCTGACAGGTGAGCTTATGGCTGAAGCAGGTACCCTTATCAGATATGACAGGGCACTTGAAATCGAGCAGGCAGGCGTAAATGAAGCTTACGTTACTGTCGAGGTAAAGGAATACTATACCACCCCCACAGGTGAAACCTCCACTAAGTTTGAGGAAAAGGAAGTCAAGATAATCGGCTCGGGCATGGTGGATATCAGGGATTATGTTGACTTTGACTGCACAGAGCTCGGCATAAACGAAAAAGTATCCTTCGCAGTGCTCAAGGATATACTTGATAATAATGAAGACGATGAGGAAGAACTCAGGGAAACTATCGCCGCAAGGCGTGACGAGCTTGTCCCCAAGCATATTACTATCGACGATATAGTTGCCACTGTTTCTTATTTCCTTAACCTCTGTGACGGTGTCGGCAGTATCGACGATATAGATCACCTGGGCAACAGAAGAATACGTTCTGTAGGTGAGCTTTTACAGAACCAGTTCAGGATAGGCTTTACAAGAATGGAGCGCGTTATCCGTGAAAGAATGAACACCCAGTCACAGGATATGGAGGTCATAACACCTACAGCTCTGATCAATATCAGACCTATAACCGCTGCAATAAAGGAATTCTTCGGTTCATCACCGCTTTCACAGTTCATGGATCAGAATAACCCGCTTGCAGAACTTACACATAAGAGAAGGCTTTCTGCCCTCGGTCCCGGCGGTCTTTCAAGAGATCGTGCAGGATTTGAGGTCAGGGACGTTCACTATACCCACTACGGCAGAATGTGCCCTATCGAAACACCTGAAGGTCCTAATATCGGACTTATATCCTACCTTGCATCATTTGCAAGAATAAACGAGTACGGCTTTATCGAAGCCCCTTACAGAAAGGTAGATAAGGCAACGGGCGTTGTTACCGACGAAGTTGTTTATATGACGGCTGATGTCGAAGATAACTATATGGTGGCGCAGGCAAATGAGCCGCTTACAGAGGATCATAAGTTTGCAAGGGCTAAGGTAAACGGCAGATACCGTGACCAGATCCTTGAAATAGAAAGGGATCAGATCGACTTTATGGACGTATCTCCTAAGATGGTCGTTTCTGTGGCTACGGCTTGTATCCCGTTCCTTGAAAATGATGACGCTAACCGCGCGCTTATGGGCTCTAATATGCAGAGGCAGGCTGTGCCTCTCCTCAAAACAGAATCGCCTATAGTTGGTACAGGTATGGAATATAAGGCCTGCCTTGACTCCGGCGTTGCTGTGGTTTCTGATGCACCGGGCGTTGTTGAAAGCGTTGATGCTGATAAGATAGTTGTAAGAGAGGATACAGGTGAAATGCACACCTATCCGCTCACAAAGTTCAAGAGATCAAATGCAGGTACCTGCACCAATCAGAGGCCTATCGTTGATAAGGGCGAGCGTATAAGCGCACACCAGATAATCGGTGACGGCCCTGCTACCTGCGACGGTGAACTCTCCCTCGGTAAGAATGCTCTTATCGGCTTTATGACATGGGAAGGCTATAACTACGAGGACGCTGTACTTCTTAATGAAAACCTCGTAAAGCAGGACAGGTATACTTCTATCCATATAGAAGAATATGAAATTGAAGCGAGAGATACCAAGCTCGGACCTGAGGAGATCACAAGGGATATCCCCAATGTCGGCGAAGATGCCCTCAAGGACCTTGACGAGAACGGTATAATCAGGATAGGCGCCGAAGTAAGATCAGGCGATATCCTTGTAGGTAAGGTAACACCTAAGGGCGAGACCGAGCTTACGGCTGAAGAAAGACTTCTGCGTGCTATTTTCGGTGAAAAGGCAAGGGAAGTAAGGGATAATTCCCTTAAAGTGCCCCACGGTGAAGCAGGTATCATAATTGATGTAAAAATATTCACCAGAGAAAACTGCGACGAGCTCTCCCCTGGTGTCAATAAGCTCGTAAGATGCTATATCGCACAAAAGAGAAAGATCTCTGTCGGCGATAAGATGGCGGGACGTCACGGTAATAAGGGCGTTGTTTCGAGGATACTCCCGCAGGAGGATATGCCGTTCCTTGAAGACGGTACACCGCTTGATATCGTGCTTAACCCTCTGGGCGTTCCTTCACGTATGAATATCGGTCAGGTGCTTGAAGTACACCTCGGTATGGCGTGCAAGGCACTTGGTATCAAGATAATGACACCTGTATTCGACGGCGCTCACGAGGCGGATATCAGAGAAGCCTTCAAGATGGCACAGAAGATCCACGAGGAGCATAAGGACGACGAGTTTGAAGTCAGGACAATGGGTGAGATAATAAATACCAAGGCCCTCAACTACAGCGAGGACGGTAAGTTTGACGTTTATGACGGCAGGACGGGCGAAAAGTTCGATAACCGTGTAACAGTCGGGTATATGTATTACCTTAAACTCCACCACCTTGTTGATGATAAGATCCATGCAAGAAGCGTAGGTCCGTATGCACTTGTTACACAGCAGCCGCTCGGCGGTAAGGCGCAGTTCGGCGGTCAGCGTTTCGGTGAAATGGAAGTATGGGCACTTGAAGCTTATGGTGCTGCCTATACACTTCAGGAAATACTCACAGTCAAGTCTGACGATACCGTCGGCAGAGTCAAGACATATGAGGCTATCGTTAAGGGACAGAATATTCCTAAGCCTTGCGTTCCCGAAGCATTCAGGGTACTCTTTAAGGAAATGCAGTCGCTCGGCCTTGATGTTGCGGTCCTTGATGATAAGGGTGAGGAGATCGACCTTAAACAGACCTTTGATGATGACGACGATTATGTTCCCGCTTCGTCTGAGATAAATAACGAGTCCAATTACGGTGAAACAAACAGCGGCTTCGGCGACGGCTTTGTCGGCGAGGACGAACAGGGCAACCAGAGCAGCCTTGACGGATATGATGATGACGACGACGATTATTCATATGACGACGACGATTATACCGATGACGGGGATCTGTTCTTGGGCGACGACGAAGAAGAGTGATAACAACTAACCGAACGGGCAAGGCAGACAAAACGGTCTGCCCCCTGCCCTACGTTTAAAACAGGAAGAGGGTACACTATATTGGAATTTAATGTATTTGACTCTATAAAGATCGGGCTTGCTTCCCCTGACCAGATCCGTAAATGGTCATATGGCGTGGTGGAAAGGCCTGAAACTATAAACTACCGTACACAGAAGCCTGAGCGTGACGGTCTTTTCTGCGAAAGGATCTTCGGACCTACAAAGGACTGGGAATGCCACTGCGGAAAGTATAAGAAGATACGCTTTAAGGGCAAGGTGTGCGAACGCTGCGGCGTTGAGGTCACAAGGGCTAAGGTAAGGCGTGAAAGAATGGGGCATATCGAGCTTGCTGCACCTGTATCGCATATCTGGTACTTCAAGGGTACACCTTCAAGAATCGGCCAGATGCTCGAAGTATCACAGAAAAGACTTGAAGAAGTTCTTTACTTTACAAAGTATATTGTAATTGATCCCGGTGATACAGGCCTTCTTAAATGCCAGCTGCTCACAGAGCGTGAGTATGAAGAAATGGTTGAGAAGTATGAGGACGGTTTCAGGGCAGGTATGGGCGCTGAGGCTATCAAGGAACTTCTTGAGGAAATAGACCTTGATAAACTTGCAGACGAGATCAAGGCAGAACTTAAAGATCTGCCAGCAGGTCAGAAAAGGATCAAGCTTCTTAAAAGACTTCAGATAGTTGAAGCTTTCAGAACATCAGGCAACAGACCTGAGTGGATGATACTTGAAGCTCTCCCCGTTATCCCGCCTGATCTGAGACCTATGGTAGTCCTTGACGGCGGCAGATATGCTACATCTGACCTTAATGACCTCTATAGGAGAGTAATAAACAGAAATAACAGACTCAAGAAAATGTTAGAGCTTGAAGCACCTGACATAATCGTCAGAAATGAAAAGAGAATGCTTCAGGAGGCTGTTGATGCCCTTATCGACAACGGCAGACACGGCAGACCTGTTACAGGGCCTAATAACAGGGCTTTCAAGTCCCTTTCCGATATGCTTAAAGGTAAGCAGGGACGTTTCCGTCAGAACCTGCTCGGTAAGCGTGTTGACTATTCGGGACGTTCGGTTATCGTTGTAGGACCTGAACTTAAAATGTATCAGTGCGGCCTTCCTAAGGAAATGGCACTTGAACTTTTCAAGCCTTTTGTAATGAAAAGACTTGTTGATACAAACTCGCCGTCTGTAAATATCAAGAGTGCAAGAAAAATGGTAGAGCGCGGAACTGATCCGAGAGTATGGGACGCACTTGAAAACGTTATTCAGGGACACCCTGTAATGCTCAACCGTGCACCTACACTTCACAGGCTCGGTATACAGGCGTTTGAACCTATCCTTGTAGAAGGCAGGGCTATCAAACTCCACCCGCTTGTTTGTACTGCATTCAACGCAGACTTCGACGGCGACCAGATGGCGGTACACCTCCCGCTTTCAGTTGAAGCACAGGCTGAGGCAAGGTTCCTTATGCTTGCGGCTAATAACCTGCTCAAACCTTCAGACGGGCGCCCTGTTGCTATCCCTTCACAGGATATGCTGCTCGGTTCCTATTACCTTACACTTCAGAAGCCGGGCGAACCTGGAGAGGGTAAGGTGTTTGCAAATGTAAACGAAGCACTTATGGCTTATGATGCAGGTATAGTTTCACTCCAGGCAGCTATCAAGGTAAGGATAACCAAGGAAATAGGCGATAAGAAGATATCAAAGATAATAGATGCAACAGTCGGCAGGCTTATATTCAATGAGAATATCCCGCAGGACCTCGGCTATGTAGACAGAACAAACAGCGAAAAGCAGTTTGACCTTGAAATATCCTTCCTTGTAAAGAAAAAGCAGCTCGGCGATATTATCGACAGGTGCATACAGCGCCACGGTACTACAGCTACTTCTGAGGTGCTTGATAATATCAAGGCACTCGGCTATAAGTATTCAACAAAGTCGGCTATCACCGTCGCAGTTTGTGACGCTACTATCCCTGAGGCTAAGAAGGATATCCTTGCAAATGCCGATAAGAAGGTAGATAAGATAGACGCTCAGTATAAGAGGGGCTATATCTCCCGTGAAGAACGTTCTTCAAGGTTTATCGAGATCTGGGATAAGGCTACTGACGAGGTTTCAGATGCACTCCTTGCAAATATTGATCCCTATAACCCGATCAATATGATGGCAGACTCCGGTGCCCGTGGTTCGAGTTCGCAGATCAGACAGCTCGCGGGTATGCGTGGACTTATCGCAAATACTTCGGGTTCAACTATCGAGATGCCTATCAGGGCTAACTACCGTGAAGGTCTTAATGTACTTGAATACTTCATTTCATCCCGTGGTGCGCGTAAAGGCCTTGCCGATACAGCACTTCGTACCGCTGACTCCGGTTATCTGACAAGACGACTTGTTGATGTTTCGCAGGAGGTCATTATCCGTGAGGAAGACTGCGGTACAACAAACGGTATCGACGTATTTGAGATAAAGAACAGAAACGAAATAATCGAGCCTTTCAAGGAAAGACTTACAGGCCGCTACCTTGCACATGACCTGAAGGATCCCAAGACAGGTGAGATGATAGTTTCACATAATAAGCTTATTACAGGGCATGATGCAGACAGGATAATCGCAGCCCTTGAAGCAGATGGTAAGGACAGGATAAAGATCCGTTCGGTACTTGCCTGCGAAGCTAAGCATGGCGTATGCGCTAAGTGCTACGGCGCTAACCTTGCTAACTCAAACCCTGTAAGAATAGGTGAAGCTGTCGGTATCATTGCGGCACAGTCTATCGGTGAGCCGGGTACACAGCTTACAATGCGTACCTTCCATACGGGCGGCGTTACAAAGGGTGAAGGTGATATCACACAAGGTCTTCCGAGAGTTGAAGAACTCTTTGAGTCAAGAAAGCCTAAGGGCGCAGCTATCATCACTAAGATCGATGGTAAGGTAAGAATGGAAGAAGTCAAGAAGAATAAGCAGATCGTTGTTACAAGCGAGGATACAAACGAGCCTGTTGAGGAAAGGTATACCATTCCTTACGGCTATAAGATCAGGGTTCATGAGGGTGATACTGTAAAGGCAGGTCAGCCGCTTACAGAAGGCTCTATCTACCCCGCTGATATCCTTGAGGTAAGCGGTATCGAGGCTGTTGAAAACTATATCATAACCGAGGTACAGAAGGTCTACCGTTTACAGGGTGTTGATATCAACGATAAGCATATCGAAGTTATCGTAAGACAGATGATGCGTAAAGTCAAGATCGACGATGCGGGTTCATCTTATCAGCTGCCCGGTACACTTATCGACAAGGGCGATGTTGTTGAGATCAACAGGCAGATACAGGAGGAGATCGACGCAGGCAATGCTGATGCAAGGCTTATCTCCACGGTTCCTGTGCTTCAGGGTATCACAAAGGCTTCAAGCAACAGTGATTCGTTCATGTCGGCAGCATCATTCCAGGAAACCACAAAGGCTCTTACTGATGCCGCTATCAAGGGCAAGACAGATAAGCTCGTAGGTCTGAAGGAAAATGTTATCATAGGTAAGCTTATCCCCGCAGGTACAGGTCTTGACGTCTATAACAACGTTACGGTCGTCAAGAACGAAACAAGCAGTTCGTCTTCGGATATGATAAACCCTTATCATATGATATAACAGAAAGCTGAAATAAAAATAAGAGGTATCGCCCGGTTTCGGGTGGTACCTCTTTTCTATAACAAACAAAAAGCGAACCGAGGGGGATCATTGTGATCCTCCTCGGTTTTTTTGTCTGTGCGTATTGAATTAATCACGGGGATATGCTATAATGAATGCAGGCATTCATTATTCTTTATGCCCGTGCAGGTCAGATAAATCTTCTGATCGCATCTACGTGATAATACTGTAACTGCGATACGGGATCTGACACTATGCCGCGGTATTCGTTTGTGGCGTGGACAAATCTTCCGTTGCCTACATATATGCCTGCGTGGCCGCCGTAGCACATGATTATTACATCACCGGGCTGCATATCCGAATATGAAACGGCTTTGCCGTAGTTTGCCTGCGCTGCTGCATTGTGGGGGAGGCTTACGCCTATCTGTGCTAAACACTGCATTGTAAGCCCTGAGCAGTCTGTTGCCCTGTAGCTTGCGCCGCCGTAGATATACGCACCGCCTACATTGCTATTGGCAAAGTCGCAGACGATCTCCTGCTTTTCTTTTCTGAGTTCAGCAGCGGATTTCTTGACAGTTGCCTTTTTGACACTGCTGAAAACACCGAAGTATTTCTTTCCGCCTACAAGCTTGTAACCCTGAACCTTGAAATAATATGTCTTGCCGCCTGTAAGGCCTGTGATATTAACGCTTGTTTTGTCGGCTTTAACGTATTTGTATTTTACTGTGCCGGACTTGAAGTTTTTGTTTGTTGAATAAGCGACTCTGTAGCCCGATGGCTTTTTGAGTGCTTTGAATTTAACTGTAACGGTATTTGCCTTGCTTGCCTTTGCAGACTTAATAATACCGTCCGAGGGGATGATCACGAAGCTTTTCTTGAAGCTTCCCCCGAACCTGCCGATACCCGTTACGATCGCTGTTGCCTTTCCGGGTGTCAGGTTGTTTTTATAAGTTATCTTGTAATCCGTTCCTGCTTTGAGTGTCTTGCCGTCATATTTGAGTATAAGCTTTGGTTTGCGTGCGGTACCTGTGTATTTGTACCTTTCCTTGATACCGCTTACCTCTGCCTTTGTTATGCTGACAAGTGCGGGTGTCTTTACTGTTTTTTCCTCACCGCAGTGGATACAGGTGTATTTCACTTCTCCCTTTTCTTTGATAGTTGCCGCTTTAATTACCTTACCGTTATCGTAAGTATGCTTCGTACAGACAATGATACTTTCGCCCGCTGATGTATCAGGTGTCATTATTTCGTTTTCGGCGTTTACGTAGGTGAGTGTATTCACCGACATAATAGCAGCAAGCACGATAGACACAGATGCTTTAGCCAAGCCTTTTTCTTTCATCAAACCAACCTTTCTTTTCGTTTTTGCGATAAATATTCTTTATCGCTGAATGAGTGTTATCATTTAACAATTACTATTATACCATGTTTTAACCGTTTTGTAAACTCTTTTGCCGAATTTTTCCGCATAGGCAACAAAATGTATAAACAATTTCTCTGATATATATGCAGAACAACGAAATATCTTCTATAATATGCCAATAAATTACATAAACTTACATTTGCATTGTAACTAAATTGTAACTATTTAAAATAATCTGTCGGCGGCTGTAACATTAAGTCAACACTGCACAACCGCCGTCTGACGCCTTTTTTTCGGTGTTGACTAAATTATAATAACGGAGGTTTTTGCCATGGGAAGACTTTTTAAGATAATTCAGAGTAACATTGAGCCTGCTCTCAGAGAGAAGGGTGGGTATGATCCGTATAAATTCAGTTCTTCTGATGACGATCCCACCTGGGGGCTTGAAGCAGGGGATATCATAGGCGTTACAAGGCCTGCGGGCTACGAGCATTATGCAGTGTATATCGGGGATCAGCGTGTTATCCATTTTGCGGCTTCAGGCGGGGACTTTGGTGATGCACAGGTAAGGGAAGCCCCGTTCTCCGATTTTCTTGACGGGCAGAAGGAATTCTTTGTGCTTGATTTCAGTGGGGCAGGCAAGCGCCCTGTCAAACATTCACATGGTAGTGCTGATGTAACAACACCGCTTGTCCAGGTCGGTGCAAAGGTGCTGAAAGATGCCCTTACTGATGCTCTGAGCGATAGAGAGGACGCGGATATTTCTGTTATCTATTCCCCCGAAGAAACCGTTGCGCGTGCTAAAAGCGTTATCGGGGCCAACGAGTACCGCTTCAAAGAACAGTATGACCTCGTTTTCAATAATTGTGAACATTTTGCCATCTGGTGCAAGACCGGCGTGCACAAATCATATCAGGTGGAAAACGTTATGAAGCTGCTTTCGCCTACTGTGTTTTATTTATAAATAAAGTACCTTTTTGCTTTTGTGTTGATGCTGAGATGTTTTACAGTGCAGCTTAGAAACACTATTGTAAAAAGAGAGTAAAAGAAAAAGCGGTGTACTTGTTATCTGAGTACACCGTTTGATATTTGTTTATTCTGTTACACACTTACAGGTCTTGAAATCCTCTATCCTGTCATTATATGCCTTTATTGATTGTTCCCTGAAGGCACATTTGGGTTCTTTTACCCCGAGCAACGCCATAATATGCTCGGTAAAATACGGGTTCATGACCAGAAACGGCCCCACAAGGCTTGTAGCAAAGAAATTACCAACGTGTATCCCTTCAAGCATTGAATCCTTGTTTATACCCGAACCACGTTTGACCTTTGAAAAGTAGATGCTGCTGTTGTCGCCGTAGACCTGTGTGAACTGTGTCTTAAAACCGACTATATCACGCCCGTCAAATTCTGCAAGCACAAGGGAGTTGTAACGCTCAAACAACCGCTGCTCTGTATAAAAATCAAACAGCCCCAGACATTCTATCCGTGATCTATCGTCCTTTTCTATATATTTGTAGAAAACTTCAGGCGCATTGCCCGTAAAAAGCATCACTGTGCCGCTGTCTATCATAGTTTTAAGCTCATTTTTAAACGGGGTTAGGCAGCGTATTATCTTTTCCTGATCGCTTTCAGTGCACGCCCCCATGTATATCATATCAGGGCTGCCCGTAACAAATGCGGGTATATCATGGAGAGAAGTGTTGATGAACTGAGCATCAGGAAGGCATTTTTTAAGGTATCTTATATTCCCCGAATCACCGAAAAGGTTACACTGTTCAGGGTATAGCACTTCGATCTGCATTTTTCATCATTTCCTTTATTTTCACTTTGAGCATTTCCTTGTACTGGTCTTCGTACATATCAAAGAATATATAGATATTCTTTATGCTTTCAAGGCTTAGCAGTGCCGCCGCATCAGCCTCCTGTTCGGTGGTCTTTATCTTTTCTTCGGGTATCCCTGCGATCAGCAGCCTGAGAAGCAGATCGGGGGAACGCTTTCCTGCAACGATTATCTGCCTGATATTGTCGTTTACAAGAAATTCAAAATCGACATCATAGTACCATGCTGTATTTTCAGATGTTTCCTTCCTGTCATAGAAATCATCCCACAAAAGAATTATAGCGCAGTCAGGCGTGTCCTTTGCGATCTTCAAAGAATGTGAGCAGGCAACAGGGTTCTGTCCCTTTGCCATAATGCACCTCAGAACACGGCCGTTTTCCTCTGTTATATCATATCTTGACCTTACTACCTGTATCCTTTTGAAGGACTTTTCAAGCTGCTGCTGTTCAAGCCCGAATACTCTGAGCGCCGTTATAACAGCTACAGCGTTGTAAAGGTTTATAGTGTTTTCACAGGGGACGTTGTATTTTTCGATAGTTTTGCCGTGTGCTATCGTCATATCCGCGTGGCCGTCACCTGTAAGCGTTCTGGATGTCACATCAAAATCGGGCACAGGCGAGCAGAAATCGCACACCGAGCATTTGGCACGCCCTATATGGTTGTAGCGCAGAAAGCTGTATTCAAGCGGTGCACTGCACACAGGGCAGGCGTTGATATCGCGCACAATGTTATCAACGAGTTCTTCCCCTTCAAACGGCTGCATACCGAAGGTAGTCCTTTTATTATTCTTTTTAAGTGATGAACTTATAAGGTCATCAGCGTTGAGTATAAGATGTGTCTTATCGGGTATGTTATTGTCCAAAATGCTGAATATGTACTCAACATGGGCGTTTCTTTTATAAGAATCGCGTGTCAGGTTCGTGACTATAAGGATATCAGGTTCAAGATACGGGTATATCTTTGCTGCACTGCGTTCATCTATTTCAAGAACACAGTATTTCTTTTTTGCCTTGCCCGTAACTGTACTGTCTTTAAGAAGCGCTGCACAAATGCCCGTATCGACATTCCCGCCGAAGTTGTTGTTGGTGCAGTCATAGCCGTTGTCTTCAAGTATATCAAGCAGCATATTGCTGACAGTCGTTTTGCCGTTTGTGCCTGTTACAGCGATGATTTTCCCGGGCTTTTCGATATACTTTAAAAACTTCGGGCACAGTGTCAGAACGACCGAACCCGGAAAGTTCGTGGCACGCTTACGGAACAGCTTTAATACCGCTATAGTCAACTTTCCGCATACAAGTGCGAAATAAAATCTAATCGGTTTCATATTATTTTACATTCAGCTCCATATATAGTGCGGGGATAATGTTCCACATACAGAATATATTATAACATTTTTCTGTATATTTTGCAATAGTAATATATTAATATTTAAAGAATTTACATAATTTCCTTTAAACAAAAAAGACGATCCCCTTACGTGCTATGCTAATATAGAAGTTTTATGCCATAGTATTTCTGATTTACAGTCAGAAGTACGATGGCGTTTATATTGACTATGAAGCAATGTTATGCTATAATTGTTACGAACATAAATCGGAATTTACGGAGGTAACCTTATGATACGAGAAATAACAGAAAATGATTTTGATAATCTTTTAAAATTATATATGCAACTTCATGATAATCCATTCCCTGAAAAGAATGATATGGTGATTAGTGTCTGGAATAGCATACTGAATGATGAAAATCATCATATTATTGTAGCTGAAGAAAACGACATCATAGTATCATCATGTGTCTGCGTTATAATTCCTAATCTAACACGAGGACAGCGTCCATATGCTTTTATTGAAAATGTGATTACTGATAAGAATTACAGAAAAAGGGGGTATGCAACAGCTTGCCTGAATTATGCAAGAGAAATAGCCCTGCGAGAGAATTGCTATAAAATGATGCTATTGACCGGTTCAAAAGAAAAATCCACTCTCGATTTTTATAAACAAGCAGGATATAACCAGAATGATAAAACTGCTTTTATACAATGGTTGTAAATTCTGATTTATCTTAGCAACCGTATAAAATAAAATATAATGCCCCTAAGCGCATAAACGTTTGGGGGCAAAATTTCTATATGGGTATCCGTCATATTATCGGGTGCAGGGAGAATAAAAGAATATGGAAATCAACATCACGCGGCTTGCTCCGGTCAGGCTGCGGGGTTAAGAAATATTATAATAATGTATATACCTTTATAAAAGGCGTAAAAACAGATAATTATACGGCAAAGAGAAAATGTTTATATTATTGCACCCAAAGGGCAGGGGAGAGGGTATTACTTATGAAAGCGATAAATTTAAGGAGGAAAAAAATATGCCAAACCCACAGATAAGCGCTGTATCACAGGAAAGAAAAAATAAGATTTTAAATGTATACGGCCCCAAAGGACAGGTCGTTAAGGGGTATGTAGATGAATTCGGAAATGACGTACACGTTGAACCTAATGCCGCCAAAGAATATAACAGCATCGAGCTTCCCGTGCCCGAGGGCTTGACACCCGAGATAGTTGCCATGGTAGCTATGGGTGCTGCTATGGATCTGGAAAAGTATGACTACAGCAAGAATATGACAGATTCAAGTTCGGGCGGTGATATGACTCTGTTCAATCAGGCGTTCCACTATACGAACATCACCGTCAGTGATGCAAGATCAAGGGGCTTTTCCGATATTCTTGTGGATTCAAGAAAGGAAGCTCAGAAGGCACTTATCGCTTACCAGAACGGCGACAAGTCGCTTGTCAACAAGCACCTGAAAACACTTGCCGACCACGCAAAGAACCACCACCTTGACCATGTTTCCCTTAAGGATTCTCATCACTCACAGGGCAGGTGCTCCTACGAAATGTCGGTCATTCTCGGTGAATTGCTCGATAACCCTAATGTTGATTTTGCAAGCAATTTCACTGATACGGAAAAAGCAAAGCTAAAAAGTGCCGGTGAGCAGATCAAGGCATATGATGAATTTGCACCCGTTGAAGATAAGCTGCTTTCAAATAACCCCCCGCCGGCAAACAGCGAGGAGCGTAAAAAGGCAGCTGAGGATTACCTGTTTGGCAGAATGCTCTCAAATACCGAGTATTATGACTTTAACAGTACCGACATGGTATATAATGATACACATGAAATCGGCAAAAAATATGCCGACAGCTATGCGCCCGGCTTGAAAAAAGGCGGCAACCTTATTGATACATTCAACGGCTTTTCCAGTAGATCCAAGGATCCTGTGGAGAGAGAACTGTGTAAAAAAGCATCAGCCGGCTCCTATATGGATTCTATCAATGCGCTCGAGAATAACTATGTTTCCCCTCTCGACACATACTATATCAATGGAACTACCGAGAAGCTGAAAGAAAAATACCTGCCGCTTTTAAGGGAACTGCCCGAGTATAAGCAGATAGTAGAGGCTAAGGACAATAAAGAATTATCCAAAGCCATTGATAATGCAAATAATATATCATTTGAAATATTTAAGGATACAATGCCGCTTGATACAACGCTTTCAGATAAGCTTACAAAGTCAGGAGATTCCTACAAAAAGCAGATGGAAAAGGTCGAGCGCGACATGAGCCATGCTGTCTGCTTTGAAAACGCAAAGTATTTCGGTGAAAAGATCAAGGAACTTGATGCTGATACCGCCCCTGAGTTTGATAAAACAAAGGCTATGCTGAAGGCGGTATATGCCGATCTTAAACAGCTCAATGAAGAGTATGACTACACAAAGGGACCTATCATTGACAGCCCCGGCTACAGGGAAAAGATCGATATTGCCAATAATATCAGTGCAACGTATGATGCAAACCTGAAAGCGGTCAACTCCTTCAACGAGAATATCGAGCTTCTAAGTTCAACGCCCAAGAGCATTTTCCAGTCAGGCCACCAGGATTCGGCTGAGATAAGGACGCTCAGGGAAAAGATGCTTGACCTGAAGGAAATATACTGTAGTTTTGACCATTTAAGCGGCGATATAAAGGACAGCCCCGAATATCAGCAGGCAGCAGTTGAAGCCTACAAGGCAAGTATCGCTTACCAGAAAAAGGTCGCAAAGAGCAACTTCGGCAAGCAGGGGTGGGAGCCTTCCTCGGATATGGGCAAGGATCGCTACAAGGGCGCTCTTGCTATAGAAAAGCTCGCTATGAGCATTGCCCCTGAGCTTATTACTGAGGAGCTGACACTTGAAGAACAGCGCACGCAGATAGAAAACATAAATAATAAAAATGACTTTGATAACAAGTACAAGGAGACCGTGGCAGAACTTAATGAGCACAAACAGATGCGCCAAGCCAACAAAAATCCGTCGCCGATGGAGGAATTTGTAGCAAAGCAGCAGGTCGCTCAGAATCTTGCAAAGATAATTGCTATAAAGACAGTCAATAACAAATACGAATCGGCTATAAAAAGCGGTCAGATCAAGGAGATCGACAACTCCAGCTTGTTTAGTATGGATGTACAGACACATATGAAAGCTATCATAGAGCGTGACGATTTCCAGCGCATGATGCAGGATAACTCTGTTGATGACCTGATAAACGCCGCAACAGTCAAGAACGGCAAGGGGCTTATGGCTAAGCTCGGCGAGGCACATATCAAGGTCGGCAAGGAAAAGGCGATCGAGAAGATCAGGGAGAAGAAAGCACCTGAACTTGAAATGAAAAAGCCGCCTGTAAAGTTTGGTATGTGATGATCGGAAGATAATTATTTTAAGGCAATACAGTGCGATATGCGTGCTGTATTGCCTTGCTTTTTTCATATGCACACATTCGGGCGGCACGGGGGTATTATGTATGAATGCAAAAAACATAAATGACGTAGGAATTTATCATGGCTGTTAATCAGGAAATGCTGCAAAGATATATAACGCTTGCAAACGAGGGCAAAACCTCCGAGCTTGCAGTGCTGCTTATCAATAATCACTCAAAGCTGCCTGTTCTGGAAGGCCGCAACAATGAGGAGGCCGATAGTATAGGAGATACTGTTTCGGCATTTTACAATCATCTTGCCGAGCTTACACCGGAGGGTGAGATAGATCCTGCAAAGAAGGAGATCGTTTATAAGCTCTCGGAGGAGTTTGCCAGAATACGCTCAAACGCGGTAATAGAAACAGGCAAGAAGTACAAAGAATGGAAACAGCGTGTGGCTGACGGCGAGATACAGGAAGCAAATATCATTGATGATCCCGGCTTTTCCGATGCTCTCGCACATGATATGGCGCTTTGCAAGACAGTAGAGGGTAAAAAACTGACATGGGCAAACCAGCTCAATGGAGGCCTTAAATCAATTCTTGAAAACTCCGGCCAGAAATGGAATGATGAAGTAAAAACACCTGAATACCAGAAATTTTCAGATAAAATCATCCTCATTAACAGGGATATTCTGGATGTGCCGTTTGTAGGCGATATATACAAGCAGCACACAGAAGTGACGGCTGATGAAATACGTCAGTTTCATAAAATGTTCGGTGATAACCCTCAGCCGGCGACTGCCTCGTATAGCTTTAAAGTTGAGGAGGATTACGAGTATTCCCCCGATAAGCCGATATTCTATAAATTGCCAAACTATCTTGACGAGATCATGAAAGCAAAGACAGCCGAGCAGCTTGACGAAATAAGACAGAAGCATCTCGAAACGCTTAAAAACGCAGAGGAATTCCAGCGCCTTACAGGAGAACTTGTTACCCAGGCAAATGGTCACCTTGATGATATAAAAGGATCCGGCAATATAGATGAGATCAAGGGTAATCAGATATATAAAGCCTTCAGTGGCTCGCTCAGGAATCTGACAAGGCTTGGAACAGATGGATTCAAGGTACACTTACAACTTGAAGAAGACAAGGTCAGGGTAGTAAAGACAAATGAGATATTTCCTGACAAAGTAGTTAAGGCTGTCAAGGATACCTTAGATAAAGCAGATGCCCATTCAAAAAGGGTAGATAAGATCTATGATCCTGATTCTTTTCCGTTCACCGAGCATGACGAATTTGTTGACGAAACAATAAAAGACCTCAGAGATGAACACCTTCCTAAGTTAGAAACGCTTGCCAAAAAGCTGCCCTCCTGCGCCATATCCAAGACGATAGCAAACGAGCAGAAGCAGCTTGCAAGGATAGATGCTGTCAAGCTTGCAAAGAAGGCGCTCTCACCGACTGCAAAGGCTGTTATAAGTGAGCTTTCAAAAGCATCAAAAGAGCTTGCAGGTCTGAAGGATAAAGCTCAGAATAATGTAAATGATAACGCAAACGAAAAAGTCATCGTCAATAACGGTCCCGCATTGAAATAAGCTGCACTGTATCACAGACCGTATAGGCAATACCGCATAATCATGCGGTGTTGCCTTTTCTTTTTCAAGTGTGGAATGATGCAGTAAAAAAATATTCATAAAAATGCACCCGATCGCTTTTTGGGGGGGTATTAATTATAGAACGCTCAGGACGGTCTGCTTTGCCGGACTGCCTAAATTAATGAATAAGGAGAGGTTATTATGCCGAATATTTCTTTCAGACAGCTTAGCAGCTATATTAAGGACCTGAAAAAGAACAATAAATCAGAGAATGCGATATTCAAACTTCTCATACAGCAGGCGGAAGCTTTCGGGGGCCTGCTTCACGATAACCATAAGCTCACCACTCAGGACGAACGTCAGGATATCTATGGCGATATAAAGGAATACCTTGATGCATATGATAAGGCATTCGGGGGGGATCCTAAAAACGCGCAGGAAAATGAAAGCCTTGCCAATATAAACGCTATAGGTGAGCGCCTTTCCGCAAAGCTTAACACAATTGGCACAAAACCCGGAAACGGTGTTTTCAGGATAACTGCCGATGATTTTGTTACAAATATAGCAAACAACAGCAAGGCTATGCATGAAGGCGTGCTGAGGTCTGATATAGACAGATATACGAATAATTCATATTATGCATTGCAGCGCGCCAATCAGCTTGTAAATGAGAAAAAGCTCGATGCAAAGACCGCAGAGCTTATGAATCACCTCAATGCAAACCTTATAGCTGTTACTAACAACGGCGCGATGAGCCTTGAGGATCAGCACGCTGCTGCAAGGTCTATCAGCCATATCGTTGTGTTCTATAACGATAACCTTTTTGATGCCGATTCAAGAAGCAAGATAAACAGCGCCGATCCTATCGCCCCGCTTGCACAGAATGTGGGTATGCTTATAGCAGAGAATAAGATCGCTGTTGAAAATCTCCGCAAGGTAAATGCTGATGCGGCTGAAAAGCTTGAAGCAATAGTTAACAAGACAAGCGAAGACCTTCAGACAGACCTCAACGCTATTACTACCTTGGCAACCGCAAATAAGTGGGCTGAGTGGGAATACCGTACACAGGTGTACCGCAAGGAGGAAGAACAGAAGATCGAGCAGGATATGCAGGATCAGGGATACAAAAATCAGGATCAGCTCATGTTCCAAAAGGTGATAGATAACGATCCGGGCTATAAGGAAGTGCCGTTCCTTAATAATATTATCGCCGTTCTCGGTATAAACGAGAATGATATACCCGAGAATATGTCATATACCCTGAGCACCGGCAAGACGATCACCAGGAATATGCATAATGAGCTGCGTGAACTTAAAAGGCTTGCCGTAAATATAGCAACAATCACAGCAGAACGCTTTGATCCTAATAATAAGGACGCCCACATGATGAGCGATGCCGAGATGGAGTCTATGTTCAATCAGCTTATTGATTTTGAATCTCAGGCTTCACGTTTCGTTCGTCCTCTGAAGGCAAATAAGACTGCCGAGCTTGTGTCGGATACGGTCGAGGAAGCACGTAAAGCGGTGAGCTATACCTCATCGGCACTCAATCAGACGCGCAAATATGTTGAAAACTACGGCGGAGAAAACATAGACAAGGATACAAAGGTATTCTCGCTCTATGAATTACAGGGCAGGATGAACCCCGATGCCCATGCGGGCTTTTTAAGATATGTTGATTCCCTCAAGCGCCGCGGCGCCGAGATCGAAAGCAAGGCTATGAATAAGGGCGGCAAGGCATATACAAATGCATCAAACGCTTACCGTGAGGTGAAAGAGTCTGTCAGAAAGCTGACCGAGGAGATAATCCCAGATGTATTCAAACATTCGGCAGATCTCGGAGAGGATACGGTAAACCCTGTAAAGCCGGAGCAGCTCAAGGCACTTTATGAGAGCTACAAGAATATTTACCTGAATGCCAATGAATTCATTCGTGATTATGATAAAAGAGTCGCTAAAAATGCGAAGTTTGCAGAGGGCGAAAAGGAATTCTTTGAAGACCTCAAGGCAGTATCTGCCCGTGCAGCAGGCAAGTTCATACTTTTGGGCTACCTTCTTGATGAAAACGAAAATACACTTACTGATGAGATAACAAATTATAACAATACCCCTGCACAGCAGCGTCAAGGTGCGGAAAACGCCGCTTTCTACGAGTATGCTATGAGCTGTAAGGAGCATATAAAAAACGGCACGCTGCTTCCTCAGTATCTCTTTGAGGATCATAAGTCCCCCCGCGTTACACATATTCTTTCAATGATGAATGCAAAGAAGGATATCGACGCTGCATATGAATTTGAGAAAAACGCTGCAAAGATCAAGTGGGAGGGCGGCAAGAGAAAGCTTGACAGCCTAAAGGAATATGACCTGCTTAAAAAGCAGACGGGTGTCAACGATAATATCTACCAGTTTGCTACCCATATGGACCATGAAAACTTTATGAAGATCTTCAACAAGTCTATCCTCAACCTGCCGCAGAATATCAAGGAGGTAAAGCTTACCGATCCCCTGACAGGAGAAAAGGTCACTGTCAATGTTGAGGAGTATATGCGCAAGGCTATCGACGAGCATATACTCTACAGTGATGACGGCAAGGGCGGCAGGAAGCCTGTAAGCCCGAGCGGAAACCTTGATTTCTATAACACACAGGACGGCAAGGGCGGCTTCTTTACGCAGTTTGAAAGAGATTTTGAGGATATGGATCCCGACCTTGCAAAGTTCATAGAGCAGCTTAACAGAAACCTCTACAACGCGGGCTTCTGTGAGGATGCAAGGATGAAGAATGTGCCTGCCGGCTATAACGAGGGGCACGCACGAGAGTTCGCTTATGAGCTCTCTCTCGGCATGGGCTCGGAAGGCCTGCTTCCTGCAGCAAAAATGAAGGGCGAGTCGAAGATCCCCCTTGCGGGAGGAAAGGCAAAGTTCGATCAGGTATCTGTTATCCAGATAGGCGAGATGCAGCCTAACTACGATGTTACCTCAAAGCAGTCCAAAAACGATCAGATCTTCAGACCGTCCTTCTATACAACGACAAAGAATTTCCGCTCAAGTGACTTTGTCGGCGAGCTTGGCGGCCGTTTGAGAAATGATGTCGTAAATAACGAGTATCTTAAAGGCAAGACCGAGAAGGAAATGAGTGATTTTCTTAAACAGCGTAAAGAGGAACTAAAGCGCAGGATACAAAACGGCACATACAGTGCATTCACATCTGCGGCAAGCCGTGACTATAACTCATTCAACAAGCCGCAGGTCTTAAAGAATGCAGCTGACCTTCAGGTAATGGACTACTTAATGGGTATCAAGAAGCGTAAGCCCGATGATATCCGTATCAGGTTCCAGATAGATACGCAGAAAACAGATTCAAAGGGCAGGTATCTGCCCGAGGTGCAGGGTATAGGCGGCGCTTTCACTGATGATGTGCCGTTTGCAAGAGGACTGGATATAAGCGAGGAGGAAAGAGCCCTGCTTACAAACCCCGAGGATATGCTTATAATCAGCGAAAAGATGGAGAGCGAACTAAGACGCTGGAAAAAGGGCCAGTTTATGCCA
Organism: uncultured Ruminococcus sp.; assembly: GCA_902780505.1. GTDB lineage: Bacteria > Bacillota > Clostridia > Oscillospirales > Ruminococcaceae > NK3A76. Next base: position 15,763 of record CACZFN010000002.1, on the reverse strand, counting down.
AAGGAAAAGGAACTGCTTGAAAAACTCCCCGAAAAGAGCAGGGAAGCTTTCATGCACCGTGTTAATGGTATACTTTTGCAGGTCGATCTTTCCAAGGACCATAAGTTTGAGGATATCAGGGACGAGGAGGGCAATATAGTTCCCGGCGGATTCAAGGTCGAAAAAGGGTATATCCGTGTAGTAAGTGATGAAGAATTCAAGAATATACACATGGACGACCTTGCTATTGCAAGAAATAAAGCAAGTTTCAGGGACAGAGATAAGGTCGAGCCTGTTAATATTTTTGATACAATCGCAGCTATGCCGAAGGCGTGTCATGAAGCACTTAAAGATAAGACCAATGCACAGTTCCTCGGAGTGAAGGATGAAAAACGCGGAGCAGGCCTTGACAAAGCATTCCTTATAGATAATTCCAGATCCGATGCAGTGTTCCAGAATATGGAGCTTGAAAGAATGCTTCGCCACTCCAAAACTCTGCTTACAGATGCAAACGCTATGGATAAGGATCGTTCACAGGAATACGGCTGGCATAAGAATATCAGCGGTGACTCCATTGAATACATGAAGGTAATGGAAACAGCTGCGGATATAAGTGACTGGGCTGATAAGCTGCCTCTGCTTATGAATGAGGAGAAGAAGTACCTTGCAAACAGGCAGGCATATGCTGAAAATAACAAGGAGGCAGCTGAGTTCATCAGGAAAGAACGCAGGGAAAGGCTTGAATTTGCACAGAATCTTGCAAGGGAAAAGGGACTTCCTGTTCCTGACAAGCTGCCGCCTGCATCTGAGGATCCTAACTTCTATTTCAGCCTTATGAAAAGGAATGAAAAGCTCAGGCACCGTATCGAGAATTATCTGACCAAAAAGAACAAGCCCGGAACTGACTTCGGAAAAATGCGCCAGCGCTGCATGGTGGATATGTATAATAAGGTCAACAGACAGATGGAAGAACTTGCGTATTATACAGGCATCACGACATATCCGCCGAGAAAGTGTACGATAAACCCTGACTTCTCCGTTAAGTTCGAGAATGTCTATAAAGACCGCTATACATTTGAAACCGAGGGCGTAAAGCCTGTATACGCCAAGAAGTTCATCAGCGAGTTCAAGGCAGCAAATAAGGCGAACAGGAATATAGCCGAACGTTTCAATACATCAAAGCAGTATGAAATGCATAATAAGCCGAGATACATTGAGCTTTCAGCAAAAGTCAATAAAAAGACCGCTACCGCTGAGGAGAAAGAAGAGCTTAAAACTCTCCGCTTTAACGAACAGAGAGATGGCAAGACAGGCTATAGAGAAGAAGAGATCGGAAAGAGCCTTACAAAATATCCCGATCCGAACAAGAAAAGCGGCAGGGCGGCAAACCCGAAGTTTGACACTATATTCAGTAATCTGAGGGCGATCAAGGATGATATACCGGTCGTTGAGTTGAATAATCAGCCGAAGATCGAGGTATATGGTCATCAGAACAATCAGCCAAAGATCAAGATCAATCACTGAGAATGATGCTTCTGCGTGAACGATACCCCTGATCTTCGCGGCCGCTAATTGAATAATTATAAAGAAGAAAGAATAAAGAATAAACAAGGTATCCGCTTTGCGGACGAATAAAAAACCGCCAAAGGCGATACCTTGATCATTTCTTGTGTATTCTTTCTTCTTTTTTCTTTTGGCGGCGTTAAATTCAAATAAAAAAGACACTTTTGCCGTGATACAGCAAAAGTGTCCTGATAAATATTTCTTTATTGCGCCCGCGCTTATGCTTACGGACGTTTATATTGGTCGAGGTGACAGGACTTGAACCTGCGGCCTCTGCGTCCCGAACGCAGCGCTCTACCAAACTGAGCCACACCTCGAAATGTTTTATCACCAAAATATTATATCATATTTTTTCGCGCTTGTCAATGATTTTTATAAAAAAATAAAAAACAGCGCTTTCGGGCGCCCGAAAATCATATTCCTCTTAAAATTCTTGCTCTCTCTAACATTCTCCCTTTGCAAACATCATCAAGCTCACGGAACTCATATATAAGCTGTGTTTCAAGATCGTCAAGCGCCGATTTTGTAAGCCCCCGCTTATGCTCGGAAAGCCCTGCGATATAATCAAGGGAGACATTGTAAAGTCTTGCTATGCTGATAGCGATGCTAAGCGGCACCTCGCTGTCGCCGCACTCGTACCTGCGGTATTGTGTCAACTGCAAAAACAGCTTGTCTGCGACCTGCTTTTGTGTCATATCTGCGTCCTCACGCAGGTCTCTGATGCGCTGGTATTTTGACATAGTGAAATCCCCCTTAATTAGTTTTGCTTTCGTAAATTATTGTAGCAAATTAACACAAATTTGTGTTGACAAAGATACAAAATTGTGCTAATATAATATAAAATAACACAACACTGTGTTATTATGCAATATAAATTTGAAGGAGTTGGGGATAAATGAAAAAAGTATTATGTTTTGCTATAGCTTTTTTCCTGTCGTTTGGATGTCTGACGGGGTGTGGTGAGACTTCTAATACAGGTAATAATGGTGGTGAGGCTACTGCGGCGACGACTACGACTACTGCGGCGACTACAACTACTACCCAAGCAGAGACTACTACGACAACAACTACTACAAAGGCTACAACTACCACAACAGCACAGCAAAATGTTGAGTTTGATCAATTGTTTGATGAGGAATCAAGTGATCTTTATTTTGTAGGTCAAAACTCGGTAGGGGGATTACAATATACAGGCTTTTTTAAATATATTGGTGAAAAAGAAGTAAAGTATTGTAATTTTTATTTTGAGATGGAGAATTCTGTTAAAGATCCCGCATATGATGATATAACAGGAAATAACCGTTATGTTTGGCAAGGTGTAGGACCATTAACAAAGAACAATTACATTACAATAGTAAGTAAATCAGATGTAGCTGCATATAGTAAAGTGTGTTATTATTTATGGATAACCAAAATTGAGGTAGAGTATATGGACGGTACAAAAGATACAGTAATTCCATTAATTAGATCGACAAATATTATGTTAGAAAACTTAATTAGCTGTAATGATGCTTGGACGGATGCAGGTTCTTCAATCATGGGACTTTATCCCGATTATGTAAATTATGTGAAAAGGAATAAAAGCTAATCAATTTAATTAATCTGGATAATAAGCTACGAAATAAATAACAGGAGTGTGAAAAATGCATGCAAATGATTCCTATGAAGATAGGCTGAAAATGGTTGAAATGCATAATGACATCTTAAAACGAATCGATACTGCAATCAAGAAAAAACGTAGTATAGAAGCCTGTTGGCTTTGCTATTCTTGTTTTGAAAGCAGAATAGTGAGAACATTAGAAAAAGTATCTGAAAAATGTTCTAAGCGTAATTGCTATCTAAGCAAAAGAGTTGGGATAGTAAAACGTATTGAATGTCTAAAACGTTTGTCCAATCTTGATTATATGGGAACAAAAAGTTTTGATACACAGTTGCTTGGTAGTATTATAGTTTGGTGTAAAGAAAGAAACAAATATGTTCATGCACTTGTAACCTTGAATAATTATGAAGGTATGGATAAGAAGTTCCTTGATTTGGCTAAACGTGGCAAACCGCTTGTTGATAAACTGTATGAGCAAACAACCGAATTCAGAAACATATATTATGATTCTGAAGAAATACCTGCATTTCCGACACGAGCAGAAGATAAGTGCCAATTAGGAAAGAAAAAATGATAAACCAATATCCCCCTGCACCCGCAGGGGGATATTTTTCTACCCTTACGCCGATATCTTCGCCCTGTACTTAAGGCTTATCTTATCCGTGATAAGTGCTATAACCCCACTGTTTGTCGGCTTGCCCACTTTGAGTATGTATACGGTTCTTCTATCAGTTTGCCGCAGCTTCCCATTCACCCCGTCAAATCCCACACCATATAATGTAAATAATGTTAATATTTATTGCAATATGTGCAAGTTTTGTGATAACCCTTGCAAATTGGAATGAACTGTGATAAAATTAATCTGTATGTTTTATGTTGATATTATCAAAGATAGGAGTGGAATAATGCTTGAATTAAAGGGAATAAAGAAAGATTATCCCGCAGGCGGCGAAACTGTCCATGCGCTTAAAGGAATAGACCTTAAATTCCGAAACAGTGAATTTGTGTCTATTCTGGGGCCTTCCGGCTGCGGTAAGACCACAATGCTCAATATTATCGGCGGTCTTGATAAGTATACCGAGGGTGATCTCGTCATAAACGGCAGGTCTACCAAGGATTTCAAGGACAGGGATTGGGATTCCTACAGGAACCATTCGATAGGCTTTGTGTTCCAGAGCTATAACCTTATCCCTCACCAGACGGTACTCAGAAACGTTGAGCTTGCTCTTACACTTTCGGGCGTTTCCAAGTCTGAAAGGCGTGAACGTGCAAAGAAAGCCCTTGAAGACGTCGGGCTTGGCAATCAGCTCAGTAAAAGGCCGAGTGAGATGTCGGGCGGCCAGATGCAGCGTGTTGCCATAGCAAGGGCACTGGTAAATGATCCCGATATAATACTTGCCGATGAACCTACGGGTGCGCTTGATACCGAAACAAGTGTGCAGGTAATGGAGATACTTAAAAAGATATCCTCTGACAGGCTTATAGTTATGGTAACACATAACCCGGAACTTGCCGAGAGGTATTCTTCCCGTATAATCAGGATGCTTGACGGTGAGATAAAGGACGATTCAATGCCTATGACACAGGAGGAGATCGCCGAGCAGACAGAAGCCGATAATAAAAAGCGTGAAGAATCTGGCAAAGCCAAAAAGCCCTCAATGTCCTTTGCGACAAGCTTTTCGCTTTCGCTTAAAAATCTCTTTACCAAAAAGGGGAGGACTATACTTACATCATTTGCGGGCAGTATCGGTATAATAGGCATAGCACTTGTTTTGTCGATATCTGAAGGCTTTACTACTTATATAGATGAGGTGCAGGAACAGACGCTTTCTTCATACCCGCTTATGATACGTGAGTCGGAAATGGATCTTTCCGAGATCATGGAAACATTTATGGGGATCGATGAAAAGAGTATAGATCACGAGCTTGACGCGGTCTATAAGAAATCTGCAATATATGAGATAATCGATGCCTTCAACCACCTTGAAGCACAGGAAAATGACCTTAAAAGCTTTAAGACCTTTATTGAGGAAGAAAGGAATAAGGAAGACAGTAAGCTTAGTAAAGCTTTAAGCGGCGTGCAGTATTCTTATGGGCTGAATATGCTTGTGTATACCAAGAATGTTGACGGCAGGATAATACATTCAGATACCTCCGAACTTATGCGTGATATCATTTCCGAGCATATGGGCATTGATATGGATGCTATGATGAATGCTGAATCACAGATGATGGGCGGTATGGATTCTATGTCGATGATGTCTGCTATGGGCGGCGGCTCAAACAGGCTGTGGCAGGAAATGCTTCCCAAAGATGACGGTACCGGTATAAACGATATCCTTACACGCCAGTATGAACTGGTTTACGGCAGCTGGCCTAAAAACTATAATGATATAGTTTTGGTGCTTGATGAAAATAATGAACTTGATGACCTCACCCTCTATGCCCTCGGCCTTGAAACCAAAGAGGAAGTCGATAACGTTATGAAGGCTTCAATGAAGGGCGAAGACCTCGATATGTCTACAATGGGGCAGAGCTACAGCTACGAACAGGTGTGCGGTATGAGGTTCAAGGTGATACTCAATTCCTCCTGCTATAAGTATGACGAGGAAAAGGGTATCTATACAGACCTCAGGGAAACTGATGCGGGGCTTCAGTACCTTTATGATAACGCTCTTGAACTCAATGTTTCGGGTATCATCAGACCTGATCCCGATGCCGCCGCTACAATGCTCGGCAGCGGTGCTGCTTATACATCAGACCTTACCAGATACGTTATAGGCGAAATGAAAAAGAGTGACGCTATAGCGGCTCAGCTTAAAGACGAAAACAAGGATATCCTTACAGGACTGCCTTTCAATACCGCTGAAACAGAACTTGATGCAAAGCAGAAGACAGATTATTTCAAAAACTATGTGGCTTCCCTTGATGAAAGGGGTAAGGCCGAAACTTATTTAAAGGCTATATCCACCCCTGATGATGCTACCCTTGCCACAATGGTTGAGGATGCTATGAAGGATATGACACCTGAAACTATGAAGCAGGCACTTGTGTCAGCACTTTCACAGCAGATGGGTATGTCGGAGGAGGAGATAGAGGGCTACCTTTCATCAATGAATGATGAAGAACTGACCGAAACCTTCACCAAAATGACAGAGGAACGTGTGAAGACAGAGTATTCCGCTTCAGTGGAAAAGCAGCTTGAAAGTATGACAAACGAGCAGAAGGCACAGGCACTTGACGAGATGATGAAGGCACTTACCGAAGAACAGGGCGTGTTTATGTATGATAATGTGCTTGAATTCTCAAAATCGACTTATGAAGATAACCTGCTCACACTCGGATATATCGACCTTGATAAGCCTGCAACTATAAACCTCTATGCTTCCACCTTTGAAAACAAGGACGTTATTGAGGAGGTAATATCTGACTATAACGAGGGCAAGGAGGAAGTCGATCAGATAAAATATACCGACTATGTCGGCCTTATGATGTCAAGCATTACAACTATCATAAATGCAATAACATATGTGCTTATAGCATTTGTGGGTATTTCACTGGTGGTTTCTTCGATAATGATAGGCGTTATCACACTCATTTCCGTTCAGGAAAGAACAAAGGAGATCGGTATCCTGCGTGCTATCGGTGCATCAAAGAGAGATGTATCAAGTATGTTCAATGCCGAAACACTTATTATCGGCTTTACATCAGGGCTTCTCGGCGTTGTGGTGACATATCTGTTATGTATACCGATAAATATTATAATCCACTCACTTACAGGGCTTAATAATCTGAGTGCTATCCTGCCTATACCTGCGGCGATAATACTTATTATCATCAGTATGACACTTACACTTATAGCGGGCATTATCCCGTCAAGAAGTGCGGCAAAGAAAGATCCTGTTGTGGCGCTCAGAACAGAATAAAACCGTCTGACGGTATAATAAAAGGCTTCCGCTGTGCGGAAGCCTTTTTTGTGTCAGTTTTCATTTATCCGTACCTTTTTGCTAAGGACAGTCTTGTCAGTTTTTGTATTTTTCCTTCTGACGTTTTGCTTTTGGGGATAACTCCTTTTTCTCGGCGTAGAGAATAAGCATACCTATGCAAAGGTACATATACTGTGTCGAGGAATGTGAGCTTGTGTTCCAGAACATATTCACCAGATACCCCACAAGCCCCGCGAGCGCTGCCGCTGCGTAATAGGGCTGCTCTTTTCTGATAAACGCCGCTGCCGCCTTTATTCCGCACCAAAGCGCATATAACAGGAACAGGCAGTATGAAACAAATGTAATGATACCCCTTTGCAGTATAAAATCAAGGTAATCGTTGTAGACACGGTCTGTCCTGAAATTGTTGTCAAGCAGTGAATCTGTGCAGTCCTGCCCTACACCGAACAGGTCGCCGTTGTCAAGCTCTGCCTGTATCTTTGAAATGCCCTGATGCCTGAGGTCTTCGTATATCGGATCAGTGTTTGTTCTGTCATGGAAGCTTGTCGAAAGCCTGACAAAAGTATCAGTAAAAAGCACCTTCTCGTCGTGCAGTTTTGTAAGCCCGCCTATTTTAAGCCCCGCAAAGGTCAGTACCGTTACAACGGTAACGATAATGCAGCTTGTAACAGCATTTTCAAGTGCTTTGCCCTTGTACAGAACGTGCTTTGTGGCAAGGCGTACTATTTCAACTGTAAGCAGTACCGCCAGTACAGCAGGAATGCCGACAAGCCCTGCAAAAACGTGTGTAAGTATGCTTGCCGCCGCCATTATGCCGCAGGCTATGATGTAGAATATCTTTTTCTTTCCTGCTTTTGTGTACATAGCTGCCGCTGCCGCAAATGCAAAGCATACGGTAAGCACTGCCGAAAGTGCGAACGGGCTGCCCATAAGCCCTGATGCACAAAGTGTGTCATTTATGTAGTAAGCGCCGTTGACTAAGGTATCTGTGTCCTCAAGCGGCTCAAATCCTATAAAAAGCCCGGCAAAGAAGTTCGGGACTTTTGGGCTTATGCACTGTATAATACCGAAAAGTGCCTCAAAAGTGCCGATGTATATGATAGTATCTGCAAATCTTCTGCGCCATTTATCGTCTGTAACAATAAGCCCCATTGCTATAAAGCCTATGCAGGCGAGGAATTCGATGTAGCCGTCCGAACGGTAGCTGTCGCCGAAAAAAGCGTTCTTTACAGCGCCTGATGTAAACACCGATACCGCCGAAAGAATTGTTACAAGTGCAAGTGTTAAAAGCCCCCATTTGCCTTTTAGCGTTGTAAGCTCCTTCATTCTTGCGATAAGGAACATAAGTATCCCTATAAACCCGACTGCTATAAGCACGGTAGACATTATTGCTACCGTGTTTTCCGTGTAAAAGTGTGTTACTTCGCCGACATCTGACTGTTCAACGTTTTTTACCATATCCTTTGTCAGGTAGTAAGGCAGTGCACAAACCGCAAGCAGCGCCATAGATATTATCGAAAACAGCCCCATCAGCTTTTGTGCGGTTTCCTGTGTCATATTCAAGATAAAATCAGATTTTTCCGACGTGCCGAACAAGTGCTTTTTGCTTTCCAAAAAACCACCCCTTAATTATTATATCTGTTGCCTATAACTTTCCCCCGCCGGAAACGGCAGGGGAATAAGGTTTATTTTGCATATTCTACTACTCTGCTCTCTCTGATAAGGTTTACCTTTATCTGCCCCGGGTAATCCATCTCATCTTCGATACGCTTTGCTATCTCCCTTGCAACGAGAGCCATGCGCTCGTCGTTGATCTTATCGGGCGAGATCATTATTCTTACCTCTCTGCCCGCCTGGATAGCATAGGATTTCTCAACACCATCATAAGATGTGCAGATCTCCTCAAGCTTTTGCAGTCTTTTTATGTAGTTTTCATAGTTTTCGCTTCTCGCGCCCGGTCTTGCGGCGGAGATAGCATCGGCCGCCTGAACAAGTGCCGCAACGACAGTCTTGACCTCCACATCACCGTGGTGGGCCTCTATCGCATGGAGCACATCAGGGCTTTCCTTGTATTTTTTGCATACGTCAACGCCTATCTGTACGTGAGAGCCTTCTATCTCGTAGCTAAGCGCCTTTCCTATATCATGCAGAAGTCCTGCTCTCCTTGCAAGGTTTGCATCAACGCCAAGCTCTGATGCCATCATACCTGCAAGATGGGCTACCTCGATTGAGTGATCGAGAACGTTTTGTCTGTAAGAAGTTCTGAACCTAAGTCTTCCAAGCAGCTTTACAAGTTCGTGGTTAAGCCCGTGAACATTGGTCTCAAGGACTGCCCTTTCACCTTCCTGCTTGATCTTATACTCAACCTCTCGCCTTGCCTTATCAACCATTTCCTCAATTCTTGTGGGATGTATCCTGCCATCCTGAATAAGTTTTTCGAGAGCTATCCTTGCGATCTCTCTCCTTACCTGGTCAAAGCACGAGAGTGTAATTGCCTCGGGAGTGTCATCTATTATCAAATCAACGCCTGTGAGCGTTTCTATCGTTCTGATATTTCTTCCCTCTCTGCCGATTATCCTGCCCTTCATTTCATCATTTGGCAGTGCAACGACTGATACTGCTGTTTCGGATACCTGATCCGCGGCACATCTTGATATAGCAAGCGATATATACTGCCTTGCCTTTGCTTCGCATTCTTCCTTGATCTGTGCCTCGTAAGCTGTGATTTTTACAGCTTTTTCATGTACAAGCTCTGTTTCAAGATTACTAAGCAAATACTCCTTTGCCTGTTCTACAGTGAATTCTGAGATCTTTTCTAACATATCGAGCTGGCTTTTCTTGATCCTGTCAGCCTCCTCGACTTTTTCATCAGCGGCTTTGAGTTTCTGGTTGAGGGTTTCCTCTTTCTTCTCTAAGTTGTCAAGCTTTTTGTCAACGTTTTCCTCTTTTTGTGTGATACGTCTTTCCTGCCTTGACACTTCAGCGCGCCTTTCCTTGATCTCTTTCTCGGATTCCTGCCTTGCCTTGTAGATCTCGTCTTTGGCCTCGACGAGGGCTTCCTTTTTCAGACTTTCTGCATTTTTCTTGGCTTCGTCGACTATTCTTTCAGCTTCATTTTCTGCCGAGCCGATCGCAGCCTCAGCTGTTTTTCTTCTGTGTTCAGAGCCCTGCTTAAAGCAGATAAAGCCACTCACAACAGCACCGACGGCCAGTGCGAGCACACACAGAACTACAGCCATTCCTATACCTATAGTCATAGTATAGCCTTCCTCCTTCTTAGAAAGTACGGTCACGCTATCATTATAGCGTTTATGCTTTACGATAACGTTTTCCGCCGATATTAAATTGTAAAGATACAAATAGCATAAATAATTTTATGTAAAGCGATCGCTCGCCTTTATAAAAACATAATGCATAATACTATTGTATAATAAATATTAATAATTGTCAAGGGGTTTGAGGAAATTTGATGAATTTCGCAATTTTTGTCAGCCCACTTGACATCTTCCGGCTAAAATGTTAATCTATAATAAGATTTCTGACATCAATTAATCGTTTTCGGAGGTGAATAAGCCTTGAACAGCAAAAAAAGAAAACTACGGGCAGTATTTTCACTGCTGTTTGTACTTCTTTACCTTGTCGCTCTGGCGGCTGAAGGCTATATCCTATATCTGTGCCGCCGCGACAGAATGACCTATATGCAGGGCTTTCTCACATCGATTCCCACAAGCATAGTGATGTACTGGCTTTCCTGCTTTTTTGATGATATCACCGCTGTTAAAGGCAAAGGCGGCACAGATCATGTGATAAACAGGCATCTGAGGCGTGTGATCAGTGCACTTCTCACGCTTGTGATTATAATTACTGTTGCTTTTTGGCTGTACACCTATCATACGCAGATAACTCCGCTGTTTTAAGGCGCCCGGGCATATCAGAACGGAACTCTGCTGATTTCGCTGATCATCAAAAGTGCTCTGCCTGCAAGTATCATAGCGCTGCTGTATTTTACGGATCCCAGCGATCGGCAGACTCGGCCGGGAATAATGCAAGAGAGTTCGTTTCAAGGATAAACGACATTCTATCACAGACAGACTGTGAAAAGGTGAATATGATCGTCCACTTAAAAAACGGCGTTGACTGTAAGTGCACAGTGTATTTGCCAAGTGCCACTGACAAGGCCTTAAACTTGACAGCTGCTGGTGTACCGTATAAAGGCCGCCGGATTGCGGATCATCTGCCTGCAAAAGCTCCAAAAGACGTAAAAAGCCCGGTTGCGGCTAACTATAGCGCAGCACAAATCATCACAGCGACACCGATCCCGGTTTTCTTACAGCTATCAACAGCCTTGCAATCTTGTCAAGCCGGGAACTTGACAGCATATATAAACAGCCCTATGGATTTATCTGCCGGCACTTCGGCTCAGGGGCGGCCGCATCTGTGAGCAGACAGCCAGCACTTAACCTATCCTATTATTTTGCTGAAGCGCTTTGGCGGTGCCGGCGACGGACTTGCACCTGTGAAATCAATGAAGCGGGGGAGTGTGTTCGTCTTCCTCAGACCAAAAGGAAAACGCGGCATAACCCACGCTGATGTTATCGATCTTAACCGCGAAAATATAGAAAGATTTGATGTAAGGAAAATTTGCATTCAACTTTTAATATTTTTTTACTGCATCTTGATATACGTCTGCAAGATGCGGTATTTTTATTTTGACAATTGTTAAATAAACATAAAATCTATGTGCAATTTTCACAAAATCGTCAAAAAAATTTTTATGCAAAGAAATTATCATTTTGTTGCATTATCTTTTATTATATGGTATAATACTACTATAATATACTGTGCAAGTCTACCCTATAGAATTCCAAGGCACAGAAATGTTATAAATTTTTAAGGAAAGGAATGAAGAGCAATGAAGAAAACACTCGGTAAACGACTTCTGAGCCTGTTCTCGGCTGCTGCACTGGCCGTAACGACTATCGGAAGTTCGTTTATCACATCTCTGGCAGCTGATAACAGGCAAGTCCCGACTTGGCATAATGCGCTTATTACAGTGTATAATGCTGACGGAAACGAAGCCAAGCTCGAAACCAACGGCGAATATAATTATTATGCGCTCGCTATGGTTTCAAACAAAGGCGTTAAAGTTACTCAGGATAAGACCAGCGGCAAATGGGATAATGTTGTAGCGTGGGGCTTGGAAAGTTTTGATCCTGAAACGATCCACAATGGGCCGATAGGTAAGTCTTGGTATTCTAATACCTCTACAAGCTGGGTTCAGTTCCATGACTTCTATAGTTATGGTGCAGACGGTTCAAGTAAGTCATCAAAGCTTAATTACAATGCTAATAGCTATGATATAACACTTCGTGTATATCGTACACTTAGCAAATCCACGACACTTGGTTCAATGGCTGACTGTGAGAACAAGACGCTCGCGATTGACAGTATCCCAGACTACGCTTTTGGCGGCGACAGCAAGGCCAAGGCTAAGTATTCCGATTTTGATGCAGATTATGATACAACATTTCTCTCGATATCGGAAAACAAAGCTATCTATGGCGTGAAGGTCAATTCTGTCGGTGATGCAAAGATCGGCGAGGGGGAAGAAGTTTATCTTCGCGTAACTGTGCGTCATAAGACAACGCAGAATACCTACTATGTCAAGAAGCTGACAAATGCTGATATCGGAACCACAATCGATATTCAGACTCTTGATGACGAAAACTGGATCTATATCGGTGGCGATGAAGCTGAAAACGAGCGCATCACAGGTAACGAAACTATCGAGTGCGACGTTATCAAATTCGCTAAGTATGAACAGGGTATGGCAACACCTAAAGTAAATGACATTACACAGGGTAATAGCTGTACAGTGATCACTAACACTGATATCATAGTTGGTAACAGTACAGTCACAAAAGAAGAACGTCAGGTAACAGATGACAAGGATAATCACTTGACATCAATTCTTGACACTGTTACATTTACCGCAAAAGACGCTTCCAGTGATGAAACTTTCAAATCTATACTCGGCAATGGCCTTTATTATGGTATAACAGCCGACAGATTTGAACAGATAATCCACATGGAAACAAATATCGCTACAAACAATTACCAGGGCAATGGTGCAGGCGTAGAGCCTGACCTGTCAGGCCTGTTTGGCGGACATACTTACATTGGTAATTATGTAAACTACAAGGATAATATCGAAAATTACGATTATGCAGGCGGTACAAATACTAACTATTCTCTTGATAATCTTGAAACCGAACGCAACGGCAAGTATAATCTCGGAAGTGCAGCTTGTGAGAACGGCTCGGTTCTTCACACTGACAGACCTTATTATGCTGCGGCTGATCCTCAAACCGGTCTTGAAGGCAGGGTTAAGGAAAACGATAAGCAGGATAAGTTTGCAGGGGTGGTTGCTGAGCCTGATGATGTAAAGGCTGTAGTTGATCCTATAATCGCACAAATGCAGACCAAATCTGATGAACTTGCTGCAAATGCTGCAAGTGTAACACCTGTATTTGACGGATCGAAGTTCTTTATTGATACGACCGCATATGCTGATGATGCTACGATCTATGTTGACGGCGATTCGATCAAGGATAGTTTTGTTAATGCCGGTAACCTTAACCTCGCTATAAAAGAGGGACAGTTGATAGTATTCAACTTTAAGACCGCAGATTCGGTTTTGATCAATGAATACCATGCTACTGTATACCACAAGGACGGAACGTTTGACAACGATTATACCAGTGCAAGCGGCGGCAGCGTTAATGTTCTTAAGGGCGGCAAAAATGCATGGCTTGATCAATATGTTACAAGACAGGTAGTATTTAACTTCGTTAATGCTAAGGACGTTGCACTTAATAACACCGCAGGTATCTTCCTTGTAAAGCGTGCAGATTCTGTTACAAGGGTTACAGGCACAAGCTCAGGCTGGCTTCAGTCGGCGGGTTATGTTTCAAATACCGGCGGCGAGTGGCACTTCCTTTATTCTGATCTCCCTAAGGAAACATTTGATGTTAAGATCAGCAAGACTGATATAACAGGCGAGAATGAAATAAAAGGCGCTATCATAACAATTAGGGATTCGGAGAAAAAACTTGTTCAGAGGATCACTTCTGACGGAAAAACCAAAACTGTTAAGCTTGTTCCCGGAACTTATTATTTCGGTGAAACCGGCGATACATTTACAGATCCTGATACACAGATCACATATGCTGTAACAAATACTGAGTTAAAGTTCACTGTTGATGAAAAAGGTGCAGTAACAGTTGACGGAAACCAGACCTCTCTCAAACAGCAGAAAACCCCCACTTCCGAAGATGCATATTTCCTCTTTGACGGGGATAAGACGCTTACTCTTTGTGATGCGGTGGCAACAAAAGATATCAAGATCTCCAAATCAGACGTCGCAGGTGATCCTGTCAAGGGCGCAACCCTTACACTTACAGGTAAGACGATGGAAGCTACCTCAGCAAATGAAGTTGATGTAGAGTTCAAAGAAGGCGTGCTTGATGCAGCTGACGGTACTGCTAAAACTATAAGCGGCAAAGAACTCAAGTGGGAAACGGGTACTAAATCGGCGGTTTTGAAAAACCTCCCCAACGGTACATATACTATTAAAGAAACTGTTGTTCCCGAAGGCTTTATAAAAGGTGATGATACTACATTCACCGTGGCTGATGGAAAGATCACAAAGATCAACGGCGAAGATGTAAAATCCGCGTCAGTTGTAAAGATCCTCAATATGAAGACCACAACTGTCAAGATATCCAAGACTGATATTAATGGTACTGAAATCAGCGGCGCACATATTTCGATTAAAGCTTCTGACGGAAAAGACGCAGCAGATGCTTACGGCAATACAAAGACAACAAGCTGGACCTCTGACGGCACTGTACATGAAGTAACACTTGCAGACGGTGATTATAAACTTGTTGAAACAGGCGATGGCAAGACATTTACAGCAGGTAACGGCAAGAAATACTACATCACAGATTCCGAGATAGGCTTTACTGTTTATAATGGTAAAGTTACTTCTGTCAGCGCAGAAGTTATGGACGCTAACGGCTCTGTAATGACAGCTGATAAGGACAAGGGCGAATTTGTTATCAAGGACGCAAGAGTTCCTGCTGAAAAAGAAGTTATCATCAACAAGCTGGATATTACCGGCAAGGAAGAGATCGAAGGTGCTGTAATAACAGTAACAGCTGACGGCAAGAATGTTTACTCCTGGACATCAAAGAAGGGTGAAACAGGCAGCTTTACAGCTAAGGAAGGTGTTAAATATACCCTTACTGAAACCGGATTGCCTTCAAGCACAACCGATAGGGAGTACATAGTAACAAATTCCAAGATCGTATTCTCAATTGATGAAAACGGCAATATAGTTGTTGATCAGTCTTCTGCACTTAAAGACGACGGCAGTGAAATTGTATATTCAGACGAAAATACAGGCATTACTATCACTGTAAACGACGCTTACAAGACAAAGAAGACTATCGAGCTCTCCAAGGTAGATGTAACTACTCAGGACGAGATCGCAGGCGCTGAGATAACTATCAAGGCTGATGACGGTTCTGATGATATAGTCTGGGTATCCGACGGTAAGGCAAAGGGCAGCTTCACAGCTAAGGAAGGCGTAACATATACCCTTACCGAA
>CACZFN010000001.1 GCA_902780505.1 uncultured Ruminococcus sp. | reverse complement strand
GCGAGAGCGTTAAACAGTCGTTTTTATAAACCGTTTCACTGGGAACAGCAGGTATATCCAGTGTGTAGAGACACTTGTATGTTTCGCCTTCCTTCGGTGCATAGCTCTTGTACGCGAGCCCCGACTTGTTTACAATAGAAGTATCTATGGTCTTCTCGGTGTAGATATGATACGTCTTGCTCGCCTTGAGTGTGTACTGGCTGCCTGTGGCTGTTACTTCATCTTTTTCGGTCTTGGTTGCATAATCATACTCTGCAACCTTGACCTTACCAAGGTTAGAAACCGTCAGGCTTATCGGCTTGTAGTCGATCTTCGCTGTGCCGATCTTTGTGGGCGTAACGTTTTTGTAGTTAGCGCCGCCCTGTATCTTGTAGTATACATTGTACTCGCCGACGTCTTTCTTTGTGGGGGCATCGGCTGTCCATTCGGTGGTTGCTTCTGCTACATTAACAGGCTCAAAAGTAATAGTTTTAGCACCTGTATCAATGGTTTTTACCATAATACCATCACAGCCGGCAGGTAAACGATAAATTTGATTATTACCGTACATAATACTATAATCACCGTCTGTGGATAAATAGAAATTGCATCTACCTCCACTGGAGGCCTGATATGTTACGTCGTTTATTATTAAGGCGTAATCTTTAGGAAAGTTAATGCCAATGCTGTTATTTGTAGTGTAAATCTTATTATTGACAATATCACTTTCATTTAGGTTGTATTCAGATAATGCACTATTATTCTGAGAAAAAACCGTTACCCCTTGTTTAGAGCCTAAAATACCATAATAAATCGTACCCTTAGCCGTAGTATTATCCACATCTTTTGTGATCGTGCCTTCTTTGATAAGTGCCTGATCTTCGTTGTTGTAGAACAGGTAATTAAGCCCTGTTTCAGTCTTTATCGTCGGGGCGGTGTAGTCATTGTCTTTGCCCTCTACAAGCGTGGCTTTGCCGATAGTTGCCGTTACCTGCGTGGGCGCAACGCTGTTATAGTTACCATTGCCCACTACCTTGTAGTAAACTGTGTATTCGCCTGCGTCGGTCTTTTGGGGGATATCGGTTGACCAGTTATATCCACCGCCTTCATAATCAGAAGACTTAACAAACTCGGCGGTCAAGGTAGTGCCGTCAATGCCTGTTATAAGCAGCGAATCTGTTCCATCAGGTACAGTAGTTAACGGTAATGCATAAGATATTTTATCATAATCAATACATATGCCATTTTCTGTACTACTATTTGAATATGTTGTCTCCCCGATTTTGAGAGAATAGCCTAACGGGAAATAGATGCCTTCACCTCCCGTAGGCTTATAGATATTGTTTACTTTAATATCATTTTTGTTGATTTCGTAGTCATTGCGTTCGATGACATTACACTTTCTAGTCGCATACTTGATCGTCGTGCCTTGTGCAAAAGTGCCGGCGGTGATAAGATTCTGCAGCTGCCCGTTATAGCCCGGGTTAGCCGGGCTCGGGTAGGTTATTACAGGGTTGCCCTTGTCAATAGTTACATCAATATGATCTGCTTCACTTTCCACACCGTCGCTTCTTACTGCCTTGTAGTAAACATCATATTTGCCTGCGTTGGTTGCGGTTGCGGTTGTGGCGTCGCCATAGGCGGCTTGTACATAATCAGCTGCTTTGACAGCCCTGACTGTCATTACACCGTCGGAAATACTTTATACATATATGGCATCGCAGTCATCGGGAAGATTTACTGAATCGGTTGAGCCTATTGCTGGTAAGCCCATTATTATTGTTTTGCCGGTTTTATAATATACTCTGCCCAAATTCTCGTAGATGTAGTATTTATTATCATTATACTTTATGTGATGGTTAGGAAAATAGATACCATACAAACCCGTAGGTTTGTATACTGCTCCTACTTGGGGCACTTCACTTATATTATCACCCGTTACAATCTTCGTAGCCGGTTTCTTCCCGTCGGGCACTACTGCATACTTCATAGTCGAGCCTTCGGAAGCCACACCGGCGCCGTTTTCTGCAAGCAGTTTCTGTGCACTGCCGTTGCAGGCAAGACCACTTGCGGCTGTGGGGGGAGTTGTTACCTTGGGGGTGGCATACCCATACACCTCAATCTTTTTTATACCTTTAGACGTGTATGCCAAAATTGGAACGCCATTTACTTTCGGTGTCTTATCCTCTTCCTCAGTTTCCACTACAAAAGGCGCTTCACTGTCTGTTGCTTTACGATCTTCTTCGTCATAGAATACGCATTTGGTTATGGTGTATCCCTCGGCAGGGGTAACAGTTGCTGTCCAGCCGTATCCCCACCAGCCCCAGTTATCCCTGTATTCTGAGCTGCCTCCTGCCGAATAACTGAACGAAACGGTTGCAACATTCGCCGTGCTGAAGCTGGCTTGTTCTTTGCCAGTTGCCGTAATGGTGGTCAGAAGTGTCCCGGTATTATCCGCATACGCCGTTATGCTCGTACTTTTACCGCCAAACAGTCCATTTATGCCAAGATCAGCAGGCACAGTCCCTGCCAGAACAAGCACCGCCAGTGTTCCTGCGATAACACGCTTCCATGAGTTTTTCATAGATTTTTCTTCCTTGTTATAATTTTAAACAAAACGCTCGTTTCCCCCAAGCGCTTTTATTCCTGTATATTATAACTATCACGACCGGCTTGTCAAGAAAATGCACTGAATTTGCTGTAATTTCCGTTTGCACCGGAATGATTATTTTTGTACAGTCTGCACAAAAACCACCGCCGAAATTTTAGCTTTTTGCCGGTTGGTAGGTAAAAAGACATGAAAAAATATTACTACGCCCCGGTTTTTTTACAAATTGCCGCATAGAATTTACCGTTTTGGTACAAAAGAAACTTTTTGCGGGCGGCTTTGCGCGGGGGAGAGGGTTGCATTTTTCCTGCTGTGGTGTTACAATATAAAAAACGGCAGGAGGAAGCTATGAACAGACAGATAATAAGGGATATTGATTTTTTGAGCCGCAAAAGCGTACTTGCAAATAAAAACGACACTGCACTGATAGCTGATATGAAGGACACGCTTTCGGCACACAAAGCGGATTGTGCGGGGCTTGCAGCTAATATGATAGGCGTTTCAAAGCAGGTCATCATCTTTGATACGGGCGGGGGACAGAAGATAATGATAAACCCCGAGATAAAACGAAGAAGCGGAAAATATGAAACACAGGAGGGCTGCCTGTCACTTTTCGGCACACGAAAGGCTGTAAGGTACAGGGAAATAGAGGTCAGATACCTTGACGAAAACTTTATTCCCCGCAGGGAAACCTTTACCGGCTTTACCGCCCAGACGATACAGCACGAATGTGACCACCTTAAAGGAATAATAATATAACAGTATTATTTGTTAATGAACCGAAACGAATTTAATAAAATACGCTTGAATAATGTTGCATAAATGATATAATAATCAAGTGATATTATACAAGGAGAATGAAAATGACTGACATATCTGTTTTTGAGGAAAAAGAATCACAGGTGCGTTCTTACTGCCGTAAGTACCCTGTGGTCTTTGACAGGGCGGTCAATGCCCTGCTGTTTGACAGCGAGGGAAACCGCTATATTGATTTTCTTGATGCTGCGGGTTCTATGAATTACGGGCATAATAATCCCGAAATAAAAAAAGCCGTACTTGATTATTTAAGCGATGACAGGATAATAAATGCACTTGATATGTATACTGTCGCAAAAGCTGAATTTATTGAAACATTTAACAGAGATATACTTGCGCCGCGCGGCCTTGATTATAAGACTATGTTCTGCGGCCCTACAGGTACAAACGCCGTTGAAGCGGCTGTTAAGCTTGCACGCAAGAATACCGGCAGGACGGAGATCATTGCTTTCGGCGGTGCGTTTCACGGTATGACGCTCGGCGCGCTTTCGCTGACGACCGACAGGCTCAGCCGCGAGGGTGCAGGCCTGCCGCTTACAAATGTCACCCACGTACCATATGACATGACACCCGGGCTTGATTCGATAAGATACCTTCGCTGGGTGCTCGGGGACGATCATTCGGGAACGGATAAACCTGCGGCGATAATACTTGAAACTATCCAGGCGGAGGGCGGCATCAATGTCGCAAGTGTCAGCTGGCTCAAAGAGGTAAGGGAGATCTGCGACGAGCAGGGCATAATCATGATAGTTGATGATATACAGGTCGGCAACGGGCGCTCGGGCGATTTCTTTTCGTTTGAACGTGCGGGGATAGTGCCTGATATGGTCGTGCTTTCAAAGTCTATCAGCGGCTTCGGAATGCCTATGTCGATACTTCTGATAAAGCCGCAGCTTGATATATTCAGACCTGCCGAGCATAACGGCACATTCAGGGGAAACCAGCTTTCCTTCGTCGGCGGCACTGCGGGAATAAAGTTCTTTGTAAACCATAAACTGGATAAAGAGGTAAAAAGAAAAGCTGTAATTATAGAAAGCTTTATCAAAGAGCAGATAATGCCGATAGATCCCCGCCTTGAATACAGGGGCATAGGCTTTATCTGGGGGATAGATATGAATAATATTTCCCCTTCGCTTGCACTGAAGTGTGTGCACAAAGCATTTGAAAACGGCCTTATCTGTGAGGTCGCGGGCAGGAATGACGGCGTATTGAAGCTTATGCCCGCGCTTACTGTTGAGGACAGCATACTTGAAGAAGGCCTTGAGATCGTAAGGAAATCGATAATAAGTGCTTTAGATGAATAAAAACGAGGGGGCTGCTGCATCAGCCCCCTCAAATTTTTGGGCAAACCCTGTACTCTGCGGCTTTTCAGCTGCAAAATTTCTGCTTTACCGAGTCTATTTTCTGCTTTGGCGCTTCACACATCTGGTACATACCCATTGACGACATGGTTTCGTAGATATGCTTCTGCATACTCAGCGATTCGTTCAGCCCTGCCGCAAATACGTTTCTTACATCATCAGTAGCAGATTCTACTGCGCCATGCATATAAAGGTCACACACGCCTTTTTCAAGGTTGAGAAGATTTGTTGCAATGTTCTGGTCATTCATGATAATTCTCCTTTCATCATTTGCTAAGCAGGCTGTAGAAGTTTGAAAACAGTCTGTCGTGCCTTTGCTCAAGGTCTGATATCATTTCTTTGAGCTTATTGTCCTGCACCTGTGCCTTTGCTTCCTGACAAGCTGTTTTCAGGAATTGCTCGTGCCCGAGCGTGTCCTCGATATAGAGAAGTTCTTTTTCGGTCATAAAAATACCGCCTCCTTAAAAACTTTATGTCTTTATTATGGGCGGAAAATCTGAGTTTATACAAAAAAACCGCCCGGTTTTCACCGGACGGATATTGATTACTTTTTATTGCTTATGCATTTTCCCTTGCTGCCTTGTCCGGCTCTGTATCGGGGCGATTCTTTGTGTTTATATATCCCTTAGCGGCATCCACCTGCGAGCAGCCGCAGAGCATAACGGCAAGTGCGAGTACCATAAACAAAACGAGTGAGATGCCTTTTTATACGGTTTTCATAATAGTATGCCTTATTTATTATGCGATTTGAATATCACCCCGACTACTTTAGGCCCGGCGTTTACTGCTACCTCTGCACCGATCTGATAGAATTCCTCGGGCGGGTAGCCGACTTTTTTCTGCATGGCGGCTGCCATTTCGTCACGAACTGTTTCGTCATTGCCGTAAACCACGCAGTAGGGAGTCTTTGGTATCATTTCATTGACAGTCAGGTCAAGTATCTTCGGCACAAGTGCCTTGTCGCCTCTTACTTTGGCTTCTGTCGTGATTGCGTTATGCTGGATACGGGAAACAGGTCTTAGCCCCATTACCTCGCCGACAAACGCCGCCGCCGCAGGTATCCTGCCCGACTTCTTTGCATACTTTAAGCTGTACATACCGAAGAAGATAACGCAGTTGTCTATCCAGTCGTGCAGATATGCAAGTATCTCGTCAACAGATGCGCCCTTTTGTGCCTTTATAGCCGCCTGTGTGACGGGGTAGCCGTAGGCGCCCGTGTAGCTTTTGCCGTCGATATTATGTATAGCAAGCTTTTCCTTTATTTCGGGGTGCTTTTCATAGAGTTCCTCTTTTGCAAGGACTGAATTTGAATATGTCGCCGAGCCTTTGGCGTTTATTGAAACATATATCACATCACTGTATCCCTGCTCGTGTATTTCCTTGTAGATATCATAGAAATCAAATTTGGTTATCTGCGATGTTGAGGGTATACCGTCATATTCTTCAAGTATCTTATAAAGCCCGTTATTGTCAAAATCCATTCTTGCCGTATAGCCCTTGTCGCCGACCGCAAGCTTGAAGTTTATGACCTTTATGCCGTATTTTTCTTCTGTTTCCCTTGTGATATCGCTTGCTGAATCTGTCATTATAAGTATCTTTGACATTATGATTCTCCTTTCTTGTTTCAAATTGACACACCCTAAGCCCCCTGCGCGCCTCCGCCCGGCAGTCGGTGTGCTTTTAAAGGTTTTTTGCAGAGTTTTACGGGGCTTGGAAAAAGCAAAACTCTCCGCCTTAGCCTGCGGCTCAGTCAGGCCATAAATATTTCGTCAGTGAACCTTCTCTGCCGAGATCGGGGTAATCCCACTGCCGCAGCACTTCATAAACAGCAATCGCTGCCGAGTTTGACAGGTTTAAGCTTCGCAGTGTCGGGCGCATGGGAATGCGTGCACAGCTGTCCTTGTTTTCAAACAGGAGCTCCTCCGGCAGCCCTTTGTCCTCCCGCCCGAAAACGAGAAAAACATTCTCATCCTTAGGGTAGGTTATATCGGAATGTACATTCAGCCCCTTTGTTGTGAAGTAGTAGTACACACCGTTTGTCTTTTCAAAAAAGTCATCTAAGCTGTCGTATTCGTATATTTCAAGCTTATCCCAGTAGTCAAGCCCCGCACGTTTGAGCTGTTTATCACTGATTTCAAAGCCGTATGGCTTTACAAGGTGAAGTGCCGCCCCTGTCACTGCACAGGTGCGGGAGATATTCCCCGTGTTCTGCGGTATCTGCGGCTCGACCAATACTATGTTTAACATCTTTCCTCCGTTCAAAGCGGGCTGAAATCTTTAAGCTCCTGATAGGACATGAGCCACGGCAGCTGGCTTTCAAACATTATCCCGTCACTCCACGGTGTGCCGTAACTGTATGTTGTGCGTATGCAAAGTTCTGTGAATGCCGCCGCCCTGTTCATTGCAACGGGCAGGCTGTCGCCGTTGAGAATACTGCCTGCAAGTATGCTTGCAAACATATCGCCGCCGCCCGAATAGTTTATCGGCACATATTCATTCTGCACCTTCCAGAATGTGCCTTTGTCCCTGTCATAGCCTACAGTCGTCATCTTGCCGTCAGACAGCACTACGCTCGTTATCACGACTATCCTTGCGCCCTTTTCCGAAAGCCTTACAAGCCATGATCTTATCTCGCTTGTGAGCATCGGCGCTTTCGGGAAATCCTCGCCGAGCAGAATAGCCGCTTCTGTTAAATTCGGGGTGATGATATCTGCTACTGCCACAAGTTCACCCATCCTTCTGCAAAGGCGCTGTGTGTATGTCTTGTAGGATTTGCCGTCATCGCCCATAACGGGATCAACTATTTTAAGCGCGTTTTTGTAGGTCGAAAAGAATTCAAGGCAGTGGTCTATCTGTTCCTCCGAGCCTAAAAAGCCGCTGTATATGCAGTCAAATTCCACGCCTAATTTTTTGTAGTGCTCAAGCGCGGGCATCATAAAGTCTGTCAGATCCCTCTTTACAAAATCCCCGAAGCCGGTGTGTGCCGAAAGCACAGTCGTGGTTACCGGACAGACCTGAATCCCCATAGCGGATATAAGCGGGATTATAACCGTCAGCGAACACCTGCCAAGCCCTGAAATATCCTGTATCGCCGCTACTTTTTTTATAGCATTCATATAAAAACCTCTGATGTTTTATCATAATTTGTGATCATACAATACTATATTATATCACATCGTGCATATTTTTTCAATGGCGATATCAACGAATATAAAGGCGTTAAATTTAAAAAATAAAATAATTTTCACAATAATAAGCCCTGTAGTGCAAAATAATTAATCGTTTTCGATTTTTTCAAAAAAACTGTTGCAATTCTTAAATATTTGTAGTATAATTATAATATCTATAATAATGCGTGAAAGGAGGAAGATCGGCATAGAGATGAAGCTGACAAAATCAATATATTACCATTTTCAGAGTACCGAAGCTCAGCAGGATCTTCGTAATGCCCTGAGCGGGCGGCTGTGCCAGCAGGTTATCTACGGCGCGTGTGTCGTGGTTCATGCGCTTATGATATTGTTTTTCTTCCACGCACAGGTAGAGGTAATGGCGTATTATAATATCGGCAGCGTGCTGTTTTATATATCGTTTTTCATAGCTGTTACCAGGATAAAGGATAAAACTGTATCACTTATGGATATCGCCATAGCGGAGATCATGGTGTTCTCGATAGCGTCTTGTGTGGCAGTCGGGTGGGACTGCGGCTTTTATATGTACCTTGTGTGCTGTGTGCCCGCACCGTTCTTTATGCCGTATGAACGCTACTCTACGTCAATAGTCACTACGGCTTTGCTGACGATAGGCTTTGTAGCCACAAAAATATATACAAATAACCCGACAGCCGTTACACATCCGCTTAAAAGCGGCAATGAAAGACTTGTCATATACCTTATGAATTCCGTGTTCGGTATGCTTATGATAGGGTTTATGGCGTTTATGTTTATCGTATCAAGGCGAGTTAATATGAAGCTTTTGAGCGAGAAGAACGAGGAACTGACGCAGATAGCATCTATTGATCCGCTGACGGAACTTTTCAACAGGCGCGCTATGACAGAATACCTGAAAAAAGTCCACGAAACCGCCGAGAATACTGGCAGGACTTATGCGGTCGTGCTCGGGGATATAGATAATTTCAAGCGTATAAATGACAGATACGGCCATTCGGCGGGCGACCTTGTACTGAAAAAAGTAAGCCATACCCTTACAAACTGTGTGCCGAGTGAGGGCTATATATGCAGGTGGGGCGGCGAGGAAATACTCTACGTTATACCGCAGTGCCGTGAGGAAAGGGCAGAGCTGATAAGCGAGAATATCAGGCGCGAGATAGAACGCTTAGGGTTTTCAAGCAATAATAATACATTCAGGGTGTCTATGACCTTCGGGCTTGTAATGGCTGATATCACGCAAAGCTATGAGCATAACATCAACCTTGCCGACGATTACCTGTATGCGGGCAAGGAAAACGGCAAGAATATGGTCGTCGATAAAGCAAAATATGAACAGCTTTCAGCTAAGTCTTAGAAGCCGCCCGATCGACGGGCAGGCTTCTTTTTTGTAAAAATGCTAAAAAACCCCTTGATTTTTTTTATGATGTGTTATATAATAATAGGGTAGAGTTGTTAAGTATTTAACAGCGTGACGTACCGAGTATTCGGAATATTTATTGAGAGGTGTCAGATTATGGCAGGTTTAAACAAGGTAACAGTTGAGGATCTTGACGTTAAGGGCAAGAAGGTCCTGGTAAGGGTAGACTTTAACGTTCCGCTTAAAGACGGCGTTATAACAAACGACAACAGGATCACAGCGGCACTCCCCACGATCAATAAGCTTGTGGAAAACGGCGCTAAGGTCGTTCTTTGCTCACACCTGGGCAAGCCGAAGAACGGTCCTGAAGCTAAGTTCTCCTTAAAGCCCGCAGCAGACAGGCTTGCAGAGCTTGTTAAGACAAAGGTGACATTTGCAGCTGATGATACTGTTGTAGGTGATAACGCTAAGAAAGCAGTTGCCGAAATGGCAGACGGCGAGATCGTTGTACTTGAAAATACACGTTTCCGCGGCAATGATGAAACAAAGAACGGCGAAGGCTTTGCTAAAGAGCTTGCAGACCTTGTAGACGGACAGGTCTTCGTTATGGACGCTTTTGGTTCTGCTCACAGAGCACACGCATCAACAGCAGGCGTTACAAAGTTTGTAAAGGAAACAGCAGTAGGCTACCTTATGCAGAAGGAGATAAACTTCCTTGGCAATGCAGTTGAGGATCCGGTACGCCCGTTCGTTGCTATCCTCGGCGGTGCAAAGGTCGCTGATAAGCTCAATGTTATAAACAACCTTATCGAAAAGTGCGATACACTTATAATCGGCGGCGGTATGGCTTATACCTTCCTTAAAGCACAGGGGCTTGAAGTCGGTACTTCACTTGTTGACGACACAAAGCTTGATTACTGCAAGGAAATGATCGAAAAGGCAGCCGCTAAGGGCAAGAAGCTTCTTCTCCCTGTTGATACAACTATCGCAGCAGCTTTCCCTGATCCGATAGATGCGCAGATCGAAGTTGAAGTGGTTGACGCTGACAAGATACCCGCCGGCAAGATGGGACTTGATATCGGTGATAAGACAGCTGCCCTCTATGCAGAGGCTGTAAAGAGCGCTAAGACTGTTGTATGGAACGGACCTATGGGCGTTTTCGAGAACCCGATACTTGCAAAGGGTACTATAGCAGTAGCAAAGGCTCTTGCTGATACAGATGCTACGACCATTATCGGCGGCGGCGACAGTGCAGCAGCAGTTATTCAGCTCGGCTTCTCCGATAAGATGTCCCACATCTCCACAGGCGGCGGCGCTTCCCTTGAATATCTTGAGGGTAAAGTCCTCCCCGGCATTGATGTTATTGCAGATAAATAATAAATAGTTTATTGCGCCCCGCCTTTGTAGTAGAGCTTACTTCAGGTCGGGGCGTTTTTGTATTTGAAGGGAGAAAAATATGAAATACACCGGCAAAGAGACTATGATAATGATAACCGCTGTTGCGGCGGTGCTTGGTGTTGTGGCGGCGGGCGTGATAAGAAGGCGCGGCGTTGAGGGCGCTATGCCTGCGATAATAACTGTGGCTGTTTTTGCAGTTGTCATTTTTGCGGTTTTTCTGGTAACGGCGGTCGTTATCTATGCAAGGCTTGGCAGGGCAAGAAAGGTCTTTCGTGAAAAAGGCGTGTGCCGTGAATATGCAGAGGAACTGCTAAGAATAAAAAATCCTACTTACTTTCAGCAGATAGCGGCGGCAGATGCTTACGCTTCTATTGGGGATTACAGGGAAAGCGAACATATCCTTGATATGCTCCCCGGGGAAATGGCGTTTAACAGCAGGGAAAAGGCTCTGTATTATAAAACATATATACTTGTTTTTACAAGGACCGGAAGGTACAGGCAGGCGATAGACCTTTTTAACGGCTGTTCGGGCTTCCTTGACGGGTATTATGCTGCACACAGAACGTCGGCAACTGCTTATTATGATGATGCGGCACTTGTGTGCGCGGTAATGCGTGATTTTAAACGTGCCGATAACTACAGGGTGCTATGTGAGGGCGTTTGTGACCATTCGCCCTACACAAGATACGCGCCGCATATGATAATGGCAGAACTGTTTATAATAGACGGGCAGACCGAAAACGCCCGTGTGCAGATAGAAACTGCACACAATATAGCCGAAAACACCCCCGTAAAATACCCGTGGATGAAACAACAACTGCATAAGACAATAGACGAGGGCCTGCAAACTGCCGAGAGGATACGTGCGGATTGCCGGGGCGATTCTCAGCATTGACTTTTTTGCCCCGTTGTGCTATAATCTTATTATGAGTAAGTATGCAGTCAGCCTATAAAGGAAGTGTCATTAATATGCGGAAAATAGCAAAATTCATACCTGCGGTGTGGGCGCTTTCGGCTGTTATGACGCTTTCTTCCTGTACGCTTACGGGGTTTTCGGTCGAGGGTTCGCTTTCGGCACCTAAACTCTCACAGCAGCAGGGGGAGATACACAAGGCGCTGATCGAGAGCGTAGGCGGGAATATAACACTCAAATACCCCCGTAACGGCGATAATCGTTCGGCGTATGTAATTGCTGATCTTGATAATGAAGAAGGTTATGAAGCGCTCGTTTTCTATGAATATAACTCTCTTGTCAGCGGTTCGGAGGGTATAAGGATAAACCTCCTTGATACCGACGACAACGGCAGGTGGTATTCGGTAAAAGAGCTTGCAGGCGCGGGTACCGATGTTGACAGGGTAATGATAACCTACGAGGGCGGTTCGTCCTCGGCTAATATCCTGGTGGGGTATCAGAATATCGGTATGACAGATAAGGCACTTGAAATATACAGGTATAAGAACAAGGCTTTTGAACGTGTCGGGCAGGATAATTATACACTGCTTGATGCCGCTGATGTTGACGGCGACGGGTATAAGAATTTTATTACTGTCAATACCGCCGTTGACGACAGCGGTGCGCCGTCGGGGGCATCGGCTTCGCTTCTCAGGCTTTCAAGTGACGAGATAGTCAGGGAATATACGATATCAATGTGCGATAATGCCGCAGATTATGTTAAAAGTACGGCAGGAAGGCTTGAAGATAACTCCCAGGCGCTGTTTATCGACGGCACGAACTCAAAGGGTGAATTGCAGACAGAGATACTTCTCTACCGATACGGCGCTTTGCAAAACCCCGTCGCACAAAGGCAGTCAAAGCTTGCACCTATGACTTCAAGGCCGCTTGGGTATTACAGTGCGGATATCGACGGCGACGGTGTTGTTGAGATACCGCATACGAGCGTTCTCAAAGGCTATGATGCACAGAGTGACGACAAGCTCTACCTTACAGAATGGCTTAGGTATAAGGATTTTTATACGTTTGAAACGGAGTATTCGGGCTATTACAGTGTGTCTGACGGCTATTTTCAAGGGTTCCTTTCCCGTTGGGGCAATGATGTTACTGTAAAGAAAGATCCATTGACTGATGAAATGGTGTTCTATAAATACGGCGGTGATATAAACGCCGATATGACCGAACTTATGCGTATAGCCGTGGCTTCAAAGAACGAAAGTGAAAGCTTTTTGCAGGACGGCTACAGCGTTATAAATTCAAAGGGGCAGCTTGATTACCTTGTAAGGCTCGGGACAGACAAGCGTGAAGCCCTTGTGCCGACATTTGATGAAGTGAAAAACAGCTTTTATATTATTTAGCGGCGTATCAATGCAGGGGGTTTATGCATTGCGCAATGAAAAAGAAAGGAAGATGCAGTATGAAAAAGGTACTTGTTTGCGAGGACGAGGATTCCATAAGGGAATTTGTCGTTATAAACCTTAAACGAAGCGGCTATGACGTTGTGGACGTAAACTGCGGAGAGGAGGCGCTCAGAGTATTTGAGGAGGGCGGCAATTTTGATGTGGCACTTCTTGATATCATGATGCCCGGAATAGACGGCATGAAGGTGTGTAAAAAGATAAGAGAGAAAAATACCACTATGGGCATAATCATGCTTTCGGCCAAATCGCAGGAAATGGATAAGATATCTTCGCTTATGATAGGCGCTGATGACTATATCACAAAGCCGTTTTCTATCTCCGAGCTGATAGCAAGGGTTGACGCTGTTTGCAGGCGTGTGGGTATGTCCCATTCAAAGCCGGAGGAACAGTCACTTCTTATATCGGGGCCGTTCACGCTCAATTTAAAGAGCCGTACCGTTTTCAAAAACGGCAAGCAGATAGACCTTACCCAGGTGGAGTATCAGATAATGGAATACTTCTTCCGCAACCAGAATACTGCACTTGACAGAACGTCGATCCTTAACCATATATGGGGGGAGAGCTATTACGGTGACGATAAGATAGTGGACGTCAATATAAGAAGAATAAGAATGAAGATCGAGGACGAGCCTTCAAGCCCCAAGTATATACTTACTATATGGGGCTACGGCTATAAGTGGAGTGCGGGCACCTGATAAGATATGGCAAGGTTTCGTTTCAGACGTAAAAGTATAACAACCCACTGGCTTATAAACAGCCTGGGCGTTATCATAATGCTTCTGCTGATCATCGAAGTGCTTCTTATCGTTTCGATAAGGAGTTACTATTACAGCTCTGTCAGGCAGTATCTCAATTCAAAGATGAACGTGCTGACAGGCTCTATCACAAATGATAAGGATACGGCAGTAAACTATAATTCCGAGATACGCTCGCTTGTGGCAGGGTATCAGGATAAGGATAAGATAGAACTTATGGCCATTACCCAGAGCGGAGAGGTCGATATAACCTCCTCCGGCTTCAAGCCGACGGAAAAGTCATTTAACGACTATGAAAGCGCAAAGAAGTCGTCAAACGGAAGCGGCTATGAAGTATATAAGACCGGAACCGGTGAAAAGGTGCTTGCCCTTTCAAGCGTTTTTTCTGTAAAGGGCTGTGAGTATGAAGCGCTCAGAATGATAGTTTCACTTCACGAAGTCGATGTCAAGATATATAATATGGCACTTGTCATCACCGGGATATGTATACTTATCATACTTATAGTTTTCTTTTCGGGTATGTTCTTTGTAAAGAGTATAGTCCACCCGGTATTGGAGATCGCCGATACCGCAAGGCAGTACGCAAAGGGGGATTTCTCAAAAAGACTTGAAAAACAGTCTGATGACGAACTCGGCGACCTTTGCGACAGCATAAACTATATGGCCGACGAACTTTCCAATACCGAGGCTATGAAAAACGAATTCATATCATCGGTTTCCCATGAACTGAGAACGCCCCTTACGGCAATAAAGGGGTGGAGTGAAACTATGGTCAGCATAGATGACAGGGAAACATTTATAAAGGGAATGCGCGTTATCACTTCGGAAACTGAACGTCTTTCGCAGATGGTGGAGGAGCTTCTTGACTTTTCACGTATCCAGGACGGCCGCCTCTACCTGCAAAAGACAAAAATGGATATACTTGCCGAACTTGGTGAAACTGTGCTTATCTATCAGGAGCGCGCAAAAAGCCTCGGCATAACCCTGAATTACTATGAACCTGAAATGCTGCCGTTTATCTACGGCGACAGGAACAGACTGAGACAGGTGTTCATAAATATAGTTGATAATGCGATAAAATATTCGGATAAGGGCGATACAGTGTCCGTTGAAGCTTATGAAGAAGGCGGGAACATCGTTGTGTCCGTTTCCGATACGGGTATAGGCATAAGCGCTGAAGATCTGCCGAAGGTAAAGCAGAAGTTTTTCAAGTCAAACCAGACACGGCGCGGCTCCGGCATAGGGCTTGCAGTGGCTGATGAAATAATCGCCATGCATGGCGGTACACTAAGTATAAGAAGCGAAGAAAACGTCGGTACAACGGTCGTTATGGAACTGCCATTTATCAACGAAGGCAACCAGAGCAGAAATGATGACGGAAATGTAAATGTAAAGATAATATCGACGGAAAATATGTCAGGTAACAGCGATAAGCAGGCATAGAGAGGAAATCATACTAAATGACTAAGCATAACCCTAATGAAAAATTCAAGGCAAAAACAGGCGGTCAGGCACTTATCGAGGGCGTTATGATGCGCGGGGTTTCAAAGGAAGCCATGGCGTGCAGGCTGCCAAGCGGAGAGATCGACCTTGAGGTGTGGGATTTAAAATACCCCGCAGGCAAAGCCCCGTGGTACAGAAAAGTGCCGTTTTTAAGGGGAATATTCAACTTTGCCGACAGCCTTATCGACGGCTACAGGTGTCTTTCAAGATCTGCCGATAAACAGCTGACAGATGATGACGAGGAGGAACTTTCAAAATTCGAGCAGTGGCTTGATGACAAGCTCGGCGATAAGCTTATGCCTGTGGTTTCGGGCATATCTATGGTGATAGGGATAGGGCTGGCGTTGGTTCTGTTTATGCTGCTGCCCGCTTTTATATCAAAGCTTATTGATAAGTATATTATATCACTTTCACCGTTTGCTAAAAACTGTGTTGAGGGTGTGTTAAAGATAAGTATATTTTTGGCGTATACAAAGATTACCTCTCTTATGTCGGATATTGCCACCACATACCGCTACCACGGCGCTGAACATAAAACAATAGCCTGCTATGAAAGCGGCGAGGAATTAAAAGTCGAAAATGTCAGAAAGCAGACACGCTTCCACCCGAGGTGCGGCACAAGCTTTATCTTTCTTGTGCTGTTTATAAGTATATTCGTGTTTACAGTTGTGGGTGTGCCCTGGAACAATATATTTGTCAGAATGGGCTTTAAACTCCTGCTTCTGCCTGTGATAGTCGGGATAGCCTACGAGCTTATAAGGCTTGCGGGCAGGTATGATAATATCGCAACAAGGATCATATCAGCCCCCGGCCTGTGGGTGCAGAGGATAACCACAAGTGAGCCTGATGATAAACAGATAGAATGTGCCATAGCCGCACTTGAAGCCGTACTCCCTGAAAACAGTGAGGAGGACAGATGGTGATGACGGCTAAGGAAATCTACCTTGAAGGTGTTATGCGGCTCAAAGAAAATAATATCGAAAATGCCGAATTTGATGCGGCGCAGCTTTTTGAACATCATTTCGGCTTTGAGATAACATCTGTGAAGGCAGAGGGCAGTTTTGACGATAATGGCTTTACTGAGCTTATAGAAAGGCGCGCGGGCGGCTATCCGCTTCAGTACCTGCTCGGTGAGTGGGAGTTTTACGGGATACCCGTAAAGGTAGGTGAGGGTGTTCTTATCCCAAGACAGGATACCGAAGCGCTTGTTGAAGCAGTTATAAAAAAGAACCGGACACCTTCCCCCGTGGTGATAGACCTGTGTTCGGGAAGCGGCTGTATAGCCTTAGCACTTGAAAGTGAAGTTTCGCCAAGGGAAGTCTATGCAGTAGAAAAGTCGCAAATGGCGGGGGAGTACCTAAAAAAAAATAAGGCGCTCAATAATTCTAAACTTAATATTGTAATGGGTGACTGCCTTGATGAAAAGATAATAGCTTCACTGCCGAAGGCTGATATCATTACCTGCAACCCGCCCTATCTTACGGCAGACGATATGTCGCATCTGCAAAAAGAAGTCACCTATGAACCGGAAACTGCACTTTTCGGCGGCGAGGACGGGCTTGATTTTTACCGCGATATCACAAGGGCTTATAAAAGACACCTTAACCATAATGGTATGCTCGCTTACGAAGTCGGCTTCAAGCAGGCGGGGGAGGTTATGGAAATACTTATTCAGGCGGGGCTTGAAGATGTCAGGGCATATGAAGATATCTGCGGCATAAAGCGCGTTGTTATGGGTTTTTATACCGAAAAGACACACGTTAAGCTTTACTGATAACTGTACAAAAAATGTTACACACTTATTTGAAAAGTATGGTATAATAAATATCGGAGAGGGGGAGAGAGTTCTCCTCTTACAATAGTAAAAAAGGAGAACGCTAAAATGGCTATTGACAAGAAGAAAAAGGAAAAAGAAAAGGTAACGAAAATAACTGACGAGGCCGAAAAGAAAAAGGCGCTTGACACCGCGATAGCGGCAATAGAAAAGCAATTTGGCAAGGGCGCTATAATGCGGCTCGGCGAAGATAAAGCTATGGACGTCGATGCGATATCAACAGGTTCAATGACGCTTGATATGGCGCTTGGTATAGGCGGCGTGCCGAGGGGGAGGATAGTCGAGATATACGGACCGGAATCCTCCGGTAAGACAACTGTTGCACTCCATGTTGTTGCAGAAGCACAGAAACTCGGCGGCAATGTTGCGTTTATAGATGTTGAGCACGCACTTGATCCCGTCTATGCAAAACAGCTCGGCGTAAATATCGACGATATGCTCGTATCCCAGCCTGACAGCGGTGAGGATGCACTTTCTATCGCTGAGTACCTTGCACGCTCGGGCGCTGTTGATGTAATAGTTCTTGACTCGGTAGCAGCAATGGTAACAAAGGCTGAAATAGACGGCGAAATGGGCGATGCCCACGTAGGACAGCTTGCAAGGCTTATGTCACAGGCTATGCGTAAGCTTACATCGGTAATAAGCAAATCAAACTGCGTGGCTATCTTTATAAACCAGATAAGAGAAAAGATAGGCGTTATGTACGGCAACCCCGAAACCACGCCGGGCGGACGTGCGCTAAAATTCTATGCATCTGTAAGAATAGAGGTCAGGCGCGGTGAGCAGATAAAGGACGGTTCAGAAGTGATAGGCAACAGGACACGCTGTAAGGTCGTCAAGAATAAGGTCGCACCGCCGTTCAAGGAAGCAGAATTTGACCTGCTCTACGGTAAGGGCGTTTCAAAGGTCGGCGAGATACTTGATGCAGGCGTAGACCTCGGTATCGTAAAGAAGGGCGGCGCATGGTTCAGCTATAACGATAATAAGCTCGGACAGGGCAGAGAAAATTCGAAGGACTTCCTGCTTGAAAACCCCGATATCATGAACGAGATACTTGAACAGATAAAGGAAAAGGCTAAAAAAGAGGACGTTGATCTTGCCCCTAAAAAGGACAAAAAGAAGTCGGAACTTGAACAGAAGGCCGAAGCCGCAGCAGCTTCCTCCGCACCCGCAGGTGAATCACGTACAGCCAATATGGACGTGACTGTGAATGTGGACGAGGACTTTGAAGAATTCAGTCCCGCGGAGGACTAAACAGCTATGCCTAAGATAACAGCTGTCACGCCCTATAAGGATAATACCGTAATGGTAGCATTTGACGGGCGTGAGCCGCTGTTTGTAAACAGAGAGATAGTTTATAAAAAGAATATTCAGGCGGGTATGGATATCCCTGAAGCAGCAATTGACGAGCTTTTGTATGATAACGAGCTAAGAAAAGCAAAGGAACGCGCACTCTACCTTATGGATTACAGCGATAATACTTATATGGGGCTTTTTAAAAAGCTTTCAAGAAATTACCCCGATGATATCTGCTATGAAGTGTGCGATGATCTTGCATCTGTCGGTGTTGTAAATGACAGAAGATATGCCGCAAACCTTGCAAGAAAGCTTTGCGAGGTGAAACTTTTCGGTTACTACCGCGCTGTTTTGGAAATGAAGCAAAAGGGCTTTACAGGCTCTGTGATAGATGAAGCGCTTGAACTATACGCCGATACCGAATATGACAGGCTTTTGGAACTTATTAGAAAAAAGTATTTTTCAAAGCTTGATTATGAAGACCGCAATAAAAAGGTGACGGCTTCACTTGTGCGGTATGGCTACAGCTTTGATGATGTGAAAAAAGCCCTTAAAGAGCTTGAAGCAGAGTTCAATGATGAATAATATGTAAAAGACCGCCTGCGGGTGGTCTTTTTTCTTGACATTTTTGGTGTTTTGTGATAAAATATTATAAATATATTTGCCTGTTTTTGGGCGCTTTTATCGTGGAGGACTCTGATGTATATTGATAAGCTTACAGGTGAGAAAAAAAGAATAATCGGTATCTGCGTCTGCGGTATACAGGAGGAAAATGTCCACGGTATCGTTAAGAGTATTCGTGACAGGGCGCGTGAATGCGGCATAAAGGTGCTTGTCTTTGCCCCGTTTGATGATATGTACGTGGAATCACTCTACACAAAGGCGGCGTCAAGTGTTTTCAGCCTTGTAAATACAGGCGTGCTTGATGCTCTTGTTGTGCTGCCCGAATCTATAAAAAGCGACAGAGTGACAGAAAGGATCATAAGTGATGCCAAAAAGCTTGATATACCTGTTATCAGTATCGACCGTACTATCGACAGCTGTTCAAGCATTACTTTTGATTATGTAAATACCTTTGAAAAGATAGTAAGGCATATTATCGAATACCATAAGTGCAGGCGTGTCAATTTTGTGGCGGGGTTTAAGGATAACCCGTTTTCTGACGAGAGGATAGCAGTATATAAACGTGTGCTTGAAGAAAACGGCATACCCTTTGAAGAAAAGCGGCTGGGCTACGGCGATTTCTGGACAAAGCCTACCGAAAAGGTCGTAAATGACTTTCTTTCTTCAGGTGAGCCTTTGCCTGAAGCGATAATCTGCTGTAACGACACTATGGCGATAGCTGCCTGTCAGGTGTTGAGAAAAAACGGCTACAGTGTGCCTGAAGATATTCTTGTTACAGGGTTTGACGGTATTACTCTGCAAAAATACTACCTGCCAAATATAACAACGGCTGCCCCCGATATTGATATGCTCGGGCAGACTGTCGTGGATATCATAGAACGTGCATTTGCGGGGGAAAGGAATGTTGTAAATAAGGTTATCCCCTATAGAGTCGATTTTTCGGAGAGCTGCGGCTGTAAAAAGCATTCTTCTGCAATGTTCGGCGATAAGATACTTGAACTGTATGATATGACAACAGTTTATGACCAGCACGAAAAGCATATGTTCGGCTATAATGCAAAATCAGTTGATTGTAAAGACCTTGACGATATAACAGAACTTATGGCTTCCCATGCAGATTACCATTATACATGGTGCTGTATCAATTCAGATTTTCTGTCGCAGAGGCGTTCGCCTGAAAGATTCTGTGAGGATTTCACAAAGCATATGATCCTCCTTGCAGAACTGAACGGTATGAAAAAACGTGATGACCGCATAGAATTTCCTGTGACGGAGCTTCTGCCCGATTTTTTGACTGTGCTCGAAAAACATGATTCTCTGCTGTTTTCGCCTGTGCATTTTATAGGTGAGGTAATAGGGTATCTTGTCATTGATTTTGATGATGATTCGCTCAACCTTAAAAACACACACCGCTTTATAAGCATTACAAACCAGATACTTGAAAACTATAAAAGCCGCATAAACTTAGAGCGTACAAACGCTGTGCTTGAGGATATGCATATCCGCGATGCGCTTACGGGAAGCTACAACAGGCGTGGGTTTTATAAGAACGCATTGCCGCTTATACGTAAAAACAGGGCAAAGAAGCTTGATACGATAGTTTTTTCCATTGATATGGACGGGCTTAAATTTATAAATGATACCTTCGGCCACAGTGAGGGCGACAGGGCGATAAAGATAATTTCCGATACCCTTGTCAAGTGTGCAGGGGAGGAGGGTGTATGTGCCCGTTTCGGCGGTGATGAGTTTTCTGTCATAGTTACAGCCGAGGGTGAGTATTTCGGCGATAAGCTTTGCCGTAAGTTTGCAGGAGAGCTTGATAAGTATAACCTTTCGGGCAGGCTGCCGTATATGATAAGTATTTCATGCGGGTATGAAATAATACCGCCCGACGGCGGCGAGGATATTGACGAAGCGCTTCGTAAGGCTGATATCACAATGTATAAGATAAAACGCCTTAAAAAGAAGGATGGCGCTGCTGCACCTGAACGCACGCCTATGCATGATAATTACCGCAACAGGCTGACTCAGCTGCTGCTTAACGACGGGACGGAGGTCTATTTTTACATAAATTATGCTGCGGGGACATGGACGACCGCTTCAAACAGCTACCTTCTGCCGATAATGAATTCTGATGAATTTGATCCGATAGAAGCTATACTTGAAAGCGGAAAGATATATGCCGAGGATGCGGGTAATTTCTATAACTTCCTTAAAAAGATAAGGGCGGGTGTCAGCGAGGGTATTGATGACGATAAGCTTGAGGTGGCTTTCCGCCTGCTTGATAACTCAAAGAATGAATGGTACAGGCTTACTGTGCTGTTTATGAAAAACGGCAGGAAGATAACCGAAGCTGTAGGGCATACGCACAAACTCAGCGGCCGTGAAGTTATGGAAAAGATGATACTTTCAAACTACATGGCTGACAAAAAGCCTGTGATATTTGAAACGGCGATAAGACAGCGGCTCGATTTCAGTGAGAATGAAAAGTTTGTGCTGATTCAGTTTGATATCGCAAAATTCAAGGCTGTAAACGAAGTATACGGCCACGAAGCGGGCGATGAACTGATTTCGCATATAGGCGACGTTTTAAAAAGCATTTGCAGTGACAGAGAGCCTAACGCAAGGCTTGGCTCTGATGTTTTTATGCTGCTTACGACATATGAAACCGACAGCGATATAATAAAGTTTATAAAGCACCTTGAAAATAGCCTGCTTGATTATAAGGGTATGATGTATACCTTTACCTTTGGCGTGTATAAGATCCTTGATAAAAGCTTCTCCCCGCGCTTTATGAGCGACTGTGCTACTATTGCAAGGAACAGTGCCAAGGGCAGCGCTGTAAGGAATATATCCTTTTTTTCACAGGTGATGAAGGATAAGCTCATGCACCGGAAGTTTATCGAGGATATGATGCAGGTGTCGCTTGATAACCACGAATTCAAGATGTTTTTGCAGCCGAAGGTGGATATTTCGTCAGGGCGTATAATCGGTGCGGAAGCCCTTGTAAGGTGGCGCCAGTCAGACGGTACGCTTATGCAGCCCGGCAGCTTTATACCCGTACTTGAACAAAACGGTTTTATTATGAAGATAGACGAGTATATGTGGGAATGTGCCTGCGCGTATATAAGCGAGCGTTTGTCAAAGGGCAGGCGTGCTGTGCCTGTTTCCGTGAACGTATCAAGACTGCACCTTGTTGACAGCAGCTATATCGAGCATATCGACGCACTAAGGGAACGCTACGGCGTTGATAAGAAATTTATTGAGCTTGAAATAACCGAAACGATAGAAAACATAAACTCAAACAAAGCAATAGCCGCTGCAAAGGCGGCAGGGTATAAGCTTCTGATGGACGATTTTGGCTCGGGCTATTCGTCACTCGGTACGCTTAAAAGTACGCCGTTTGATGTGCTCAAACTCGATACGAACTTCCTGTCAAGTTCAATGACAAGTGAGCGCGGCAAGAAGATTATCGAACATACTATTTCGATGTCAAAGGATATCGGCCTTGATATCATAGCCGAGGGTGTTGAAACAAGAGAGGACGCCGTTTTCCTTGCTTCCTGCGGGTGCGACGCTGCACAGGGCTTTTTCTATTCACGCCCCATAACGCCTATGGAGTTTGGCCGCCTGCTTGACGAGGATAAATGTTATAAGGTGTATGATTATGAAGAATAACTTTAAGACCACCTTCGGTGTCGGCTATGATACTGCCGATACCCTTATACAGATAGTGCAGATGGAAGCCCGCATTGAAGCCCTTGAACAGGCTTGCGAGCAAAAGAGTGAGGGCAGGCCGTTTGACCTTATGCTGCTCAGTCCGGTGTTCTTCCCTGAAATAAAAAAATCAAAGCCGGGGTATGATATTGCACAGGTCGATGAATATATCAGCGGGCTTAAAGACAGGCTGAGAACTCTTGAACTTTCGCTCAGATAGTTTTAAAAAAATGCTTGACAAACTTCGTGTAATGTGCTATAATATTTATTGGCGGTAATCATATGGCGAGATGATTACTTGAGGGCGATGGAATTGAGGGTATGCTGCGTGGCAACCCTCTTTTCTGTTTTAGGCAAAAAAAGGCACCTCTGCATTTAGCAGAAGTGCCTTTTGTATTCTTATCAGGTAATTGAATTGTAAACAAGTGCGTTGTACTCGTCGGAATATGTTACTTCCATTTTCTCCTGGTATTCAGAATATACTTCCTTTACCTTCGGTGCGTCATATTCCTTGACAAGCATTTCAAAATGATCCTCAACATACTTCATATCAACGGGCAGTCTTTTAATAATAAAGTACCCGTAGCTTTCGTTTTCAACAAGTTCACTTGTTATTTCGTCCTCTTTGAGCTTGAAAGCGGCGTCCTTGAATTCCTGAACAAAGTTTGATTCAGGTCTTATATAATAGCCGTCCTTGTATTCGTCACTTTCCATTCCGGGATCCCATCCGTACTGCTTGATAAGTTCTGTGAAATCCTCACCGTCAAGCGCTTTCTTTAAAACATCTTCGGCCACCTTTTTGGCTTCTTCCTTGCATTTCTTCTGACCTTCCTCGTCAAGCTGTCCGTAAGCCTGCTGTTTGGCGTTCATCTTCATTGTAAGGTCAAGCGTTTCAAAGGTCTTCTGTGTTTCCTCATCAAGTTCAGCCTGTGAGCAGTAGGGGATAAGTATGTGCACAGCCCTTGCGTACTGTTCCTTGTCCTGAACTACTTTCTTGAAGTCTTCAAGCGGTGTTGCATACTTGCCGCCGTTTGCAAAAAGCGTGTCGGCTATCTTCTGGTATAAAGCAGACATCTCCTCCATTTGCTGTAAAACATCAATTGTAAGGTAATACTGCTTTAAACTGTCCTGAAAAGCTTCCTCGCTGTCATATTTGCCTTTGATCGAGGTGATCTGTTCCTCTATTTTTTTCTTGTCCTCGTCATTGAGCTCTATATTGTTTTCCTCTGCAAGCTTTAATGTGACGTATTCCTGCTTTATCTGGTTTACCGTGTTTGAGAGGATATCCTTGAAATTATCCTCAGTCACGGCGTCGGGTGTTATGCCGTAAACAGAACATACATAGGAATAGTAATACCTGAATGTATCAAATGTTATATCCTTGCCGTCAACTGTAAGCATTACAAGACCGTCTGTATCCTTGACCTCGCCGTTTATCGTAAGGGAAGCTTCGGGGATCTTGACTTCCTCCTGTGATGAAGCGTCGGAAGCTGATGAAGCGTCACCGCCCTCACTTTCTGAAACTGAACTGTCGGCCGCAGATGTCGCTACAGCGTCACTTGACGAGCCGTTGCCGCATGAAGCAAGGCATACAGCGGATAACAAAAATGAAAGCGTTAATGCCGCAATTTTCTTTATCATTTTATTAATTCCTTTCTTTGTCATATAGGACAATAAATAGTATAGCTTATATATGTGTTTATTTTATGTGGCAAATCATAAATTTTCTATTAATATGTCAAAACAATATATGATTTTTAACAAGCAGAACCGCTGATAGATAGTCTATCAGCATTTTGCGCTAAAATGTGACGCTTATAATATTTATTTGAAAAACGTATAAAAGTTAATATTTTATTAATATTTGTATGATAATATTATATAGTAAATATATATAAACAATAGAAAGGACTGACAGATATGACATTTGAAGAATGCCTGAATGCTGTAGGCGTAAATACTTCGGCGCGTGAATGGCAGTTTGCAATAAAGCAGATATATATCAATCTGTCAATCGACACACAGAAGCTTGAATGCTTGGGCGCGCAGGGCTGCCGCTTTGCACAGAAAAGCATCAGGGGAACAGTGAAGATAAGCGAACGTGACGGCTACGTTGTGGCAACTACAGGCGGGCTTCTGATAGTATGCCCTGCTACAGATGATATGCCTGTTACGATAATGCTTGACAGGAAGCTTATCAGAGTCGTTGAAGCAGAATCGAAGTTTTTGAAATCCGCTGTTAATGTCAAGACCAATGACGAACTTTATGAATTCAAAGTCGGCAAAAAACAGCTCGGTGATATGGAAAAGCTTATAAATAAAGTAAGGGCAAGATAGATCAGGGCGCCGCTGCAGGCGTCTTGATTTTTTTTTAGTGGTGTGCTATAATGTATAGGCAGATGTCAATGCAGATCATTGATAAGCCGGAAGATTATTATTTAGGAGTGTTAAAAATGAACAAGAAGATAACAGTTATAAAAGGCGACGGGATAGGCCCCGAGATAGTTACACAGGCACAGGTGGTGCTTGATAAGGTGTGTGAAAAATTCGGGCATAGCTTTGAATATACCGATATCCTTATGGGCGGGTGCTCGATAGATAAGTACGGCGTGCCGCTTACCGATGAAGCTGTTTTGACTGCAAAGGCGGCAGATGCTGTATTGCTCGGCGCCATTGGCGGAAATACATCTACCTCACCGTGGTATAAGCTTGAACCCTCAAAAAGACCTGAAGCGGGGCTTCTTAAAATAAGAAAGGAGCTTGGCCTTTTTGCGAACCTGCGCCCCGCACTTTTGTATGATGAACTGAAAGATGCCTGCCCGCTGAGAGA
The DNA here is from genome assembly GCA_902780505.1 of uncultured Ruminococcus sp. Lineage (GTDB taxonomy): Bacteria > Bacillota > Clostridia > Oscillospirales > Ruminococcaceae > NK3A76. Next base: position 130,567 of record CACZFN010000001.1, on the reverse strand, counting down.
GGAAGTCGCTGATAAGGGCTTTGATATGATGATGATGCGTGAACTTACAGGCGGCCTTTATTTCGGCGCACGTGAAACAAAAGTCGTTGATGGCCTTGAAACCGCTGTTGACACCCTTGTGTATAACGAAAACGAGATAAGAAGAATAGCTGTAAAGGGCTTTGATATAGCAATGAAAAGGCGTAAAAAGGTAACAAGTGTCGATAAGGCCAATGTACTTGATTCTTCAAGGCTCTGGAGGAAGATAGTAAACGAGGTGGCAAAGGATTACCCTGAAGTCGAGCTTGAACATATGCTTGTTGATAACTGCGCTATGCAGCTTGTAAGAAACCCTGCACAGTTTGATGTTGTGCTTACCGAGAATATGTTCGGTGATATCCTGTCTGATGAAGCAGCAATGGTAAGCGGTTCACTCGGTATGCTTGCTTCTGCTTCACTCAACGAAACAAAATTCGGTATGTACGAGCCAAGCCACGGTTCCGCGCCCGATATAGCGGGTAAGGATATAGCAAACCCGATAGCTACTATCATATCGGCTGCTATGATGCTCAGGTTCTCTTTTGATATGGACAGGGAAGCTGATGCTATCGAAAACGCCGTAAAACAGGTGCTCAAAGAGGGCTATCGTACAGGCGATATCTATTCGGAAGGCATGAAAAAAGTCGGCTGCAGGGAAATGGGCAGCCTTATTGCACAGCGTATATAAAAGTGTCTTGTCCGCACAGGTCCACCCCACCTGTGCGGGCTTTTTTTGTGTTGACAATTTATGCGGATTGTGGTATTCTAATATAGGTCATTCTGATTAAGGGGGCGCTTTATGGGCAGGGCTTTGTATGTTTTGAGAAATGTGCTTGTGTGTGTCTGTGCAGGTCTTGTAATCGGGTTTTTTACAATGTCGGCTGTGTGGCTTTTTTCAAGCCCTAAACCCACTGCTGAAAAAAGCTTTGAGATACTAAAGGTGAGTGCCTGTGCTGCCGCTTTGACTGTGGCTGTAGTAAAGGTCATCTGCGGCATAGCTCAGCAGCATCCGATAAACAAGGCTATAAAGCTTGCAATGTATGACGAAACAAGTGAAAAGGCATTTTCTGTAATGAATGATTATATCAGAAAAACAAAGGACAGCGAAAGGAAAAATACCGCACGCCTTATACTTTCGGCACTTTATACCGAAAACGGAAGGAACGAAGATGCACTTGCGGAACTTGGAAGTATTGACTTTTTAAGCCTGCCCGAAGAAATGGGGCAGGAATATTTTAACGCCGCACTTTATACATATCTATTAAGCGGGGACTTGAAAAACGCTGATAAGGTAATGGAGGACGCATCTCCTTATTTTAAAGATCCTGCGCCGAGTGTTATGCATACCCTTGGTGTGTATGAATATGCCCACGGGTGCTTCGGCAGGGCGAGGAGTTATCTTTTGCGCTCAAAGGCTGCTGACGACAGTGAAAGGAATATCTGTGACTGCGACCTCTATCTGGCACTATGTGCACTTAAAGAGGGCAGGCTTGACGAAGCAAAGGCACTGAAAACTGAAGCGGGTGAGTTTTCTGTGACAAGTGAGGAGCAAAGAGAGATCATCAAGCTCGAACACCTTATAAGCCGTGTTGAAGAAATAAAGAACAAAGAAAACACAGATGCAGAAACAATAGATAATGACGACAAGGAGATAACCAGGACATGACAGATACCCTTATAAACTTTTTTACCGACGTTCTCGGAGGGCTGCCGAAGGAACTTATAATTTTTATCATATCAATGGTGCCTGTACTTGAACTTAGGGGCGGTATAGTTGCGGCTTCGCTTCTTGGTGTAAGTATCACAAAGGCGATACCGATATGTATTATCGGAAATATTATCCCGATACCGTTTATAATGCTCTTTATCCGCCCGATATTTGACCGGATGAAAAAAACAAAGCTTTTTAAACCGCTTGTTGAGAAAATAGAGAGCAAATCGCTTTCAAAATCCGATAAGATAAAACAGTATGAATTCTTAGGACTTTTACTCTTTGTAGGTATACCGCTTCCGGGGACAGGTGCGTGGACCGGTTCGCTTATAGCGGTTTTGCTTGATATAAAGCCTAAAAAAGCTGTACTTCCCATATTCCTGGGGCTTATACTTGCAACTCTGATAATGTGTACGGTCTCTTATTTTATACCGTGGCTTATCAAGACACTTTAAGAATAAAACCGCCTGGTTCTTCACATAATACCCTTATATAAGGGTGGTGAGAGTATGGACAGCCGGAGGCTTAAAAGCATATGTGTGTTTTTTACAGGTGCGTATGCATATGGGTGTATAGAACTTTTAGCAAGGGGAAGAACGCATATTACAATGGGGCTTTTGGGCGGAGTTGCTATGCTTTTTATGCATAAGCTCAATGATAAGCGCAGGAACAGTATGCCGCTGATACTTGCCTGCGTTTCGGGGGCTTTGTTTATTACTGCGTGCGAGTATGCAGCGGGCGTGATACTTAACGAAAAGCTGAAAATGAATATATGGGATTATTCATCACTTTCATTCAATTACCGCGGGCAGATATGTCTTGGGTATACACTAAGGTGGGTTATCGTGTCGCTTGCGGGAATGTTCGTTGACGAGCTTTTGAGGTACTTTGTTTTCAAGGACGGTATTTATATTTTTGACATAAGCAGGCTGCATATTCCTGCTTTTATAAAACAGAAAGGGGCAAAACTATATGAACGATTTTTCATCACCCGTTATAAAAAAGCTTGATTCCTATGCGGGCTTTTTTGAAACTGAGCGCGCGACCTATAAGGGCGTGCTTTCAAAGGTATTATACTTTATGGCGCTGATAGGGCTTGGGATAGGCGCATTCTTCCTTTTGCATCAGCAGCTTGCTTCAAGCGGTGCGGCAGTTTCGGCACAGGCTGAGGGGTTTGTTATCTATCAGACGGAAATGCTTGCTTTTATGGGATGTATAGCGTTTATTCTCGTATCCTCTCTTGTAAATGCTTTCAAGCCCGTGGCTATACCGCTTTTCGGTTCAGTATATGCTGCGGCGACGGGGTACTGGATAACCTTTATTTCCCGCACATATGCGTATGCCTACGGCGGAATAGTTATCGAAGCACTTGTGCTGACTATCCTGCTTATAGCGGTAATGTCATTTTTGTATTTTTCGGGGCTTGTACGTATAAATGATAAGGTGAGGACTGTGGTTTATTCTGCATTTATGGCGATGTTTTTAGGTTCGCTTGTCTTTGCGGTTATCTATTTTGTTGCACCGAACAGCTCGGTAGTAAGAATGGTATCTGCTGTAAACAACGGACCGCTTGGTATCGTATTTGCGTTCTTGGGCGTGGCGATAGGCTGCTTTTTCCTGCTTGATGATTTTGATACCATCACAAATGTGGTAGAGCGCGGCCTTGACAGAAAATACGAATGGTTCGCTGCATACGGGCTTGTTGTGAGCGTTGTGTACCTCTATATCAAGATTCTCCAGCTGCTTGCAAGGCTTCAGCGAAACAGGAGATAAACGCCATGACCAGAAAGGAAAAAGCCGTCCTGGTCTGTGACAGGCTTGAAAAGCGCTACCCTGATGCAAGGTGTTCACTCGTATACACAAAGCCGCACGAGCTTATGATAGCGGGGCGGCTTTCGGCACAGTGTACTGATGCAAGGGTAAATATAGTCACAAAGGAGCTTTTTGAAAGGTATAAGACAGTTGAAGACTTTGCAAATGCCGATATAGCTGATGTTGAGCGTATTATAATGCCGTGCGGGCTTTATAAGACAAAGGCACAGTCTGTAATAGGTATGTGTAAAAAGCTGCTTGAGGATTTTGGCGGCAGGATACCTGAAACGATCGACGAACTCACCACACTCCCCGGTATAGGCAGAAAGACTGCTAACCTTATCATGGGGGATGTCCACCATAAACCTGCGATAGTGACCGATACACACTGTATACGTATCTGCGGACGGCTAGGGCTTTCAAAATCAAAAGAGCCTGCAAAAGTAGAGCAGGAACTTTTGCCGATAATCCCGAAAGAGCGTTCGTCGGATTTCTGTCACAGGCTTGTGATGTTCGGGCGTGATGTATGTAAGGCACGCGGTGAAAAGTGCACAGAGTGCGAGATGACAGATATCTGTAAATACTACATATCAGATAAGAAGATAAAGTAAGGCGAGTATCAGCTTGTGATCGCCGCCGTTTTTGTAAAGAATGTAAATAAGCATCCCGATAAGGGCTTTTTCCTCGTCGATTTTTATTCCCTGTAGGTTAAAAAGCTCTTTCGGGGTGCTTTTTTGGTCTGCTTCGGTCTGTTCACCCTCTGTGGGGGCAACAAGTGACGATGCACGCCTGTGCATCTCCCTTGCACGTTCAATGGCTTCACGCTGCATTTTGTTTAAGCTTTCATCATTTGAAAAGTCCAAGCCCGTCACCTCCGAGTATGCCGCTTTCCTTTAGTGCGGGGTAAAGTGAAAGCAGCCTGAAAATACTGATAAGTCTGTCTATCTTGGCGCGGCTTTCCTCTTTTAAAAGCGGTTTGAGCGCGTAAAGAAGATTTATGCTGTCGTCCTGTCTGTTGGCTGACTGTATGACAGTTCCGAGCTTTAATAAAAGCTGCGGATCAATACCCTTTATACCGTCGTTTGAGTTATTGCCTGTGCTGCCCCCGAGAAGTGAGGACAGCTGTGATAATCCGCCGTCACCTGTACCCGTGTTTGCTGCCGGCGGTGCAGGGGCGGCATTGTCACTGCCGCCTAAAAGCTTTGCAAGCTCTGATATCTGCGCCATAGCGTCCTTGTCCTGAAGAACATTTTGCAGGCTGTTCATAAGATCGTCCATGCGGCTATTTCCCTCCAAGCTTGCGGTAAATACCCTTTGCAGCAGGGGAGTTGAGATAGCGCTCTGCTGTTTTCGGATCCTTCATGGCGTTTTGAAGTATCCTGCCGTTGTCGCCCGTCATATTGTTTATTGCCCTTTCAAGTGTGCCGTCCTGTATCTGTGCTTCAAGCTTTTCGGGGGTTGTGCCAAGCTTGCCTGCCGCCATACTTATAAGCTGTTTAAGTGCTTTATTGTCAAACTGTCCGTTCATAAAAATCTACCTCTTTCGTTAAAAAAATATCATTTACAAAGTTTATAACCGCCTTATAGTTTATTAATATATTTATGATATAATAAACAAAATAATTCAGGGGGAGGGTTTGCTTTGAGGATCATTGTATTTTCCGATACGCACGGCAATTTTTCAGCTATGCATAAGATCTTTAAGCGCAATAACAGCGCCGACTGTTTTGTGTTTCTGGGTGACGGGCTTGACGAGCTTGAAGATATCAAGGCGATCTACCCCGACAAAAAGATACTTAGTGTAAGCGGCAACTGTGATTTTGGTGCACTGAGGCCAAGCGCTGATGTGGCTTTGATCGGCGGGATGCGTGTTTTTTATACCCACGGGCACAGGTATGATGTCAGGTATTCGACTGCTAAGCTGAAGGCTAAGGCAAAGGAACTCGGCGCAAAGATAGTTCTGTTCGGGCACACCCATTGCAGACACTATGAATATACCGGGCAGGGCGTTTACATATTAAACCCCGGAAGCGCAGCTTTACCTCGTGACGGCCTTGCAGCAAGCTATGCGTTTATTGATATCACCCCGAATGGGATAATGTGCGCCCACGTTGATTTATAATATGCGTATATCAGCTGAATTGTTAAGGGTGCACTGCGCAAAGAGCGCCTAACGGCTTTGAGGGACATCTGCCTGCATATTTTCCGTAATAATGCACAGAAAAGCTGAGCTAAGTGTATCTGCTCCCCGAACTTTGTGAGGCATTGCGTTGGTTTTGGTGCTTTTGCATAATAATAGACGGCAATTTTGCATATAACTAACAAATTGTAAAAAAATCATCACACCTACTTGACAATGCAAAGTAGGTGTGTTATATTATATATAAGCTACTTGGTAAAGCAAAGTAGCTTTTGAAAAACAGAACTACTTGGCTTTACAAAGTAGTGGGATACAGGAGAGAGCGATATGGATAACGCACAGCTGTTAAAAGGGATACTTGAGGGCTGCGTGCTGAGCATCATAGCAAGGGGCGAAACATACGGCTATGAAATATTACAGGACCTTGAAGCTGCGGGCCTTGCAGATATTGGGGAGGGGACGCTCTACCCGGTGATCACAAGGCTTGACAAGGGCGGGCTGATAAGCTGCCGGAGGGCAAAATCTCCTCTCGGGCCGATAAGGAAGTATTACAGCATAACGCAGGCGGGGACACAGGCGCTTGAAGATTTCAAAGCAAGATATAAAGCAATAAGTCAAAGCGCTGAAAAGATACTGTTTTGAAAGGAAGGGTACTATGAATTATTTAAACCTTGATGCAGCTTTAAACGGAGAGTATAAGGACGCTTATCAGCGTGTATGCACCTATGCCGTTATGAAGGGCTATACAGATGAAATGATAGAAGAACAGATGAACGAGCTTTTTGATATGTTAAAAACCGCGCAGAGCGAGGGCACACCGGTAAAACGCATTACAGGAAGCGACATTGACAGCTTCCTGCGGGGGTTTTTCTCCGATTACGGTGTAAAGGAACGCATCATAGATATTCTGTCGGCTGTTTACAGGCTTGCAGTGCTTGTTTTGATATTTGCAGTGATAGATATTTTTGCCGCAGATAAGCCTAAGGATATGTTTTTTAACGGCAGCTTCGGCTTCGGGGCAGTTTTCGGCGGGTTTGCACCAGGCGTACTTGTAAGTGTAATATCGTCTAAGTTTTTTTCGCCTTTTCTGGGCAGGACCAGAAAGGCGAATATGGGCAGGTGGCTTGCTGCGGTTCTGGGACTTGAAGCTGTCCTGCTCGCTGGTGAGCTTGTTTTGTATGAAAACTTCAAGGATAAGCTTTCATTTATAAGTTTAAGCGTATTTGTCACCTGTATAGTAAGTGCTTTGTATATAACTGTTTTTCTTGTTTTAAGGGCGGTGTACAGGTATAAGACATACGGTACCGTAAGAAACATCAAAAAACAGATATACGAAAAGTCTGTGCGTGCGCATATAGATGATGAAATGACAAGAAGCATAACCCTTGAAAGCTGGGGCAGAATTCACGACAGAATGATAAAAAAGGGCAAAACAGAGCAGGACTTTGAAAGGAAAGTAAATAAAATACTAAGTTCAAACCGTTCGGGCAATAAGTGGTTTACTATCTTTATGGCAGTGATAGTTGCAGTTATGATAATAAATGTCGCCATTGACAGCACGTTGTATGACACAGTGTTTTTTGCGCTTGTCCTCGGCAGTATCGAATTTATCGTATGGCGCTTTTTTATAAAGACATTCAATTCCTCTGCCGCTGCACAGGAATGGATAATAAACAGCGCACGCGATGACGGCAAAAGCGTTTATGAATTTATAAATGATACACTTTCAAAAAAGAAAAGCTGACAGGATCATGCGTTGAATGGAGGACGGCATTGGTGTTTTTTGTAAGTCTTGCAATTTAGTACGCCCCAAAAAATATTTCACAAAGCTTTCACTTGATTAATGAGATAAGCTGTGGTATAATATTATGTGTATATGAAATCAATGAAAGGAAATCTCTTATGGCATCTAAAGCGCGGATACGAAGAAAAGCAGGCACATTAAGTGCCGTTATAACTGTGCTTGCGTGCTCGGGCGCTGTCGGCGGGGGCTTTGCGGGGTATTTTTACTACAGGTCAAACTATTCCGACGGCTGGCATACCGATAAAAACGGCAACAGGTTCTATATCCTTGATGACGGTGTGAGGGCTGTGGGGTATAATACTATCAATAATTCTGACTATATTTTCTCGGAGGAGGGTTATACGCTTTCGGGCTGGCAGGAATATGAAGGCTATACCTACTACCTTGACAGCTCAGGTGTTATCCAAAGGGGCGAAACGGAGATAGACGGCGAGCTTTACTACCTTTCCCCTGAAACAGGGATATTCAGGACAGGTCTTGTTGACCTCAACGGTTCGCAGTATTTCTTTGATGACCACGGATATACCTTTGACGGCTTCTCGCAGGAGGGTGATGATTCCTTCTACTATGATGCGTCCGGCAAAAAGCTTACAGGCTGGGCTAAGATAAATGATAACCAGTATTACTTCCTTGATGACGGCACAATGGTCAAGGGGTTTGTTGATATCGACTCGATACCCTATTACTTTGATGACGACGGAAAAATGCATTATGGCTGGCTTGTACTTGACGGCAGAAGGTATTACTGCGATGCAGGCGGTGTAATAAATAAATCGTGGTTCAAGATAGGGGACAGCTTTTATTACGGTGATCCGCAGTCGGGTGAGGTTTATACAGGCTGGCAGACGATCAACAAGGAAAACTATCACTTTGAGGACGACGGTCTGCTGACGACAGGCTGGGCTGAACTTGACGGCAAGCGTTACCACTTTGAGGATAACGGGCAGATGACGCATGGCTGGCATGATGAAAATGGGTATAAGTATTACCTCCTTGCAGACGGTACGTGCGCAAAGGGCTTTACCGATATAAACGGCAGGAAGTATTATTTCGACAGCAAGTACAGACTGCTGACCGGCTGGCAGAAGATAGATAAAAAGCAGTATTACTGCGGCAATACGGGCGCACTTGCTATAGGGTTTACTTATATCGACGACAAGTATTATTTCTTTAACTCAAAGAATTTGCAGGTCAGGGGCTGGTGTGATTATAATTCGCAGAGTGATGACTATAAGGCAAAACAGACGGCTTACCTTGATAAAATAAAGTATAAGGATAAAACAGATACCGAGCCGGCAAGCTATAGCTTTGAACCGAAAAAGGGCACATATGAAGAAATCGAATATGATGCTTTTAAAAAGCTTGAAAAGAAGCTTTTTAAAACTGGCTATACCGATAAATCAACGGGCGTAGTTGTATCAGGGTTCTATAAGGAGGACGGCGTTACGTTCTGCTTTGACGAAAGCACAGGTGAAAAGCTTACAGGCTGGCAGGAGATAGACGGTAAGAAGTATTATTTCGGCGACTTCGGCGTTATGGCTCACGGTACAATAAAAATCGGCGATAAGGAGTATAACTTTGAAGGCGACGGCGTTCTGCCCGAGGGCTTTACGGAAACCTCAAAAGGTCTTAAATACGGCGAGGACGGTAAGTTCGTTACCGAGGCATTCAAAAGCCGCAACGGGTATATCTATTACTTTGGCAAGGACGGTTATGCCGTAAAGGGCTGGCAGAAGATAAAGGAAACTATGCTGCTTTTTGATGATGACGGCAAAATGCAGCTTGGGCTGCAAAAACACGGCGACGATATCTACTATATAGACACAAGCGGTGCAGTTGCCGATAAGTGGGTGAATGTCGGCGGGGCTGCTTATTACTTCGGTAAGGACAGCAAGGCAGTCAAAGGCCTTGTGACACTTGGCAGCAGTGTGTACAGTTTTGGCTCTGACGGCAAGCTGCAAAAGGGCTTTGTCGAACACGGCGGAAAACGCTATTACAGCGATAACGGTGCAATAGTAACCGGTATAAAAACAATTGACGGCAAGCTATACTGCTTCGGCGATAATGGCGTTATAACAGAGGGGTGGACGGTCTATAACGGGCATAAGTTCTACTGCGACGGAAACGGCGTTGCCGCAACAGGCTGGAAGACTATCGACGGCAAGAAGTATTACTTCAATGAAAAGGGTGTAATGCTAAGAGGACAGAAAGTTGACGGCATACAGCTTGACAGCAGCGGCGTGGCTGCAAACTGAAAAATGAATATAAAATAACGAATAGTGAATAGTTAAGGCAACACCGCAAAGCGGATACCCTGGCTATCCACTATTCGTTTTTTATTCATGCAGAACTTTAGCTCGGTGTTTACTTTGCAGGCATCTATTATTGCTGTAGGTATTACCGTATTATCCCGCCAAAAACTATAGCGCCCGTTGTACCCGTCGGTGCTTCAGGCTTTTGGCCCAGATACCCGCGCCGCCCGAATTCCTCGCCGAAGCAGCAAAAGCTGTAGTAAAAATCGGCACGACGCAGACAGACATAAAGATCGTAAATACATCGCAGGTTCGTTTGGCTGTCATAAAGCTGATATGCAGTTTCGCTGCAAGGATCAGCATAGAGGGGAGGAGTTTGTAAAAAAAAGGCACATTAAAAAATGTGCCCTAAAACTCTTTCAGATTATTCGACATTCCAGCTGTTTAAATACTTTTCCTGTTCGGGTGTGAGTTTGTCTATCTCAAAGCCCCAGTGCCTTAGTTTTTCAGTCGCAACTTCATTGTCGACACTTTCAGGTACGCCAATGACCATATCGCCTATCTCACGCTTTTCTTCCCTGTGCTGTGCAAGATATAAAGCAGAAAGTGCCTGTATAGCAAAAGACATATCCATTATTTCAGCAGGGTGGCCGTCGCCTGCCGCAAGGTTTACAAGTCTGCCTTCGCCGATAACGTAAAGTGTCCTGCCGTTTTCAAGCGTATACCCGTCGATATTGTTTCTTGCAAGGAACTTTTTCTTAGCAATGCTTTCAAGCTCTGCTACATTGACCTCGCAGTCAAAATGACCTGCATTGCAAAGTATCGCACCGTCTTTCATATTCATAAACGAATCCTTGCATATAACGTCCTTGCAGCCTGTGACAGTCACAAACAGATCGCCCTTCTTTGCGGCTTCGGTCATTTTCATTACAGTAAAACCGTCCATGACGGCTTCGGCAGCCTTTACGGGATCAACTTCGCATACTATCACCTTTGCGCCCAGACCTTTTGCCCGCATTGCAACACCCTTGCCGCACCAGCCGTAGCCTGCAACCACAACATTCTTTCCGGCTACGATCAGGTTTGTCGTGCGGTTTATGCCGTCCCATACACTCTGCCCTGTGCCATAGCGGTTATCAAACAGGTATTTGCACCTTGCGTTGTTTACAAGCACCATCGGGAACTTCAGTGCACGTTCCTTGTTCATGGCAACAAGCCTTATAATGCCCGTAGTTGTTTCCTCGCACCCGCCGATAACGCCGTCAATAAGTTCGGGATATTCGTTGTGTATCATATTTACAAGATCGCCGCCGTCGTCAATTATGATGTTCGGCCCTATCTTTACCACTTGTGAAATGTGGCTGTGGTATTCCTCTGCTGTTGCACCATGCCATGCAAATACATTAAGCCCCGCATGAACAAGCCCCGCAGCAACATCATCCTGTGTGGAGAGCGGGTTTGAACCCGTCACATACATCTGAGCACCGCCTGCTGCAAGTACCTCGCAAAGGTAAGCGGTTTTTGCTTCAAGGTGTACCGATAAAGCAACTTTTAGCCCTTCAAACGGCTTTTCTTTTTTAAAGCGTTCCTCCAGTCCGTTTAAAAGCGGCATATTGCCCCTTACCCAGTTTATTTTTCTTTCTCCGCTTTCCCAAAGTGATTCATCTCTTATAATACTCACGACAGATCGTCCTTTCTTTTATAAAATTCTTCAAATTTTTCATATATATCGGGCTGTTTCTTTTTAAGCCTTACAGGTATAAGTCTTTCATCGGTAAAACAGTGCTTTGTCTGTGCTGTCAGTGATAGTTTCCCCTCTGTCACATTAAATACCGTATAGCTTATCGTAAACTTACAGCCGTTGAATTCTTCTATCCTGCAATCTACTTCAAATTCGTCATCAAATCTCAAAGGGTATTTGTATTCAAGGTTTACACCGAGAACAGGTATCATAAGCCCCCTTGCTTCAACTTCACGAAAAGGTATCATAAGCTGTGTCATAAGGTCAACCCTTGCTTCTTCAAGTATCCTTACATAGTTTGAGTGGTGCACGATGCCCATTTTGTCAGTTTCGTAATAGTATGCGTGCCGTTTGTAAGGCTTTATATCCATTCTTCCACACCCCTTTATAAAAATACAGGTCACTGCAAATATTATACCACAGCACGAGGTGTTTTGTCAACGAATAAACCCGTCCTGTTTTTCATATACTTATAAAAAGGAGTTGACAAAATGAAAAAGTATTTACAGATAACCCTTGTATTCCTGCTGTTTTTGTGCATAATACCAATGCTTGCACTTCTTGTTAAAAAGGACAGCCACGAAATAGGTGAAACAGTTATAGACAAAAAGCTTGACGATATCAAAAATGTAAGGATACTTGATGAAAAAAACGGTGAGATAATTGAACTTTCCCTGCATGATTATCTTGTCGGTGCAGTTTTAGCACAGATGCCTTATGATTTTGAGGAGGAAGCGCTTAAAGCACAGGCTGTCCTCGCACATACATATATCCTTTCCCGCAGAGAGGCCGAAAGGCGTGAAGCCACCCCTGCACTTTCGGGTGCTGATATCAGCCTTGACAGCAAAGTGTATCAGCCGTTTTTTGATAATGAATCTGTCAAAGCCCTTTACGGTGATAAAGCAGAAGATGCAATTAAGCGGGTATCATCAGCAGTTTCAGAGGCTGAAAAAGAAGTTGCCGAATATAAGGGCGAACTTATAATATCGGCTTTTCACGGTATATCATCAGGTTTTACCGAAAGTGCAGAAAACGCATGGGGGATAGATATTCCGTATCTGCAATCGGTCGAAAGCGAATTTGATCCTTCCTCGCCGGATTATTGTAAAAAGTATACCATATCCGCAAATGAACTTAAAGAAGCACTTGAAAACGCTTATCCCGATCTTACTTTTGACGGTGATGAAACAAGCTGGCTCGATATCAGCGAGACCTCCCGCGGGGGAACTGTTCTTGGTGTGGGGATAGGTGATGAAAAGCTCGTTGTCAGCGGCTATGACCTTATGAAAGTGCTTGACCTGAGAAGCCCGCATTTTAAGATAAGCTATTCGGGCGGTGAGTTTACTTTTACCGTCTGCGGGTGCGGGCACCTTGTGGGTATGTCACAGTACGGCGCTAATGAACTTGCTAAGACAGGCAAAGATCACCTGTCTGTCCTTAAATTCTATTTCAAGGGGATAGATATCGTAACGCTTGAATAAACTGACAAGCTTTTTTGTATATGCATATCTTGATGTATTGACTTTTGGTAATCATTCTGTTATAATGATTATAAGTCTTTTATTAATATAAGAAAGGATATTGTAATATGAAAAAGCTTCTATTTGTTTTTAACCCCCACGCGGGTAAGGGAATGATCAAAAGCAACCTTTGCGATATAATTGATATTTTTACAAAGGGCGGCTATATTGTAACCGCTTACCCCACACAGGCACCGCTTGACGGCTATGAAAAAATAGTTGCCGAAGCAGGCAATTACGATATCGTCTGCGCCAGCGGCGGCGACGGTACGCTTTCCGAAACCGTCAGGGGGCTTATGCACTATAAGGATAAGATACCGCTTGGGTATATCCCGGCCGGCTCGACCAATGACTTTGCTGCAAGTATGTCGCTTAGCAAAAAAATGACCGATGCTGCTGCTGAAATAATGGACGGTGTGTTCTTTGACTACGATATCGGTGATTTCAACGGCACAAACTTTGTATATGTTGCGGCATTCGGTGCTTTTACTGATGTTTCCTATCAGACACCTCAGTGGAGTAAGAATATGCTCGGCCATGCCGCATATATCCTTGAGGGGATAAGGCGGCTGCCGAAGCTTTCGGGCGTAAATGTCAGGGTAGAACATGACGGCGAGGTCATAGAGGGCAGCTTTATCTACGGAATGGTTTCCAACACCATTTCGGTGGGCGGTATGAAAAAGCTTATTGCTGACGGTGTGTGCTTTGATGACGGCTTGTTTGAGATAACCCTTATACGTACCCCCACAAATGCTATAGAGCTTTCAAATACTCTTACCGAAGCAGCACTTGATAAGTTCAATGATAAGTATATCGTCACCTTCAAGACATCAAAAGTCACCTTTACTTCAAAGGACGAGATCGCCTGGACGCTTGACGGAGAAGCGGGCGGTTCATATACTGATGTCACTATAAGAAATATCAAGCAGGCTGTAAGGTTCCTTGTAAAGCCGGATTCCAAGACCGCCGAGCAGGACGCTGTTCTCGGCAGGGTGAAAAATACTGTTGAGGAAAGGGAAGAAGCAAGTATCTCTACACTGTTTGAGGATCAGGAGTTTATCGACAATTGATTTTACGCGGGACTGTCGCATTTGCAGACGATAGTCCCGTTTTTGATTGACAAACTGTCATCTTTGATGTATAATTATAAAGATAACGCCTGTAAATTATGGGTATAATAAAGGAAGATAATATGAACACCATAAATAAGGAATACTTTGATATAATAGTAATAGGCGCAGGTCACGCAGGGTGTGAGGCTGCACTTGCTGCTGCAAGGCTCGGACTAAAGACTGCGCTGTTTACTATCACACTTGACGGTGTGGCAAATATGCCCTGTAACCCTTCTATCGGCGGCACAGCAAAAGGGCACCTTGTGCGTGAGATAGACGCTCTCGGCGGCGAAATGGGTAAGGCGGCAGATAAGACATTTCTGCAAAGCAGAATACTTAACCGCGGTAAAGGCCCCGCAGTGCACAGCCTGCGTGCACAGATAGACAGGGTTGCCTATCATAACCTTATGAAGCATACTGTCGAAAAGCAGCAGGGGCTTTATCTTAAACAGGCGGAGATAACCGATATACTTTTTGATAACGGCAAAGTCAGCGGTGTCCGCACAAAGCTCGGCACAGAATATGACTGTAAAGCAGCAATAATAGCAAGCGGAACTTATCTTAACGGCATGATACACGTAGGTGCAGTTTCCTATGAAAGCGGTCCTGATGCCACAAACCCTGCAAATCATCTGTCCGAGTGCCTTAAAGCACAGGGAATAACTATACGACGCTTTAAAACAGGTACACCTGCCCGCGTTCATAAACGCTCTATCGACTTTGAACTGCTTGAACGTCAGGACGGTGATGAAAAGATCCAGCCTTTTTCATTTGAAACTAAAGGCGAGCTTAAAAATACGGTTTCCTGTTATGTGGCATATACCAACGCTCAGACGCATCAGGTGATAAAGGATAATATACATCTTTCTCCCATATATTCGGGCAGGATAGATGCTATAGGCCCACGTTACTGCCCGTCTATCGAGGATAAGATAATGCGCTTTTCCGATAAGCCGCGGCATCAGCTTTTTATTGAACCTATGGGGCTTGATACTGAGGAATACTATTTGCAGGGTATGTCATCATCTCTGCCTGAATCTGTCCAGCTTGATTTCCTGCATACAATAAAGGGGCTTGAACACGTTGAGATAATGCGTAACGCCTATGCAATAGAGTATGACTGCTGCGATCCAACCGAGCTTCTTGCGACACTTGAATTCAAGGCGGTCAGCGGGCTTTACGGTGCGGGGCAGTTTAATGGCACATCAGGCTATGAAGAAGCCGCTGCACAGGGACTTATTGCAGGTATAAACGCTTCTCTCAAGGTGCTTGGCAAACAGCCGCTTATACTTGACCGGGCATCATCATATATCGGTACGCTTATTGATGACCTTGTTACAAAGGGCTGCTCTGATCCGTACAGAATGCTTACATCACGAAGTGAGTACAGGCTGCTTCTGCGTGAAGACAATGCTGACCTCAGACTGACGGAATACGGCCACAATGTCGGGCTTATCGATGATGAACGGTATAACAGGCTTCTGATGAAAAAAGAACTTATAGAAAAAGAAACAGCCCGCTTGAAAACAGTGAACCTTTCACCCGCCTGCGGGGTAAATGCATACCTTGAAAGCATCGGCTCTGATAAACTTACCACGGGTATAAAGCTCTCACAGCTTCTGAAGCGCCCCGAGGTCACATATGAAGGCCTTGCGCCGTATGATACTGAGCGCCCCGAACTCCCCGGGGAGGTAAAGGAACAGGCAGAGCTTAATATAAAATACGAGGGCTATATCAGAATACAGCTTGAACAGGTAGAAGCTATGCGTAAGCTTGAGGAGAAAAAACTCCCCGAAGATATAGATTATAAAGCTATCCGCGGTCTGAGGCTCGAAGCCGCTGAAAAGCTTGAAAAAATACGCCCCGTTTCAGTCGGGCAGGCAAGCAGGATATCAGGTGTGAACCCTGCTGATGTCAATGTTCTTCTTATCTGGCTCAGAGGTGATAAAAACAGTGAAGTCTAAAAAGAATACATCAACAGACTGTACTACCTGTACAAACTTTGTTTATGACGAGGATTACGAAGATTATATCTGCCTTGTCAATTTAGACGAGGATGAATACTACAGGCTTATGAACAGCACGCATTACGTATGCCCTTACTACAGGCTTGATGATGAATACGGCGTGGTAAGAAAGCAAAACTGAATTTGAAAGGAAATATAAATGGCAAACTATAAAGAAAAAATAGCAGAGTATTTTTTAAAACATCAGAAGGAAATGATAGATACACTCGCAGAGATCATCGCGATAGATTCTTCCTATGCACCTACAGGTGACAGTGAAAAGCCTTTCGGTGAGGGCTCTGCCGCGGCGCTTGCATGGGCACAGGATTTTGCAAGAAAAAACGGCTTTAATACTACAAACTATGATAATTATGCGATCGATATTGATTTTGATGAAAAAGAACAGGTGCTCGGTATCCTCAGCCACCTTGATGTTGTTCCCGCAGGTGAAGGCTGGAGTACCGATCCTTTTGAACTTGCCGTTCATAATGATGTCCTCTACGGCAGGGGCACTATAGATGATAAAGGCCCTTCGGTTGCAGTGCTTTACGCTATGAAATGCATCAGAGAGCTTGGTATTCCGCTGAAGGAAGGCTTCCGTGTTATTATGGGCGGCAATGAAGAACAGGGCTGTAAGGATATAGAATACTATCAGTCAAAGCGTCCGTTCCCTAAGTACGTGTTTACCCCTGACGGCTCATTCCCGGTGCTTAACTGTGAAAAAGGTATGGTTCACCTGACCTTTTCCGCCCCGTTTGCTGATGACGATATCACCTGTATAAGGGGAGGGGGAGTTCTGAATGCTATACCTGCAAGTTGTGCTGTCGATGCAAAAAGCGGCAATAGATCATATACAGGCATAAATGCTCATGGTTCACGCCCTGAAAACGGGGATAACGCAGTTACAAAGTTTTTATCACGATATAATGGCGATAATAAGCTTCTGCTCTCACTCAAAGCGCTTTTCCCGTATGGCGAGTGTAACGGCAAAAGTGCAGGTCTTGGTTTTTCTGATAAGGTTTCGGGGGATATGACCTGCGCGCTTACAGTTTTAAAAACCGAGGACGGCTTTTTAAAGGGCGGCATAGATATACGCTTTCCTATAGACAGGACATACGAGCAGATAAGCGGCATCATTGTTTCAGCCCTTGAAAATGCGGGCTTTAGAACAGATAACTGCGAGGGAATGCAGCCGCACTATGTTGATGAAAACAGCGATTTCGTTCAGTCGCTTTTAAAAGTGTATGAAGACGTTTCCGGTCAAAAGGGTTACTGTATAGCCGAGGGCGGTGTGACATATGTCCATAATACCGAGGGCGGTGTTGCATTTGGCGCGGAATTCCCTGATGAACAAAACAATATGCATGGCGCTGATGAACATATAACCCTGAAAACTTTTATGCTCAACTGCAATATGTATGCAAATGCCATAGCCGAGATCTGCGGCTGATCATAATAAGGAGTGTCTTAAATGAAAATATGTATAGTAGGCCTCGGGCTTATAGGCGGCTCACTTGCGAAGGCTATCAAGAAAAACACTGATAATATGGTTTTTGGAATTGATCTGAACAAAACATCTGTTGAAAGTGCCATAGCGCAGGAAGCAATAGATGCTGAACTTGATGAAAAAGAGCTTGACAGCTGCGATATGGTAATTCTCGGCCTTTACCCGCAGACGACTATTGATTATATTAATAAGCATAAATCGGGTTTCAGGAAAGGCTGTATCGTGATCGATACCTGTGGGATAAAAACTGCTGTTGTAGAAGCTGCTGAAAAAGCCTTTGCAGGTACGGGGGTGAATTTTCTCGGCTGCCACCCTATGGCGGGCAGGGAATTCTGGGGTTTTGCGTATTCGGTAGATAACCTGTTTGAAAAAGCAAGCTTTATCATGACTCCCACCGAAAACACACCAAAGGAAGTTGTCGATAAAGTCAGTGCCTTCGCAAAAGAGATAGGTTTTGCACGCTGCGTTATATCCACCCCGCAGGAGCATGACGAGGTCATAGCCTTCACCTCACAGCTTGCACACGTTGTTTCAAGCGCTTATATAAAAAGCCCGAGCCTTTTGAAGCAGTCGGGCTTTTCTGCGGGCTCGTTCAAAGACCTTACTCGTGTGGCAAAGCTGAATGAAGATATGTGGACATCGCTTTTCCTTCTTAACCGTGAACCGCTTCTTAATGAGATCGAGCATATCATATCATCTCTTTCGGATTATAGGGACGCAATAAAAGCTGATGATGCTGATAGGCTTCATACCCTCCTTAAAGAAGGCAGGGAGCTAAAAGAGCTTTCTACACAGAATGATGTAAAAAAATAATCAATAAAAAAGTGTGCGGTTTTTTCTCCCGCACACTTTTATTTTATAGCTTTATCAAAGTGAAATAATAACCTTTCCGCTGTAATTCGGGCTTACTTCTACTTTCTTGTCAGTGTTTGCTACTTCAATGGTGAAGCTTGCTGATGTGTTGGTGTATTCACACTCGATGCTGTTGCCGTTTCTTGTGGCTTTAAGTTCAAACACCTGTTTAGCTTCTGTGTCGTATACCTTGCAGCTTGCACTCTTGCCGTCGCCAAGTTCAAATATCTTGAATGTTGTGCCCTCTAAGTAATCGTATTCGATATCCTTGTCGAATTTACCGAATGCAATAATGCTGTCAGGTCTTGCAAGTGCAGGTATCTCGAGGTAAGAACACTTATGTCTGTACCATTTGCCGCCCTCAAACACCTTGCCTGTTATAATGTCTGTCCACCTGCCCTCGGGAACATAGTATTCTGCCATGCTGTCCTCATTGAGGATAGGTGCAACAAGTATATTGTCACCGAACATATACTGTCTGTCAAGTGTAAGGCAAGTCGGATCATCGGCGAAGTCTATTACCATAGCACGCATTACAGGTACGCCTGTTTCATGGGTGTAGATAGCCTGTGACCAGATATATGGCATAAGCTGACCTTTGATGTTTACAAAGTGCCTGAGAACATTCGAGCAGCTCTCGGGTTCCTTTGAATCGTCATCAAACAGCCACGGCACCCTGTAACTCTGGTTCCCATGCAGACGGCTGTGGGAGGAGAACATACCGAATGCCGCCCATCTCTTGTAGATGTCGGCGGGAGCAGTAGCTTCAAAGCCTGCCATGTCGTGTGATGTATAGCCGAAGCCCGAAATGCAAAGTGATAAGCAGCCCCTTACAACCTCTGCCATTGAGTTGTAGTTGCCTGAGCAGTCACCGCCCCAGTGAACAGGGAACTTCTGCCCGCCTGCTGTCGCCGAACGTGCAAATAAGCAGGCTTTGTTTTCGCCGAAGTATTCTTTAAGCACGTTGAAAACAGTTTCGTTGTAAAGATATGTGTAGTAGTTGTGCATCTTTACAGGATCGGATCCGTCAAAGTATCTGACGCCCTTTGTAGGGATTCTCTCACCGAAGTCCGTCTTGAAGGTGTCAACACCCATTTCGCAGAGTTTTCTTAAATATGAAGCATACCATTTTCTTGCTTCGGGATTGGTAAAGTCAACTATCGCCATTCCGGGCTGCCATGTGTCACACTGGAAAACGCTGCCGTCAAGGTTCTTTATAAAGTAACCGCCCTTAACACCCTCATCAAACAGCCTTGAACGCTGACCGATATAGGAATTAATCCATACACAGGTGTGCAGGTTCTTGTCCTCGTGTAATCTCTTTAACATTGCTTCCGGCTCAGGGAACTGGCTCTTGTCCCAGTCAAAGTTGCACCACTCAAAGCCCTTCATCCAGAAGCAGTCAAAGTGGAATACCTGAAGCGGTATATCACGCTCTGCCATTCCGTCAATGAATGAAGTTATTGTTTCTTCATTATATGTTGTTGTGAAAGATGTTGTCAGCCAAAGACCGAATGAGAATGCGGGCGGGAGTGAGGGCTTGCCTGTAAGAGTGGTGTACCCTTCAAGGGCATCCTTTATATTTTCACCGCCGAATACGAAATATTCCATATCTTCGCCCGGGACAGTCATTGAGACCTTTGAAACGGTATCAGAGCATACTTCATATGAAACCATATCAGAGCTGTTTACAAAAACGCCGTACCCCCTTGATGATACAAAGAAGGGAATGGACTTGTATGACTGGTCAGAGCAGGTGCCGCCGTCAGCGTTCCATATTTCTACAGTCTGTCCGTTCTTTGCAAACGTTGTGAACTTTTCGCCGAAGCCGTAGAAGTATTCGCCTACAGTTGTATCAAACTGTTCTCTTATATAAGTTTTCTTGTCGGAATGCGGGTAACTCCAGAAAGTGTCATCTGCCTGTTCCTGCTCAATGGCACGACGCTTGAATTCGCTTTCAAATATAACGCCCGTACTCCTCCAGCCGCCGCTTGTGAGCTTTCTGCCTTTGTAGTAGTAGGTGAAACTCCAGTTCTCTTTTGAAACAACAAGCTTTGTGTCACCGGTTACAAGTACAGCTTCCTTGTCGTTTATTGTTACCTCCGGTTTGAAGCTGCCCTCGTTTAAAACAAAGTGCGGGCCGTTGTCAACAGTGCCCTTGTAGTGTGTGATGCTGACCTTTATGCAGTTTTCCTGAGTGGATGTATAGCGTATCTCCAGGTTGGCAGAGCCAAGCATCATTGCCCTGTTATAAACAACAAACGGTGTTGCAACAACTAAAAAGCCATTTTCTACAGGCTCTATCTCAAAAGCCTGATTTGCATAGTTTACTTCGTACCCTTTCTGGTTGAGCCAGAAGCCGTCAGCAAATTTCATAGTATTGACCTCCCAAAAACAAAAATATTTTAATTTATCTGCTGTTTTTTTGAATTTAATGCCTGTAAGTCAGTTTTAACAATTAAATCCAAAGCCTGTTTATATTTTAATGCATATTATGGAAAATTGCAATAGAAAAATTATAAATTATCAGAAGATTTTAACGAACGCGGGTAAATTGTTTATTAATTTGTTCTGGATTTATAGAAGAATATTATCATTTGTGTAAACGTTACCATTCGGACGTGGATAATTGTTGACAAGTCGGCGTAAAAATGATAAAATAGTATCAGAATATAATAAGGGAGGTCTGAATATGAAATTTCAGCTTTCGGTAAAACAGAAGCTCGGCCCGGCAATAGGGCAGGAGAGTGAGGAGATACCCTGTGTCAATGTTTCGCCTGACGGTACGTTTGAAGCGCAGATGTTAGGCTTTGCAAGGCGCGACAGCAATGCATATATCACAGCGTGGGTAAACGGCAAGGGTATGCGTGTGCGCACACAAAAGGATTGGGTTAAAAACGCAAGGTCAGGCAGCCTTGAAAAGCAGCTGATGGTACAAAACGGCACATCCCCCGAAACTTATATCTTTATTTTGCGTCAGATGTAATTATATTATTATCCGCAGCTTTTTTACTGCGGGATTATTAACAAAGGCGTAAGATAATAACAGTTGATTTTTGATTTGTTTTATTGTATAATACTTTTAATATTTAACTTTCTGTTTGCGCTGCCAAAGTGAAATTGACAGCGATGCACAATTAAGGTGTGCTTTTCGAGCGCGATTATAAAGCGGCTGCGCCGCTGATTGACAATTAGCAAGTGTGAGAAAACGGAACGCTTATAATTGACAATTGTTGATCAGCCGGCACAATAATTGTGCATCACAAATGGTTCATTGTATATTGTGTATACTAAACTATGTAAGGACGTATTATTATGTATTCTTATTACGCAAGACAACCCATTTATAACCTGAAAAACGATACCATAGCTTATGAACTGCTTTACCGTGATTCGCTTGAAAGCACTTCATACAGCTTTTTTAACGGTGATCTTGCTTCTGCAAGCGTGATAAATACTGCGCTTTTCGGCGGTGATCCCCACGCAGTTTTTGGCGGCAAGAAGATCTATATCAACTTCACCGAAAAGCTTATCACTAACGGTATAGCGTATCTGCTGCCTGCCGATAGTATCGTTATTGAGGTCCTTGAAGATGTACGCCCCACTCCGGAGGTCATGACAGCACTTGATAATCTTTATCGCTCGGGTTATAAGATAGCGCTTGATGATTATGTTGTCACAGATGAAAACAGTGAGTTTCTGAATTATGCATATATGGTCAAGATAGATTTCCGTGAAAGCAGGGAAAACATTGAAAAAACTGCTGCTATCTGCCGTAAGCGCCGTATCTTTATCCTTGCCGAAAAGGTAGAAACACAGGAGGATATTGACTATGCCAAGAGTCTTGGTGCGGTTTTCTTTCAGGGGTATTTCTATTCAAAGCCTATCATTGTGTCAAACAATAATATAACCCCTATGCAGTCGACTTTTATGCGCCTTGCATTAAAGCTCAATGATCCCAATACAACACTCCGTGACGTTTCAAATATTATACAGACTGACGCTGCACTTACACTGAAATTTTTGCGCCTTGTCAATTATATACGTTTTGACTGGACAGATAAGATACAGTCTGTTCATCAGGCGGTGATTATTGCAGGTATCAATAAGACAAAGGAGTTTATACTTTTTAACGGACTTAAAGAGCTTAACGATACAGGTGTAAATGAGATAATCGTTACAGGCTTTTACCGCGCTGATTTCTGCTGGCAGCTTGCAAGGGCAGTGTCGAATGATAAGAATTTTTATGAAGAAATGTACCTTTGCGGGCTTATGTCTATAGTTATTGATCATCAGTTTTCGGGTTCTGATGACGTATACAACAATCTGCCGTTTACCGATAATATCAGAAGCGGGCTGAAGCTTGAAGATACCCTTGCAGGTGATATCCTTCGGGCAGTGCTTTCCTATGATAAAGGCGATTGGGAGCAGGTAGACAGCTTTGCCGGAAAACACGGCATCAGTCACGATACAATGGCACGCATATCCCTTGAATGTGTAGAACACAGCAATGTTGTTATTAAAGGCTTTAACCTTGAAAACTGATTTTTTGTGTGAATGATCGGCCCCGATGACAGACAACTGCCACCGGGGCCTTTTATGATTTAAGGAATGGAAGAAATAAATATGAAGCTTGTTTTTGTTTTACATTCTGAAGCCGCCTCTGCCGCCGCCCTGCTGACCGCCGAAGCCGCCCTGCTGACCGCCAAAGCCACCGCCGCCCATCATCATGGGTGTGGGTATTTCGCTTAACTGCTCGCCGTTTACTGTTATCGTACCGCCGGTGTATGTCGCTGTGCCGTCGTAATCAAACGACTCGGCTGTTCCCTGTGTCGGGCAGGTAATGTTTATTGTGCCGCCGCTTACCTTAACGTTTCCGTTTGAATCTATCGCATCAGTGTCACCCGAAGCCATTGTTATCGAAAGCTTGCCGCCCGTCATTTCAAAGGTCACGCTCTCGGCGCTTGATTTGTTGGCTGCATTCATACCGTCATCATTTGCGCTTATGGTAATGTCGCCGCCGTTTATCTGTACATAAGTCGATTCAATGCCCTCTGCTGCACTTATCGTGAATGTTCCGCCGTCTATCTGTGTAACTGTCGTGCCCTGAATACCGTCGCTCACAGCCGTTATATCAAATGTTCCGCCTGCAATATAGATGTTTCCCAGTGTGTTGTCATCACTGTTTTCGCAGTGAAGTCCGTCTTTTGAAGCCTTTATAGTAAATGAGCCGTCACATATCCTTATTGAGTCATTTGCTTCTATTGCATCAAGTGCTGATGTAATATTGTAGCTTCCGCCTGTTACTTTAAGGTCATCTTTGCTTGTTATGCCGTTACCGTAAGCCGAGCTTACAGTAATTGTGCCAAGACCGTTTAATACAAGGTCATCTTTTGAGAATATAACAGCATCCGTGTTGGTGTCGCCATCCGCAGTAAAGCTGCCAGTAACAGTAAGTTTATTTGTGCTGCCTGATGTCGTTGTTATAAAAGTCTTGTCTGCATTTACAACATATATAGCGGGGGAGTCCGTGTTTGTTATATCCACTCCGTCAAGTACCAGCTGAACTTTGTCCTCGTCGCCTGCGTTTACTTTTATAGTGCAGTCTGTTGCAGTTCCGCTTATCACATATACCCCCGCAGAGGTTATGTCTATCGTTTTGCCGCTTGTAACGGTTATTTTTGTCGCATCAGATGTGTCTGCTGTCTGTTTCAGATCCCTGTCGGAAAACAGGTCGGAAGTGTCTGTCTTTCCGCTTGCAGATGAAGTATATGTCGCAACTACAGTTTCGCTGCTTTCTGATTTCTGTGTGCTGCCTGAACTTGTTTTGCTTTCAGATGTTGAATCCTTGCTCTTTACAGTTACACTGCTGTCGCTTTTCCCGGTAGTAGTGGCAGCTGAATCCGCTTCACTGTCTGAACTGTCATTTTCTGATGAACCGCTGTCATCGGTTTTGCTTGTCTTTGCAGCAGTTGAAGTTGTTGTGGTTGTTGTGGTTTCGTTATCCGAACTATCAACACTGCTTGAAGTATCGGAGGTCTTGCTCTCGATCGTTACCGCCTGCGTGCTCTCGCTTGATGAAGCATCACTGATCTCTGTGTTGTTTGCACAGCCTGTTGCAAGCATACAAACCGCCAGCGCTATTATAACAGAATTTATTCTAATGTTGTTTTTCATAATTTTTACCGCCTTTCGTTTTTTATCTTGTAATCATTATATCGCCATTAACTTAAACAAAACTAAATCGAAAGTGAAAACTGCGTGAAAAATTATGAAAGTAAAATGAAAAGAAATGCACCTGTGCCTTAACGCAGGTGCAATAGAAGTTTTATCTCTGTACTTCTGCTGTATCACGGCAGAAGTATATTTGAGTCACCAAAATTCAGTAAAGGCTACAGATACTTATAAAAAGGAAGGATCTGCTCAAATGCCTTTGTCACATAGTGCCCGCGGTCATTCATATCAAAATGACTCGCTTTATAAATGCGGTTTTCTTCTTATACCTTCAAACTGTTCAGAGCCTTAACAAATTCAGGCGAATCATGGTCAACGATCTCGCTGTGACCGAGGTCAAGCTCTGCGATCTTCTGCATATCCTCGTCGGTAAGTGCAAAGTCCCAGATGTCGATATTCTGCTCCATACGCTCAATGTGAACGGACTTCGGCAGAATTGAAACGCCACGCTGTGTGTTCCATTTGAGGGCAATCTGTGCGGCAGTCTTGCCGTACTTTGCACCTATCTCGGAGAGAACAGGGTGAGAGAAGATGCCGTGCTTGCCCTCGGCAAGCGGCCCCCAAGCCTGCGGTGCGATACCGTATTCCTTCATGGTTGAAAGAGCGTTTTCCTGCTGGAAGAACGGGTGCAGCTCTACCTGATTGACCGCAGGAATGATCTCAACATTCTCGCAGAGATTTGCAAGGATCGCAGGATAGAAATTGGAAACGCCGATCGCTTTGACGATTCCCTCTTTGTAAGCTTTTGTGATACCTCTGTATGCTGCGAAATAGTCGCCCATAGGCTGGTGCAGGAGAATAAGGTCAACATAGTCAAGCCCCAGCTTTGCAAGAGAGGACTTCACGGATTCATAAGCTGTGTCCTCAGTCTTCATGTTGGACACCCAGACTTTGGTGGTGATGAAAAGTTCCTCACGCTTGGCTACTCCGTCAGCAATTGCACGGTTCACAGCCTTGCCCACAGCCTCCTCGTTCATGTAAGCCTGCGCTGTGTCGATCAGACGGTAGCCTGTCTTGATCGCATCGAAGACAGCCTGCTCGCATACGGCAGGATCGGGCACCTGAAATACGCCGAAGCCTTCCAGCGGCATTTTTGCTCCTGTGTTCAGTGTTACAAATTCCATAAATTATTCCTCCTTAGATGTGTTATTGTTTATATATATATTGTAGCATACTTTTCTGAAAATGTACAATACAGAATCGTGATACTGCTATTACTTTGAGTTATACCTGTCTTTTCCAAAAATTCACAGCATCGTAGATCCACCCCTCAGCGACTGTTCCCGTGCCGAGTCCGAAGCCGTGCGGAAGTCCCTCATAGGCATGGAACTCCGTGGGAATACCGTAGATTTCAAGGGTATTCAGACGGTTCTGCATCGTTTTCCAGCTTGCTATGCCGTCGCTTGTACCAACGTTTGCGTATGTTGGTGCGTCATACGCCGATGCGTAGCTGTAGCCCGTGTATTGCATTATTACTGCACTCGCCTGCGGTTATTTTTGGTGCGGTCTTGGTATTTGTGCCCTCTGTAATGCTGCTGTTATCCGAATCCGAACAGCCTGTCAGAAACGACATTGCAGCCGTTGCAAAAAGTGCAAAGCGTTTCAATTTGTTCATCACGTTCTCCTTTCTCAGTGTTCACCGAACAGCCAGCCCATAATCTCAGAGTCCTGCCCGAAGGCGTTTCCTCCGCCATGCTGGTCGGAGTAGCCGTACTTATCAAAATACTCCTGCTCTTTCACATCAAGCACGATCAGCTTGTTTATTTCATCATCAGATACGTCCATATTTTTGTACAGCTTATACAACTCCCCGTAAGCTGTTTTCATAGCCTCAGAGCCGTAGTAGCTGTCTTTCTCACCTACTGCAAGATAAACAGGCTTTTTGGCATTTGCAAGCACTGACAGATCACCGTCCCACTGAGAACTTGTCATCAAATACGCCGTGTACAGCCCGGGGCTTTTGCACATCACAAGTGAGCCTGTTTCTCCGCCGCCCGAAAACCCGTGAAGATACACCCTGCCGGTGTCAATGTTATAGTTAGCAAGAAAATATTCCGTCAGCTTTATTGCCATATTTGCCGAGGTCTCGCCCCAGTCATCAAGCTGGGTGGATATTATTATCATCTCGTTATTGTACTTTCTCGCCTCAAAAAGGAAACTCTCGCCCAGATTTTTGCCGACACCCTGAAAGTACAGCCCCTCCCAGCCGGGAAGCGTCACAAACAGAGCGTAGGGCTTGCTGCCGTCATAGCTGTCGGGAATATAACAGGAGAAATGTATCTCACCCTGCTGCTCTGAATGCAACACATTGTCAACTATCATGTCACGCTCGACAAGGGTGCCAAATTCAATGCTGTCGCTGTCGGAAATGTGGGTGTATTCTGTAAGATCGACTGTCTTGCTTTCTGTTCCTTGGCTGTCCAAACTATCGGATAGTTGATCTTGCACAGAAGCAGTAACTGTTGCGGTATAGCTCTCCGGAAGGCTGTCAGGATCCTTGAAGTCCGAGCAGGCGGTCAGTATCAGAGCCGCCGCTATCAAAGCCGCTATCCTCATAAACATTCCTGCAAGATCTCGAATATCTCATCGGCTGTCAGCCGCTTGCAGCAGCCCTTTGTGATGACTGTCGAATCTGCTATCGCACGGAAGTCCGTGTCTGCACCGATACCCATTTCGCTGAATTTTGTTGGCAGACCGATCTCTTTTATAAACTCTGCGAGAGCTTCAACACCTGCAATAGCAAGTTCTTCCTCGGTCTTGCCCTCGGCTGATAAGCCCCAGACTGTCTGTGCCATGTGAGCGAACCTCGCAGTGTCCTCCTTGTAGATATGGCGGTACAAAACCGAGTGCAGCACCGCCAGCCCCTGACCGTGATTGCAGTCGGTGTAAGCGCCAAGCTGGTGCTCTATCATGTGGCACTGAAAGTCCGTCACCTTGCCTATTTTCAATATGCCGTTTTCAGCCATGGCCGCCGCCCAGATAAGTTCGCTGCGGGCAAATCTGTCCTGAGGATCGGTAACGGTGCGGCGGATATTCTTTATGATATTTCGCATAACAGCCTCGTTTATCTCGTCGGAGAGATTTTCGCTGCGGGGCGTTCCGAGGTAGGTCTCCATACAGTGTGAAAGACTGTCAAAAGCCCCCGATATCACCTGTTTTTGCGGCATTGTCATAGTATACCCTGTGTCGAGTATCGCAAAGTCATAGAACGCTCCCCAAAGCGGTGCTTTGAGCATTTTGTCGGTATTGGTGATGACTGCACCGTTGTTCTGTTCGGCACCCGTGCCAAAGGCCGTGACTACCGCACCGATCGGGATAAAGTCTGTGGGCTGACCTCCACTGTCATATTCAAATTTCCAAATATCTTCGTGAAGTTTAGCCTGTGCCGAGATTATCTTGCAGGCATCAATTACTGAGCCGCCGCCCAGTGCGATTATCAGTTCAATATTTTTCTCTCGTGCAAGAGCTGCACCCTCCTGAACTTTGGCGTAGGTCGGGTTTGGCATTATGCCGCCGAACTCTGTGACGGTCTTGCCTGCGGCTTCAAGTATTGTCTTTATCTCGTCAAAAATGCCCGCTCGCTTGACCGAACCTCCGCCGTATGCAAGCATAACATTCTGACCATATTTAGCAAGCAGATCGGGCAGGTTTGACCTCGCTGCGCCCTCACCGAAAAATGTTTTCACAGGGTAGAAGTAAGTAAATGTGTTCATGCTGTTACCTCCTTAAAAGCCTTGTTCTTTCAGCCGGTTTTCAATATCCTCCTGAGAGCTGCCCACATCAGCGCCGCGGACAGAAAAGCCGTCCTTCACCGTCGCATTCGGTTCAAGCTCAGTGAGCTTTGATACAGAATCTGCAAGTCCGCTGCCCTCGTGAGTTGTGACAGGAATTATTGTCTTGCCGGAAAGGTCATACTCGTTTAAAAAGCTGTATATCGGCTGCGGCATCGTGTACCACCAAATCGGATAGACAATAAATACAGTGTCATAGCTGCTGATATCTACTGCGGTCGCAAGTTCGGGCAGCTCTCCTGCGTCCTGCTCTGCCTTTGCGTTGTCGGCAAGGTCATTGTATTCCAGCGGGTAGTCCTTGACTGTCTGAACAGAGAAAAGGTCTGCGCCAGCGTAGGCAGCTACAACATTTGCCATAGCCTGCGCGTTTCCCATATCCTCGCCCCAGAAATTGACTTTTGAGGCGGATGTTATCGCATCAAGTTCGCCGTTCTCGGCGGGTGTGAAATATGCAACAAGAATTTTGCTTTGCTGCTTAGAAGAAGTTTCTTCTTGAGCTTCGCCCGAACTTTGTCGAGCGACTGCTGCTGCATCATCTGATTTTGCCACGCCTACCTGTTTTGCAGTCTGTGCAGGTTTCGTGCCGCCGTTGCCCGACGAGCTCGCACAGGCTGTCAGCAATATAGCTGCCAGTGTGATGATAGTAAGTATTCTTTTCATTATGTGTTCCTCCTTAATCGTGTATCTTCCAGTTTATCAGCTGCCTTGCGGTGTGCGCACAGCGGTGGTCGATGATCTCGCTGCGGCCTATATCGAGGGCAGAAATTCTTTTCATCTCGTCCTCGGAAAGCTCAAAATCAAGGTCGATATTTTCGGCTCTGTGCGCCGTGTCTGTCGAGCGAGGAATGACCGCCACGCCCCTTTGCAGATTCCATTTCAGGGCGATCTGTGCGGCGGTTTTCCCGTGAGCCTTGCCTATATCGCAAAGAGAGGAATTGTTGAAAATATCCTTCTGCCCCTCGCAGAGAGGTCCCCAAGCCTGCGGCACACAGCCGTATTTGCGTATCTCTGTGATAGTGTCCTCCTGCGGAAAGAACGGGTGCAGCTCTATCTGATCGACCATTGGGGCGGTGTCGCTGTTTAGTGCCAGGTCCACCACTCGCTCGGCGCTGAAATTTGAAACGCCTATTGCCCTGATATATCCGTCCTTCATAAGTTTCTGCATAGCTCTCCACGAGCCGTAATAATCGCCGTATGGCTGGTGGATAAGGTATAAGTCCAGGTAATCAAATCCGAGGGCTTTGAGCGACTTGTCGAAGGCTTTTAAAGTGTTCTCATAACCTGTATCCTGCACCCATAGCTTTGAGGTCACAAACAGTTCCACGCGGGGTATGCCGCTGTTTCTTATCGCTCTGCCGACAGTCTCCTCGTTGAAGTACGAAGCCGCCGTATCTATCAGCCGATAGCCGAGTTTAAGGGCATCTGCGACGTGCTGCTCGCAGTCCTGCTTTATCATAAATGTGCCGAAGCCAAGCATCGGCATTTCCACTCCGTTTGAAAGATTTATTGTTTTCATGCGATCCACCTCTTTGGGTTTATTATACACCGTTTTTTCGTGATTGTACAATACAAATTGCTGATAGAGGTATAAGTTTCAGTTATAGCTATTGACAGTGTGTCACATTTTTGATATAATAATTCAAAGGCGGTGATGTGATGATAGAAATTTATATGCTCGTGCAGCTTGTGGCAATTGCCGACTGCGGAACAATGTCAAAAGCGGCGGAGGAACTGCATTTAAGCCAGCCTGCACTCAGCAGGACGGTGAACAAGCTTGAGGATATGATAGGTGTCAAGCTGTTCGACCGTGGTAAAAACAAGGTCGAGCTCAACGAAAACGGCAGGCTCGCAGTTGAGCTTGCAAGGAAGATGATCGACGACAACGAGGCCTTCACCGAGCGAATTCGCGCCTTTGATCTCAGCCACAGGACTATCTCTGTAATATCCTGTGCGCCCGCACCGCTTTGGCAGCTTGTGCCTGTACTTTCTGAGCAGTTTCCCGATATGAAAATATCAAGCGAGATGAAGTACCATGACGACTTCATAAACGAGCTTACAAACGGCAGCTGTCAGATACTTGTCACGCCCTTTGAGGTAAACGAGGAGGGCATAGTCTGCAAGCGTTTTTTCGAGGAGCAGCTTTATCTTTCCGTGCCGCCTGCACACCCGCTGGCAGGATACAGCGAGGTGCATTTTTCCGACCTTGACGGTGAAACTATGCTGCTGTTTTCAGACCTCGGCTTCTGGCATGAGGTACATCAGAAGCACACCCCGAACACAAAGTACATAGTGCAGAGCGAGTATGACGCTTTGGGTGAGCTGATAAAGGCATCTGCACTGCCGTCATTTTCATCGAGCGTTACGATCAAAATGCCGCAGCATCACGACAACCGTGTCAATATCCCGATATCCGACGATGCCGCAAAGGCGACATTCTACTGTTGCTGGCGAAAAGAGGATAACAAGCGGTTCAAGGGGATTGCAATGTGGCTTGACGGGGAGAACGTTGGTGATGCATTGTAAGCAAATAGTATTGTGCGTTTTGTGTTTATTGATGATAAATGCAAGACCGTACAACCGCCGGTGCTGCCTGAAAAGTTAATATTATATGCTGGACTTTGCCTCTTTTTTATGGTATAATGATAATAAGTAAATATCATTATATCACGGAGGGTACTCTATTGACAAATAAAGAAAAGATCGAACAGCTGCTTTTGAATGTTCAGAAACCTGCACGCTATATCGGCGGTGAGCATGGCAGCGTTGTTAAGGATAAGTCAAAAATTGATGTCAGGTTTGCATTCTGCTTTCCTGATGTTTATGATATCGGTATGTCACATCTTGGCATGAAGATCCTCTACAGCCTGAAAAACGAAAGAGAAAACTTCTGGTGCGAACGCTGTTTTATGCCCGAAAAGGACTACAAACAGGTGCTTATAGATAATGATATACCTCTTTATGCTCTTGAAAGCCTTGATCCGCTTTATGAATTTGATATGATCGGTTTTACACTTCAATATGAGCTGTCATATACAAATGTGCTTTCAATGCTTGAACTTGCGCGCATACCTGTGCTTGCAAAGGACAGGCATGCGCTTGCGCCGATAGTTGTTGCGGGCGGCCCTTGTGTCTGTAACCCTGAACCTATGTCGGATTTTATCGACATTTTTATTCTGGGCGAGGGCGAGGAAGTAAACCTTGAGCTTATGGATCTGTATAACGAGGTCAAAAAACGCGGCGGCAGCAAAGAGGAGTTTTTACATCTTGCAGCGCATATAGAGGGAATATATGTGCCCTCTTTTTATGATGTTACATATAACGTGGACGGAACACTTAAATGTATTAAACCCAATACAGATGATGCCCCCCCTAAGATAAAAAAACGTGTTATTGCTGATTTTGATAATGTATTCTTTCCCGATTATTTTGTCGTTCCCTATACAAGTATAGTGCATGACAGAAGTGTTGTTGAAGTTCTTCGCGGCTGTATAAGGGGCTGCCGTTTTTGTCAGGCGGGGTTTATTTACAGGCCTTTTCGTGAAAAGAGCATCGACATAATAAAAAATGAAACAAAGTGCCTTTGTGAGCAGACCGGGTATGATGAAGTGTCGCTTTCCTCTCTTTCCACAAGTGACCATACAAAGATAGCACAGCTTTTAAAAGAACTTGCTGATTATACTGACCTTGAAAATGTCAGCCTTTCGCTTCCGTCGCTGAGGATAGATAATTTCAGCAGTGATCTTCTTGAAAGGCTTAAAACGATAAGAAAAAGCGGACTTACCTTTGCCTGCGAAGCGGGTACCCAGAGGCTTCGCGATGTTATAAACAAAAACATAACCGAAAGCGAAATACTTTCGACCTGCAAGACCGCCTTTGAGGGAGGGTATACTACCGTAAAGCTGTATTTTATGCTCGGTCTGCCTACCGAAACTGACGAGGATATCTTGGGCATTGCCGAGCTTGCTCATAAGATACTTGATGTGTATTTTGAAACACCGAAAGAATTGCGCGGGGGCTCGATACAGATATCGGTATCAACAGCTACCTTTGTTCCAAAGCCCTTTACCCCGTTTGAATTTGAACCGCAGGCAACCCCGGAGGAGATAGACAGAAAGCAGAAGCTTCTTGTAAAGGCATTAAGGTCCAAAAAAATAAAGCTTTCAACACATCAGGATGATACGTCTGTACTTGAAGCCTGTCTTGCAAAGGGTGACAGACGTATGTCAAAGGCTGTATATCAGGCGTGGAAAAAGGGCTGTGAACTTGACGGCTGGAACGAACACTTCGATTTTTCAAAGTGGCGTGAGGCGTTTGATGAATGTGGGCTTGATATGGCTTTTTATGCAAACAGAAAGCGTGAATATGATGAACTGATGCCGTGGGATCACCTTGATTACCTTGTTACAAAAAGTTTTCTGATAAATGAAAACAAAAAAGCACACCTTGCAAAGACTACACGCAACTGTAAGGAAGGCTGCTCAGGGTGCGGCATAAATAAGAGCTATGGGGGCGTTTACTGTGGCAAATAATCTTACACCCAAAAATATGGCACTCAGGGTAGAACGATATGATTACAGGCTTGTGTTTTCAAAAAAGGGCAGGGCAAGGTTTATATCACATCTTGATATGATGCGAACATTTTCACGCATATTCAAAAGGGCAAGGATACCTGTCTGGTATACACAGGGGTTTAACCCAAGACTTTATATAATGTTCCCGCTTGCATTGCCGCTTGGTACGGAAAGCGATGTTGAGATCATGGATATATCACTTACGGAACGTATGGACAGTGATGAACTGATGACACGTATAAATTCCGCTATGCCTGAGGGACTTAGTATTAACAAGGTGACTGAGCCGGCTATGGATCATAAGGATATAGCGGCTTCACAGTATAACATCCGCTTTAAATTAAAGAACGATAAGGACACCTGCGGGCTTTTTAAAGATTATCTTTCTCAGGACCGGATAAATGTAAAGAAGCGCTCAAAGAAAAAGGGGTTAATAGATATAGATATCAAGCCCGACGTAAAGCTTTTAAGCATTAAGGAAGATGACGGCTTTGCGGTTGCAGATCTTATCCTGCCTTCGGGCAATGATAAGAATATAAATACATCTGTGCTTATGGACGGGTTTAAGGAATACGCAGGGGAGGAATTTGAACAGATTTATACAACACGCACAAAAATAATCACAAAAACAGGCGAAAATTTTACTTGATCCTATATTGAAACATAAAGTAAATTATGGTATAATATATAAGCATTTGAATTACCGTCGGTATATCCGACGAGAGTTAGTGCCCCGCCCGTAAGGGTGAAGACATTAAAGCGGGTAGTCCTCTGGCTTATGCGTTTAAGGCAACGCGGGCGTATGAATATCTGAAAATAACAGGAGGTATTTAAAGTGGATGCTTTAAAACTTATTTCAAACTCAAGCCTTAAAAAAGAAGTGCCTGTGATCAATGTCGGTGACACAGTAAAGGTTCACGTAAGGATCACTGAAGGCGACAAGTCAAGGATACAGGTATTTGAGGGTACTGTTATCGCAAAGAAGCATGGCGGCATCAATGAAACCTTCACTGTAAGGAGAGTTGCTCACGGCTGTGGTATCGAAAGAGTATTCCCTGTACATTCACCTGTAGTTGAAAAGGTAGAGATCGTAAGATCCGGTAAAGTCCGCCGCGCTAAGCTCTACTATCTCAGAAGCAGAGTTGGTAAGGCAGCTAAAGTCAAGGAAGCGATCAGATAACTTGATGATGATAAAGAGCCGATATCTGTCGGCTCTTTTTTCATTGTCATATTTGTTAATAAAATGTAAAAGTATAGTGGCAAGAACTGTATAAAAGGTGAATATTTGTATTTCGACTTGAATTTTTTATATAAGTTTGGTATAATATAAAAGGTTATTTCTAATATTTTTAAGACTGGTGATAATAATGGACGATACCGCTAAGAAGAATACCGAAAAAAAGAAAGGCAGTATAGGGGAAGTTGTTTTTAATGAGATAATTGAATGGCTTGAATCGTTTGTATTTGCTATTTTTATCGTTATACTGCTGTTTACTTTTATATTCAGGATAGTTCAGGTGGACGGCCCTTCTATGGAGGATACCCTTCATGACGGGGACAGGCTTATCCTTACGCATTTTAACTATACGCCTAAAAGGGGAGATATAGTGGTTCTTAACAGCGAAGGGCTTAACGAAACAATAATCAAGCGCGTTATTGCTGTGGGCGGCGATACTGTATCAATAGATTTCCTTAAAGGTGAAGTGACTGTAAATGGTGAAGTGCTTAAAGAAGACTATATCAAAGAACTTACATACCTTGAGGAAGGCAGGGCTATCAAAGACCTTACAGTCGGTGACGGTCAGGTCTTTGTAATGGGAGATAACAGGAATCATTCGACGGATTCCCGTAATGCAAAAGTCGGACTTGTGAATAATGATGATATACTCGGCAAGGCAATTTTCAGGATATACCCTGTTTCCAAAGCAGGAAGTGTCGGCTGAGTATGCAAGGAAGCAAAAGCGGAACTCTTGCTGATACGCTGCTTGATTTTCTTGAAACTGTTGTGACGGCTGTTTTCTTTGTGGTGATACTTTTCACCTTTATTATGAAGCTTGTGACAGTAAGCGGAAAGTCGATGGAAAACACACTCGGCGACGGCGATATGCTTATAGTCAGGAATCTTTTTTATACTCCAAAGCAGGGGGATATCATAGTTGTAAGCTCCGACGCGCTTGAAAAACTGATAATCAAGCGTGTGATCGCGGTTTCGGGGCAGAAGGTGACTATTGACTATAATAATGATAAAGTTTATGTCTGCGACAGGGATAAGGAACCTACAGAGAATGATATACTTGACGAGCCTTACATACTTGAGCATGATATGAAAGATCCTGAAAACCATTTCAGTGAAAGCTTCTTTGATGAAAACACTGAGAGCTATGTTTATACTGTACCTGTCGGGTATGTGTTCGTTCTCGGTGATAACAGGAACGACTCTACTGACAGCAGGGCAATAGGACTTATTGACCTCGGTGACATTGAAGGCAAGGCGGTGCTGCGGTTCCTTTCGCCGACCGGCAAGGGGATAGGCATACCTGATCGAAAGGGGTGACGGTAAAGTGAGCGAGGTATATGATATACAATGGTTTCCGGGACATATGGCCAAGACGAGGAGGATCATGAGATCCAACCTCAAACTCGTTGACGCCGTTGTTGAGATAATCGATGCAAGGATCCCTTTTTCAAGCCGTAACCCTGAAATGGATCACCTTGTCGGCGGCAAGCCAAGACTCATACTTCTCAATAAAAGCGATGCGGCTGATGAAACTGTCAATTCAATGTGGATAGAGTATTTTGGGAGAAAAGGTATCCCTGCACTTGCAACTGATTGTAAAAGCGGCAGGAATGTCAAGAGGTTTACAGCAGCACTTAACGAACTGCTTGCTGACGATATAAAAAAATGGAATGAAAAAGGTATGACGGGCAGACCTGTCAGACTTATGATCGTGGGGGTGCCTAATGTCGGGAAGAGTTCTTTTATAAATTCGCTTGCAGGTTCAAAGCGTGCTAAGGTCGAGGACAGGCCGGGTGTCACAAGAGGCAAGCAGTGGGTAACTCTTGATAATAATATGGAACTGCTTGATATGCCGGGCGTGCTGTGGCCTAAGTTTGAGGATAAAAGAGTAGGCGAACGGCTTGCTTTTACGGGTGCTGTGAAAGACCAGATAATGGATACTGAATACCTTGCCTGCCGTTTGCTTGAAATGCTTGATGAAAACTACAGAGAAGAACTCTGTGGAAGATACAAGATAACAACAGGTGATATACCCGATAATGATGATGAAATGCAGGGCTGCGTCAAGGGCTTTGAGATACTTGAAAGAATAGGTGAAAAACGTGGGTTCCTTGTAAAAGGCGGGGGTATTGATACAGAGCGTACCTCGGTAATGGTGCTTGATGAATTCCGCGGCGGAAAGATCGGGCGGTTCTCACTTGAAAAGCCTGCGGACTTTAAAGGAAAGTAATATGACACTTTTTGATTTTGACAGGGAAATAAGAAAAGAGTATAAGATCATCTGCGGCTGTGACGAAGCAGGCAGAGGGCCGCTTGCGGGTGATGTATATGCGGCGGCTGTTGTGTTTGATGATGATACGTTCATAGAGGGTATAAACGACAGCAAAAAGCTTTCTGAAAAAAAACGGGAAGAACTCTATGAAGAAATAATTCAAAAAGCTTTGGCTTATGCTATATGCACTGCAAGCGTTGAGGAGATCGAAAAGCTTAATATCCTAAACTGTGCCATGCTTGCTATGAAACGTGCGGTAGAAAAGCTTGATGTAAGACCGGAACTTGCTGTGATAGACGGCAATAAAGCTCCTGAACTTAAAGATGTAAAGACAATGACAGTTGTTGGGGGCGATGCAAAAAGCCAGTCGGTGGCGGCGGCTTCGATACTTGCCAAGGTCGCAAGGGACAGGTATATGATGCAGATGGATAAACAATACCCCGAGTATCAGTTTGCCAGGCATAAGGGCTATGGCACAAAGCTTCATTACCAGATGATCGATGCCTATGGTGAAAGCCCGATACATAGGCCGAGTTTCCTGAAAAAATACTATGAAAAGAAAAATGGCGGCAGTATATGACCACACGAAGTATCGGCAATACAGGTGAACAGGCGGTATGTGATTTCCTTTTAAGAAACGGGTATGAGATCGTAAGGCGGAATTATACCGTTCGCGGCGGTGAAATAGATATTATAGCAAAAAAGAATGACATATATGCGTTCGTCGAAGTAAAGACACGAAAGGCGGGTGCTCTGACAAGCGGGGAGGAGGCTATAACTCCTTCCAAGAAAAAGCACCTTATATATGCTGCTCAAAGATTTTACGCATCGCTTGATGAAGAAGCAAGCTGTAGATTTGATGTGGCGGTCGTGACACTTGAGCGCGGACGGATATCAAAGCTTAAATACTACGTCAGCGCATTTGATGCAAGTAAATAAGACATAAGGTCTTGATTATAAATGATTGAAAGGTGAAAGATTATGTTCTACAAAAGCACAAGAAACAGCAATGTAAATGTATCCTCGGCTCAGGCTATAGCACAGGGTATATCAGAAGACGGCGGTTTGTTCGTACCAAGCGAGATACCAGCACTTACACTTGATGAGATAAGACAGATGGGTGACCTCAGCTATGCTGACAGGGCACTGTTTGTGTTTTCAAAATACCTGACAGATTTCAGCGGCGCAGAAATAAGATACTGCGTTGACGGGGCATACAATACAAAGAATTTTGACAGCGAGAATATTGCTGAGCTTGCACATCTCTTTGACGGTACATATATGCTTGAGCTCTGGCATGGGCCGACTTGTGCTTTCAAGGATATGGCTTTGCAGATACTTCCTTATCTGCTTACAACATCGATCAAGAAGATAGGCACTGATAAAAAGGTTGTCATACTTGTTGCAACTTCCGGCGATACGGGTAAGGCGGCACTTGAGGGCTTCAAAGACGTTGAGGGAACATCTATTATAGTTTTCTATCCCGAAGACGGCGTTTCTGCAATGCAGAAAAAGCAAATGACAACGCAGGAGGGTTCTAATGTCGGCGTTTGCGCTATCAAGGGGAATTTTGATGATGCACAAAACGGTGTGAAGGCTATCTTTACAGATGCGGCTACAGGTAAGGAACTTGCCGATAACGGTATGATGTTCAGCTCGGCAAACTCAATAAACTGGGGCAGACTTGCACCGCAGATCATTTACTATGTGTCAACATATGCCCAGCTTGTCAAGGAACAGCAGATAGATGTCGGTGAACCTATCAATATCGTAGTTCCTACAGGCAACTTCGGTAA
Source organism: uncultured Ruminococcus sp. (assembly GCA_902780505.1). Classification (GTDB taxonomy): domain Bacteria; phylum Bacillota; class Clostridia; order Oscillospirales; family Ruminococcaceae; genus NK3A76. Next base: position 92,191 of record CACZFN010000001.1, on the reverse strand, counting down.
TATCCTTGCAGGTTATTATGCCAAGAAAATGGGCGTACCTGTAAATAAGCTTATCTGCGCTTCAAATGCAAATAATGTTCTGACCGATTTTATCAATACCGGTATATATGACAGGAACAGGCAGTTCCATACAACTATTTCACCTTCTATGGATATCCTTATTTCTTCAAACCTTGAAAGGCTTCTTTATCTTCTCAACGGTCAGAATGATGCACAGATCAGAGAATGGTTCGGTGCCCTTGCAAAGGACGGCAGATATGAAGTGAGCGACGAGGTAAAGAAAGCGCTCAGGGAAGAATTCTGCGCAGGCTTCTGTGATGATGAACAGACAAAGGCAACTATTAAGGAAATATATGATAAGTATTCATACACCTGTGATACACATACGGCAGTTGCTGTCAAGGTGTATGAGGATTACAAGAAGGCTACAGGCGATGATACAGTTACAGTTATTGCTTCAACGGCTTCTCCTTATAAGTTCTCGGGCAGTGTGCTTTCTGCTATAGGTGCTGACGCAGGCGAAGACGAGTTTGATAAGGTGGATAAGCTCGCCGAGATCTCAAAACTGCCTGTACCCGAATCCCTTGCGGGGCTGAAGAATAAAGCTGTAAGATTTGACAAGACTATTGATAAGGCTGATATGAAGAAGTTTATTTTTGAGTCGCTTGGTATCTGATAAAAATAATAAGTCCCCGACAAGTTCGGGGACTTTGCAGGTATTGTCTTTAATCACGGCCTATAAATGTTCTGCAAGCTGTTTCATCACAGTTGCTCGGATCATTGCAAGTGCTGTCAACTTTTATTGAGCTTGCACTGCATTCCTTGCCGCTTCTGTTGTAGATACAGCTTTTTACATCACAGTTTACACCGCTTAATATATGCTTGTCCATTTTTAACACCCTTTCATTTTTGGTGTTATTATTATGCACACTTTTTTGCTGCATATTCATTAAAACTATCTGTGGCAGAGCATTATGACCTTATAATCATAAAGCTTGTGTGTATTCCTGCGTGGGCATTGATAAACCCTGATCACCGAACAAGAACGCTTTTTAAATAAGGAGGTTTAGCGCTTGTCACTATTTGTAATAGCAGACCTGCACTTGTCAACATCTGTCAATAAGCCTATGGATATCTTCGGCGGGTGGGATAATTATACTGAGCGCCTTGAAGAAAACTGGCAGAGCCTTGTAAAACCCGAAGATACAGTTATTATTCCCGGCGATATCTCGTGGGGCATGAACTTAGAGCAGTCAAAGAGCGATTTTGATTTTATAAACAGGCTTAACGGCACAAAGATAATCTCAAAGGGAAATCATGATTATTTCTGGACTTCACGTAAGAGAATGGAGGATTTTTTTGCGGCAAACGGGTTCGATACGCTTAATATACTTCATAATAACTGTTTTGAGTATGAAGGTATCGGCATATGCGGTTCTCGCGGGTGGATAAACGAAACCGGCAAGGCAGAGGATACAAAGGTCATAAAACGTGAAGCGCAAAGGCTTGAAGTATCTATTGAATGTGCAAAAAAACAGGGCCTGAAGCCTGTTGTTTTTCTTCATTACCCGCCTGTGTATGCGGATAGTATAAACGTGGATATTTTTGACGTGCTGCTTAGGCATGATATCAAGCTTTGTTATTATGGACATCTTCATGGTGCGATAACACATTCAAAGTCTGTAAACGGTATTTATGACGGAATTGAAATGCACTTGATATCTGCCGATTATTTGCATTTTGTACCAAAAGACATAACGAATATTGTGCAAAGTAACAAATTATAAAAAAATACTGGAAAAATCATTCCGGTTATGGTATAATGTTTAGGATATATTTTTGTATGGAGGAATTTTAAAATGAGTTTAAAGTCAGTAAATAATGTTGCAGTAAATAAATATGAGCTTGCAATAGAAATATCGCCCGAGGCTTTTGAGGACGCTTTACAGAAAGCTTACCTTAAAGCTAAGAAGAATATCGCACTTCCCGGTTTCAGAAAGGGTAAGGCGCCAAGAAAGATAATTGAGAAAACATACGGCGATAACGTGTTCTTTGAGGATGCTGTAAATATTCTCTATGCACCTGAAGTAAACGGTGCTATTGATGAATCCAAGCTTGAGATCGTTGCTCAGCCCGAGGTCGAGGTCGAGGAGATATCTAAGGAAGCCGGCGTAAAGATCAAGGCTACAGTTGTTGTAAAGCCTGAGGTCGAGATCGACGGCTATAAGGGTATTGAGGTAACTAAGACAGTTGCCGAAGTAACTGATGAAGATGTTAATAAGGAAGCTGATAAGCTCAGGGAAAAGAACGAGAGGATCATCACTGTTGATGACAGAGCGGCAGAGCTTGGTGATGATGTTACCATAGACTTTGAAGGCTTTAAGGACGGCGTTGCATTTGATGGCGGTAAGGCTGAAGACTTTGAGCTTAACCTTGGCAGCGGTCAGTTTATCCCGGGCTTTGAGGATCAGATCGTTGGGCATAATGCGGGTGAAAGTTTTGAGATAAATGTTACTTTCCCGGAAGAATATCAGGTTGAGGAACTTAAAGGTGCTCCTGCTGTTTTTAAGATCAATCTTAAAGCGATCTCTAAAAAGGAACTTCCCGAACTTGATGATGATATGGTAAAGGATTCGACAGAGTTTGATACTGTTGATGAATATAAGGCTGATGTCAGAAAGAAGCTTGAAGAAAATGCTCAAAAGAAGGCCGATGCCGACGTAGAGAATGCTCTCTTTGACAAGGTTATCGAGCTTCTTAAAGCTGATATCCCGCAGGAAATGTATGATAACAGAACAAACGAGATGGTTTCTGAATTAGAGCAGAGATTACGTCCTCAGGGTATCACACTTGACCTTTATCTCCAGTATACAGGCCAGACACTTGACAGTGTTAAGAAGGCCTATGCTGAGCAGGCTCAAAAGCAGGTCAAGCTCAGACTTGCCCTTGAAAAGATATCTCAGCTTGAAAATGTTGAGGTTACTGACGAGGAGCTTGAAGCAGAGTTCCAGAAAATGGCTGATACCTATAGCTTAGAACTTGATCAGGTAAAGAGCTTTGTGGGCGCTGACGAGCTTAAAAAGGACGTTGCTGTTTCCAAGACAGTTGATCTTATCAAGGAAGCCGCAGTTATAAAGTAATAGTTTTTTGCATTTCGCTCGCATTATGCGGGCGAATGTGGTATATAGAGAAAAATCGGATTATGTCAAATTATGATGGAGGACTTTGTATGGCACTGATACCTTATGTAGTTGAACAGACAAGCAGAGGAGAAAGAAGCTATGATATTTATTCAAGGCTTTTAAATGACAGGATCATAATGCTTTGTGATCAGATCGACGATGCTGTTGCAAGCGTTGTTGTGGCACAGCTTTTGTATCTTGAAGGACAGGATCCTGATAAGGATATTGATCTTTATATCAATTCCCCCGGCGGCTCGATAACCGCAGGTATGGCGATCTATGATACTATGAATTATATAAAGTGTGATGTTTCGACGATTTGTATAGGCATGGCAGCTTCAATGGGTTCATTCCTGCTGTCAAGCGGTGCTAAGGGCAAGCGCTTTTCTCTGCCTAACAGCGAGATCCTTATTCATCAGCCGCTTATTTCGGGCGGGCTTTCAGGGCAGTGTACCGATATCAAGATACACTCCGATCACCTTGTGAGAACAAGGGAGAAAATGAACAGGATACTTGCACAGAATACAGGTAAGCCTATTGAGCAGATCAATATAGATACCGAAAGGGATAACTATATGACTGCCGAGCAATCACTTGAATACGGCCTTATAGATAAGATAATCACAAACAGACAGTAATTAGAAGGATTGGTGTTAAATGGCTGATATAAAAAAATGCTCCTTCTGCGGTAAGCCTGAAACAAGGGTAGCTAACCTTTTTACTGCGGGGGATAACCATATCTGTGATGAATGTGTATTGTTCTGCTACGATATTTTAGAACGTCAGAACAACAGCTCAGGCAAGACACAGGCTAAGGTCAAAGAGATTAAAAAAGACAATGGCAGCAAGATAAAGCTTGTTAAGCCTACTGATATCAAAAAGGTGCTTGATGAGTATGTTATAGGTCAGGATGAAGCCAAAATCGCGCTTTCTGTGGCTGTTTATAATCACTATAAGAGGATCCTGTCAATTGATGATGACGATGATGATGTTGAGATACAGAAATCAAACGTCCTTTTGTTAGGCCCTACAGGTACAGGCAAAACCCTGCTTGCACAAACCCTTGCAAGGCTTCTGAATGTTCCTTTTGCTATTGCAGACGCTACAACACTTACTGAAGCAGGTTATGTAGGCGATGACGTTGAAAATGTGCTTACCCGCCTTATTCAGGCAGCAGGATATGACGTTGAGGCTGCACAGCGCGGAATTATCTATATCGACGAGATAGATAAGATATCAAGAAAGAGTGAGAACACTTCCATTACCCGTGATGTAAGCGGTGAGGGTGTTCAGCAGGCACTTCTCAAGATCGTTGAGGGTACAGTTTCAAATGTCCCCCCGCAGGGCGGCAGAAAACACCCGCAGCAGCAGTTTATACAGATAGATACCAAGAATATCCTCTTTATATGCGGCGGTGCTTTTGAAGGACTTGAATCTGTCATCAAAAAGAGAACGGATTCTTCTTCTCTTGGCTTTGGCGGTAATATCAAGGACAAGAAGAACGATAAAGATGTTCTTAAAAAGGTCGTTCCGCATGACCTCGTTAAGTTTGGCATCGTTCCTGAACTCGTGGGCAGACTGCCTATCATAACTGTTCTTGACGAACTTGATGAAGATGCACTTTGCCGTATACTTACAGAACCTAAAAATTCTCTTATAAAACAGTATACCAAACTCTTTAAAATGGACGGTATCGAGTTTACTGTTACAGAAGATGCTATGAAGGCTATAGCTAAAAAGACCATTGAGCAGAAAACAGGTGCAAGGGGTTTGAGAGCAATAGTTGAAGGTATACTTACAAAGATAATGTTTGAAGCCCCCGCAGATAAGTCGATAGTGTCTATCACGATCAACGAGGATTGTGTAAACGGTGATGCTGAGCCGGAAATAGTAAGGGGCAAAAGAAAATCTGCATAATGTAATCTTATAAAAAGTGCTTTTTCGTCTTGAAAAGGCGCTTTTTTGTGTATTCGCTGTTTATGGGGTGTACTTTTTATGGGCTTTTTGCTATAATTATGGCAGGAAAGGGGAGATCGTAATGGATATGATCAAATTCGGAGAGTTTCTGAAAGCTTTGAGAAAGGAAAAGGGACTGACTCAGGAACAGCTTGGCGAAAAACTCGGGGTGACAGGCAAAACTGTTTCACGTTGGGAAACGGGTACATATATGCCGCCTGTTCAGTGTCTTAAACTACTTAGTGAATTCTACGGGCTTACTATCAATGAACTGCTTGCAGGGGAAAGGCTTGATGAAGCATCGTTTAAAAAAGCAGCAGAAAAAAACATTGAGGTCGTATTTGAACTCAGTGAAAAATCATCAAAAAGGATAGATAAGTTTTTTACGGCAGGGCTCGTTTTGTCATTTGTACTTTGCAGCCTTATAATCTTTTATCTGCCCGATCTTTCAAAACTTGAAGGCGGTGATAAAACGCGGGAGATAATTGTTATAATATGTGTTGTGATACTTGGTTTTCTTGCAAATACACAAAACCTTATCGGGCAGGTGCTGAATAACCTTATTTCGGGAAAAGGGGATAAAGATAAATAAATTTATAAAATTGCGCTTTCCCTCTTGCCTTTTTTGTAAAAATAAGTTATAATAATAAAGGCAGTTTAAATTATTACCCGAAAGGAAAGTGTTAAAATGAAAATAGTTGATACTATCGGCTTTGTAGGACAGTTTGATGAAGAAGTAAGCAAGGCTATGGAAGCCGAACTTGCAAGACAGAAAAGGAACCTGGAGCTTATCGCAAGTGAGAATATCGTTTCTCCCGCGGTAATGGCTGCAATGGGCTCGTGCCTGACAAATAAGTATGCTGAGGGTTATCCCGGCAAGAGATACTACGGTGGTTGTGAGTGTGTTGACGTTGTTGAAAATATAGCAATAGAGAGGGCTTGTAAGCTTTTCGGCGCTAAGTTTGCAAATGTTCAGCCACATTCGGGTGCTCAGGCAAATATGGCTGTTTATTTTGCTCTTTGTGATGTTGGCGATACTATTATGGGTATGTCACTTGCTGACGGCGGCCACCTTACACACGGTTCACCTGTAAACATGAGTGGCAAGAATTATCACTTTATTTCCTATGGGCTTACAGATGACGGCTTTATAGATTATGATGCACTTGAAAAACTTGCTAAAGAAAACAAGCCTAAGCTTATCGTTGCAGGTGCTTCTGCATACCCAAGGGCTATCGACTTCGAGCGTATATCAAAAGTCGCTAAGGAAGTCGGCGCTTACTTTATGGTGGATATGGCACATATCGCAGGCCTTGTTGCAGCAGGCCAGCATCAGTCACCTGTTCCTTATGCCGATGTTGTAACTACAACAACACATAAGACATTAAGGGGCCCGCGCGGCGGAATGATCCTTACAAATGATGAAGAAATAGCTAAGAAGATCAATAAGTCGATTTTCCCGGGAACACAGGGCGGCCCGCTTATGCACGTTATTGCTGCTAAGGCTGTATGCCTTGGTGAAGCCCTTAAACCCGAATTCAAAGCTTACGGTGAGCAGGTGGTCAAGAACGCAAATGCTCTTGCCGGGGGACTTCTCAAAAGAGGATTTGACCTTGTTTCAGGCGGTACAGATAACCACCTTATGCTTGTTGACCTTCGTCCTTTCAGCATTACAGGTAAGGAACTTGAAAAGAAGCTTGACGAGGTCTACATCACAGTAAACAAAAATGCTATCCCGAATGATCCTGAGAAGCCGTTTGTAACAAGCGGCGTAAGAATAGGCACGCCTGCTGTTACAACACGCGGCCTTGTTGAGGAGGATATGGAAAAGATAGCGGAGTTTATCTACCTCACAGCATCTGACTTTGATAATAAGGCTGATGAGATAAGAGCAGGTGTTACTGAGCTTTGCAGGAAATATCCTCTTTATGAATAATTGATTTGTTTACTCCCCCGATCTGTCCGGGGGAGTTTTAATATTTTAACAAAGAATTAATAACGCCGCATCGACCTTGCAATTATTAGCAGTTTATGCTATAATGGATTCAAGTATTCATTATTATTTATGCCCATGCAGATACGTGCCGCAAGCGGCATTCCCTGCATTTATGGGCGATTACAGCATATAAGCGAAGCGTTATGCTGTAATACAAAGATACATAAACTTATTTACGAGGAATGATTAGTAATGCCTATTAAAATACCAAACGATCTGCCTGCATTCAGGGCACTTGAAAAGGAAAAGATATTTGTTATACCCAATGACAGGGCGGATCATCAGGATATAAGGGCGCTTAGGATAGCTATAGTCAATCTTATGCCCGATAAGATCACTACCGAAACGCAGCTGCTCAGGCTGCTTTCCAATACGCCGCTTCATGTTGATATTGATCTTGTGCAGATGAACCATGTTTCAAAAAACACCCCGCAGGAACATATGCTTGCTTTTTATAAGCCTTTTGACGAGGTGAGAAATGAAAAATACGACGGTCTGATCATTACCGGTGCGCCTATTGAACACCTTGAATTTGAACAGGTGGACTATTGGGACGAGTTTTGTGAACTTCTTGACTGGGCAAAAACGCACGTGTTTTCCACCCTGCATATTTGCTGGGGCGCGCAGGCGGCACTTTATTACAGATACGGTATACCTAAATACCAGCTGCCTAAAAAGATGTTTGGCAATTTCAAGCATCATATCGACTTCCCGCAAAGTTTGCTTTTAAAGGGTTTTGGTGATGTTTTTCACTGCCCGCATTCCCGCCACACAGAAGACAGGCGTGAGGATATTGAAAAATCGGGCAAGCTTATAGTTGTTGCAGAATCAAATGAAGCAGGTGTTCATGTCGTTTCTGATATGGAGGAGAGGAATTTCTATCTTTTCGGGCACTGGGAATATGACAGACTCACCCTTGCAAATGAATACTTCCGTGATAAGAATAAAGGCCTTGAAATTGATCTGCCCTATAACTATTTTCCTGATAATGATCCTGACAAAACACCTGTATTCAACTGGTCATGCTCGGCAAACCTTATGTATGCAAACTGGCTTAATTACTGTGTATATCAGCGCACGCCCTTTGACCTTGAAATGATAGGGAGGGTATAATATATGTCAGTTCCGCTTGCCGACAGGATAAGGCCGTCAACACTTGATGAAGTGGTAGGTCAGGGTGAGCTTCTTGGTAAGGGGAAACCGCTTCGCAGGATAATTGAAAGCGGCACTATACCGAATATGATCTTTTATGGCTCGTCGGGTGTAGGGAAGACAACTGTCGCCCGGATCATTGCTGAAAATACCAATATGCAGATGTATAAACTTAACGGTACTTCGGCATCAGTAAATGATATAAAGGATATTATTTCACAGACTGATACACTTATGGGCTATAACGGGATCCTGCTTTACCTTGACGAGATACAGTATCTTAATAAAAAACAACAGCAGTCGCTTCTTGAATATATCGAAAACGGTAAGATAACCCTTATATCATCTACGACCGAAAATCCGTATTTTTATGTGTATAATGCGATAATCAGCCGTTCTACTGTTTTTGAGTTCAAACCGGTCGCACCTGAGGATATCGTTCCTGCGATAAAAAGGGCATTTCAGCTTGCTGCTGATGATATCGGTATGAAGCTAAGGCTTGAAAACGGCGTTGTTGAACATATAGCGCGCGGCTGCGGCGGTGATGTAAGGAAAAGCATAAACACTGTAGAACTTTGTACACTGTCAGCTGATAATGACGGCAAGAACCTGACTGTTCGCCTTGATACAGTAAAAACTCTTACACAACGCAGCAATATGCGTTATGACAGAGCCGGTGACGAGCATTACGATGAACTTTCAGCTTTGCAGAAATCTATTCGGGGTTCCGATCCCGATGCGGCGATCTTCTATGCGGCAAAGCTTCTTGAGGCAGGGGATATCATATCGCTTTCACGCCGACTTCTTGTTATAGCAAGTGAAGATATCGGGCTTGCATATCCTCAGGCAATATCTATCGTAAAGGCTTGCGTAGACAGTGCTATGCAGTTAGGCCTTCCCGAAGCGCGTATCCCGCTTGCTGATGCGGTTATCCTGCTTGCAACAGCCCCTAAATCAAACAGTGCATATCTTGCGGTCGATTCGGCGCTTTCAGATATAAGGAAAGGTATAACGGGCGATTTTCCGCGGCATTTGCAGAATAAGCATTTTGACGGTGAGGAAGCTTCCGAAAAAGGTCAGCACTATCTTTATCCGCACGATTATCCCAACCACTGGGTAAAACAGCAGTATCTGCCAGACAGCATCAGGGACAGGACCTATTATGTATATGGTGAAAACCGAAACGAACAGGCTTCAAAGACATACTGGGATAAGATAAAGAAATAATAACTATGATCAAACCCACGGGAAAGAGATCTCCCGTGGGTTTTCGCTTTATTATATATCCCATTTATCATTGAAATACACATCATACCAGATTAGGAAAGAGAATACAGTCCATATTTTTCTTGAATTGTCTTTCTTCCCCTCTCTGTGTTCATCAAGCAGGCGGATAAGAATATCAGTATCAAAATAATGCTTTGAGATATCGCTTTCAAACTTTTGTCTTACAATGTTATAATACTTATCTTCTTTCAGCCATACCCTTATAGGTACAGGGAAACCGAGCTTTGGCTTGCCTGCAGTTTGCGGCGGGCAGGCCTTGAGTGCGGCTATACGCATAGCATATTTGGTGTTTTCATTGTTCACCCTGTATCTCACAGGAATGCCTTCGGCTGTTTCCATTACCTTTCTGTCAAGGAACGGCACCCTTACTTCAAGTGAGTGCGCCATGCTCATCTTGTCAGCTTTTAAAAGTATATCACCCGTCATCCATAAATGCAGGTCAAGATACTGCATCTGTGTAGGTGCGTCCTTTCCCTTGACTTTATTGTAGAACGGTTTTGTTATCTCTCTGGCATCAGGTGCGTTTGTTTTTATCTTTAAAAGCTGTTTTCTTTCCTTTTCTGAAAACATATAAGCATTTCCTATGAACCTGTCCTGAAGTTTGCGTGATCTCCTTACAAGGAAGTTTATCCCGCGCTTTTGCGGGAGTTTTTCACATACAGCGCCTATTCCCCGTCTGATAGGGTAGGGTATGTGGTTATATATCGCAACGTCAGTCGGTTCCTTGTATATGGTATAACCGCCGAAAATCTCGTCAGCGCCTTCACCCGATAAGCATACCTTTACATTCTTCGATGCAAGCCTGCATACAAAGAATAGCGCGATAGCTGCCGGATCTGCAAGCGGTTCGTCCATGTGATACTGTATCTTAGGAAGATTGCCCCAGTATTCTTCGGGATCTATAACTTCTGATGTGTTTTCCTTGCCTATATATTTTGAAAACTCTTTTGCATAGCCTATCTCGTTGTATTTTTCGTCCTCTCCAAAGCCTACGGTAAAGGTCTTGTCAACGTTTGCGACAGCTGCTACATAGCTTGAATCCACGCCGCTTGAAAGGAATGAACCTACTTCAACATCTGCTATTTTGTGTGCGTTTACCGAATCATTAAAGCTGTCTGATATCTTATTTACCCAGTCTTCAAGGGTGGGCTTTTCATCACTTTCAAATCTGATCTCCCAGTAACGTTTCACACTCAACTTCCCGTCCTTATAGGTAAAGCAATGTGCGGCAGGAAGCTTTCTGACACCTTTAAAAAACGTATCTTCTGTCGGTGAATACTGGAATGTGAGGTATGTTTCGAGTACATCTTCATTGACCTCTTTTTTGAAATGCGGGTGGGGGATAAATGCTTTTATTTCACTTCCCCACATAAATGTTTTTCCCATTTGTGCGTAATACATGGGCTTTATACCAAAGTAGTCCCTTGCGCCGAACAGCTTGTTTTCTTTCTTGTCATAGATAACAAACGAAAACATTCCCCTTAATCGTGTAAGCAGTTTCTCGCCCCATTGTTCATAGCCGTGGATAAGCACTTCCGAATCTGTCTTTGTATAGAATCTGTGCCCTTCACGAGTCAGCTCGTCTTTTAACTCTCTGTAATTATATATCTCCCCGTTAAATGTCAGTACAAGGCTTTTGTCTTCGTTGAATAATGGCTGGCTGCCGTTGTCCGACAGGTCGATTATCGATAAGCGGCGAAAACCCATTGCTACTTTTTCATCAACATATTTTCCGTCTGAATCAGGTCCGCGGTGGCGGATCCTGTCCATCATTTCTTCAAGGGTGCCTGTCGCATCATTTATATAGTTTGTAAACCCGACAAATCCACACATAAAAACACCTCACTAAAAAATAAAAAAAGGCAATACCAAAGTAAGGTCAGTGCAAATAGACACTTTCCTACCTGCGCACGGCTTTGTGCGGTATGCCCTGAGTATATTATACTACATTTTTTTGCACTTTGCAATAGCAAAGCGTACAATTTTAAGCATTGTTTTTTCAAAAATACTGTAAGCGTTATAACAAAATTATGCGTTTTTTGTTTTTTGTACTTGAATTATCTGTGATTATGTTGTATAATAAAAATATGATCAAATGAAGGACTGAGGATTATGCCCGAAAAGAAAAAAACAAAGCCCATGAGATACCGCCTTGGTTTAATTATAGTAATCAGTATTATTGCTATGCTTGTAGCATTTGGCGTGTATATGATGACAACATCACTTGAAGAAGTTCTTTATGACGAACGTGGTGTACAGGTGATAACACATACTGATGACAGTTCATCCTGATGACCTCGGCAGAATTTCTGCCGATTTTTTATTTTGGTGATTAAAATGCGGTGATCTTCCAATAATATCCTTGAAATCGAATTTAAGGAGAGATGATTTTGAAAAGGATAACCATTTCACTTGCCTGTGCATTTGCTTTTACTTTCATGGTTTCTGATTACCGCAGCAGTGCGCTGGTTGTTATGGACAGAGCTGTCAGAGCCGATAACTGCTGCATAACATCTTTTCTTACAGTGGGTGCCTGTAACGATGAAAGTGACAGATCTTACGTTCCGGGTGACTGTGAGGAGATAGAATACAGTTTTAAAATAGCGGAGATATTCAAAAAGCTGTTTTCTATATAAAGTCCGATTTGCTGTACATTAAAATGTACAGTATCTTTTCCGGTACTTGACATTTCTGTATGGTATGTTAAAATATAATTAGGAATAATCAAGTCGGCACTGCCGGGCTGCCTGTGTTGACATAAAGGGGGAAGATCAATGCTAAGGATCGTATCAGCTGATGCACTTTCTGACAGGGAGGGCGCTATGGCTTCTTTAATAAGTGAGTCTGCCGCAGCCGGGCGGAGGGTTTTTGTTATAGTTCCGGATCAGTTTTCGTTTGAATATGATAAGATGCTTTATAAAAGAATGGGCGCAAAGCCATTCAATGACCTTATAACAGGCGGCTTTAACAGGATATGTGAGCTTATCTGCAAAAAGCATGGCGGCTACGCAGGCGATAATGCAGGCGAAAATCTTTCTGTTATTCTGATGTACCTTGCGATAAAAGCTTTTAAGGCTGAGGGCGGGGTGAAGTATTACAGCAAAAGCCTTAATAAAGGCTCTTTCATACAGAAAATGATAGCTTTAGTCAGAGAATTCAGGCAGTCGGGGATAACTCCTGAGGCTGTTATGCTTGCCTGTGAGCAGAATGAAGGTATGCTTTCACGTAAGCTTTATGATATATCAAGGATATATTCAAACTATATGAACGAACTTATCTCCCGAGAGCTTAAAGACGACTGTGACGGGGTTTCTGCTGCTGTCAGGCTTGCAGGAGAGTTCAGAAGCTTTGAGGGTGCAGATATTTACATTGATGCTTTCCACAGCTTTACATATAACGAGTATGATCTGATAAAAGTGATGCTCTCGCAGGCTGATAGTGTAACTGTCGGTCTGATGATAGGAAACGGTAAAAATTCCTTTACACCGTTAAGTCCGTTTGCTGAACCCGTTAAGACGAGAACGGCGCTTGAACTTGCCGCTAAAGACCTGGGCGTCAGGAGTGAGCGTGTATACGCTCCCGTTCTTGATGGAGTATCACCCGAGATAGATTTTGTAAATAAGCATATATTTACTTCCGTCAAGAAAAATGAACGTTATAAAGCAGACGAAACGGTCGGCAGCAGTGGCAATATCAGAATCATCAGTGCAGCTGACATTTACGAAGAAGCTGAATACGTATGCGCTGAGATAAGGCGCCTTGTTCGTGACGAATGTCTTGATTTTGGTGAATGCGCTGTGCTTCTCCGTGATCCTGAAGCTAATAAATCGGCAATTACAAGTATATTTGAAAGATATGATATACCGTTTTTCATCGACTGCCCCGAACCGATATCGCAGTATTCTTTCGTGATGTATTTTGAGGGCTTGTTCAAATGTCTGCTTACAAAGGAGTACAAGACTGAAAACATCATGCGGATAATAAAATCGCCGCTTTCACACTTTTATGAATATGAGGCTTCTTTGCTTGAAGATTACTGCGTTGCCTGGAATGTTGACGGCGATATGTGGAAAAGCGAATTTACAGCAAAGGACAAGTCTATCCCTGATGACAGCAAGTATTTAAAATGCGTGAATGAATACAGGGAAAAGATAATACTGCCGCTTGAACGTTTTAAAAAGAATTCAGATGGTAAAAATGCCAGGGGTATAAGCGAAGCGCTTTATACTCTGCTTGATGATATCAGGCTTTCTGACAGGTCATTTTCAATGGTGAAGGTCTCTCTTGGCGACAATGATGAAAAAATGGTTGAAACCTCCCGTAAATTCAGGCAGCTGTGGGAACTTGCCGTTTCATGCATAAGTGCGGTGTTTAAGAACATACCTGAAGAAGAACTGACTCTCAGACAGTATTTTGAACTTATAAGAACTATGTTTGCAAATATCAATGTATCAGCTCCGCCGCAGATGCTTGATACAGTGACTGTCGGCGACAGCTCACATTCAAGGATAGGGCATAAGCGTGCTGTTTTTGTTATGAACTGCTGCGACGGTGTTTTTCCCGCCGATATTAAATCAAACGGGCTTATAACAGATAATGAAAAACAGCGCCTTGAGATCAATACAGGGATAGAGTTCCCCGATAATATGGTATCAAAGACTGACCACGAACGCCTTGTGTGCTACACGGCACTAACGGCTTCGACTGACCGGCTTTATATGCTCTGGCATGAATGTGACTCAAAAGGTAAGCAGCAGAGGCGTTCCTCACTTGTTGGCAGCATAAAGAATATGTTTGAGAGGGATATTGAGATCAAAGCTTCTTCAATGCCTGTTGATTTCTATTGCCCAAGCAAGAAAACGGCATATGTAAAGTATCTTGAACACTGCCATGATAAGGGAAGTGAAACCGCTTCGCTCAGGCGTGTTCTTGAACAAGACAAGGCTTATCGTGAAAAGATCGACTACCTTATATCAAGCAGCAATAAGCGTGATTTCAGGCTTGATAAGGCTTCGGCACACGAGCTGTTCTTTGCGGGAGATCTTAACCTTTCCGCAACAAGGCTAAAGACGTATTACAATTGCCCGTTTTCATATTTCTGCCAGTATGGGCTTAAAATATACCCTCCCGTAAAAGATAAAACAGATCCCAGAAACCGCGGCACCTTTGTACATTCCTGCCTTGAAAAGATACTGTCAAAGAAAGACAAAAACGGCAGGGAGGTATATAACGAGGATTTTGTTTCAATTACCGATGAGCAGATAGAAAACAAGATACATGAATTCTTTGAGCAGTATCTTGAGAGTGAACTTGGCGGTGATTTCGGCAAGACGGCAAGATTTGACTTTATATCGCACAGGTGGGAGGAATCTGCTTTCTATGTCGTAAGAAATCTTCGTGACGAACTTGCTCTTACTCTGTTCAGACCTGTGGGATTTGAGTTTGATCTGACTAAAGAGAATAACGAAAGTATACTTAAAATAACCTGCAAGGATAAATATGTCATTAATATCCGCGGCAGTATAGACAGAGTGGATATTTTTGAACAGAAAGACGATAAGGGTGAGCTTAAAAGATATGTCCGCATAATTGATTATAAAACAGGTGCCAAAGAACTTAAACTTGAAGAACTCTATAACGGTCTGAATCTTCAGATGCTTATATATTTGCTCGCCCTGACTTCTTCCGAAAATGAACTTACCGAAAAAGGCAGACTTATACCGTCGGGCGTTCTTTATATGCCTGCTGTCCATGTCAGCGCGGACAAGGATTCAAATGCTGCTTATGACAAAGGGATCAAGGGTGATCTTGAAGCGGAACTTGAACGGTACAGGTATGATAAATTCAAGCGTTTCGGGCTTATAGTAGACAATCAGATAACTATTGAAGCTATGGATAAGATAACTAACCGTTTTGTGGATATCTATCCGACAGGCAATAAGAAAACAGTGGGTTCGGTACTGCTTGAAGAAGGCGAACTTGAAGCGTATGAGGAATTTGCATATGAAAAGATAATTGAAATGGCAGATGCACTTTATGAAGGCAGGATAGAAGCAGTTCCGCTTTATACTGATAAGAATACGGCAAGCTGTAAATTCTGCGAATACAAGGCTGTATGCCGCAATGCTTATGCAAGAGTTCACCGTGAAGTGACGCCTGATGATAAACAGAAGATGATCAGCAGGATAAATAAAATAATGAATAAGGGTGATAATAATGGGCTGGACGAATGAACAGACAGATGCGATCAATACGTTTGATACGGGTATTGTCGTTCCTGCGGCGGCGGGAAGCGGTAAGACCTCTGTTCTGATCGAGCGTATTATAACTATTCTTGCCGACGAGAAAATGCAGATAACCCCTGACAGGCTTCTTGCTGTAACATTTACGGTTGATGCCACTTCAAATATGAAAACCAGGCTTACATATGAATTTGAGAAAAGGCTTGCACTTGATCCTGACAACGAGTGGCTGAAAAAACAGCAGTCTGCCCTGTCGCTTGCCAAGATAAGGACAATAAATGCTTTCTGTTTTGACTTTGTTAAAGAGCATTCAAGTTCGCTTGATATAAGGGACGACGTTTCTATCCTTGAAGCCGAGGAGGAAAGCGTTATGTTTGATGCGGCCATTGCAAAGGTACTTGATGATGCCTATAAAAACGAACCCGCAATGATGAAAACACTCAATGATGCATTGTGTCAGGATAATGATAAGGAGCTTATAAAGCACATGATCTCACTTGACCGTGTGCTGAATTCGGTTCCGTATTGTGAACTGTGGACACAGCGTTTATATGATGACCTCTTTAACGGCCGGGCATATAAGAATTACATTGAAACGCTCCTTGATCATGCTTTGATGAAGCTGTCTTCTGTAAAGAAAAAGCTTGATTATCTTTACTATATTGTCAGCTCTTTCACAGGGTATGATAAGCTTGTAACTATAATAAACAATGACGCTGACCTGCTCGATTCGTTCATAAGACAGGTCGAAAAACGAAGCGTTGAAGGCATAAAAAAAGTTTTAAGCGATAATGAATGGAGTGAACTTCGCGGGATAACCTCGGCACAGTTTAAAAAGCATTTTGGGGCAGACAGCGAACTGAAACTTAAAGCTTATGAAAGGTTCAAAAAGGAACGTAAGATCTATATAAAAACTGTTGATGACATTGCAGGCTTACTTGACCGGGATGAGGCAAAAGACAAAAAACAACTTGAATTTGTAGGGCTACTCTTTAAAGGGATTTCAAAGCTGACACTTGCCGCAAGGGCTGAGCTTTTTGATATGAAGCTTGATAAAAATGCTGTATCATTTGCTGATGTAGAGGATATGACTGTAAGGCTTCTGCTCACCCCTGCCGATGATGGCTATAAGAGGACCGAACTTGCAGAGGATATCAGGAAAAACGGTATATATAAAATGATCCTGATAGATGAATTTCAGGATGTCAATGATCTTCAGGAATTGATATTCAAAGCACTTTCAGATACTGATGACACGAGTGTGCTTGGCAGAAATGTATTTGTTGTAGGTGATGTAAAGCAGTCGATTTACGGCTTCAGGCAGGCAAACCCCGAATTGTTTATAGATGCCGTATCCAAAGCGCACGATATCGGGGAGGGTACCCCCCTTACAAGAATCAGGCTTTCCAATAATTTCAGGAGCCGTGAAAATGTAATCAATTTTGTAAACTATCTTTTTGCAAGAATAATGTCACCCCAGGTGGGAAATGTCCTGTATGATGACAGCGAAAAGCTTTATTATCAGGCAGACTTTACACCTGCCGATATACCTACCGATATCATATATTTGCAATCTTCCGACAAATCTGATGATGACGAAGACGGATCAGACTCTGAGCACAATAAAGAGCATATCGCTGTTGCAAATTACATTTATGATATGATACAAAGCGGGGTGAATGTCAAGGACGATAAAAAGGAGATATACCGCCCTTGCAGAGCGTCAGATTTTTGCGTGCTTGTCAGAAACAACGCCGCACAGAATCTTGTTGCAAAGGCGCTTGAAACAGTGGGGCTGAGATCTTTGTACGAGAATACCGAGGGCTACCTTAAATCCCGTGAGATCCTTGTTATGATAAACCTTCTGAGAGTGATAGATTCACCTCTCAATGACCTTGCAATGCTTTCTGTAATGCTTTCACCAGTGTTTGGTTTTACGGCTGATGAAGTCACAAAGATAAGGCTTTTATGTGATCAGGACGATTCGGGAGTCAGAAAAAAGCTGTATCAGGTCATTCTTGCAGTATCAAAGGGTGATGATACACATGAAAAGGAAACAAAGAAGATAAGCATTGATGACAAGGCACTTGAAGATAAATGTATTGGTGCCTGCGGGCTTATCAGGAAGTTCAGGTATTATGCATCAAGTATGCCGCTTGAAGCACTTATAAAGAAGATATATGATGAAACAGATTTCTATTCTGTTGCTTCTGCATATGAAAACTCCTCACAGATGCGTGCAAATTTAAGGCTTCTTATCGAATATGCCGCAGGTTATGACAGTTCGGGCGGCGGCGGATTAAGCGGCTTTATACGCTATTTTGAAAAAATAGAATCCAGGGGCTCTGATTTTTCGCAGGCAACAGTTACCGCCAATGAGGGTGATGCCGTGATCATTAAGACCATGCACAAGTCAAAAGGCCTTGAATACCCGTTTATCGTTCTTTGTGACCTTGGCAGCAGCTTTAATCTGAAGGACGTATCCGATAGCTTTATATGTGACAGAAATTACGGTATTGGTATAAAGTATCATAATGTATATGACCTTTCCTGCGGCGAGAATATATCGCACGAGGCTATGTCGATCAGGCTCAGGCAAAAGCTTCTGAGTGAGGAAATGCGTTTGCTTTATGTTGCCCTTACAAGGGCAAAGGAACGGATCTGTATACCTGTATGCTTCAGGCATAATGCATCAAGACAATACGATACATATGCAAAGCTCTATAAAGACCTTTCAAAGATATCCGACGGAGGTGTTTATGATGGCGTGGTATCAGAATGTACTTCCTTTTTGGAATGGATAATGATCGCACTTGGAAGCAGAAGTGAGCTTTCCCCGCTGATAGAGCTGATAAATGACAATGAACGAGCTTACCACGAAGCAAAAAAAGATAAGAATAAAGGCGATTTCGTTCCTCTTGTGATGAAGGAGAATGATGATGACTCAATAAGACTGAGAGTAATGCGCGCCGACACTAAGGAGAGAGGCAGTATCACAAGGTCTTTCGTCCCTGAACCTGCTGATGAAGCTCTTGTGAAAAAGCTTGATGATAACTTTAAAAAAGACAGATCAAATGACAGAAAGGATATCATAGCTAAGCTTTCGGTAACTGAGATAGTCAGGCTTGAACAGGAAGAAAATGAAAAGCTAACGGGTGAGCCTGCCGAGTTTTATCCGCGCCTGCCAAAGCTTGATGAGGAAAATGATGACCTTACCCACGCTGAAAGAGGTACATTCACACACCTGTTTATGGAGCTTGCTGATTACAGCAAAGCTGAAAGAGATGTATCATCAGAGCTTGAAAGGCTGAAGGCGCTTAAACTGTTTTCGCAGCGTGAAGCGGGCGGTGTGTATGTAGCGGCAGTTGAGATGTTTTTTACATCTCCTTTTTATAAGCGAATGAAAGCATCAAAGAAGATAATGCGTGAAAAACACTTCCTTGCAAGAACAGACGAACTTGATCTTGGAGAGGATTATCTCGGAACAAAGGGCAGTGATGCTTTTGTTCAGGGTATTGCGGACTGTATCTTTGAGGAAGATGACGGGTATGTTATCGTTGATTATAAAACCGACAGGTTCAAAACGCTTTCGGAAATGGATATGTATAAAACTCAGCTAAGACTGTATAAAGCGGCATTCGATATACTTCTTGATAAAAAAGTAAAGAGCTGCTATATATACTCTTTCTGGCTCGGACAGGGCAGAGAAATAATTTTTTAAAAAAATCCCGAAAAGGTATTGACAAACCCTATTTGGTGTGTTATAATATATCGGTAAACAAAGCAGAACACTGATCCGTTCTCACCTTGAGCACTTTAAGCGAAAAGGTCATAAAAAGCTGATAACACTTATATTGTGTATATATGCGGGTACGGATCTTTATGTCTGTGCCCGTTTAATTTATTTATTGGAGGTGCTTCAACATAGCAAAGAAAGAACATCAGATCAACGAGGAGATAACCGATAAGGAACTCAGGGTTATCGACGTTGACGGCAGCCAGCTTGGTATTTTATCAGCACAGCAGGCGCTTGAGATCGCTTTTGAAAAGGATCTTGACCTTGTAAAAATAGCTCCGCAGGCCACACCGCCTGTATGCAGGATAATGGACTACGGCAAGTTTGTTTTCGAGCAGGGCAAGCGTGAAAAGGAAGCTAAGAAAAATCAGAAGGTAATAGATATCAAGGAAGTCAGAATGTCCTCGACTATTGACACACATGATTTTGAAACAAAGGTAAATCAAGCAGTAAAATTCCTTAAAGGCGGCGATAAGCTTAAAGTATCGGTGCGCTTTAAGAAAAGAACAGTTGCTCACCCGCAGTTCGGCGAGGAGCTTTTGGAGAAATTCAAGGCTGCGATAAGCGAATTCGGCTCTGTTGATAAGCCTACAAAAATGGAAGGGCGAAGCCTTGTGATGTTCGTCGTTCCTAAATCGGGCAAAAACAATTAAGGAGGAAATTTTTATGCCAAAGATCAAAACACATTCCGGTGCTAAGAAGCGCTTTACAGTAACAGGCAGCGGAAAGGTAAAGTTCCAGCACACCAACAAAAGACATAGACTTACCCAGAAGGATCACAAGCGCAAGAGAATTTTAAGAGGCGCTGCAATTGCTGATGCTTCAAATATCGCAAATATCAAGAAGCTTATCCCTTACAAATAATAACGAGGTATAGGGAAACAACCAAGATTACTACTAAAGATAAGGAAAGGTGAATTACTATGGCTCGTATTAAGGGAGCAATGATGACTCGTAAGAGAAGAAATAAAACTCTGAAGCTTGCAAAGGGCTATTTCGGCGCAAAGAGCAAGCATTTCAAGATGGCTAAGCAGGCTGTAATGAAGTCTGGCCAGTATGCATATATCGGCAGAAAGCAGAAAAAGAGAGATTTCAGAAGACTCTGGATAACAAGAATTTCTGCTGCCTGCAAGATCAATGGCGTGAACTATTCAACATTCATGAACGGCGTTAAGAAGGCAGGCATCACGCTCAACAGAAAGATGCTTTCCGAGATCGCTATAAGTGATCCCGCAGGCTTCAGCGCTATCGTTGAAAAGGCAAAGGCTGCACTTTAATCAAAAACATCATCACACGCAAGTTTGAACAGACCTGCGTGTTTTGTGTTATTTTAAGGAATGTATTCACGATGGAGATAACAAGCAGAGATAACCCTAAAATCAAACATCTTGTAAAGCTGATAGGCTCAAAAAAAGAACGAAGCGCTTCACGGCTTTTTGTTGTTGAAGGGGTGAGAAGCTGCGCTGATGCGTTTAAAGAATATAAGCTTGGTCATATCAGGATAAAAACGGTGTTTTTTGTAAAGGCGGCATTTGATAAGTGCTGTGCCCTTTCAGGCATAGGTGATATCATTGACGAGCCTGACATAGAATTCTATGAAATATCAAAAGAGCTTGCAGACAGGATCTCACCTGAAGGGAATACTCAGGGGATATTTGCAACTGCTGTGTTTGTGCATAAAACACTCCCCGATAAGCTGTCGGGGAATAAGTACATCGTGCTTGACGGTGTTCAGGATCCCGGTAATCTCGGTACTGTATTAAGGACTGCTGATGCTGTCGGGCTTGACGGGGTGATACTTACACAGAATTGCTGTGAGCTTTATAACCCTAAAGTCATCCGCAGCACTATGGGCAGCCTTTCAAGAGTCGATATATTTGTCGAGAACGATTTTCAAAGGGTTATAGATGTTCTTGACAGATCGGGCGTTGATGCTGTTGCTTCCGTTGTGAAAAACGGTGAGCTTATATCAAAGGTGAGCTTTGGTAAAAAAACCGCCGTTGTTATCGGTAACGAAGGCAGCGGTATGACTGAAAAACATATTAAAATGTGCAAAAAAAGTGTAACTATAGATATGCGCGGCAACCTTGATTCGCTTAATGCATCTATTGCGGCTGCCGTGTTTATGTGGGAAATGACAAAGGAGTGCTGAAATGGCGGAGTTTGAATTCAGAGATGACGTTCTTAGCTGGATGAAGCTTTCGCTTATTTTCGGAAGTGTCAATAATCGTTTCAAGAGTATACACAGCCATCATCTGTCGGCGGAGCTTATGTATTATTCGCTGTATTATGACGAAGAACCTCTTGCTTCACCGGGTGAGATCAAGCTTGCAAGACTGCTTGATTACCGTGTGACGGATAAAGTTTTTGCCAAGTGCAAAGAACTCGGTATCAAGATGTACAGCTATGAAAGCCCGTATTATCCGCAGAAATTCCGACAGCTGCCAAATGCGCCTATGATATTGTTCGTGCTTGGCAGTGTTGAATTTTTGAAGAATGATATAAGCTACGTTGAATTTGTTGGTACCCGAAACCCGTCGGATTATACAAAGGAGATCCTCCCTAAGCTTATCGAACCTCTGTCAAAGCTTGGCGTTGGTGTTGTTACAGGCTTTGCTGATGGCGTTGACAGGGCGGCTAACAGATGCGCTAAAGAATTCGGTGCGCCTAATGTTGTATTTCTCGGAAACTCCATAGAACGTGAAAAGGATTTTGACAAACTACAGTCAATCGCTGAAGGCGGTGCTGTAGTTTCCGAATTCATTCCTACATTAAAAAAATTCATGCCGAATTCCTACTCGATGAGGAACAGATTGATGACCGCTATGTCTGATGCTGTAGTTATCTGTGAGGAGGGTGAGCAGGGAAAAGGGCTTGACAATGTAGGCTATGCTGAAAGCATGAACAAAAAAGTCCTTGCTGTTCCTCCTGCTGATATTTACGATACAAGATATTTCGGGCAGAGAGATCTTATCAGACGAGGCTGTCCTGCTGTGTTCAGTGCAGCTGATATAATATATCATATCGGTAAGGGGGAAAAGTCTTCGCCGATCGATCTGAGCCGGCTTGATTATGACGAGAGTTATCTGTATAACCCGAGCGTCAGAAAGCTTGAAAGCTATAAGGAGGATGCCCTCGAAAACGTACATAATAAGCCTGTTAAGAAAAAAACGGTAAAAGTCGATACCGAGGGTATGAATGAACTTTCGGCAAGAATTGTAAAACTCCTCGAACAGGACGGGCCGCTTATGGCAAATGAATTGTCTGAAAAGCTTGATGTGTCAGTAAACGAAGTCCTTGGTGAGCTGACATCACTTGAACTTGAATGTGTTGTTGCTTCAGCAGCGGGAAACAGATATAAATTAATATAAACTTTTGTGAATGGAGAGTAAAAGATATTGTCAGATTTGGTAATTGTTGAGTCGCCGCATAAGGCTAAAACAGTTAAAAGATATCTTGGGAGCAATTTCGAGGTCGTCGCTTCTATGGGGCACCTTCGCGATCTTCCCAAATCCAAGCTCGGGGTAGATATAGAGAATAACTTCGAGCCGCATTATATAAATATCAAGGATAAGGAATCACTTATCAAGGATATAAAGAAAAAAGCAAAAAAAGCAGATCATGTTTATCTCGCAGGGGATCCCGATCGTGAAGGTGAAGCGATCTCCTGGCATTTAGCCCAGCTTCTGGGACTTGATCTTAACGATAAAAACCGTGTGGCGTTTAATGAAATCACTGCAAGCGGTATAAAGGCGGGTATGGCTAACCCCCGCACAATTGACCTTAACCTTGTGAATGCACAGCAGGCGAGGAGGATCCTTGACAGGATCGTTGGCTATAAACTGTCTCCTTTTCTGTGGAGAAAGATAAGGCGCGGTCTTTCAGCGGGGAGGGTTCAGTCTGTTGCTGTCAAAATGATATGTGACAGAGAGGAGGAAATACGTTCCTTTGTTTCTGCTGAATACTGGTCAATAGATGCAAAGCTTCATACAAAAGCATCTAAAAAGACTTTTGCCGCTAAACTTTCTGCTGTAGACGGCGTTAAGGCGGAACTTGAAAACAAAGAACAGACCGACCTTATTCTTGCAAGGCTTGAAAATGCTGAATATGTGGTAGATAAGATAAAAAAGAGCGTTCATAAAAAAGCCCCCGCTGCACCGTTTACTACTTCCACCTTGCAGCAGGAAGCATCTCGTAAGCTCGGGTTCCAGGGCAGACGTACAATGAAGGCGGCACAGGAACTTTATGAAGGTCTTGAGATCAGTGGTATGGGCGCTACAGGTCTTATAACGTATATGCGTACAGATTCACTTCGTATTTCTGACGAGGCGAGGGCTGCGGCTTATGAATTCATAAAAGCTAAATACGGCGATAAGTATATCCCTGACACACCAAAAAAGTATAAGACAAAGGGTAATGCCCAGGACGCTCACGAAGCTATTCGCCCTACACACCCTGAACTCACGCCTGATGTCGTAAAAGCAAGCGGTGTCACTTCCGATCAGTATAAGCTTTATAAGCTGATATGGGAGCGTTTTATAGCAAGCCAGATGTCAAACTGTATTATGGATACGGTTTCTGTTGATATACTTGCAAACGGTTGTATGTTTAAAACAACAGGCTATTCTGTTAAATTTGACGGCTTTACTGTTTTATATGAGGAAAGCAAGGACAGTGATGAAGAAAAGAAGAATGTTCTGCCGCCGCTTGAAAAGGGTGAAGTTTTGAAACTTAAAGACCTTGCGGGAAATCAGCATTTCACTCAGCCGCCGCCGAGATATACCGAAGCTTCACTTGTAAAGGCTTTTGAGGAAACGGGCATCGGAAGGCCTTCTACTTATGTATCGACGATAACTACTATTATTTCGAGAAGCTATGTTGAACGTGACGGAAAACAGCTCAGACCTACGGTCCTTGGAGAAACCGTCAATAAGCTTATGAGCGAGCATTTCGGAAAGCTTGTGGATGTAGGCTTTACCGCCAATATGGAAACTAACCTTGACAAAATAGAAAACGGAAAAAAGGGCTGGGTAAAGACGCTTGATGAATTCTATAAGGATTTTGACAGTGAGCTTGCTGAGGCAGAAGAAGTAATGGACGGTAAACGTGTAAAAGTTCCTGACGAGCAGACAGATCAGGTATGTGATGTATGCGGTAAGCCTATGGTCATAAAGATCGGCAGATTTGGAAAATTCCTTGCCTGCTCGGGCTTCCCCGAATGTACAAATACAAAGCGTATTGTTACCGAAACCGGCGCAGACTGTCCTTACTGCGGAAAAAAAGTTCTGCTCAAAAAATCCAAAAAGGGCAAGAAGTATTACGGCTGTGAAGATAACCCGACCTGCGGCTTTATGACATGGGACGTTCCGTCTGAGCAGAAATGTCCGAACTGCGGAAGTTCGCTTTTCCAGAAGGGCGGCAAGAGCGGAAAGCTTGTCTGCCATAAAGTCGGATGCGGCTATGAAAAGGATCTTGGCAATGAAGGCTAAGGTAATAGGCGCCGGGCTTGCAGGGTGTGAAGCTGCGTGGCAGCTTGCAAATGCGGGTGTTGATACCTATCTTTATGAAATGAAGCCGCATAAATATACACCGGCACATAAGTATAAAGGGTTTGCCGAACTTATATGCTCAAATTCGCTTAAAGCAAGCAGAATCGGCTCTGCGGCAGGTATGCTCAAAGAGGAAATGCGCAGGCTTGGTTCGCTTACAATGGAATGTGCGCAGAAAACAGCGGTTTCCGCAGGCGGCGCGCTTGCTGTTGACAGGGAAAGGTTCTCTGACCTTGTTACTGAAATGATACGCGGCAATAAGAATATAACTGTAATTGAGGGCGAGGTCACGGATATCCCGGACGGTGATGTAATAATCGCTACCGGGCCGCTTACAAGTGATGCTCTTGCTGAAAAAATCGGATCTCTCGTCGGCGGTTACTTGTATTTCAATGATGCGGTCGCACCTATTGTCACAAAGGAAAGCATTGATATGTCAAAAGCTTTCATGGCATCAAGGTATGACAGGGGAGATGCGGATTATATCAACTGCCCCTTTGATAAAGAGGAATACTTTAGATTTTATAACGAACTTATATCTGCTGAAAGTGCACCGCTTCATGATTTTGACAAAGAGCATTTTTCTAAAGACGGTTTTAAAGTGTATGAAGGCTGTATGCCGATAGAGGTGCTTGCAAAGCGCGGGGAGGATACAATGCGTTTCGGACCGTTAAAACCTGTTGGCCTGACCGATCCGCGTACAGGCAGAAGACCTTATGCCTGCGTTCAGCTCAGGGCTGAGAATGCAGAAGGTACACTTTATAATATTGTGGGTTTTCAGACAAACCTGAAATTCGGCGAGCAAAAACGTGTGTTTTCACTTATCCCGGGGCTTGAAGAAGCTGAGTTTATGCGTTATGGAGTAATGCACAGAAACACCTTTGTCAATTCACCGAAACTGCTTGATCCGCATTTTAATATGCTTTCACATAAAAACATTTTCTTCGCCGGCCAGATCACCGGTGTTGAAGGTTATATCGAATCCGCTGCAAGCGGTATTATAGCGGGGCTTAATCTTTCACGTAAGCTTTCGGGAAAAGAAATGATAACACTTCCCCCCACAACTATGACAGGTGCTCTTTCAAGGTATATATCAGACAGGTCAGTTGTGAATTTTCAGCCTATGGGCTGTAATATGGGGATACTTCCCGAACTGCCCGAAAGGATAAAGGATAAAAAAGAAAAGTATGAAGCTATCGCAAAAAGAGGTCTTGCAGACCTTGAAGTATATTTAAAAAATAATGATATTGATATAAAAACCACTTTCGCAATACAATAGGAGGTTGGCAGATGAATATAGTAATGGATGCTTTCGGCGGAGATAACGCGCCGCTTGAGGTGATAAAGGGCGCACTTGATGCTGCAAGGGATTTTAATGTTGATATAACCCTTGCGGGTGATGAAGAAAGAATAAAAAAATGTGCTGAGGATAATTCGCTTGATATCTCGGCGCTCAGTATAAGGCATACCCCTGTAGTTATTGAGATATGTGACGAACCTACCGAAGTTATAAAGGGTAAGAAGGATTGTTCAATGGCTGTAGGTCTTCAGATGCTTGCGGACGGCGAAGGTGATGCTTTTGTTTCTGCGGGCTCTACGGGCGCTCTGGTAGTTGGCGCGACATTTATCGCCAAAAGGCTTAAAGGTATAAAGCGTCCTGCACTTGCAACTGTTCTCCCGACAGCGGGCGCGCCCACAATGCTGCTTGACAGCGGTGCAAATGCTGAATGCCGCCCTGAAATGCTTGTGCAGTTCGGCATAATGGGTTCGGCATATATGGAAAAAGTGCTTGGTGTCAAAAGGCCGCGTGTCGCCCTTGCAAATATCGGCGCTGAGGAATCTAAGGGCAGGGAACTGGAACTTGAAACATATAAGCTTTTGAAAACTGCGCCTGTTAATTTCACGGGCAATATAGAAGCCCGTCAGGTTCCGCTCGGCGATGCAGACGTTGTTGTTGCTGACGGCTTTACAGGGAATATAATGCTCAAGCTTTATGAAGGCATGGCTAAGTTTTTCGCGGGCGAACTCAAAACACTCCTTACTTCAAATACCAAATCAAAGATCGCGGCGCTGCTTGTGATGAAGAACGTCAAAGCATTCCGTAAAAAGGTGGATTATTCCGAATATGGCGGCGCACCGCTTTTAGGTACTGCCAAGCCTGTTATCAAGGCACATGGAAGTTCTGATGCAAAGGCTTTCTATAACGCCGTGCGTCAGGCTAAGGCGTTTACCGAAAATGGTGTTATCGATACTATAACAGCTGCACTTGCAGCAATGAAGTCTGAAAAACAGGCTTGAGAGGTGTTAATAAATGGACGAAGATCAGGCATTGAAGGATTTTCAGAAAAGAATAAACTATACATTCAAAAACGAACAGCTGCTTTTTGAAGCCCTTTCGCATTCCTCGTTTGCAAACGAGAATAAAAAGGCAAGATGCTCAAATGAACGGCTTGAATTCCTTGGGGATTCAGTTTTGTCAATAGTTGTTTCAGACCATATCTTCAAGCATTTTACGCATATACCTGAAGGTGAGCTTACAAAGCTTCGTGCTTCGCTTGTATGTGAAAAAGCACTGTTTGAGTTTTCAAAGAAGATAGACCTCGGCTCCTATATCTTCCTCGGCAAAGGTGAAGAACGTACAGGCGGCAGGACACGCCCGTCCATTGTTTCTGATGCATTTGAGGCTGTTATAGCAGCTATCTATCTTGACGGCGGTATGGAGGCTGTAAGGCCGTATATACTTTCGTTTATACCGGATGATATCACGCCTAAAGGAACAGACGCTTTTCATGATTATAAAACTCTTTTGCAGGAGGTAATTCAGCATAACCCCGAGGAAAAAATAGAATACCACCTGAAAAATGAAACAGGGCCTGATCATGATAAGTGCTTTACCGTTCAGGTACTTCTGAATAATAACGTAATTGGCGAAGGTATGGGACATTCAAAGAAAAATGCAGAGCAGGCTGCCGCAAAGGAAGCTCTTGCACTAATGGGTTATAATGAAGCATAGTAACATATCGATTTTTGTTCCTCACGTTGGCTGTCCGCATTTATGTGCTTTTTGCGATCAGCGTACAATAAGCGGTGAGGATAAAGCCCCGAAGGCAGATGATGTCAGGCGTATCTGCACTAAAGCCTTATCAGAGGTCGGATCCCCTGAAAACACGGAAATAGCGTTTTTCGGAGGCAGCTTTACAGCGATAAAAAGGGATTATATGATATTGCTGCTTGAAGCGGCAAATGAATTTGTGGGTGATGGCAAGTTCAGGGGTATACGTATATCCACACGCCCCGATTATATTGATGATGAAATACTGTCACTTTTAAGGCAGTATAATGTTACCGCAATAGAGCTTGGTGCACAGTCTTTGAACGATGAAGTCCTTTTGGCAAACGAACGCGGACATTTGTCTGAAGATGTTTTTTATGCAAGTGAACTTATAAAGAACTTCGGCATTGAACTTGGTTTACAGCTTATGGTAGGGCTATATAAAAGTGATATTCAAAAAGAGTATGACAATATAGAAAAAGTGATCTCTATTGCCCCTGATACAGTAAGGATATACCCTGTTGTCATACTTAAAGGAACAAAACTTGGTGCGCTTTATATGTCAGGTGAGTATAAGACTATGCCGGTGCAGACAGTGATAGATATTTGTGCCGATATGCTTGACGCTTTTGAAAACGCAGGTATCAGGGTTATAAAATGCGGACTTCATGCAAGTGAATTTGTCGAGCGTGATATGGTCGGCGGGTATTATCACCCCGCTTTCCGCGAACTTTGTGAGGGTATAAGGTTCAGGCATCTTTTTGAAAAGGCGCTTGATGACAGCGATATTAAAAGAGCTGAGATAAAAGTCAGCCCAAAAGACCTGAGCAAGGCACTCGGGCAGAAAAAATGCAATATAGATTATTTTAAAAGCAAGGGAATTGATATCAGGATAACCCCTTGCAGTGACCTTGATGAAAAATTCAGGGTGATAAGGAATTAAGATAAGGGAAGTGAAACTATGTACCTGAGAGGTCTTGAAATGCAAGGCTTTAAGTCTTTCCCCGATAAGATATCCCTTGATTTTGATAAGGGGATAACGGCTGTTGTCGGCCCTAACGGTTCCGGCAAAAGTAATATCGGCGACGCCATGCGTTGGGTAATGGGCGAACAGTCATCGAAAACTCTCCGCGGCGGTAAAATGGAGGACGTTATATTCTCGGGCACACAGCTGAGAAAATCCGTAGGCTTTGCTCAGGTGACGCTTACGATAGACAACAGTGATAAAGCTTTGAATGTCGATAATGATATAGTAAGGGTATCAAGAAAGCTTTACCGCAATGGTGACAGTGAATACATTATAAATGGCGAAAACGTTCGACTAAAGGATATAGTCGAACTGTTTATGGATACCGGCCTTGGACGTGATGGATATTCGATCATCGGACAGGGCAGGATAGCCGATATAGTATCAAGCAAATCTACTGACAGGCGTGAGATATTTGAGGAAGCGGCAGGCATATCAAAATTCAGATATAAAAAAGAGGAAGCCGAACGTAAGCTTACTGCCGCTGAGGATAATATTTCAAGGATAAGTGATATTCTTTCTGAATTGCAGTCAAGGCTCGGGCCGTTAAAAACACAGTCAGAAAAAGCAAGGAAGTTTATCGTGCTTGAAGAAGAAAAGCGTGGGCTGGAGATATCGCTTTGGGTGATAAAGCTTGACAAATGTCAGCAGGAGATCAATGATACAAGTGAAAAGTTATCTCTCATAAAGTCACAGTACACTTCACTTGAAAAAGAAGTAGAAGATATTGATGAACAGATAGAAGAAGCTTTTGCAAACAGCGCACAGTGTGCTGACAGGATAGAAGCGCTTAAAGCTGATATCCACCGGACAGAACTTGATAATACACAGTCACTTTCCAAGATAGCGGTTGCTGAAAATGATATAGAGCATCTGAATGATACCATAAAGCAGATAGAGGAACAGATATCGGCATATGAAAATGATGCTGATTATCTTGCAAATATGCTTGCTTCACATAATAAAGAACTTGTCGGCTTAGAGAAAAAGCTTGCTGAAAACAAAGCGGAACAGACAAAGACAGAGCAAAGTTTCAACGAACTTTCTGACTCCGCTGACAGCTTTGATAAGGAGCTTGAAAAAAAGAATAACGAACTCAATGATCTTTATCTTGAAAAGTCGTCGCTGAGTTTTAAAATAGAAAGTGCCGGGAATTCTGTTAATGACACGCAGCTGCGAGTTCAGAACTTAAAGCAGGAACTTGATGAAGCTGATAAAAATGAAGCGGCTGCGGCATCAGAGTTAAAACAAAAACGTGCATCACTTCGTGAGGCGGAAGAAAAGCTCGGCGAGCATAAAAACAAATTAAGCGGCTTTGAATTGCTTTTGAAGAATAAAGCAGGCAAGCTTGAAGCATCAAACGCTGACCTGAGAAACAGCGAAAACGAACTTATTCAGATCACGCAGCGGCTGAATATCCTCAAAGACCTTGAAAACTCTATGGAGGGTTTTGCACATAGTGTAAAAAGCGTGCTCAAAGCTTCAAAGCAGGGCAGGCTGTCGGGGATAATAGGCTCGGTGGCAGGGCTTATAAGTATAGATAAAAAGTATAACATTGCTGTTGAAACCGCACTTGGCGGCGCTATGCAGCATATTGTTACAGATGATGAAAACGGCGCAAAGCGCGCTATTAAATTCCTTAAAGAGTCTAATGCGGGCAGGGCAACTTTCCTTCCTGTAACATCTGTTAAGGGCAGCAGACTTGATGTAAAGGGACTTGACAGCGAAGATGGCTTTGTTGCAGTAGGCTGTGATATAGTTAAATGCGATGCTCGTCTGGAAGGCGTTATCAAAAGTCTTCTCGGGCGCGTATGTATTGCGGAAAATATTGACCTTGCTTCAAATATAGCTAAAAAATATGGTTATAAGTTCAAAATATGTACTCTTGACGGTCAGGTGATAAATGCGGGCGGCTCGTTTACGGGCGGTTCTGCATCACGCACGACAGGTATTCTGTCAAGAAAAAACGAGATCAGCGAGCTGTCCTCCAAACGGGAAAAGATCGAAAATGACCTTGAAGGACTCAGGACGTCTGCTGCACAGCTAAGGCAGGAATGTGCGACACTTACTGCTCAGAGTGACGGGGAAAAGGAAACTATCCGTACTCTTGAAAACGAGAATATTCGACTTGGAATGGAGATAGACAGACTTAACGAAATAAGAAAAGGCTATGATACACAGGCAGAAAACGCTGAGGCTGAACTTGAAAAATGTACATCTCTTTTAAAAGGATTTAAAGCGGAAGCTGATGAAGCGGCAGCTAAGCTTACTGATGTGAATAAGCTGATTGGTTCCCGTGAAAAGGCGATAGAAAGCTCTAAAAGCAGGCAGCAGGACTTAAAGTCACAGCGTGAAGCCTTGACAGAAAAGCTGTCTTCGGTTAGAATAGAGAGTATGGAGATAGCTAAGGATATAGAACTTGTCAAGTCTAATATTGAGCAGACAAAACAGCTTATTGATAAAGCACAGTCCGATTCTTCCGATAGTGTTACAAGGATAGGTGAACTGAAAACACAGATCGAGGATAAGAAAAACGAGATAACAAATATAAAGCTGAGGATAGAAAACAGTGCGGATATTATAAAAGGATATGAAAGAGAGATAACGTCACTTTCGCTTAAAAAGGGCAGCTATTCAGATAACGGTGAAAAGCTGCGTTCGACACAGCGTGTTAAGCTCAGTGAGAAAGAAACACTTCAGGGGCAGCTTTCAAGACTTGAAGAAACTGTCAAGAACGAAACGAATGAATTTGACAGGATAGTTGCTTCGCTGTTTGATAATTACGAACTTACACGAACCAAAGCGTCAGAGCTTGCTGATATGAATATTGATGTTATCGATGCAAATAAAAGACTGTCAGAACTCAAAAATAAGATCAAGGCGCTTGGGAATGTTAATGTTGCAAGTATCGAAGAATACAAAGAAGTCGGCGAGCGTTATGAAAAGATGAACGCACAGCTTGAGGATGTTAATAATTCAAAGCATCAGCTTGAAGAACTGATCGATGATCTTACAGAGCGGATGAAGTCGATATTCACAGAAAGCTTTGATAAGATAAACACAAATTTTAAGGCTATATTTACTGAGCTTTTCGGCGGCGGCAGGGCAGAACTTGTTCTTGCTGACACTGAAAATGTTCTTGAATGCGGAATAGATATACGAGTCGCCCCGCCCGGTAAGGTCATAAAGAACCTTGTATCACTCTCCGGCGGTGAACAGGCTTTTGTGGCGATCGCGATCTATTTTGCGATACTTAAACTCCGCCCATCGCCGTTTTGCCTGCTTGACGAGATAGAGGCGGCGCTTGACGATGTTAATGTTGCAAAGTATGCACAATACCTTCATAAGTTTACCGACAGAACACAGTTTATAACTATCACACACAGGCGCGGAACTATGGAGGAGGCTGATATCCTTTATGGTGTTACGATGCAAAGCGGTATATCAAAGCTTTTGCGCATGACACCTGATGAGGCTTATACAATGCAGACGGATGAATAAGACTGGAGGCAATTAATATGGGGTTATTTGAGAAATTAAAAGCCGGTCTTAAAAAGACCAAAGACTCAATGATGGGCAAGATAGAAAGACTTTTGCATTCATTTACCAAAATTGATGACGAACTTTTTGATGAGCTTGAAGAAACGCTTATCCTTTGTGATATCGGTGTAAATACATCGGTCAAGATATGTGATGAACTTCGTGACAGGGTAAAGCAGAAGGGTATTACAGATCCATCTCTTATAAAGGATATGCTCAAAGAAGTCATTACCGATATGCTCGGTGAGGACACACCGCTTGATCTTTCGACTACACCTTCTGTTGTTCTTGTTATAGGCGTAAATGGTGCAGGCAAGACGACTACTATCGGTAAGCTTTCCTATCAGCTTGCACAGGAGGGTAAGAAGGTCATAGTTGCTGCGGCTGATACTTTCCGCGCTGCTGCCATTGACCAGCTTGAAGTCTGGACCGACCGCGCGGGGGTTGATATAGTTAAGCATAACGCCGGTTCTGATCCCGCTGCTGTTGTGTTTGATGCGCTTACCGCTGCAAAGGCGAGGAATGCCGATGTTGTTATCTGCGACACCGCAGGAAGGCTCCATAATAAGAAAAACCTGATGGACGAGCTTAGAAAGATAGCAAGGATAGTTCATCAGCAGGCGGAAGGCTGTTCGCTTGAAGTGCTTCTTGCACTTGATGCCACTACAGGCCAGAATGCTGTCAACCAGGCACGCCAGTTCAATGAAGTGGCTGATATCACGGGTATTATCCTTACCAAACTTGACGGCACTGCTAAAGGCGGGATAATAATATCTATAACCGATGAACTGAAGATCCCTGTTAAACTTGTGACAGTAGGTGAAAAAATAGAGGATATACAGCCGTTTGTTGCTAAGGATTTTGTTAATGCGTTATTTGAATAGGCAAAAGTACAGATGATATCGGAGGCGTATAATTCATGGATAAGGTACTTCTTGTAGTTAATATGCAGGAATTTTATGTTGGCAGGGGAAGAAACAAAAAGCTTTTTGATTATAAGGATGTCGATAAGCTTATTGATTCTGTCAACAAAAGAATAGCGGCTTATGAAGCAGAAGAGGTATTCTATATCAAAACGATCGGCAAGGGGCTTTTCAAGGGCGGTATGCCAAAAGCTAATACTGCCGAGTCTGACCTTGTAACAAAAATGAAGGTTGTTTCAAAAAATGTTTATATGAAAAGTAAAGCTGATGCTTTTACAAATGATGCACTTGGTGACTTTTTAAGGGCAAGGAATGTAAAAAGTGTTGAGCTGGTCGGTGTAGACGGCGGTGTGGACGTCGGCGCAACTGCGCTTAGCGCACTTGATTATGTAAAGGAAGTAATGTATAACGAAGCCTGTGTAGAGTCTATAGACACCGAAAAGGATAATAAGTTACGTGAAAAGCTTTCAAAGACCAAATGCAAGTTTATCTCTGAAGTATAAAGGAGTATTAATATGAAGCTTATAATAGCAAGCTCGAATAAGGGCAAGCTCAAAGAATTTTCCGCGCTTCTTTCACCGCTTGGGTATGAAGTTTATTCTGCTAAAGAAGCGGGGATCGATATCGAGGTCGAGGAAACGGGAAAGACATTTGCCGAAAACTCAGCTTTAAAAGCAAGGGCAATATATGATATTTGTAAGGAATGTGTTCTTGCTGATGACAGCGGTCTTTGCGTCGATGCACTTGGGGGGGCTCCCGGTGTATATTCTGCAAGATACGGCGGGCTTGAAAGTGAAAAGGAAAGAACAGCTCTGCTTCTTGAAAATATGAAAGATGTGCCCGAAGATAAACGTACAGCACATTTTGTGTGCACGATACATTTTATCTACGCCGACGGCAGGGAGATAGCTGTAGAAGGCAGAGTTGACGGCAAGATAGCTTTTGAACCCACAGGCGAAAACGGCTTCGGGTATGATCCTGTATTTCTGTACAATGGGGTAAGCTTTGCTTCTGTTTCGCAGGAAGAAAAAAACCAGGTATCACACAGGGCAAATGCACTCAAAGCGCTGCTTGGCAAGCTTGAAAAAGGAGAATGATAATGATAACACCAAAACAAAGAGCAGAGCTGAAAGCTCTTGCCAATGCCCTTGAACCTGCGTTTCAGGTGGGCAAAGGGGGCGTAAATGATGCCCAGACAGCACAGATCGATGATTATTTGCGTGTGCACGAGCTTGTCAAGATAAAGGTGCTCGATAATTCACTCCTCACAGCAAAAGAGGCTGCGATAGAGATAAGCGAGAGCATTGGTGCTGAAGTGGTCCAGACGATAGGCTCAAAGGCAATACTTTATAAACGCAACGAAAAAGAACCGGTCATCAAACTGAAAAACAAGTAATATGAAAAAGATCCTTATCTACGGAGGGACGTTTGATCCCGTTCACAGAGGTCACGTAAATGCGTTTGAAAGTGCAAAAGCGCTTGTATCCCCCGATCTGTCTGTGATAATACCGAATAAGATACCGCCGCATAAAGAGCGCCGTGGTCTTGCTTCGGGTGAGGACAGAATGAATATGCTTCGTCTTACCTTTGGGGAAAGTGAAGATATACTCTACAGCGATTACGAACTAAGACGTGAGGGCAAGAGTTATTCTCTTTATACTTTACAGCATTTTTGTGACGAGTTTAAGGATAGTAAGCTGTATTTTATTATCGGCAGTGACAGTATTCTCAGCTTTCATAAATGGTTTGAGTATAAAAAAATACTAAAGCTTTGCACGCTTGTATGTGTTTCCCGCGTAAGCGGCGACAGGGCGGAACTTGAAAAAGCAGCCCTGTTTCTGACTTCACAGGGGGGAAGTGTGCTGCTTGCTGATGCAGTGCCTTTTGAAGTATCATCATCACAGATCAGAATGATGATAAGAAATGGCGGGGATGCTGCTTGCTATTTGAATGAAAATGTAGTAGAATATATTAGAAGGCATAATTTGTATACTGAGGATGATTCAATTGACGGATAAAAAAACGATATCAAGGTATAAAGAATACCTTAAAGCTAATTTATCAAAAAAACGTTACAATCATTCGCTCAACGTAGCGCAAAGTGCTGTAGAGCTTGCAAAGCTGTACGGTGAGGACGAGGATAAAGCACTTATAGCGGGGCTTCTTCATGACGTTGCAAAGGAACTCCCTGCTGAAAGACAGCTTGAATACGTAAAGCAGAGCGAGCTTTCGGTTGATGAGGTGGAAACAAAAGCACACGCTCTGTTCCACGCAATAGCAGGTGCAGAGATAGCAATGCGTGTTTTTGGTATTGACGATATGGATATTATTCTTGCTATACGCTGGCATACGGTCGCGGCAGGCGATATGTCAAGGCTTGCGGCAATAGTTTACCTTGCAGACCTTATAAGCGCTGACAGGGATTATAAAGATGTAAAGCGTATGCGAAAACTTGCGGTAAGCGGTCTTGAAAAGGCTATGTATGAAGCCTTGAAATTTTCTGTCGGCGATTCTGTGGAAAATGGCAATACGATACCCGTTTCGACGATCATGGCGTATAACAGGTTTCTGAATGAAACTAATAAAAAGGAAAAGCTTGAAAAACAAAAGAAAGGGGCTGTATGATATGGCAACGGAGTTACAGAACAAAAAACTTGAATGTATAATCACATCACTTGATAAGAAACGTGCTGATAATATAAAGGCAATAGGCATTAAAGACCTTACTATTATCGCAGATTATTTTATAATAGCAAACGGCGATTCCACTACGCAGACAAAGGCGCTTGCCGACGAGGTCGAGTATCAGATGAAGCAGAGATTCGGCATAGATCCCGATCATACCGAGGGCTATAATGCATCAAACTGGATAGTGCTTGACTACGGTGATATAGTGGTACACGTTTTCTATACCCAGACAAGAGAGCATTATAACCTTGAAAGGCTATGGGCGGACGGCGAGGAAATAGATATTTCGCCCTATATAGCGGAGGATTAAGTCATGGGGCACGAAGTAAACGGAAGAAACCTTATCGGGGTTATCGGGCTGTGGTTTGTTATCAAGGGTGTTTTAAATCTTGTGCTTGGCTTCAGCTTTGTGAATGTAGTCACGCTTGTTGTATTCCTTGTGCTGATATACCTGTGCCTGCAGAAAAAGCAGGCTGTGAATATAATAACTGCTGTAGCCCTTGTGGCGATCGTGCTTATCCATATAAAGGATAATATTGTTAATTTCAGGCTTCTCTATCTTATCGAAGCTGCTGTAGATGTCGGGTGTGCATATATCCTTGTGCTTAATAAGGACGTAAGGGAATATATGGGGCAAAACAGATGATCGATTATTTTTATGTAAAGGATTGATATAAATGAAAGAATATGATTTCAAAGCCATTGAAAAAAAGTGGCAGGACTACTGGGACAAGAATGATACCTTCAAGGCAAGTGACGATCACTCAAAGAAGAAATTCTATGCACTTGTTGAATTTCCTTACCCTTCGGGGCATGGTATGCACGTAGGACATATCAAGGCATATTCAGGACTTGAAGTAGTAAGCCGCAAAAGAAGAATGCAGGGGTATAACGTGCTTTTCCCGATAGGTTTTGATGCTTATGGCCTGCCTACTGAAAACACGGCTGTCAAGGATAATATCCACCCCCGTATCGTGACTGACAGGAATATCGAAAAGTTCACAAGCCAGTTGAAAAAGGTCGGTTTCAGCTTTGACTGGTCAAGGGTTGTAGATACAACTGATGAAAAATATTATAAGTGGACACAGTGGATATTCCTTAAAATGTTTGAGAATGGCCTTGTGTTCCGTGACAAGACACTTGTAAACTATTGCCCGAGCTGTAAGGTCGTTCTTTCAAATGAAGATTCTCAGGGCGGTAAGTGCGATATCTGCCATAGTGACATAGTACAGAAAACCAAAGAAGTATGGTATTTAAGAATAACAGAATATGCCGATAAGCTTTTGCAGGGGCTTGAAGAAGTTGATTACCTGCCGAATGTAAAGCTTCAGCAGCAGAACTGGATAGGAAAGTCAACAGGTGCTTTTGTAAACTTCAAAATTAAGGAACAGGACGATAGCCTTCGTATCTATACTACAAGACCTGATACACTTTATGGCGTTACTTTTATGGTAATTGCCCCCGAACACCCTATAATCGAAAAGTACAGGGCAGCTATCGCCAATATTGATGCCCTTGATGCATATAAAGCTGAATGTGCTAAAAAGAGTGAGTTTGAAAGAACTCAGCTTGTAAAGGATAAGACAGGTGTAAAGATAGAGGGACTTACAGCTATCAATCCTATAACAAATAAAGAAATACCTGTTTACATCTCCGATTATGTAATGATGGGCTATGGTACCGGTGCTATAATGGCAGTTCCTGCTCACGATACAAGGGACTATGATTTTGCAAAGAAGTTCGGTATTGATATAATAGAAGTCATCAAGGGCGGGGATATTTCCAGGGAAGCCTATACCGGTGACGGCGAAATGGTAAACTCAGGTGTTTTAAACGGCATTACAAATAAAAAGGACGCAATAGCAAGAATGCTTGAGGAGCTCGCTTCGCTTGGCTGCGGAGAAGCCGGTGTACAGTATAAGATGAAGGACTGGGCATTCAACAGACAGCGTTATTGGGGCGAACCTATCCCGATAGTTCACTGTGATAACTGCGGAATGGTCCCTGTTCCATATGACGAACTTCCTTTAAAACTTCCCGAGGTCGAGAATTTCCTGCCCGGCACAGACGGCGAAAGCCCGCTTGCAAGAATTGACAGCTTCGTTCACTGCAAGTGCCCGAAGTGCGGTAAGGACGCACGCCGTGAAACAGATACTATGCCCCAGTGGGCAGGTTCTTCCTGGTATTTTTTAAGATACTGTGATCCTAAGAACGATAATGAATTTGCATCAGAAGAAGCACTTAAATACTGGATGCCGGTCGACTGGTATAACGGCGGTATGGAGCACGTTACACGCCATATGATCTATAGCCGCTTCTGGCATAAGTTCCTTTACGATCTCGGCCTTGTTCCCACATCAGAACCTTATGCAAAGAGAACTGCCCAGGGACTTATCTTAGGACCTGACGGCGAGAAGATGAGCAAATCGCGCGGGAATGTTATTGATCCGCTTGATGTCGTTGAAGAATACGGCGCTGATGTACTCAGGCTTTATGTCCTCTTTATGGGTGACTATGAAAAGGCTGCCCCGTGGAGTGAATCAAGCGTTAAGGGCTGCAAGCGTTTTGTTGACAGGATATGGGCGCTTCAGGATAAAGTAACAGACAGTGATGAATACAGCGATAAGCTTAAAGCATCAATGCACAAGACGATAAAGAAGGTAACAGAAGACATCGAAGCTATGAAGTTCAATACGGCGATAGCGGCAATGATGTCACTGCTTAACGAGATATACGAAGCCGGTTCTGTAACAAGAAAGGAATTCAGGGATCTTCTCGTTATACTCTATCCTTTTGCACCGCATATAACAGAGGAACTGTTTGAGATCATGAACTTCGGCGGCAAGCTTGATCAGGCACAGTGGGTGACATATGATGAAGCACTTTGTGTTGATAAGACCGTTGAGATAGTAGCACAGGTAAACGGCAAGATCAAGACAAGACTCAATATCGCAGTTGATGAAAGCAAGGAAAATATCATAGCGCAGGCAAAGGCTGACGATGCTGTTGCAAAGGCTATAGAGGGCAGGTTTATCGTCAAGGAAATATATGTACCCGGAAAGCTTGTTAATATCGTTATAAAATAATTTTCAAAAAATGCTGTAAACCTCTTGACTTATTTATAAAAATATTGTATAATATAGAATGTAATTATATTGGATAATATGCTTGGGCTCTTTGATAACAGAGATTTAAAAGCGTTCATCGCTTTACATTGTTTGCAGGGCAGACAACCTTCACTAAACACCGAGGGCTTTGGCGTACCAGTATTTGTTACCTCTGTTTACGGTGACAAAGGGAGGGAATTGATTTTGGCAGAAGTTCGTGTTGGAAAGAACGAAACATTAGATACAGCTCTTAAACGTTTTAAGAGGTCCTGTGCTAAAGACGGCGTTATTGCCGAGGTTCGTAAAAGAGAACACTACGAAAAGCCTTCGGTAAAGCGCAAGAAGAAATCCGAAGCTGCTCGTAAGCGCAAATACTAATATGCATTTAAAGCGGGCAATTGTATTGTCCGCTTTTTGTTTTAGTTTATCAAGCAGGGGGAGTATATGCTGTTTCGTCCTACATATGTATTTGATAAGGTGGGGGATATTACCCCGCAGTTTTTAAAGAAAAAGAGTATCAAAGCGCTTATTCTTGACCTTGATAATACCCTTACAACCCATAATAATCCGGAAGTTCCGCAAAAGAGTATTGAATGGATAGGACTGATGAAAACAGCGGGTATCAAGCTTATAATAGTATCAAATAATCACCCGCCGAGGGTGAAACCTTTTGCTGATAAGCTTGATGTGGATTATGAATGTGAGGGCAGAAAGCCGTTGACTTTTGGCTATACAAGGGCAATAAAGCGGCTTGGTATAGATAAGAGATATGTTGCGTCTGTCGGGGATCAGATATTTACTGATGTTCTTGGGTGTAATCTTAAAGGGATACGTTCATTGTTTGTGTTCCCGATAGAACCTGAAACAAGCAGACCTTTCAGGTTCAAACGCTGGTGTGAACGACCGTTTTTGCCTAAGGCAGACAGAATTATTAAAAAGGAGAAGTGACTATGAACAGATTTATGCGTGAATTTATCGGCGGTAAGTATGATATCGAAACAACTAATGATTATTTTGCTTCAAGCCTTGTGCTTGATGTATATGACGGCTGGATAAAGATAAACAGTGAGGGATATATCCAGTATATAAATCTTGATTATGTTATAAAGGTATCCCCCTCTATAGTTGAAGAAGAGGATATCAAGAATAACCCGATCGATACCAAAAACTGATAATGGGTGATAGAAAAACTGTAAGAATTACTGTCTTGGCACTTGTCTGCGGGCTGACAGTTCTTATCTTTGGCGCTGTTTCGTTTGCGCAGGCTTTTGTGACTGACGATAAAAACAGGTTCTATGCCGATATTTTTTATGGGCTTATTTTTTCTGTCAGCTCGGTTGTCGTTATATTAATGTATTTTATGCTGAAATATGAGTATGACGAAAACGGCTTTCTTTATACAAATGTGTTCGGCAAGAAAAGGGAAGTAAGCTATGATGAGATATTTTCCCTTATGATGACGACCAGAAATACTTTAAGAGTAGAATTAAAGGACGGAAGTGTTATTTCGGTTTCGCTCTTTACAAAGCCTGCAAAGGAATTTGCGGAGGTTATGAAGCGCGCGTATATGAGAAATACACAGCAAAACAATATAAACCAAATGTAAAAAAGAAACGGAAAGGTAGATGAAAATGCCTGCAAAATTCGGCCCTGCCGGGAATAGCGATGCTTATTCCAAATCGCATAAATCAACTGTAGATGCCCCAAAGTATTTGAGGGAAATGGGGCTTGACCACTATGAATACCAGTGCGGCAGGGGGGTTCGTGTTTCCGACAAGCTTGCAAGTGACCTTAAAGCAAGGGCGCAGGAAAATGGGATAACACTTTCACTTCATGCACCCTATTTTATATCTCTTTCAAGTGTTGAGGAGGAAAAAAGAGATAATAGCATCAATTATATTTTGCAGTCATGCGATGCGGCTTCCCGTATCGGGGCTGAGCGTATCGTTATACATAGCGGATCCTGTGCGAAGATCACAAGGCAGGAGGCTTTGGAACTTGCTAAGGATACCCTTGTCCGCGCCCGTAAAATGGCTGTTGAACAGGGGTTTGAGCATATCGTTTTCTGCCCCGAAACTATGGGTAAGGTAAACCAGCTTGGCAACCTAACAGAGGTTCTGGAACTTTGCAGACTTGATGATACCTTTTTGCCGACTATTGACTTTGGTCATCTGAATGCAAGGGATTTTGGGTTTATCAAAGGTAAGGCGGAGTATGAAAAAATGCTTGATGAAGTCGAGAATATGATAGGCAGCGACAGGCTTAAAAAATTCCACAGTCATTTTTCAAAGATAATGTTTACTGTTCCCGGCGGTGAAAAGAAGCATCTGACTTTTGATGATGATCAGGGCTTTGGCCCCGATTATGAACCTCTTATGGAGATCGTTGCCAAAAAGGGGCTTTCACCTGTGTTTATCTGTGAAAGTGCAGGTACGCAGGATATTGATGCCCTTGCAATGAAAAACTTCTACCTTTCAGTAAAGGAGTAGCCTATGGCGCTGTACTCTGTACTTCTTGAGCTTGATAATAAGGGCGTTATCAAGCTTTTTGATTATATATGCTCGGAGTTTATTATCACAAACGGGATAAGACCGAATATTAATATAGGCGCATTTATATGTGAGCGTGAAAGTGTTATAATGGATTATTACAGCGGTATTTCACAGTTTCTTGAACCTGTAAGGATCATGTTTGACAGTGCCGGAATGTTTGAAAACGGTACGATCTATCTGAGAGCAGAACTAAGTGATAAGCTTAAATCAAATTATTATAAGGCTTATGCCACACTTTCAAAGCATTTTGATGCAGGCTTTAACGGGAAATACCTGCCGAGCAGATGGTTTCCTTATGTCACTGTAGGCTATGAACCATGCCCCGCTGAGGCTGATGAACTGTTTTTGCATCTAAGTAAGAATTTTACGCCTTTTGAATGTGATCTGCGCACATCTGCACTTGCAAGATGTGAGCCATATAAAGTTATAGCAAGAGCGCCGCTTGTGTTCGACGGCACTTGAATGGAGGAATAATAATGAAAAGAATACTTGTTA
The DNA here is from genome assembly GCA_902780505.1 of uncultured Ruminococcus sp. Taxonomy (GTDB): domain Bacteria; phylum Bacillota; class Clostridia; order Oscillospirales; family Ruminococcaceae; genus NK3A76. Next base: position 49,647 of record CACZFN010000001.1, on the reverse strand, counting down.
TCCATGGTCCGAATCTGAACCTTTTAGGTGATCGTGATCCTGAACACTACGGCAATGACACCTTTGAAGCTGTCAACAATCAGATCGTGGCCCGGGCTGAAAGAAGGGACTTTTCCTGCGATATATTTCAGTCAAACTTTGAGGGCGCTATCATAGATAAGCTTCATGAAGCAAGAAATGTGTATGACGGCGTTATTCTTAATGCAGGAGCATATACACATTATAGCTACGCTATCAGGGACGCTGTCGAAGCTATAAAGATCCCTGTGATAGAAGTGCATATGTCAAATGTAGCAGCGCGTGATGAATTCAGGAAGACTTCTGTTATTGCGCCTGTCTGCCGCGGTTCGGTCATCGGGTTTGGCAAGGCTTCGTATTTTCTTGCGGTTGATGCACTTTTTGAAGTTTTCGGCGGTGAAGAAGGCTGGGGGCTTGCTAAAAAATGACAAGACTAAGACAGCTTGCTTCTGTCATTGATAACGACTGTGCTCTTATAACATCTGACGTAAACAGAAGATACCTTACAGGTATGAAGTCAAGTGCGGGGTGTATACTTCTGTTTAAAGAAAAGGCATATTTTATAATTGATTTCAGATATATCGAAAAAGCAAAAAAACTCCTTGAAAATGATGATTTCATTGAGGTCATTTTGCAGGATAAGCTCTATTTACAGCTTGAAAAGCTGATGAAAAAGCATAATGCAGGTACGGTCAGTATTGAAAATATGACGATGACCGTCTCGGAGCTCAATACCTTTAAGGAAAAGCTGAAGTTTTATGTTGATGCGGGAAACGGCTTGTCAGATAAGATCAATTCACTGAGAATGGTAAAAACTGATGAAGAAACAGAATGTATGATAAAAGCCCAGCGTATCGCTGAAGCAGGACTTGAGCATATGTTCGGGTTCATTGATACAGGCAGGACTGAACGTGAGATACAGCTTGAACTTGATTATTTTATGCTGAAAAACGGCGCTGAAGCACTTTCGTTTGATACAATTGCCCTTTCAGGCAAGAATACATCTTTGCCGCATGGTGTGCCGGGTGAAAAGAAGATCGAAAAGGGCGATTTTGTCCTGCTTGATTACGGCGCAGTTGTAGACGGCTACCACAGTGATATGACAAGGACGTTGTGTGTAGGTGAACCGAGTGAAAAAATGAAGGAGGTATACAGTATCGTCCTTGAAGCACAGCTTGCGGGTATAAGCGCAGTAAAGGCAGGGATAACGGGCAGAGAACTTGATAAGATCTCGAGAGATATTATCGAAGCCTCAGGCTACGGTAAACAGTTCGGGCATTCGCTCGGCCACGGTGTGGGTATGGATATCCACGAACCGCCGTATGCCGCAGGAAGCTATGACGGTGTTATACCTGCCGGCAGTGTTGTTACTGTTGAACCCGGAATATATATTGAAAACGAATTCGGCGTGAGAATAGAGGATTTTGTAATAGTTACAGAAAATGGCTGTATTAATATGACTAAAGCACCTAAAGAACTTGTACGTCTTTGAAAATATTAAGTTTTTAAAAAAGTGTTAAAACACTTGCAATGTAGGAAAAAATATGTTAAAATATCTGTAGAGATGTTGTGGGTGACTTTGCCCGCAGTCTGCTAATTTGATTTGGAGGTAAATTTATGATTACTGCTGGCGATTTCAGAAACGGTGTGACATTTGAGGAGGATGGTAATGTCCTTCAGGTTGTAGAGTTTCAGCACGTAAAACCCGGTAAGGGCGCTGCTTTTGTAAGAACAAAAACTAAAAATGTTATAACAGGTGCTGTAATTGAAAAATCCTATAACCCCAGTGCTAAGTTTGAAACAGCTTTCATTGAGAGAAAGGATATGGAGTTTTCTTATGCAGACGGTGATCTTTATTACTTTATGGATCCCGAAACTTATGATATGGTCCCTGTAAACGGCAGTGAGCTTTCCGATAACTTTAAGTTCGTTAAAGAGAATATGGTATGTAAGATCCTTTCATATAAGGGTAAGGTTTTCGGTGTTGAGCCGCCTACATTCGTTGAACTTGAAGTAACTGATACTGATCCCGGTTTCAAGGGTGATACAGCTACAAATGCTACTAAGCCTGCAACAGTTGAAACAGGTGCAGAACTTAAAGTTCCGCTGTTTATCAACACTGGCGACAGGATCAGGATAGACACACGTACCTGTGAGTATATGGAGCGTGCGTGAGTCAAGACTGTTTGAATGATTGGAGGGGTTAATATGGAGCTTTCACAGAGAGTATCTTATCTTAAAGGACTAATGGACGGTCTGAAGATAGATGATTCTACCGATCAGGGTAAGGTTCTGAGGATAATGGCTGATATTCTTGATGATATGGCGTTATCTATTGAAGATATTGCCGACGAAGTTGATGAAGCTGTTGAGATTATCGACGATATTGATTCAGACCTCGGTGATCTTGAAGAAGCAGTATACTTTGATGATGATGCCGATTATGAAGACCTTGACGATTATGAAGAAATTGATGATGACGACGATTATGATCCCGCAGAGGATTTTGAGGGCGACTTTATGTATGAATGTATCTGCCCAAGCTGCGGAGAAACTATCAGACTCGGTGAAAGTATCGTTGAGGAGGGCTCTATCGACTGCCCTAATTGCGGCGAAAAGATAGAGTTTGACTATTCCGAGATCGAATCTGATGAGGAATGATCTGACTTATAACGGCTGATATTATTATATTTGTTTCGAGGGGTGGTGAAATTCCACACCGGAGGTAATAGTCCTCGACCGCGATAAATCGCGCTGATTCGGTGAAATTCCGAAACCGACGGTTAAAGTCCGGATGGAAGAAGCAACAGATTTTAGCAAAACCTGCTCCCCGTTTTTACGGGGAGTTTTTCTTTTGTAACACTACCTGCTGTTTCTCCTGATTTTATTACTGGAGGAATTTTTTATGACAAACACGATCGAAAGAAAACATTCATTATTTACTACAAGAAAAATGGTCTTAACGGCTATGATGAGCGCAGTGGCAATTGTTATCTATTATCTCGATTTCCCTGTGCCGTTTATGCCGGGGTTTATCAAACTTGACCTGTCAAATGTAATTTCGCTTGTGGCGGGCTTTTCTATGGGGCCTGTTGCCGGAGTTACTGTTTGCCTTATCAAAAACCTTGTTCATCTTGTTATCAAAGGCTTTGGTACTACAATGGGCATAGGTGATATATTTGATTTTGTGACAAGTGCTGTATTTGCACTTACAGCAGGGCTTATCTACCTGAAGAATAAAACTCGTAAGGGCGCTGTTATCAGCTGCCTTATCGGTGTGGTTGTGTTTACGCTTATAAGTCTGCCGCTTAATTATTTTATTGTATACCCGATATACTTTAAAGCTTATGGCGGTGAACAGGCTATTCTCGGCGCATATAAGGCAATAAGGCCAGAAACCGGTTCGATATTTGAAGCACTTTGCATATTCAATCTCCCGTTTACTTTTGTCAAGGGCGTGCTTTGTGCACTTGTTACAATGGTGATTTACAAGCCTTTGTCGCCGATAATAAAGGGCGGTAAGGACTGATATAGTATTTTTGATTTCAGCCGTTTATAAATATAAAAAATGATCCCGCAGTTAATTGTGCGGGATCTTTCTATTCTTCAAGTTCAGCCCATTCGTCCATTTTTTCATCTAACGAAGTTCTGCATTTTTCAAGTTCCTTGCATTTTTCATTCATGACCTCAAAATTCTGAGATATATCAGGCTCGGAAATCTCGTTTTCAAGCGTGAAGATCCGAACTTCAAGCTCCTCGATCTCTTTTTCAAGTTCGCTTATGCGAAGGCGTTTCCTGGCACTTTCAGCCCTTTGCTGTTTTGAACGATATGTATTTTGCTTCTTTATCTCACGTTCTTCGTTGAGCTTCTTTTCCTTTAATTGCTCGATCGCCTGCTCTCTTTGGGCGGCTGTGAGTTTTTTTGCTTCTATGTATTTATCGTAGTTGCCCTCAAATTCCTCCGTGCCGTTTTCAGTTACTTCTATCACCTTTGTCGCCACTTTGTTGATAAGGTATCTGTCGTGTGAAACAAGTATGATCGTTCCGTCAAACTGTGCAAGAACATCATCAAGGACTTCTTTTGTCGATAGGTCAAGGTGGTTGGTGGGCTCGTCAAGAATTAGTACGTTTCCTCTTGTAAATGCCATTATCGCAAAGCATAGCTTTGCTCTTTCACCACCGCTCAGTACCGAAGTTGGCTTGTAAACATCATCAGCCCCTATCAGAACAGCCGCAAGGGCACTTCTTGCATCTTTTTCGGTCAGCCGTGGAAAACGCCGCATTATTTCATCAAGAACTGTTGAATGTGGGTTTAGCGTCGTGTTTTCCTGCTCAAAATATGATATCCTTACATTCCCGCCAAATCTGACAGTTCCGTTTTCGTGGGGGATAATGCCCTGTATCATTTTTATGATTGATGATTTTCCTATTCCGTTTGCACCTACGATCGCTATGTGTTCGCCCCTTAGTACGTGCATATCAAGGCTTTTTACAAGAACACGCTTATTATCGCCCTCGCCGACAGCAACTTCGGCGCCTTTAACGTCAAGGACATCTTTTACAGGGGCAATATCGTATTCAAGCTTTATACGCGGCGGCTTTGTGAACATCTTCGGCTTTTCGATAAGCTCTATATGCTCTAACTGCGCTTCGCGGCTTTTTGCCATTTTCGCAGTTGATGCCCGTGTTTTGTTTCGTGCAATGTAATCTTCAAGCTTTGCGATCTCTTTTTGCTGCGCTTCATATTCTTTCAGCTGACGTTCGCTGTTCATTTTTTTCTGAACGAGATATGCAGAATAATCACCCTTATAGCTTGTAAGCCTGCAATTTTCTATCTCGCATATCCGTGTGCATAGCTTGTTTAGAAAATATCTGTCATGTGATACTATCAAAACTGATCCTTTGTAGCCTTTGAGATGTTCCTCAAGCCACGACAGCGTTTTAAAATCAAGATGATTGGTAGGCTCGTCAAGGATCAGCAGATTAGGTTCTTCAAGAAGTAGTTTTGCCATTGCAAGCCTTGTCTTTTCACCGCCCGACAGGGTAGAGATTATCCTGTCTTTAGGCGTATCTTCAAAACCCATACCGTTTAAAACGGTGTTTATCTTGACATCTATCCTGTAACCGTCCTGCGCTTCAAAATATGAAGAAAGCTCTGCATATCTGTCGGAAGCCTCATTCATGTCAGCATCTTTGGACATTACAGCTTCAAGCTCATGCATCTGCGATTTGATCTCCAGGAGTTCTTTAAATGGCAGCCGCATCTGTTCTTCAATTGTCGAAGACGTATCAAGCCCGCTGTTCTGCATAAGGTAGCCGATAGTAGTCTTGCCTGAAATGCTTACCTGTCCTTTTCCGTCAACAGTCCTGTCAAATTCCTCTTTGCCTGTAATAATGTTCAATAGTGTTGACTTGCCACAGCCGTTGTGACCTATAAGCCCGACGCATTCATGGTCTTCGATTGTCAGGTTTATGTCTTTAAGAACAGGTTCTCCGTCAAAGTATTTATAAATGTTTTCTAAATTTAAAAGCATTTTATCTCTCCTAAAATGTCATCCTATATATTATACTATAAAACAGTAATAAATTCAAGTGTTGAAATTTTTGATAAAATAATTAATTTATAAATAAAGTAAGCATAAAAATCACTAATATTTTTTCGTAAAATTCGTTATCTTCCACAATAATTATAAAAATGTGAACGATTTTTGGATTTACTATTGAATTTTGAAAGAAAATCTGCTATAATACTAATAGAATATGAACGAAAGAGGTGACGGTCTTGTTCTTTATGGGTAAGAACGAAAATCTGTCAGATGATTTTAATTACCTTACCTCGGCATCAGTAGGGAAGATAAAGCCGCTTAGTGAACTTGATGACGAGATATATTCTACAATGGTGCTCGGCAACGGTTATGCGGTAATGACAGAAAATGGTGAGATATACAGCCCTGTGAATGGTGTTGTTGAAAAAATATCAAATAATAACCATTCGTTTAATATACATTCTGATGACGGGCTTGATATTCTTGTCCATATAGGAAAAAGCAGTGATTGCGACGATCACTTATCGATCGCGACTTCAGCTGTTGAAAAGTCGGAAGTTTCGCAGGGAAGTATGCTTTGTAAGCTTGAATGTGAAAAGTTCCCTGATGAATGTGACTGCATTATTGAAGTAGTAGTCAGTGAGAGTGACAGCCTTGATGTCTTTGAAATCATAACAGATAATGCGCGTTCATCAAAGATATCCGTAATCAAATATAAAAAATGACCTGTAAAACTATTTTATAGGTCATTTTTTATTTAAAAAGCGCCGTGAATATAAAAAAATTTCCAAAAAGGCTATACATTTTGAAAATAATATGTTATAATAAATAAGTATATACGGCTTGTCCGATTATTAAACGAAGGGCGGTATGCTGATTGGAACAGAAACTTACACTTTACGGCTTTAATAACCTTACCAAGACCTTGAGCTTTAACATTTACGATGTCTGTTATGCAAAAAGCGAGAGGGAACAGAAGGATTATATTGCATATATAGATGAACAGTATAACAGCGAACGTCTTACCCGTATACTATGTGATGTAACAGAAATGATAGGTGCGCGTGTGCTTAATATTTCAAAGCAGGATTATGAACCTCAGGGGGCATCTGTCAATGTTCTTATTGCTGAAAAAGAACTCGACGAGGCATCTATAGATATCTCCTGCAATCAGGGTAATTATAAGGCTGAGCACAGAACAGTTCATGCCCACCTTGATAAAAGCCATGTCACTGTGCATACCTTCCCTGAATATCACCCAGATAATTCAATTTCTACCTTCAGGGTGGATATTGATGTTTCTACCTGCGGTATGATATCACCGCTTAATGCGCTCAATTATCTTATCGCGAGCTTTGACAGTGATATTATTACAATAGACTACCGTGTACGCGGCTTTACAAGAGATGTACTCGGCAAAAAGTTTTTTATTGACCATGATATCAAGTCTATTCAGGATTATATTGACGGTTCTACACTTGAAAAGTATGATGCTATAGATGTTAATGTTTATCAGTCAAATATATTCCACACCAAAATGCTTATAAAGGATATAGAGCTTCAGAATTATCTTTTTAATAAAGATGTTCACGAACTTACACCCAAACAAAGGCTTGACATAACCGACAGTTTAAGGCGTGAAATGATCGAGATATTCAGCGGGCAGAATATATTCTGATTTTAAGGAGTAATGTTAGAATTGGGAAGAGAGCAGAATAACGCACCCATATATCAGGCGCTTAAAAGGCATCTGAGCAATAGGGTGGTGCGGCTTGATGTGCCCGGGCATAAAGGCGGGCGTATGAATAAGGAACTCAGGGATTTTCTTGGGGAAAACTGCCTTAAAGTAGATGTAAACTCAATGAAGCCGCTTGATAACCTGTGTCACCCTGTTTCTGTAATAAGGGAAGCTGAGGAACTTGCAAGCGAAGCCTTCGGTGCCCGGCATACTTTTTTTATTGTAAACGGTACAACTGCTGCTGTGCAGGCAATGGTGTTTACTGCGTGTAAGGCAGGGGATAAGATAATAATGCCCCGGAATGTTCACAGAAGTGCTATCAATGCGCTTGTTGTATGCGGGGCTGTACCTGTTTATGTAAACCCCGGTACAAATAAGCGGCTCGGTATACCGCTTGGTATGTCAGTTAAAGATGTTGAAAAAGCGATAATGGAAAACCCCGACGCTAAAGCTGTGCTTGTTAATAACCCTACATACTACGGTGTGTGTTCGGATATAAAAAAGATATGTGAGATAGCCCATGCCCACGGAATGCTTGTTCTTGCTGATGAAGCCCATGGAACACATCTGTACTTTGGTGATGATCTGCCGGTAAGCGCAATGGCTGCGGGGGCTGATATGGCAGCAGTTTCTATACATAAAACCGGCGGTTCGCTTACGCAGTCGTCATTTTTGCTTTGCGGGAAGAGGATAAGCGAGGGATATGTAAGACAGATAATCAACCTTACGCAGACCACCAGTGGTTCTTATCTTTTAATGGTATCACTCGACCTTGCAAGAAAGAACCTCTTTTTAAACGGCAGGGATATGTTTAAAAAAGCAGTGGATTATGCCGACTATGCAAGGGAAGAAATAAACAAAATAGGCGGCTACTATGCATTTGGCAGAGAACTTGAAAACGGCGATGATTTTTTCGCTTTTGACTCTACAAAGCTTTCTGTTCATACAAGGGACGTTGGTCTTGCGGGGGTAGAAGTTTACGATATTCTAAGGGATGATTACGATATACAGATAGAATTCGGTGATATAGGTAATATACTTGCTATAGTTTCAGCAGGGGACAGAGAACTTGAAATAGAGCGTTTTATTTCTTCGCTCGGTGAGATAAAGCGGCTTTACGGCAAAGATCCTTCGGGTATGTTTGACCATGAATATATAAACCCACAGGTGGTGCTTGCTCCTCAGCAGGCATTTTATAACGATAAGAAGAGTATGCCCATTGAAAAGAGCGAGGGCATGATATGCGGTGAATTTGTTATGTGCTACCCGCCGGGAATACCTATTCTTGCCCCCGGTGAGAGGATAACGAGGGATATTCTTGATTATATCGCATACTGTAAGGAAAAGGGCTGCTTCCTTACAGGTACGGAGGACCTTGAGATCAACAATATAAACGTAGTAGTGTAAGAGAAAGGGACATTTATGGATCTTTGGTTTACTGAAAAACACACTGATGATGTTAATTTTACTATTAAAGTTAAAAAACAGCTTTATTCGGGTAAAAGCTATTATCAGGAAATCGACGTTTTTGATACATATGAATTCGGCCGTGTACTTGTACTTGACGGCTTTATCATGCTTACAGAGAAGGACGAGTATATTTATCATGAAATGGTCACAGCCGTCCCTATGGCTGTAAATCCGGATATAAAACGTGTGCTTGTGATCGGTGCAGGCGACGGCGGTACGATCAGAGAACTTACAAGATACCCGACTATAGAGCATATAGATATGGTCGAGATAGATAAACAGGTGGTCGAGGTCTGCAAGGAATACCTGCCTCAGACGGCTTGTGCATTTGATGACAAAAGGGTTGAGCTGTTCTTTGAGGACGGGCTTAAATATGTAAGGAGAAAGCACGACGAGTATGACCTTATCATAGTTGATTCGACTGATCCTTTCGGCCCGGGCGAGGGGCTTTTTACCAAGGAGTTTTACGGCAATTGCTTCAAAGCGCTTACCGATACAGGTATACTTATCAATCAGCATGAAAGCACCTATTATGATTCTTATGTTGATATGGTAAAACGTACACATAAGAGGATAGGTTCGGCTTTCCCTGTGACAATGGTGTATCAGGCGCATATACCCACATACCCTTCGGGGCACTGGCTGTTCGGGTTCGCTTCAAAGAACCTGCACCCTGTTTATGATATGCAGGCGGAAAAATGGGAAAAATTCGGGCTAAAAATGCGTTATTATAATACAAGGCTTCACGAGGGCTGTTTTGCGCTTCCTAATTATGTACTGGAGGTGCTTGATAATGCTTGATAAGAATGTAAGTACCTTTATCGGCTGTGAAAGTGAATATGATGATGCGGATATTGTGATTTTTGGTGCACCGTTTGACAGCACGACTTCTTTTCGCCCGGGTACACGTTTCGGGCCTTCGGCTATAAGGAATGAAAGCTTTGGCATTGAAACCTATTCACCCTATCAGGACAGGGATATTCTCGATATAAATGTCTTTGACAGCGGTGATCTTGAGCTTGCGTTCGGCAGCCCCGAGCAGGCGCTTGCGGATATTGATAAGCGTACTTCTGTTATTCTTCAAGACGGAAAGATACCGTTTATGATCGGCGGCGAACACCTTGTTACACTCGGCGCAGTAAGGGCGGCGGCAAAGAAATATGATGACCTGCATATAATTCACTTTGATGCCCACGCTGATCTGAGGGATGATTATCTCGGTGTAAAGCTTTCCCACGCCTGTGTACTGCACAGATGCTTTGATATCCTGGGAGATAACAGGATATTCCAGTTTGGCATAAGATCGGGCGATAGAGATGAATTTGAGTTTGCAAAGGCACATACATATATGCATAGATTTGACCTTGATACACTTGAAAGTATTGTGGACAAGTTAAGCGGAAAGCCTGTGTATTTTACACTTGACCTTGATGTGCTTGATCCCTCGGAGTTTCCGGGGACGGGTACTCCCGAAGCGGGCGGTGTCAGCTTCAGAGAGCTTTTAAAGGCAGTGATTACACTTTCAAAGCTTGATATAGTTGCACTTGATATGAACGAGCTTTCGCCGGTCTACGATCAGACGGGGCGCTCTACTGCGCTTGCCTGTAAGATACTCAGGGAGATCCTTCTTGCAATAACAAATAAAGAATTAAAATGATTTGAAAGGAATGATGATAAATGTCAAGAGCGCTTATAATCGGTGCGGGCGGCGTTGCAGGTGTTGTTATTCACAAGTGCTGTCAGAACAGTGAGGTTTTTACCGATATCTGTATCGCAAGCCGCACAAAATCAAAATGCGATAAGTTTAAGGAGGAACTTTCGGGCAAGACCGGCACCAATATAACAACAGCACAGGTCAATGCTGATAATGTTCCTGAGCTTGTTGCCCTTATGAAAGAATATAAGCCTGATATATGCATTAATGTTGCACTTCCGTATCAGGATCTTCATATAATGGATGCTTGCCTTGAGTGTAAGGTCGATTATCTTGACACTGCAAATTATGAACCGGAGGACACTGCAAAGTTTGAGTACAAATGGCAGTGGGCATATCGTGAACGCTTTGAAAAAGCCGGTATCACGGCCATTCTCGGTTCAGGCTTTGATCCCGGTGTTACAGGCGTATTCTGTGCATATGCACAGAAGCATTATTTTGATGAAATAAACTATATTGATATACTTGACTGCAACGGCGGCGATCATGGTTATCCGTTTGCCACTAACTTTAACCCCGAGATCAATATCCGTGAAGTATCCGCAAAGGGCAGCTACATCGAAGACGGCAAGTGGGTAGAAACAGAACCTATGGAGATCAAGCGTGTATATAACTTCGATCAGGTCGGGGAAAAGGATATGTATCTTCTTCACCATGAAGAACTTGAATCCTTAGCGCTCAATATAAAGGGCATCAAAAGGATAAGGTTCTTTATGACATTCGGGCAGAGCTATCTTACACACCTTAAATGCCTTGAAAATGTTGGTATGACTTCTATCGAACCTATAATGTATGAAGGCAAAGAGATCGTTCCGCTTCAGTTCCTTAAAGCTGTTTTACCTGATCCTGCATCTCTCGGGCCAAGAACAAAGGGCAAGACCAATATCGGCTGTATATTCAGGGGAAAGAAAGACGGCAAGGATAAAACCTATTACGTATATAATGTATGTGACCATCAGGAGTGTTATAAGGAGGTAGGTTCACAGGCTATTTCCTATACTACAGGTGTTCCTGCAATGATAGGTGCTATGATGGTGCTTACAGGTAAATGGAAAAAGCCCGGCGTTTATAACGTTGAGGAATTTGATCCGGATCCTTTTATGGAAGCACTTAACAAGTGGGGCCTGCCGTGGACAGAAAACTTTAACCCCGTACTTGTAGACTGAGAAAGGAGTTTGTAAAATGATCGTGTTGGTTGATGATATAAAGCTTAATGACAGAAATGTGTTCTTTAATTACATAAATACAATGTTCCCTGATGATGAAATTGTGGACGAAGAATCTCTTTTTAACTTCCTTACAAAAGGAAACCCGCAAATAGAATTCCTTATCAGTGATTATGATGATGTTTCAGATGACGGTAAGTTTTTTGCAAGCAGGATACTAAGGCTGCTTAATGACGTTCTTGCTGCAAATAATAACTTCAAGCTTACTATGATGTGATTTTATGGATATATCTTTTGTAAATAAAGTCAGCACACCATGTTATGTGATCGATAAGCAGCTGCTTGTAAAAAACCTTGAGATACTAAAAAGGGTTCGGGAAGAAGCCGGATGTAAGATACTTCTTGCACAGAAAGCTTTTTCTATGTATAGTGTTTATCCGCTGATAATGCAGTACCTTGACGGTACGGCTGCAAGCGGGCTTTATGAAGCTATGCTCGGGCGTGAAGAAGCGGGCGGGGGCGAGGTACACGTTTACAGCCCCGCTTTCAAAAAAAGTGATATGGAAAAACTTGTAAAGATATGTGACCATATCGTATTTAACACCCCCGGTCAGTTTAAAATGTATAAAGATATGATAGAAAACTGCGGACGGCATATTTCATGCGGGATAAGGGTAAACCCTGAATACAGTGAAACTGAACCGGAAATATACAACCCATGCGCTCAGGGTTCAAGGCTTGGAACTACTTGTGCGAATATAAATCATGATGATTTGCAGGGTATCGAGGGGCTTCATTTTCACACTATGTGTGAACAGGGCGAAGATGTCCTGGAAAGAACGCTGCCGCATTTTGAATCGCGTTTCGGGAAATACCTGAGCGGTCTTAAATGGGTGAATTTCGGCGGCGGACATCATATCACAAGGGACGATTATAATGTTGATGCACTTATAGAGCTTATAAAGTCATTCAGAAAGCGATATGGTGTAGATGTCTATCTTGAACCCGGTGAAGCCGTTGCGCTTAATGCAGGGTTTCTTGTTTGTGAAGTGCTTGATACTATGAAAAACGGTATGGACATCGCTATTGTTGATACTTCCGCTGCCTGCCATATGCCGGATGTTCTTGAAATGCCATACCGTCCGAATATCGTCGGTTCAGGAAAACCGGGTGAAAAAGAATTCACCTTCCGTTTGGGTGGATCAACCTGTCTTGCAGGGGATATAATAGGTGATTATTCTTTTGATGCCCCGTTAAAACAAGGCGACAGGCTGACTTTCTGTGATATGGCTATTTACACTACAGTCAAGAACAACACTTTCAACGGTATGCCGCTTCCCTCTATTTACCTTAAAGACGGCGAGGAGATCAAGCTTATAAAAAGCTTCACATATAAAAATTTTAAAGCAAGATTGTAAAATGTTTACAGCTGAGATATAAATTTATCTCAGCTGTTTTATTTGGTATTTATTCAGTTTTTTATGCATAAAATAAAAAGAGCAGGGCAGTCAGCCATGCTCAGTATTATGTGATATTAAGCTTTAGCAGTAAGTTCTTCTATACATTTAGCGCAGACAGGTTTACCCTTGTATTCTCTCAGTTCTTCACTTGCGCCGCAGAAAACACAGACCTGCTGATATTTTTTTAGAATTATCGCATCATTTTCGGTGTAAATCTCTACTGCGTCTTTTACATTGATTCCAAGAGTCCGTCTGAGTTCGATAGGGAGTACGATCCTGCCCAGATTATCAACATCACGAACTATGCCCGTTGATTTCATAATATATAAACACCTCTTTTTCGTTAAGTAACGACATATAGTTACTTTATTAAAGTATACATTTTTTTACCATAAAAGTCAAGTTCTTTCACATAATTTTCACAAATGGATATAAATATTTTAAACAAATTATAATTCTATAGCAGTATATTGACTTTTTAATTGTTTAAACTGCTAATCCGTCAACTTTTTAAAATGTGACAGGTGATATTATATATAGGGGTGATAGATATGATAGGATATATTATTTTTATTTTAATGATGTTTTCGCTTGTTTTCTCTTTTTTTAACGGCACAACCGAACAGGTCTGTCTTAGCGTATCTGAAGGTGCAGATAATGCTTTGAAGCTTTCGCTTTCACTCTGTGCTGTTATGGGGCTTTGGGGCGGAATAATGCGAATTGCGCAAAAAAGCGGTTTCACAGCGCTTGTTGCTAAGCTTTTGTCGCCGATAGTTTTATTCATATTCAAAGGCATAAAGCGCGGCGGTGAAGCTTATAATGCGATAGTTATGAATATCACGGCAAATCTGTTAGGCCTTGGCAATGCTGCTACACCTTTGGGGTTACAAGCTGTAAAAGCGCTTGAAAAGGAAAGCGTGAACAGGAATAGGAATATTTCACTGCTTGTTGTCATCAATACTGCATCGATACAGCTTATACCTTCAACTGTAGCTGCAATAAGGCTTTCACACGGTTCAGCTCACCCATATGAAATAATACCTGCTGTTCTTCTTTCGTCCCTTGTTTCTGTTACAGTTGGTGTTATACTTGCTAAACTAATGTATTCTCGGGGGGATAATGTGTGAATGGTGAACTGTTTGCCGTACTGATAATAGTATTTATATGCCTTTACGGACTTATAAAGAAAACGGATATTTTTTCCGCCTTTAACGAAGGTGCCAAGGATAACCTTAAAACAGCATTTGATATTTTTCCTTCACTTATATTTTTACTTACTGCTGTTGGTATGCTGCGGGCAAGCGGGGCTATAGAAGCGGTCGCAGATAAACTGTCTTTTTTGTTTTCAGCAATTGGTTTTCCTGCTGACTGTCTTCCGCTTGTATTGATAAGGTCGGTATCCGGCAGCGGTGCGCTTGCCGTACTTGATGATATACTGTCAAAAAATCACCCTGATTCAATAACAGGAAGGATCGCAAGTGTAATGATGGGCAGTACAGAAACAACTTTTTACACTATAGCTGTTTATTTTTCGGCGATCAGGCTCAAATGCACCGGGCGAACAGTTATTCCTGCTGTAGCTGCTGATATTACCGGATTTGTATGTTCGGTGTTGTTTGTAAGATTGCTTTTGTGATCTGCAGCGCTGAGTTTATAAAATGTGCTTATCCCGCCTTTTTTTATACATAGCACATCACCTGAAAGCGAGCATATTCCACTTAATGACTGTTTGTTTTCGTCATATAAACTGCAAAATGTCGTTGTATTATCGTCACTGTAAAAGTACCTGCCGCCGCTTACAAGTGCAGGGGTGTTGTTTATTGCTTTTATATCACCCGTTTCAAAGCCAAACAGATAGAACCCATTTTTTGACGGCATCATAATACAGTTGTCATTTATCTGCATTTTATCGGATAATTCAAGGTCTGTGTCTTTGTCACCGAGGTCTATGACTGCATCACTTTCAAATAAAGGTTCTCCGTCAAGCGTGTATACTCCGTATGCACAGCTGTCGGTCAAAGGGTAATATCTAACACCTGCGACATAGCCCGCATTTGGTTCATAAGCATATATGTATTTATATGTATCCCCATTATAGTATTCACCGCTGAACCAGTGACTTTTATCTTCACTTAGTGTATTGTTGTCAACACTACTTATAACAGCGTTTTTAGGGAATACTATATTTCGGTCTTTATCAACGATAATATAGGAGGCTCTTTTGTTTGCGGCTATGGCTTTTTCTTCAAGTTTGCGGTCTGTATCACCGTCGTTATGGTGGTATTCTATACTGCCTGCATAATCCTTAATGTATAGCTGCCCGTCATCTGCCCTTATATATTTGTTGTTTTCTGTGTATTCTGTCTCGCCGCCAAAATCGTCCGGATCATAGGAAAGAGAAGTATGATCTATCTCCTCGCCTTTAAGTGAAAAATATGTCTGCGATGAATACTGCTCTCTATTGGGCGTGTAAAAGCCGTCAGACCTATAATCTGTGCACACTATGACATTTTCGCCGTTGTATTTGTAAAGAGATGTTTCGGTTATATATAGGTAATACTTATCTTTTGGAGTCAATAGTCTGCCGTCAGCAGATGCAAGGCAGTAATAGCCCCTCGTTTTTCCAAGATATGTATCTTTTACAGCAGGGTTTTCAAGTATCACTACATCCCCTGCTGCATCAACGATGTTGTATTCACTCGAAAAAAGGATCTCATAGTTTTCTCCATAAAGAGAAACCGTTTCAGGGGCATCAGCATTGTCTGTTTTAAGTGCAAGTGCATCAAGTGCCGCGCGGTACTCTTTCTTATACATCTCGCTTTGCCAGTTACAGCCCTTAAATGAATTAATACAGCTCACAAGGCTTATAAACATGAATACTATAAACAGCGTAGGTATAAGCAGCGCAATAATAACAACTATCTTTTCCTGCTTTTGCTTTCTGCGCTGTATTTCGGGATCGAATTCAGGCATATTGTATCGCGGCAAAAAGTTTGGGTACATTGGCCCCTGCCCGTAATTTCCCTGATACGGCGTACCCTTTGGTATAAAACCGCCCTCCTGCGGGGGCGGTTTTTGCTTCATGCGTTCATTTATTCCTGGCTTTTTTGCATCAATTATTATCTTTGCTATATAACAAGCCATTACAGTTATACCTATCAGCCCGCCGAAGCCTTCAAGGAATGCCGAAAGATATTTGTATATCTGTAATAATACTCCCATTTGATCTCCTTATTTTCCGAGTATCCTATTAATATCTTCATTGCTGATGATATTCGCACCGTTGTTTCTGTTGATCGGAGATGAAAGCATATCATCAGAAACACTTGTCATCATATACAAAAACCTTCTTGCAGTGAATTCTGAATACTCGTCTGTCATATCGTACCATTCGGGCGGTCTTTCCATATCGGCTTGTTTTATTTTCAAAGACCATACATTTGTCATATCAAGTGAATATATATACGGGAAAACATTGTAAAAATAATTCGGATCTTTTTCGCATAGCTCAGTCATTTTTCTTTTGTCAAGCATTGAAAACGTCTTTTCAAAGCTAAGAATACGCCCATAAAGCTTTGTGCCGTAAGGTGTCCTTATATCATCAACAAGGCAGGAAAATGTACTCAGTACGGAAACCGCGGCTACTGCTGTTATAAGTGCAGTTTTCTGTGATATCACTAAGCTCTGCGCTTGCGCTATACCTATAATGCTTATAGCATCAAGGAACATATACATGATTATCCTTGCGGTTATCTTAAAAAACCTTGCGATTATCTGCGGCACTGAAATGATCAGAGTCATAAGCGCAAGAATTATCAGGCTGAAGTCCCCGCCGCCGATCATAATGCTGGCAGGAAGCGAAATAGATAAAAACGAAAGCAGTAAAACAAGTATTTCATATTTAAGCCTTACGTGTATACCAAACGGGGCAAAGAACCCTGCATAACTGCCTTCACGCTTTTCAGTCATTTCTTTTATATTGTCGGCATATTTGTAGAAGCTGTATTTGAGCGAATCATCAAATATAACTTCTTCGTCCTCACCGCCTAAGGCTGAATTCTTGTCAGCGTTTTTAAACATTCCGTTCAAAAATACTTTTTCATCAGGCTTCATTCTGAGCTTGTTTGACTTTTTTCTGAATATATAGCCTGAATTTGCCTTGCTTTGCGAACTTCCGTCTTTAGACAGTTCTGTTATTTCAAAAAACTTTCTTTGTGCAAGGTATGGCAAAAGTGATATAATGCCCTTGTCATCTGCTCTGCCCCTTCTGAGGTATGAAGCTTCAAGACTGCTCAGCATATGCGGGGGGTAGTATTCTATCGTATGCCCGAAGGTGTTCCTTTTAGCACTTAAAAAGTATATATACATACATATGATAACAATAACGGTCACTGATGAAATACTGATAATACTTGCTATATCATAAACACGGGAAGCTTTTGAAAAATATCCGTCTTCCATATATACCTTGCAGAATATCCTCTCGCCGCTTTCAAGGTAAGATGTGGTTTCGCCTGTTATTTTTTTATCATCAACACTGTATTCCAGAAAGCCGTCATCATTCCTGTTGCTGTAAATGTGTACATTATCTTTATCTATCGGCTTCGGGAAGTTTATCTCAAACTGGCATCTTACCGTAGGCCTGTCAGCATCTGTGCCTATTATATACATCAGAAACTCATCAGCGTTTTTAAGCGGATCTTTGCCAAGCTCGTATTTGTAATGCAGATTATAGCGATTGAAGCCTGTAATTGCTGTACTTCCGCCTGTTGTTATGTAAAGACAGTCATTTTTGATAACTGTTGTATATGTGCTGTCAACAGTCACACCTGAAATATTAACACGGTTTATCTCTGTAATATCATGTTCCTGTGCAACATTGCTGTAAAGGGGGAGTATTCTTGTTATACCCGTCATTGGAGAACGGAAATAAACGTCAATGAATTCAGATACATCGATCGTGTTATCTTCCCCCACATTGACAAGCACTTTGCGGTTGTAGTAAAAATAATCATAATTATCCGCATTGAACTTGCTGTCACGCCTCAGGCTGTACTTTTTTATAAAATCTTCCGGGTTGGTAAATATCTGAAAATCGGGGTTTGAATTATATATATCCTCTTTTGTCTGATATTTATCGGAGGATGCGGTGCTGCCGCTGTCAGTACCATAAGCCGCCTGTAGGTTTGTCAGAATGTAAAGAGCCAAAAATATAAAAGCAAATATCATTTTGAAAGATTTTCGTACCATATCTTTTATTTCCTTTATAATATAATACAGTCAATACTGCATGACCACCGGCTTGAACCATTGTATGCCGTCTGCTTGTAATCTGAAATACAATAGTCGTGCGGTACCGCCTGTAATTAAATTATAACATATTATTAATAATATGTAAATAGCAGAATTATGACAAATTATAAAATCTGTATAAAAAATATTACAAAATCCCTTGATAAATCCTGAATTTTATTGTATAATAAAAATATACTTGTATATCGGAGCGTAATTTATGAACGGTTATAACGGATATAATAATTATAATAATAACGGATATACGCCATATAACGGCTATCACGGCTCACCGCCTCCGCAGCAGGGGGGCTATCCGGGGTATCAGCATAACGGCGGTCAGGGGTATCAGCAGCAGGGCTTTAATGCAAGGTATTACGGCGGCGGTTCTCCGTATGGTGCACCTATGCGCCCGATCATACCAAATCTAAAGAATAATGCTGTTTATTATGCTATTTTCCTGCCGCTGCTCGCATTGTTCCTTGAAAGTTTTGCTATATCAAAGTATCTTGGTGTGCTGCTGTGGGCATTGGTGCTTGTTTTTGAGCGTATTGCCGTTTACGGTGACGCTAAAGAGCTTGCCGCCCAGAACCGCTGCCCTGAAAGTATGAAAACACTTGCAGCAATTGCGCCTATAGTATATGTTTTCAGGCGAAACCAACTGTTTTCAAGGGGGGTATCTCAGTTTGTGGCTTTTTGTATAACGGCCGCGCTTGCGATATTTCAGAACGGCTTTGTCAAAAGCTTATATGCAAGCCCTCAGACTTTTATTGAAATGACAAAGGAACGTCCTGTCTACTCTCTTTCTTTAGAAGATGATTCCCGTAACACTGACACGATAGGTGATAAGCTTGACAGCTATGTAAACGAGCAGGATTGGTCGTATAACCGCTTTAAGAATAAAAGCACAGTAATTGTTACCGGAGTATTCAGTCCTGATGCCCCTGACGATTACAAGGATAAAGACGTTACATTTACATTCACTTATGATTTTGACGGATATAACATAAAGTCAGTTTCGCTTTCACTTGATAAGTGTGAACTTTCAGGCAGTGAACTTGATGATGACGAATGTAAAAAGCTTGCAAAAGAGCTTTTTGAACAATGGGATAACAAAGTTTCAGACGATGAAAGTTCATCTGATGCTGAACAAAACGATAGTGATCTTAAATATGCATAAAGCATTGCCGATGCTTTTCAGAGCGTCGGCTTGATTTTTAATTCGGAAAGGTTGTAAAAATTTAACTTTCTGACACAGCATTAACACATTAAAACAGTATAATTTTTTTGAGGAATATATATGTTTGGATATGTCAGGGCGTTCAAGCCCTATCTGCGTGTATGTGAATATGAAACATATCAGGCGATATACTGCGGTTTGTGCAAGGAAATGGCAAGGCTGACAGGGCAGGCTTCACGCTTTGCTTTAAGTTATGATGTCACTTTTCTTGCTGTGATGAATATGTCTGTTAATGATATTCCCGTCACTGCACGGCGTATGCGCTGTCCTGTTCACCCTATAAATAAACGCCTGTGCGTTTACGATAACAAGGGGCTTATGTACCCTGCATTTGTGTCGGCTTTGCTTGCACATTATAAGCTTTCTGATGATATATCTGATGGTAAGAATTATCAAAAGCTTCTTGCAATGGGGGCAAATGCGGGAATAGATAACGGCTATAGGCGTGCAGCACTTAAATACCCTGAACTTGATAAGAGGATAAGTGAACTTATGAAGCTTCAGGCTGAACACGAAAATAAAAGAGAACCTGTTCTTGATATAGCCTGTGATCCTACAGCGCAGATGATGCGTGAGGTTTTTGGCGGGCTTACAAAAGATGTACAAAAAAGAGTTAAGCTTGAAAAATTCGGGTATTCTCTTGGAAGGTTTGTTTACATAACTGATGCGCTTGATGATCTGAGAAGTGACATTAAGAAAAAATGCTATAACCCGCTTGCACTGACTGACGGGGTAAAGATCGCAGACGGTCGTATTTCGGATGATGATTACAAAAGGATAGTTGAGATAACAGACCTAAGTATTAATCTTTCCCTCGCAGAGATAGCTGACAGCTTTGTGGACCTTGACCTTAAAATGTATCGTGCAACACTTGATAATATTATTTATGTTGGATTAAGAAATGTTTACGAACTTGTACGAGAAGGCAGATTTAACAAAAGAATGAGAAGTAAAGGAGATAAAATATGAATAAAGATCCGTATAAGATACTTGGTATATCGCAAAATGCGTCTGATGACGAGATCAAAAAGGCCTATAAAGAGCTTGTAAAGAAATATCACCCTGACCAGTATCAGGATAACCCGCTAAGCGAAGTAGCTGAAGAAAAAATGGCTGAGGTCAATCAGGCATATGATGAAATAATGGAAGATCGCAGAACCGGCACGGCTAACAGCTATAACTATGGCTATTCAGGCGATGGCTATGGTGCCGATTATCAATCGGTCAGGAGGATGATCCAATCGGGAAATATCACAAATGCTGACCAGGCACTTGAAGCTGTTGCGGAAAATCAGCGAAATGCGGAGTGGTTCTTCCTTAAAGGATCTGTATGCTATTCCCGCGGGTGGCTGGGGGAAGCTTCAAAGTTTTTTGGTATTGCAGCACAGATGGAACCTAACAACCCCGAATATGCGGCAGCTAATAACAGGATGAACTATAATTCATCAGGGTATATGAACGGCAGCCGTAACGTTTACGGCGCCCCGCGCGGCACTTACCGTTCAAATGGCGACGATTGCGGAAATACACTTACTGCCCTGTGCTGTGCAGATTGCTGCTGCGAAATGATGGGCGGCGATCTTATTTCCTGTTGTTAAGAAGTGAGCAAAATGAAAAGCAAGGCGTTTAAGATATCACTTTGCGGTGTGTCAAGTGCGGTGGCACTGCTTATAATGTTTTTAAGCGGTGTATTTCCGATGCTTGACTATGCACTGCCTATGTATGCGGGTTTCACAATGGTTATAATTATAGTTGAAGCCGGCCGGAAATGGGCAATAATGACTTATTGCTCTGTGGGGCTTTTGTGTTTGTTTTTAACACCGAATTATCAGGCAAGCTTTCTGTTTATTCTGTTTATGGGGTATTACCCGATACTCAGGTATTCGCTTGAAAAAATCATGCCTGCGGCATTAAGGTTAGTTATCAAATATGCCGTGTTCAATGCATCAATAATTATTTACTACGAGATATTCACAAAACTGTTTACGGGCATTGATATGACGGAGGATATGGGGCTGTTCGGCAAGTATTCTGTTTATTTTACATGGGCTTCGGCAAATGTGATATTTCTGTTTTACGATTATCTTTTGGGTGAACTGACAAAGCTTTATACTGATTGGCTCAGGAAAAAGATACTTACAAGAAGATAGAGCGAAGGAAGCAAAATGGATAGGGAACAAAGAAAAAACAGGAGAAGAAAAATAGTAAGGTATATAAGTCTTGCTGTGTTTTTGCTGATCATAACACTATTGACTGTAAAAGCATACCCATATGTCAAAGGGCTTGATTTCAGGAACGAAGAAGACAGGGAAAAGCTTTTATCGCTTTTTGATAGGTTTGATACATTCTGGTCTATAATAGTTTTTGTGCTATTGCAGGCGCTGCAAGTCGTTATAGCGATAATACCGCCTATACAGATAGTCGGCGGAATGATGTTCGGGTGGTTTTTCGGGGCGATCTTCTCTTTTGCAGGTGTAATGCTCGGTACTTTTGTTATATTCCTGCTTGTCAGGTTTCTTGGCAGGCCGATCGTTGAAGCCTTTGTAAGCGATAAACACCTTGAAAAATTCGCTTTCCTTAACGACGAGGATAAGCTTATAAGAATACTGATAGTTCTTTATGTTATCCCGGGGGTACCGAAAGATGTTCTGTCGTATATTGTACCGCTTACAAAGATAAAACGGCGCGACTTTTTTATGTATGTAATGCCTTTCAGGATCCCTGCTGTGCTTTTATCGGCTTTGTTCGGGCAAAGCCTTATGTCGGGAAGTTATGTGCTTATGATAGTGCTTATATGCGTGTTTGTTCTTATAGCAGTGCTTGGCTTTGTTTTCAGGGAAAAAATAATCACAGGCCTTAAAACACGCAAGAAGGAAAGAAAAGATAATGAATAAAATGTAAGAGGTAAGGGCTGTTGTCCTTACCTCTTTATAAAGGAGTTATAAATATGTATACTATGAAACGAACTGTCAGGTGCAGTAATATTGGCTTTGGGGGCAAGATAAGGCTGAGCGCACTGATCGATCTGCTGCAGGACTGCGCCTATGACCATTTACAGAATGAACCTGTTCTGACACCGTATTTTGAGCGGACAGGGAATGTCATGTTTCTTGTTTCAAGGCAGGCTGATATACTAAGACTGCCTGACTATAATGAACAGCTTGAAGTATCCACATGGTGCTATGAACTAAAAAGAATGTACGGCTACCGTAACACTGTTATCAAAGACAGTTCAGGAAATATCTGTGTCAGAGAGGTGGAGATCGGCGCTTTTGCTGAGCTTGATACTCAGAAGCCTGTGAAGATCTCAGAAGAACTTGTACAGAGTGTCCAAAAAGAGCCAAAGATCGATATGGAGTATCTTCCGCGCAAGATCACTCTGCCCGATAACGAGCCTGACAGCGTTATAAAAGTTCCCGTACACAGCTTTTATATAGATATGTACAGCCATGTAAATAACGCAAGGTACCTTGATATGATCGATGACCTTCTTCCAAAGGATAAGTCTGTAAAAGGAATACGTACAGAGTATAAGCGGCCGCTGAAATACGGGGCAGATGCATTGATAAAAGTCTGGAACAGGCAGGGGAGTGAAGTATTCTCTGTTTTGGACAGTAACAATGAAGTGTGCTGTAATCTTGAAGTGACATTTGTGTAAAATATACATATAATTCAATAAATGATATTAACAAACTGTGATAAATTCCAAAAGCCTTATATTCCTATTGACAAAATAGGAAATAGGTGATATCATATAATTGTAGAAAGACTACTAATCCTATATGAAATAAACTTTTTGAAAGGAAATGATCCAAATGGCAGACATCAAATCAAATGTATCAGAGCTTATCGGCAACACACCGCTTCTCAGCGCAGACAGATTTGCAAAGAGCGAGGGTATTGATGCAAGGATAGTTGCAAAGCTTGAACTGTTCAACCCCGCAGGAAGTGTTAAGGACAGAATAGCCAAAGCAATGATCGAAGACGCGGAAAAGAAAGGTATTCTTAAAGAAGGTGCTACAATCATCGAACCTACATCCGGCAATACAGGTATAGGGCTTGCATCAGTCGGCGTATCAAAAGGTTATACTGTTATTCTTACAATGCCGGAGACCATGAGCGTTGAAAGAAGAAACCTGCTAAAAGCCTTCGGTGCAAAGGTGGTTCTTACCGAGGGTGCAAAGGGTATGAAGGGCGCTATTGAGAAAGCAGACGAGCTTTCTAAGGAGATAGATAATGCTGTTATACTCGGACAGTTTGTAAATCCTTCAAACCCGCAGGCGCACTATGACAGCACAGGGCCCGAGATATGGGAAGGTACAGACGGCAAAGTTGATATTTTCATAGCCGGTGTCGGCACAGGCGGTACTGTTTCGGGTACAGGCAGATATCTTAAAGAAAAGAACCCCGATATCAAGGTTGTAGCAGTTGAACCTGAAACCTCACCTGTACTTTCCGAAGGCAAGTCAGGGCCGCACAAGATCCAGGGCATCGGCGCAGGTTTTGTACCTGATACACTTGATACTAAGGTTTATGATGAGGTTATAAAGGTACCAAACGAGGGTGCATTCCAGAAGGGCGCTGCATTTGCAAGAAGCGAAGGTGTGCTTGTCGGCATATCTTCCGGCGCTGCACTATATGCTGCCGCAGAGCTTGCAAAGCGTGAGGAAAACAAGGGCAAGACTATCGTTGTGCTTCTTCCCGATACAGGTGAAAGATATCTTTCAACTGCTTTATTTGACTGACAATTATCGCAAACCTATTACTATCTTACTTTTTTGAATACTGACAGCCCCGAAGCCGGACAGTTTGCTTCGGGGCTGTTAATATATTATTGATTTGCGTGTTTATCAATAAATTCCTGAAAGATCAATTTCAACATCAAGTTTGTTTAAGAATTCATCATATAACCTGCCAAGGTCTATATCTATTTCGTCTATATCATAATCGGGTATCTGCGGTTCTTCACTTTGTTTGTATATCGTTATGCTTATTCCGCCATAGTAATACCCGTCATTCACAAAGCCCGAAATACCTGTGCATTCATATTCATTACCGCCCATCTGATAAGTCGCTTCATTTATTATCCTGTTGAATAAATATACAGCAGCATCAGTATCTTTAATGCTTTTATCAAGTTTGAATTTAAAGTAGCAATATGGCTTTTCTTCATTTATTGCCTTTGCAAATAATTCGGCTGTCCCGTATATATCATTTATTTCCTGAGCGTTTTGTGCTGCAAAGCTGTACTTTGTCCCGTTTGCAGCGGGGAATTCATTATGATCCCACGGATAGGAATCCGCATCTTTGACAGCGTCCGATACATTGAACATGGCATATGAAGGAATGCTTACGCCGTTATCAAAAGTGATATCAACGTGGTACCAGTCATCATCTAATTTTACAAGATTCCATGCGTGTTCGCCCTGTTCAGTGGAATGGATAATTTTGTTTTCAATACCGAGCATATCCATAAACAGCTTGAATGTCGTAGCATTGCCGACACAAATTGCATTATGATCATGCAGAACGCCATACGGGGTATGGCTGTACTGATCTGTGTGGGGGATAGCCGAAAGATTACCTTCGTCAAAATGGGACTGACTGAAAATATAATCGTATACAGCTTTTTCCTTTTCATAATCATTCATACTGTCATTGATAATGTCCTTTATCGCTTTTGATGCGGTTTCAAGGATAAATATGTCCTTATCGTCAGTAAGTTTTGAACTGTCACCCGTTTTGTAGGCATCAACTACAGCAGTATCATCATATATGGGATGAGAAAAACCGTTATTCATATTGTTTATATCAAAGCTGTCGGAAAAAATATCCTCACCATAAGTTTCTTTGAAGACTTCTGAAACAGTATCAAGTTTTTTCTGCTGTTTTTCGATAGTTTTCTGCTGTTCGTCAAGTTTTTTTGCAAGTTCATCGAAACTGTTCCGGCTTTCATCAGCCGAAGCAGAGCTGCTTTCTTCTATCTTGCTGCTGTTATTGCTGTCAGAACAACCGACACACCCTGCGGCCATTGCAAGACACAGTGCGGTAATCATTATTTTCTTCATTTATAGTCTTCTTTCTGTAATGTATTTTCTACCTGACTTTTTTAAAAGCTTCCTCGATCTTTTCGGCATCATCTGAAATAACAAGTATGCTGTAGCCGTTTGCCTCAAATACCCTTGATTTATCTATTTTTTCAAGTTCTTCAGGTTTATAGCCCTCAAAGTCGTGATGTCTTACATCTATTCTGTTTTTTAACAGCTGAGTAAGCTCTTGCTGCATTGAACTGTCCTTTGCTTTTAGCAAGGATATCTCATCAGCATTACCGCCGCTTGATGCATAGCTTATAGCGCCGTCTTCAAGTTCATCAGGTTCAAGCCCTCCGTAAAGCTTTTTGCAGTAGTTATCAAATCCGTATTCGCTTGTATCACCTTTTGCTGTAGTGGTGTCGAGCAACGGATCAGGCTGCTGTTCAAGCGCTTTTTTTATGTAATCCTCTGCTGTTATTTGTACCGATGTATCAGAACTTGCTGTGTTTTCTTTATCAGACTCACCCGAAGAACTTGTGTCCGAGCAGCTGCCAAGGGCTGTTATAAGGCAGGCAGCCGTACATACTGCACATACAGTTTTTAATACTCTTGTTATCATTATTATCTCCTTTAGGTCTATATACTATATAAAGATTATAGCACTAACTCTTGTATTTTGCAAGTAACAAATAGTTACAAAAAACCGCTGCATTACTAATGCAGCGGTCCAGCTTGTCGAAAAACCTTATTTTAGTGATACGTGCGAAATGAAGTGAAAACTCAAAGGCTGTCCACGCCCTGTTTTTGGGGCTTTCCCTGTCTACGCAGTAGACAAGTGCCGCCAAACCCCTTCGGATATGCATTCACCAAAAATACTACTTTATCAACAGAATGAACCGCTGCATTACTAATGCAGCGGTCTATGATATCTTATTCTGTTATATCAGTCGCTTAATAGCTGTTATCTGGCTGTATGTAAGTACATTTGAAAGGTTTGAGATAACAATACCCGTTTCTGAGCACTGTGCTTCAACCATTCTTCCGTTACCGATATACATACCAACGTGATAAATGCTTGAATATGAACCATAGCCAAAGAATATCATATCACCGGGGAGCATATCGTTATAAGCGACATTGGTGCCATAATAAGCCTGAGATGCAGCATAGTGGGGGAGGCTTATACCGATCTGTGCGTAAGCAAGAAGCATAAGACCTGAGCAGTCGCACGCCCTGTATGAAGCGCCGCCCCAGATATAAGCGCCGCCGACATTTGAAAGCGCATAGTTTACGACTTTATCTATCTTGGCCTGACGCGAACTGTCACTGGTTATCGTCTGTGCAGGTGATTCGATAGGCTCTGCGTCATTTGCCTTTGTTGTGGGAACAGGTGTCGGATCCACATATACCCAATCGTCATCGTCATCTTCTTCGTAATATGTAATTACAGGAGGGGGAGTAGTTGTAGTCGTTGTTGTTGTAGTTGTCGTGGTAGTAGTTGTTGCAGTCTTAGCTTCCTCTGATACAGAAGATATTTTTGCTTTAAGTTTTTCGTCCTGGGCATCAAGTTCCTGCTTATCTGCGGTAAGTTCCTGAAGTGTCTTATCTGATTCCTCCTTGAGGTAATCGAGCTTTGCTTTCTGCTCTGTCAGATCATCATTCTGCTGCTGGAATTCTGCTGATTTTGCTTTAAGTGCCTTGGACTGTTCTTCAAGTGTTGCCTTCCTGTCTTCAAGTTCATTCTTTTGTGCGATAAGGTTATCGAGTGTATCATTATCGTGGTTTGCAACTCTCTTTATAAGTTCAAGCCGCATAAGTACATCATAAAAGTCATTGGAATTGATTATCATATCCGTGTAGGATTCAGTCCCCGCAACATACATTGCCCTGAGTCTTCCGCAGAAATCATCAAGTCCTTCCTTTATTTCTTTTTCCTTGACCTCGATATCATGCTTTGTGGCATAAAGCTCACCTGCAAGCTCTGCCATTTCGTCCTCGGTTTTCTGAATATTTGTTTCAACAAGTTCTATCTTGTCGTTTACTGTCTTTATCTGTTCTTTGATAGCTTCAAGCTTTTCGACCTGTTGCTCGATATCTTCAGCCTTTGCGGATATCTTCTTATCAAGCTCCTGCTGTTTTTCATCAAGCTGTTCAAGCCTTCTTCTGTATTCGTCGGGTGTTGCATTTGTCACAGTAACATTAGTGTCCCTTGCGGAACCGATCACTGTAACGGCTATCAGAAATGCTGCACATATTGCAGCGACTTTTTTTATTCTTGCTTTTATATACATTTTATATACTCCATTTTTAAAAACCACAAACTGAGTTTTGTTATCGAATTGTAATTATTATACACCCAAAAGCTATTAATGTCAAGTCTTTTCACATAAAAATCACATTTACTGTCCGTTTTTTTGGTGCAAATAATGATTTTCAAGAGAATGGTTTCATATAATGTATTACAAATCGTAATTATTATTGCTTTTTTCGCTTTACGATCGACTTTTGATTACTATCTCTTTATCTTTGGTTAAAAAATTCATAAATGTGCTATTTACAATTACCTGCTGATATGATATAATTAAATAGTAATCTTGTGTAAAAAAGGAGGAGCTAAAGGTGCATAAGGCTTATCTTATTTTGGAAAACGGCACTATATTTGAAGGAAAAAGCTTCGGCGCAAGCGGTGAAGCTGTCGGCGAGATAGTTTTTACTACTGCTATGACCGGCTATCTTGAAACCCTTACAGATCCGAGCTATTATGGGCAGATAGTTGTTCAGACTTTTCCTCTTATTGGCAATTACGGGGTTATTCCCTCTGATTTTGAGAGTGAGTGTCCTCACGTCAAGGCTTATATTGTAAGAGATTGGTGTCAAGAGCCCAGCAACTTCAGATGCGAGGGTGATCTTGACACTTTTTTAAAGAAAGAGGGCGTTATCGGTATCTATGGGATAGATACGAGGGCTCTTACCAAGATAGTACGTGAATACGGCGTTATGAACGGTAAGATCATTACCGAGGGATCCAATTCAGGCTTCGGTCTGTCTGAACTCAAAAACTACACTATCAGGGACGCTGTAAAGAATACAACCTGTAAAGAAGAAAAAGTCATCTCGCCTGTCAGTGTAAAACGGAAGGTCGTTTTATGGGATTTTGGTGCTAAGGCAAATATCGCAAGGGAACTTGTTGCCCGTGGGTGCGAAGTAACAGTTGTCCCGTCATTTACAAAAGCGCAAAGGATACTTGAACTTGCACCTGACGGAATAATGCTTTCAAACGGCCCCGGGGATCCTGCTGAGAATACAGAGATAATTGAAGAACTAAAGAAAGTCTGTGAAAAGAAGATACCTACGTTCGGTATCTGTCTTGGGCATCAGCTGCTTGCCCTTTCTCAGGGGGCTAAGACACATAAGCTCAAATACGGTCACAGGGGTGCAAATCAGCCGTGTGAGAATGTTGATACAGGCAGGGTATACATAACCAGTCAGAATCACGGCTATGCTGTTGTCAACGATTCACTTGGCGAGGGCGCTAAGGTATGGTTTGTCAATGCAAATGACGGCACCTGTGAGGGTATCAGGTATGAAAATATGCCTGCATTTTCCGTACAGTTCCACCCTGAAGCCTGCGGGGGGCCTCTTGATACAGGCTTCCTGTTTGACAGCTTTATTAAAATGATAGACGAAAACTAAGGGGGACATATTATGCCTTTAAATAAAAGTATAAAAAGCGTTCTTGTGATCGGCTCTGGCCCTATAGTTATTGGTCAGGCGGCTGAGTTTGATTATGCGGGCACACAGGCTTGCAGGGCACTTAAAGAAGAAGGGCTTGAGGTTATCCTTATTAACTCAAACCCTGCAACAATAATGACTGATAATCATATGGCGGATAAAATATATATAGAACCGCTTACACTTGAAACGGTGAAGCGTGTTATCAAAAAAGAACGCCCTGATTCTATTCTGTCAACACTTGGCGGGCAGACAGGTCTTACACTTTCCATGCAGCTTGCAAAGGAAGGTTTTCTTGATAAATATGGCGTCAAACTTCTCGGTGCAAACCCTGAAACTATCGACAAGGCTGAAGACAGGCAGATGTTCAAGGATACTATGAACTCTATTGGTCAGCCCTGTATTCCGTCACTGGTTGTAAATGATGTTGAATCTGCCGTGGAATTTGCAAACGAAACAGGCTACCCGCTTATTATCCGCCCGGCATTCACTCTTGGCGGAACGGGCGGCGGTATCGTCCATAACGAGGAAGAACTCAGAGAGATCACACGTAACGGGCTTTATCTTTCCCCGATAACACAGGTGCTTGTTGAAAAGTGCATAGCAGGGTGGAAGGAAATAGAGTTTGAGGTGATGCGTGATTCAAAAGGCAATGTCATCACAGTCTGCTCTATGGAAAACTTTGATCCTGTGGGTGTTCATACAGGTGACTCGATAGTTATTGCACCTTGTGTTACACTTGCAGATAAGGAATACCAGATGCTTCGCTCGGCTGCACTAAAAATAATAGATACGCTGAAGGTAGAGGGCGGCTGCAACTGCCAGTTT
Organism: uncultured Ruminococcus sp.; assembly: GCA_902780505.1. Lineage (GTDB taxonomy): Bacteria > Bacillota > Clostridia > Oscillospirales > Ruminococcaceae > NK3A76. The sequence goes on along the minus strand of CACZFN010000001.1, from coordinate 19,411 downwards.
GCCCTTAACCCCGAAACTTTTGACTATGCTGTTATCGAGGTGAACCCGAGAGTTTCACGTTCATCAGCGCTTGCTTCAAAGGCGACCGGCTACCCGATCGCTAAGGTCGCAGCAAAGATCGCTATAGGGTATACGCTTGACGAGATAAAAAATGCCGTAACAGGAAAGACTTATGCCTGCTTTGAGCCTGCGCTTGACTATGTGGTCGTTAAACTTCCCAAGTGGCCGTTTGATAAGTTTGTATATGCAAAGCGTGAACTTGGCACACAGATGAAGGCAACAGGCGAGGTAATGGCAATAGGCACGACCTTTGAGCAGGCCATTATGAAGGCTGTAAGGGGTGCTGAGATAGGGCATGATTGCCTTATATCGCCTAAAATGGCCGGACTTTCTGATGAAGATGTCCGTACAAAGCTGCATGACTGCAATGATGAACGCCTGTTTGTTGTGTATGAAGCTTTAAGGCGCGGTGTAAGTGTTGAGGAAATACATTCGGTAACAATGATAGATGAATGGTTCCTTTATAAGCTTACAAAGCTTATTGATGTGGAACGAGAGCTTTCAAAGGGTATTCTTACATATGAGCTTTATACTGCTGCAAAGAAGATCGGATACCCCGATGCTGTTATTGAACGGCTTTCGGGCTGTATGGTGGAAAAGCCGCTTAAAGCGGTATATAAAATGGTCGATACCTGTGCTGCGGAATTTTCGGCTCAGACGCCATACTTCTATTCTACCTATGATAATGATGATGAAGCAGCGGACTTTATAGCTTCAAAAGGCAGCGGCAATAAGACGGTCATCGTATTTGGCTCAGGTCCTATAAGGATAGGGCAGGGCATTGAATTTGACTATGCTTCGGTCCACTGTGTGTGGGCGCTTAAAGAAAAAGGCTATGACGTTGTTATCGTAAATAATAACCCCGAAACCGTTTCTACAGATTTTGATACCGCAGACAGGCTTTATTTTGAACCGCTTACCAATGAAGATGTTATGAATATCATAAATATCGAAAAGCCATATGGCGTTGTGGTGGCGTTCGGCGGGCAGACGGCTATCAAACTTACAAAGCACCTTGCCAGGAACGGTGTGAATATTCTCGGCACACCGCCCGATTCGATAGATGCGGCTGAGGACAGAGAACGTTTTGATGAACTGCTTGAAAAGCTTCAGATAAAGCGTCCGCGCGGCTGTACTGTGATGACGACTGATGAAGCACTTGAAGCTGCAAATGATATCGGTTTCCCTGTGCTTATGCGTCCCTCGTATGTACTCGGCGGGCAGAATATGATAATCGCTTTCAATGATGATGATATAAGGGAGTATATGGGCATTATCCTCGGGCAGGGGATAGAAAACCCTGTGCTGATAGATAAATATCTTATGGGTACTGAACTTGAGATCGATGCCATTTGCGACGGCGAGGAGATCCTTATTCCCGGTATAATGGAACATATTGAAAGAACAGGTATCCATTCAGGTGACTCGATCGCTGTTTACCCTGCCTGGAATGTATCTGACAGCCTTATGAAGCGTATAGTTGATTGTTCCAAAAAGCTTGCTATTGCGCTTAATACCAAGGGGCTTGTAAATATTCAGTATATAGCATACCATGATGAACTTTATATAATCGAAGTAAACCCGCGTTCATCAAGAACTATTCCGTATATTTCAAAAGTAACAGGCGTGCCTATGGTCGATCTTGCTACAAGATGTATGCTTGGTGAAAAACTTGCGGATATGGGCTATGGGACAGGTCTTTACAGAAATTCGCCTTATGTTGCGGTCAAGGTGCCGGTATTCAGCTTTGAAAAGCTGATAGATGTTGATAACCAGCTGGGCCCCGAAATGAAATCAACAGGTGAAGTGCTTGCTGTATCAAGTTCACTGGAGGAATCGCTTTATAAAGGGCTTATTGCCGCAGGCTATAAGCTTGGCAAAAAGGGCGGCGTGTTTATAACTGTACGTGATTCAGATAAACGTGAGATACCGCAGACTGCTAAAAAGTTCCTTGACCTTGGCTTTAAGATCTATGCTACTAAGGGCACTGCTGCTGTTCTTGCGGAACATGGTATCCCTGCCGAGGTAGTACCTAAAATACATGAAAGTGACCATAACACCCTGACACTTATAGAAAGCGGCAAGGTCGGATATGTTATTTCGACTTCTTCAAAGGGCAGGATACCTACAAGGGATTCGGTAAAGATAAGAAGAAAAACGGTCGAGTGGAATATTCCCTGCCTGACTTCTATAGACACCGCAAACGCTATAGCTGATTCTATACGTTCAAAGTTTACTGAATCAACTACTGAAATTGTTGATATAAACCATATGCGTACCGAAAAGCATAAGATAAGCTTTACCAAAATGCATGGCTGCGGCAATGACTATGTTTATATCAACTGCTTCGATCAGCGCGTTGATAACCCGGAAGGTCTTGCACTGATGCTTTCTGACAGGCACTTCGGTATAGGCGGCGACGGTATTATACTTGTATGCCCCTCTGAGATCGCAGACGGTAAGATGCGGATCTTCAACCTTGACGGTTCAGAAGCGAAAATGTGCGGCAACGGTATAAGATGTGTTGCAAAGTTTATGCGCGATAACGGTATTGTTGACCGTGACGAAATGAAGATAGAAACACTCAGCGGTATTATGTCGATATCCCTTAAACGTCACTACGGTCAGGTGAACGGCGCGACTGTCAATATGGGGCCTGCTATACTTAAACCGAGTCTTATCCCCACTACATTGCCCGCAGGGGATAACGGCTATGTTGTTGACAGGCCGATAGATATTGACGGTGAAACGTATAATGTGACCTGCGTTTCAATGGGCAACCCGCATTGTGTGACATTTATGAATAATGTCGACGGGATCGAGATAGAAAAGCTCGGGCCTAAGTTTGAATTTAACCCGATATTCCCTGACAGAGTCAATACAGAGTTTATCAAGGTGATAGATGAAACTACACTTAAAATGCGTGTGTGGGAACGCGGCTCAGGAGAAACATGGGCCTGCGGTACCGGCGCCTGCGCTGCGACAGTTGCGGCAGTTCTGAACGGGTACTGCCAGAAGAACACAGATATCACAGTAAGGCTCCGCGGCGGTGATCTTGTAATAAAGGTTACTGATGAAGCGGTTTATATGACGGGTAATGCCGTAACAGTATTCAAGGGCGAGATTATAGTTTAAATAAAAGGAAAGAGTGATTTATGATGGCACAGATCAATGAAAACTATTTGAAGCTTGAAAAGAACTATCTTTTCATCAACATTGCAAAAAAGGTAAACGCTTACAAGGAAGCACACCCTGATGCTGATATCATAAGAATGGGTATCGGCGATGTTACACTTCCTATATGCAAGGCTGCTGTAGACGCTATGAAAAAGGGCGCTGACGAAATGGGCGTAAAGGAAACCTTCAAGGGCTACGAAGACAGCGGCGCAGGCTACGACTTCCTTCGTGAAGCAGTATCGGGGTATTATAAGAGCTTCGGCGTTGATGTTCCTGCTGACGATATCAGGATAAATGACGGTGCAAAGTCTGACTGCGGTAATATAGTTGATATATTCGGTGATGATAATACTATTCTTATAACAGATCCTGCATACCCTGTATATGTTGATTCAAACCTTATGTCCGGCAGAAAGGTGATATACGCTGATTCAAATGAAGAAAACGGCTTTGCAGCAATGCCTGACGAAAATGTACACGCTGATATCATCTACCTCTGCTCTCCCAATAACCCGACAGGTTCGGCTTATACAAAGGAACAGTTAGAGGCATGGATAGATTATGCACTGAAGAATAATGCCGTTATTATTTATGATGCAGCATATGAAGCCTTTATCACGGAAGATAATATCCCGAGAAGCATTTACGCAGTTGAGGGCGCTAAGAAGTGTGCTATAGAAATGTGCTCGCTTTCAAAGACCGCAGGGTTCACAGGTATGCGCTGTGGTTATACTGTAGTACCCGAGGAGCTTACAGCAGTTGCTTCCGACGGCACTGTTGTTTCATTAAAGCAGCTCTGGAACAGGCGTGAGGGAAGTAAGTTCAACGGCGTTTCTTATCCTGTACAGTGTGCGGCAGCGGCTGTATTTACTCCCGAAGGGCAGGAACAGATAAAAGTCAATATCAGCTACTATCAGCAGAATGCAAAGACAATAGCTGCTACCCTTGATGAACTTGGGATCAAGTATACAGGCGGTAAGAACAGCCCCTATATCTGGCTTAAATGCCCGAACGGAATGGGTTCATGGGAATTCTTTGACCTGCTGCTTGAAAAGGCAAACGTGGTAGGTACCCCCGGTGCAGGCTTCGGAAAGAACGGCGAGGGCTGGTTCAGGCTCACATCATTCGGTGATAAGGACAGGACTCGTGAAGCTATGGAGAGATTAAAGAAAATACTTAAATAATTAAACATATAATTGTTAAAACGGGTGCAGTAATTTTTTGATTTTCTGCACCCACTTTTACTTTAACAGGGTATATATTACAGATATGCAAAAACAAATCACAATTTCATAAAAAACCGGAGGTAATCACTATGCCAAAGACAGCTGTAGAAGTAAAGGAATTATTTACAGGATTAAAAGAAGGTATCGCTGAGGAAACTATCGCGCAGTCAGAGCTCAGAACCGCAATGAACGTTCTGATATACCATTGTAACAGATACGATCATATAGACAACGGGCTGGAAGTAAACGAAGAAGATTATGATGATGATTTTAAGCTTGATGAGGACAAGAAAAAGAAAAAGGCTGAGATAGCTGCTATCTATCTTGAAAGATTGAAGCTGCTCAATGATATAGCATCTAAGTCGAATGCTTTAGGCGAGGATCCCGGTGCTATGGCAGTGGGGGAAAAAGTAAAGGAACTCAGTGAGGAATATCTCAAATCTCTGTCCGATTACGAGAACGAAAAAGAGAATGAGGCTATCGACAAGGACGTTGAAAATATGTCCGAATACGAGAAAAAGGCATATACTGAGCTGAAAAATGAGGGACTCAGAACTATAGGCGGCAAGTACGGCAACAATGACAATATCAGGGAAGATCTTTATTTTGAGCAGCAAAAGAGTTTGCTCGCTGACCTGGCAGCTAAGTCTATCGCAGTTCATACACTCGGCCGTACATACAGAAGTATGATCCACACTGATGAAACGATGACTGAAAATGAAAAGGATCAGCTTGCAAAGGATCTCTTTGGCAAGGACGGCAAAAAGGTCTTTAAGGAGAAAGGCATACAGGCTCAGCTTGACGAAATAAAGAACAGCGCAAACTTCAAGCATATGATGAGTGGTGTGAATAACTGGGATGAGTTTATGAACTTAAAGGACGAGATAAGCTATGCAAATAATTTTATTATTGACAGGCTTGCAAAGTCCACCAGGGCGGTTCTTGAAGCTGAAAACCCCAAGCAGGCAGTGCAGCAGCCTAATAAGATCGTAAAGACAAACAATATCAAGCTGAAATAAAAAAAGATATAAAAAAGCCCGGGGCAGCGCCTCGGGCTTTAAATGTTTAAATGACAGATCAGTTGTTTACAAGCTTATCTTCTTCGTTGTTCCAGCTGTAGAGCTTTCTGATCTCCTTGCCGACCTTCTCTGAGGGGTGCTCAGCGTGGAGCTTTCTCATAGCCTTGAAGTGAACCTGACCGCCTGCCGAGCTCATGTCAAGCAGGAATTCCTTAGCAAAGCTGCCGTCCTGAATGTCTGCAAGAACCTTCTTCATAGCCTTCTTTGTATCTTCTGTGATGATCTTAGGACCTGTTACATAGTCGCCGTACTCTGCTGTATTGGAGATAGAGTATCTCATACCCTCAAAGCCGGACTGATATATAAGGTCAACGATAAGCTTCATCTCGTGAATGCACTCAAAGTAAGCGTTTCTCGGATCATAACCAGCTTCAACAAGTGTTTCAAAGCCGCACTGCATAAGTGCACAAACGCCGCCGCAGAGAACAGCCTGTTCACCAAAGAGGTCTGTTTCTGTTTCTGTTCTGAATGTTGTTTCAAGAACACCTGCTCTTGCGCCGCCGATACCTGCTGCATAAGCAAGACCGATATCCTGTGCGTTGCCTGTAGCGTCCTGATATACAGCTATAAGACAGGGTGTACCCTTGCCTTCCTGATATTCAGATCTTACTGTATGGCCGGGAGCCTTTGGAGCGATCATAATAACATTTACATTTGCAGGCGGAACTATGCAGCCGAAATGAATGTTAAAACCATGTGCGAATGCAAGTGTCTTGCCCTCTGAAAGGTTAGGCTCGATATCACTCTTGTAAAGAGCTGCCTGCTTCTCGTCGGGGATAAGGATCATGATAACATCAGATGTCTTTACAGCCTCAGCAACAGAAACTACTTTAAGTCCCTGCTTTTCAGCTTTAGCTTTACTCTTGGAACCTTCATAAAGACCAACAACTACATCAACGCCGCTTTCTTTAAGGTTAAGTGCGTGTGCGTGGCCCTGTGAGCCATAGCCGATAATAGCTACCTTTTTGCCCTTGAGTACGTTGATATCACAATCCTGCTGATAAAAGATTTTTGCCTCTGCCATTTGAAATTCCTCCGTTTAAAAAATTGTATATTAAGCCTCTCGGCTTTTTAACTTATTTGCCGGCTGCTATAGTATCGCTGCCGCGCTGTATCGCAATAGTACCTGTCCTGACCATTTCAATAATGCCGTAAGGTTCAAGAAGTGCAACAAATTTTATCAGGTGGTCATACTTATCGCAGATCTCAAGTGTCATTGTATTAACGGTCATATCAATAACCTTGGATTCGGTTATCTCACAGATAGTCATTATTTCCTGCCTTTTGTCAGCGGTAGCACTGACTTTTAAAAGCATAAGCTCCCTTGCCATACATTCTGACGGCTTGAAGGATTTTACCTTTATAACTTCAATAAGCTTATTAAGCTGCTTTTCTATCTGTTCAACGGTATGATCGTCGCCGTCTGCGATTATTGTGATCCTTGATACCTCCGGGTTCTCGGTGGGGCCTACAGCAAGGCTTTCAATATTAAAACCCCTTCTTGAAAAAAGCCCTGATATTCTTGAAAGAACACCGCTGTGGTTTTCTACAAGTACAGAAATAGTATGCTTCATTATCTTCTACTCCTTTACATTACTAAAGTATTATAACACTACTGTATTAACATATAATGAATATTTTACATTAAAATAATTAACAGTATATCAGAGCGTCGGCGCATCTTCGTCTACGCACACTTCAACGAGCATCAGTTTATCTTCACCTGCAAGCTCTTTGATAGCTTTTTTCATACTCTTTTCATCATTCACTCTTAATGCGGGTATTCCGTAGGCCTCAGCAAGCTTTACAAAATCGGGCGAACCATCAAGGAATACCGATACCTTTCTGCCGTTAAACCCTATATCCTGAAGTTCCCTTACCATACCGAGCCTGTTATTTGTCATAACAACTATTTTCACCTTGATACCGTACTGCACGCAGGTCGCCATTTCCATAAACTGCATCTGGAACGAACCGTCGCCGCATATTTGCAGGCTTGTTCTTTCGGGGCACGCCATTTTAGCACCCATAGCGCATGGGAGAGAATAGCCCATTGTACCCATACCGCCTGATGTAAGGAACCTGCCGTTTGCCTTTAGCTTATAGCTTGTGGCAGCCCATATCTGATTCTGACCGACATCGGCTGTAACGATTGTTTCTGCGGGCATGGCTTCAGAAAGCTTTTCTATAAACTCTCTCGGGTTTACAGTGCCCTCCTTTGGTCTGGAATACTCTCTCTTTACTCTGTAGCTTTCAAGGTGTTCTACCCATTCTTTATGTTCCATAGGCTCTACCACTTCAAGCAGCTGCCTTAAAACGTCTTTGGCATTACCGACAAGCGGAATGTCTGTTCCGATATTCTTTCCTATCTCAGCAGGATCAATATCTATATGGATTATAGTAGTTGTTTCTGCAAGTGCAAGGGGAGTCTTGACAGCCCTGTCGCCGACTCTTGCACCTACAAGCAGCAGTGTATCACAGTCGTTAGCGGCACTGTTGGCACTTTTTACACCGTGTGTACCTATCATGCCGAAGAAGAGCCTGTCGTCGTCATTAAAGCAGGAAATACCCATCATTGTAGTTATTACAGGTATATCCATTACTTCGCTTAGCTTTCTTACTTCTTCAGTAGCATGGGAAGCAAACACGCCGCCGCCTATGCATATAAGCGGCCTTTTAGCGCTTTTAAGCGCTTTGGCAACTCTTTTGACCTGCATATAATTGCCCTTTATGGTGGGTTTATAGGAACGTATTGAAACAGATTTCGGGTAAGAAAAATCTATGACCGCCTTCTGAACATCGACCGGAACGTCTATCAGTACAGGGCCGGGCCTGCCTGTCCCTGCAATATAAAAAGCCTCTTTGAATATACGCGGGATATCTCCTGCATCTTTGACAAGATAGCTGTGCTTTACAAAAGGTTCAGCAGCACCTGTTATATCGGCTTCCTGAAACGCATCTGAACCTATCTGCTCAGTCGATACCTGACCGGTGATCGCTATTATCGGGATAGAATCTGCATATGCTGTTGCAATAGCTGTTATAAGGTTTACCGCCCCGGGGCCTGATGTTGCTATACATACCTGCGGTCTGCCGCTGATCCTTGCAAATCCGCTTGCGGCGTGGCCGCCGTTAGCTTCGTGGCGGACGAGTATGTTCTTTATAGTCTTTTCTTCATCAAGCAATGCATCAAAAAACGGACATATTGCCGCCCCTGGATAGCCATAGACGGTGTTTATGCCCTCAGCTTTAAGACATTCAACCATTGCCCTGCTTGCAGACATTTTCATAATACCATCTTCCTTTCTACAAAAACCTGATTTCTTTTAATTATATCATATCTGCCTCTATAAGTCAAGTTCGGGCAAGGAACATATTATTATTTTGATATTGCAATTTGTTATAATTTATGTTATAATAAATTTATTAAATTTATTGAGGTGTTTAATATGGCGTTTGATCTGCAAAAGCTTGCTTACCTTATGCATCTTTACTGTGACAACAGGGAACAGTGCATTTATGGGAATATGGGTGATATAAAGGTGTTTTTCAGGTATTTTTCCAATGATACCACTATTGCTGTAAGGGTTTTTGCATCCCCCGATGATGTAGTTATTGCAAGGAATAATATTGCTGAGTTTTCATCATCACACACAGGCTTTACTTTCATTCGCATCTGGGAATACCGTACAACTGCTGTATTCACAATGCCTGACGGTATTAATGAAGAAGCTGTATCAAACGAACTTACTGCATTTGTGAAGTTTGCGGCAGATAATGCTTTTGTTTCCCGATGCAGTACCTGCGGAAGTAAAGATGAAACGAGGCTGTATAATTTCAACCATGAAGGGTTATGCCTTTGCGAAGGATGCTCACAGCTTTGCGGCAGGGATGTTGAAGTAACAAACGCCCTGCGTGACCGGAGAAAGCCTAAATACAAAAAAGCTGTTATAGCCGCTGTTGCTGTGGCCGTGATAGTGTTTTTATTCCAGTGGTATGCAGGCACTTCTTCAGATCCGCTTGTGTCTAATTTTATCAGCGGCTTTACAGGTACAGCTTTGAGTGTATTTGCTGTCAAGAAGTTTGCGGGCCGTGCAACAAAGGGCATTGCGGCTTTCAGCATCATTCTTGTGATAATTGCAACACTTGCAGGGGATTTTCTTGCAACGGTCGATATGTTTACAAAGTTTAATAAAAAGCAATATGAAGACAGCAAATTCATAGTTGATTACTATGAAAGTGATATGAATGATGACGAAGCTTTTGAATATTATATTTCACATCCGGATAAGGCTCAAAAGATAAGCGAGCTTTTCTATATGTCTGATGACGAACTTGAAAAGAGTTATCTGTACCATAAACAGATAACCGATAATCAGACGAGAAAAGATGTCATAAGGAATTTTGTTTCACTTATAAGATCAGAATACGGTGACAGAACAAGAGATGATTTTATCGAACTTATGTGGGGCGGTACTGCGTTTATAATAGTCTTCGGGATATTCTTCTGGCGTATAGTTGTAAAAACCGATGGCGGCAGATATAGTGTAAAACCGCTTGAACTTGATCCTTTCAATGCATATAAAGAAATAGCTATGAATGGCAAAAATGAATGAACGAGGTGTATTTATGAAGCTTGCTAAAAGGTTTACAAGTCTTTGTCTGGCACTTGCTGTTACTGTATCATCAGGGGCGTACCTTCCTGTGATGAATGTAAATGCCGGGCAGATGCTCGGGCAGACGGATTTTGAAAACGGCGTTGGCCTTCCATGGCACGTATGCGAAAGCATGACAGGCAAAATGGACTTTGAGATCGATAACGGTGTATATAAAATAACCGTTGTGAACCCCGGCGGGGGCTCAAACGGCGGTGAGGACAGGTGGGACTGTCAGTTCCGTTACAGGGGGCTGAAGATAGTATCAGGGTGCAGCTATACGGTAAGCTTTGATATTACAGCATCAAACGGTTGTTCATATTACACGAAGATAGGTGATATGGCTGAGCCGTATTCGGAGGACTGGCATGGTGAACCCGATCCCTCACAGTATGACAGCTTCTGGGACGTTAAGTGGCTCACAGCAAATCAGACACAGCACGTAACCGGCAAATTTACCGCAAAGAGGACTGCTGATGTTGAATGGGCATTCCATATCGGCGGTGACAGTGTTCCGGCGGGGACTGTGTTCACATTTGACAATATGTCGCTTGTGTGTGATAACTCAAATGAATATGATTATGTTGCCGATCAGCCGTATCAGCGTGCTGAAATTGCCGCAAACCAGCTTGGCTATTTCTCAGGCAGGGATAAAAAAGCTACACTTATCACTGACAGTAAAAAAAGCGAGAAATTTTCTGTGAAAACAGAGGACGGCAAAGAGGTATACAGCGGTAAAACGGAAACCTTCGGCTATGACGAAGATTCGGGGGATAATGTACAGATAATCGATTTTTCTGATTTTAAGGATACGGGAAAGTTTTACATCGAAACGGAAAGCGGCGCAAAAAGCAGACTGTTTGATATCACAGATAATGCAGAAAGCTACAGCGCTATGCTTTATGACGGGCTGAATTATTACTACCAGAACCGTTCGGGTATTGAGATAAAATCAGACTATATCACCTCCGGTGATAAGTCGGCACTTGCAAGGGCGGCAGGCCACACGACCGATAATGCGACTGTTGAGCAGACATGGGGGTATTCTGCATCATCGGGTTCACAGGATGTTTCGGGCGGCTGGTATGATGCAGGTGACCATGGAAAGTATGTTGTAAACGGCGGGCTTTCAGTATGGCTTATGCAGAATATTTATGAAAGAGCAAAAGCAAACGGCGATACCAAGGCGTTTGATGACGGTTCTATGTCTATACCCGAAAACAATAATTCATACCCCGATATCCTTGATGAAGCACGCTATGAAATGGAATTTATGCTTAAAATGATAGTTAAAGACGGCGACTGCAAGGATATGGTATATCATAAAGTGCACGATATCAAATGGACAGCTTTAGGTATGACACCTGCTGAAGATGACCTTGAAAGGATACTTAAACCGCCCACGACCTGTGCTACGCTCAACCTTGCTGCCTGCGGTGCACAGGCTTCAAGACTCTGGAAAGGCATAGATGACAGTTTTGCGGATACTTGCCTTACTGCCGCAAAGAATGCATATGAAGCCGCTAAAGCGCACCCCGATATGTATGCCCCGCTTGATGAAAGTGTCGGCGGCGGTGCTTATGGTGATACCAATGCGGAAGATGAATTCTACTGGGCAGCGTGTGAGCTTTATGCTGCAACAGGGGACAAGGCATACCTTGACGATTTAAAGAAAAGCAAGTATTATCTTGCAGTTCCCTCAAAGCTTGATGACGGCGAAAGTGTTGATACTTTAGGTACATTTGACTGGGGACATACAGCAGCGCTCGGCACTATGACTCTTGCACTTAACAGTGACAAGACAGACAGTTCAGACCTGAAAACAATAACATCAAACTTTACTAAAACTGCTGATGAATATATTGCACTTGAAAGCAAGCAGGGATACGGGCTTCCCTACGGGCAGAGCACTATTTCATATGCTGATAGTGACAGGGGATATGTTTGGGGTTCAAATTCATTCGTGCTTGATAACTCTATAGTTATGGCTTATGCCTATGACTTGTCTAAAGATGAAAAGTATATAAATGCGGTTATTTCAGGTATGGATTATATCCTCGGCCGGAATGCAAATGACTACTCATATGTAACAGGTTACGGTTCACATACCTCGACTTATCCTCATCATCGCTTCTGGTCAGGGCAGGAGTTTGAAGGTTTTCCCTTTGCGCCTGCCGGTGTTCTTGTGGGCGGTCCTAATTCGGGTATGGAAGATCCGTGGGTAAAGGGCAGCGGCTGGAAGAAAGGCAAGATAGCCCCTCAGAAATGTTACCTTGACCATATAGAAGCATGGAGTGTTAATGAATGTACTATCAACTGGAATGCCGCACTTGTATGGGCTGATGCATTCATATGTGAACAAAACGGCGGTATAGTTACGGGGGCTGTATATGTAAGTGACGATAAAGCCGAAGAAACCAGGACGACCACAGATGAATCATCAAAAGAAGACTATGATAAGGATAAAACCAATGAAGATGTAAAAAAATATGATGACAGCAAAGAAGATTCATCAGTATCAGAAAGCAGCAAGGAAGATGATGAAAAGAGCAGCACAATACTAATTTACGTTATAATCGGTGCTATTATAATTATTGCGCTTATTTCACTTGAAGTGTTTGTTTATAATATTATCAAGCTCAGATCGTCAGAGAAGAAGAACACGACCGATAATTCCAAAAAGCAATGATCCTGAAATGATCACACATATAAAAAGGCTGCCCGGTTTTTACCGGACAGCCTTTAGTGTTTTTATTCAACAGTAACGTTTTTAGCAATAACATCAGCAACAAGATTGGCGGGAAGCTGGTCATATCTTGCTTTTTCTATATCAAAGAAACCTCTGCCCTGTGTCATTTGTCTGAGAACAAGCGTGAAGTCAAACATCTGAGCATAAGGCACTTCAGCAGTAACAACTGTCAGCCCCTTCTTCTGTGCAGGTTCCATTCCGAGCACCCTGCCGCGTCTTTTGTTAAGTTCACCTATTATGTCACCGGTGTTTTCGTCGGGAACTGTGACCGTGAGTGAACCGATAGGTTCAAGCAGCATAGGCTCAGCCTGTTTCATACCCTCTTTAAAAGCAATTGATGCAGCGGTCTTGAATGCCATTTCGCTTGAATCAACAGGGTGATATGAACCGTCTACCAGTATAGCCTTTACGCCGACTACAGGGAAACCTGCAAGCACGCCCTTCTTCATACACTCCTGTAATCCCTTTTCAACAGCAGGGAAGAAGTTTTTGGGAACAGCACCTCCGAATACCCTTTCTTCAAATACAAGCTCGTCGGAAATACACGGCTCAAACTCTATCCAGACATCACCGAACTGTCCGTGACCGCCCGACTGCTTTTTATGTCTGCCCTGTACCTTGACCTTCTTTCTGATAGTTTCTTTATATGCGATCTTAGGCTCTGCTGTATCAACATCGGCACCGAATACATCTTTAAGCCTGCCTATAACACTGTCAAGGTGCAGTCCGCCGAGGCCTGAGAGTATCATTTCGTTTGTTTCTTCGTCCTGCTTGTAGGAGAGTGTCATATCTTCTTCAAGGATCCTCTGCATAGCACTGCTGATCTTGCTTTCGTCGCCCTGTGTCTTTGCTTTGATTGCGAGGCTGTAGCAAGGCTTTGGTGTGTTTATCTTTTCAAACTTTACAACCCTTGAAGCATCACAAAGGGTATCGTTTGTATTTGCATTCATCTTTGCAGCAACACAGATATCTCCCGACGGTACCTCAGCTGTGTCGATCTGCTTTTTGCCGATAAGGTAAACAAGCTTGCCGACTTTTTCAGCGGCACCTGTTGTTGCATTTATAACCTCGGCACCTGTCTTTAGTACACCTGCATGAACTTTTATAAATGACATCTTACCTACAAACGGATCTGCTACAGTCTTGAATACAAATGCGGCAAGCGGTGCATTTTCTTCGTTCTTGATCTCAACTAAATTGCCGTCTTTATCCTCGGCTTCCTTAGTATCGTTGTCAGTAGGTGCGGGAAGCAGCAATGCTATTTCTTTGAGCAGCATATCAACGCCTGCAAGTGTTGTGGACGAAACGCAGGTAACAGGGGTGATAATACCCTCGTTCATACCTTTATGGATACCGTCAATAAGTTCTTTCTGAGTAAATGCTTCACCTGAGAAGAATTTTTCAAACAACTCCTCGTCAGTTTCTGCGACCGCCTCCGAAACAGCTTCAACAAGTCCGTCTATCCTGTATTCCATTTTTTCGCTGACATCACCATCGGGCATATCTGTTTCAACTGCCTTGCCGTCAACATACTTATACGCTTTCATTTCGATAAGGTTTACGTATGAAACGATCTTTCTGTCAGCTATTACGGGAACAACTACAGGGCATACTGTAGGACCGAATTCAGCTTTTAGCTGGGTAAGTGTATTATAGAAATTAGCATTGTCATCATCAAGCTTTGTTACAACAAACATTGTAGGCTTGCCGTCTGCCTGTGCCCTGTCATATGCCTTATGTGTACCTACCTTGACGCCTGATTTTCCTGAAACAGTTATCATAACACAGCCGCTTGCATTGATTGCTTCGGCAGCTTCATTTTCATAATCAAAAAGCCCGGGTGCATCAAGAAGGTTTATTTTAAGATCGTCTTTTTCAAAAGTGGAAAGGGAAGTATATACCGAACACTTTCTTTTTATTTCCTCACCTGTGTAGTCGGAAACCGTGTTCCCGTCAAGCACTTTGCCAAGCCTGTCTGATGCACCGCTTTGATACAGCAAAGCTTCCACAAGTGATGTCTTGCCTGAGCCTGCATGACCTGCTACAGCAATATTTTTAATGTGAGTGTTGTCATATCTTTTCATTGTTTTCTCTCCTGTCTGTTAATGGATTAAAGCTGATTTGATAAAATAAACAAATTTCACCCAATCGCATAAGTTAATTATATAACATTTTCACATAAATTGCAATAGAATTTTGTAATATTCTTTTCGTGATTATGAACAAAATTGTAAATCTCTAAAAGTGCAATTTGCACAACAAAGATTATATATATTTAATTATGCTTTGTTTATGATTGACAAATCGGTTTTATAGTGCTATCCTTAAAACAGTATTTCTGACAGGAGTTGAAGCGTATGCCGCTTATTTTTATAAGGAATGATATTACTAAAGTCGAATGTGATGCAGTTGTCAATGCAGCTAATAACTCGCTGCTTGGCGGCGGGGGAGTTGACGGTGCCATACACAGGGCAGCCGGAAAGGGGCTGCTTGAGGAATGTAAAACCTTAGGCGGCTGTGATACAGGCGATGCCAGAATAACAGGCGGTTATAATATGCCTTGTAAGTATATAATCCATACAGTAGGCCCGATATGGCAGGGAGGAGGAAGAAACGAGCGCGAGCTGCTTTCATCATGCTATCGGAAAAGCCTCGAACTTGCCGATATGCATAACTGTGCCAGCATTGCTTTTCCGCTGATTTCGGCCGGAATATATGGCTATCCTAAGGATAAAGCCCTGAATGTTGCGGTCGATACGATAAGTGATTTTCTTCTTACGCATGAAATGACTGTATATATTGTACTTTTTGACAGAAAAGCCTTGCAGATTTCCAAAGATTTATATTCTGACATTAAAGAATACATTGACGATAATTATGCTGATGAAGCTGCAAAACGTGAGTCGCGGCGAAGTATTCTAAGCAACATTCCTTTCCATGATACAATTGTGGCAGGGGCGGCTTCTATGAAAGCAAAACTTCCGCCTTCGCCAATGATGTCACAAATGTGTGACGAAGAAACAAGTCTTGATGATGCTTTAAAAAGACTTGACGAAAGCTTCTCAGAAATGCTTCTTCGCAAGATCGATGAAAAGGGCATGACAGATTCACAGTGCTATAAAAAGGCAAATATAGACAGAAAACTGTTTTCAAAGATAAGATCTGACAGTGCCTATCACCCGAAGAAGCAGACGGCTGTTGCGTTTGCGATTGCTTTAGAACTTGATATTGATGATGCCCGTGAGCTTATTTCAAAAGCGGGATACTCACTTACACACTCGAATAAATTTGATATAATCATCGAATATTTTATTTCACATAAGAATTATAATGTTTTTGAGATAAACGAAGCTCTCTTTGCATTTGATCAGATTTTGATCGGTGCTTGATTTGTCGCTTTGAAAGCGACCACATCTTCTTTTGTTTGTGTTATTATACTAACAGAGCAAGGGAAACGCCCTTGACGACGATGAGAAAGGAAGATGTATTATGAACGAAAAGATCAAAAACGGTATAACTGAACTTGTATTTATTCTTGACAGAAGCGGTTCAATGTCAGGGCTTGAAATCGACACAGTCGGCGGTTTTAATTCTATGATCGAACAGCAGAAGGAAACTGACGGTGAGGTTTATGTTTCTGCGGTATTATTTGATGACAACACCGAAGTGCTTTATGACAGGGTAAGAATATCGGATATCCGCAAAATGACGAGAAAGGATTATTTCGTGCGCGGCTGCACTGCCCTTTATGATGCGATAGGCGGGGCGGTAAAGCATATATCAAATATCCATAAATACGCAAGGAAAGAAGATATTCCCGAGCATACAATGTTTGTTATCACGACGGACGGCATGGAAAACGCTTCCCGAAAATACGATCAGGCAGGTGTAAAGACTCTTATCGAAAGAATGAAAGAAAAGTATGGGTGGGAATTTATATTCATAGGCGCAAATATCGACGCTGTTTCTGTTGCACGTGATGTTGGTATCAGTGAAGAACGTGCATCAAACTACAAAGCAAGCAAATGCGGCACGAGGGCACTGTTTAACGCTATAAATGCGCCGATCAGCCAGATGCGTGCAAGAGCAGAGATCACAAGCGAGTGGAAAGACGAACTTGAAAATATGTAATTAAGGCTGCATAACGCCTGTTAGGGGTATTTCCGTTAAAAGGGGCAGGTGACACACAGAAGTTTTTTAACTATCTGACAACTAAAACAGTCAAATAAGTGGATCAAAGCACCTCGATGTTATTTACATCGGGGGCTTTTTCTATGTAAATGTAAATGCGGCATACCCACAAAGCAGGTATGCCGCAAACAATTATTTGCTTATCTTTTCTTTCAGCTTTTCCACAAGCTGCTCAAAGCGTTCGTTGCCGGCAAACACCTCGCAGAATTTGTTGTCGGGCTTTGTGATAATATCATATATAGTATCAAAATTCGTTTTGGGATCCATTTTGAGGACTTTTATCTGATCGTCGTCCATCTCGCTAAGCCAGCAGGGGGCATATTTTTCTCCGGTGGGGCGGTTTATGTAGCTTTCGGCATGGTCGTATGCAGACCAAAGCATATCAAGGGATTTTTCTTTATCACCGATTTTTAAGTATAATTCTGCCTCTGTTGCTGCATTGACCGATAATTTACAGTGAAAAAAGTTCGGCTTTCCGCCTGTTATCAGCTCTGTCAGGGCATCATCTGTCTTTAGTATCTCTATTTTCTGTTCACAGGTGTAGAGATCATCACGGGATATTTCCCAAAACAGACGGTGCATCATCTGTGTCATGCTCCAAAGCAAAGCAGACTGCCTGCGTGCAAGGGCTTCCTTTCCCTCGTGAAGATCAGCTAAAAACCTTTCTCTTGTGCAATATACATTTGGCAGCGACATGACAAGCCTTTCGCCATTTTCCTTATCGTGCAGATAATAGACATACTGACCGATAAGCACCTGTTTTGTGAAGTTATTGTCATCGGTAGGCTTGTAGTATTTAAGCGCCCTTTCGCACAGGGCTATAATCTCGTCAGACTTTTCTTTTTTAAGCTCCTCTGTGTCTGCCTTTCCCTGATGAAAATAGAAAGTCTGCAAAGCAGATGCAAGGTTAGTAAGCAGATCGGGCTCGTTGGGATATGTTTTCAGCCGCTCCCTGAGATATTTAGCCGAAGCTTCATGATCGCCTTGCTCCTGAAAATCGTTTACCCGCTTTAGTATCTTACCAACTTCCTCCTCCTTGCGTGCTATATCCACCCCCAGCAAATGGTCTGTCGTCACATCAAAGAAATTCGCAAGTGCCGGCAGCTGGGAAATATCGGGCGCTGTTCTGTCAGTCTCCCACTGGCTTACCGCCCGTGAGGTTATGCCGAGGGCATCGGCAAGATGTCCTGCTCCTGCCTAAGCTGTTTTATAGTTGCTCCGATTGTCATTATTATCACTCCTTATCAAGTTCAAAAGCGCTTTTGTTGATATTATTATAACGCATTTTTTGGCAGTTGACAAGGAAGTATTTGTGGAGTTTAAGTATAGCGCTGCTTTGATTTGAAAAATCGGCATACCCGCCCCCTCTGAGACCTCTGCGAGAGCAATTATACGGTCAGATAATCTACATATTAATTTATCATTGCATGGGTGCGTTTTATAATAACCTTTTTCAAATAGTCTTTTCTTATGTTCCCTGTTCATGGGGATACCTCCTGAAAGTGTATTATATCCATACTTCCGGGAGGCTTGTGAGCTTGCAGCAAACCTCCCGGTTACACTGCAATCTCCAGTTTTCTGTTTTTAATCAAAAGTCATTTTTCCTTAAAATCATGTTATTAACGTTTTTTGTATATTACAAGCTCGGGATTTTTACCGTCCTTTTCATAGGTACAGACAAGAATAAACTCCATATTCGCAAGCACCCCAAAGCACCGATCACCGCCGAACTCGCTTTCAAGCTGATTGCCGAGATAGGTCGTGTTATCGTCAAGGAATTTCACAGCGTTTCCGTTTGGCAGTCTGTACGGCAGATTTACATAACTTCCCACAAGGGCACCCAGTTTATCCAACTTCGGCATACCCTCGATCTGCAAAGCGTTTATCTCGTCTATAAGTGTCTGCTTGAACTTCTCAAACTCTCCGCCGTCCGAAAGCTGTTCGTATCGCTTCCAGTAGTCAAGCTGCGGCAGAGCCGACCTCAGATATTCTCTGACTTCGCTCTCGGGGTGCTCTGCACTCGCCATATTCTTGACACAGACCTCGATCAGATCGTCCATATTGCTGTACATATATTCACCGTCAGCATAGCACCATTTGCAGTAGTCCTCGTTGAGAGTGCCGTCTGCTTCGTGGCTTATGATACTGTCATCAAGCGGCATACCGCAGCACTGACAGATCAGCTTTCCCGGAGTGCCTAACAGTGCGTTGATCGACACATTGAACAGCTCGGAAAGGAGCTTCAGCGTTTCGGTGTTCGGAATCGTTTCACCC